>CAVQMG010000006.1:0-397797 GCA_963713585.1 uncultured Actinomycetota bacterium | reverse complement strand
TCCGGACGCCGTGCTGGCCCGGCTGCGGGAGATGGACCAGACGGTGCGGCTGCGGGTTCTGTCTTGACGCTGGAGGCAGCGCTGCTGGCCGCGGTCGGGTCCGCGCATGTGCTGACCGACGCAGACCTGCGCGCCTCGTACGAGACCGACTGGACCGGCCGCTTCACCGGTACCGCGCGTGCGGTGGTCCGGCCGGCCGACACTGGCCAGGTGGCGCAGGTGCTGGCCGCCTGCGCGGACGCGGACGTGCCGGTGGTCGTGCAGGGCGGTAACACCGGCCTGGTCGGCGGCGGCATTCCCGATCCCGCGCAGCGTGACCGCCTCCCGGTCCTGCTGGCGACCACCCGGCTGACCGAGCTCGGCGCGGTGTCGCGGGTATCGGGTCAGGTCACCGCCGGTGCCGGGATCAGGCTGGCGGTGCTGGCCGCGCACGCGCGGGCTGCGGGCCTGGACTTCGGTGTCGATCTGGCCGCGCGTGATTCGGCCACAGTGGGCGGCATGCTGGCCACGAACGCGGGCGGGATCCGGGTGCTGCGCTATGGGAGCATGCGCGAGCAGGTCGCCGGGGTGGAGGCGGTGCTCATCGACGGCCGGGTGATCTCCCGGCTGGACGCGCCGGCCAAGGACAGCACTGGCTACGACATCGGGCACCTGCTGGCCGGGTCGGAGGGCACGCTGGCCGTGGTGACCCGGCTGCGGCTGCGGCTCGTGCCTGCGGATCAGGCCCGCGCGGTCGCGCTGATCGCGGTGGCCGGCACCAGCGAGGCCGTTGACCTGCTGGCGGAGCTGCGAAGCGAGCTGCCCGGCCTGTGCGCGGCCGAGATCTGCTTCCGGCCCGGTCTGACGCTCACCGCCGGATACCTGGGCGTCCCGGTGCCGCTGGCGGACGCCGGCGGCGAGGCGTGGGTGCTCGTCGAGCTTGCCGCCGACGCCGATCCGCTGGATGACCTGCTGACCGCGCTCGGGAAGTGCGAGCAGGTGCTCGATGCGACGGTGGCGTCGTCGCCGGCCGACCGGGCCCGGCTCTGGCAGCTGCGCGAGAGCCACGCCGAAGCCATCAGCACGGCCGGCCAGCCGGTGAAACTGGACGTGTCGGTGCCGTCTGACCGTCTCGCCGAACTGGTCACGCGGCTGCCGGACGTCATCGCTGCCGTCAGGCCGGATGCCGCCCTGGTGATCTTCGGTCATCTGGCCGAGGCGAACCTGCACGTTAACGTCATGGGGGCGGCCGACCGGTCCGAGGAAGCCGCCGATGCGGTGCTGACTCTGGTCGCCAGCCTCGGCGGCTCGATCAGTTCAGAACACGGGGTCGGCCGGGCCAAGGCGCGCTGGCTGGAGCTGTCGCGCAGCCCGGCCGAGATCGCCGTCATGCGATCGGTCAAGGCTGCCTTCGATCCGCGCGGCTTGCTCAACCCGGGCGTGCTGCTCGAGGCGAGCCCGGCTGGTGCGTCCTTGTGAGCGGCAGCCCGGCCCCCGATACTGCTGGCATGGGCGATCGCAATGTGCTGGGCGGGGAGCTTGAGCCGTGCGGTACAGACCCGGTGACCGGGTTCTACCGGGACGGCTGCTGTACGTCCGGGCCGGAGGACCAGGGCAGCCACACGATCTGCGCGGTTGTCACCGCCGAGTTCCTCGCGCACCAGCGCGGCATCGGCAACGACCTGAGTACCCCGATGCCGCAGTACGATTTCCCCGGCCTGGTACCGGGAGACCGCTGGTGCGTGACCGCGGCGAACTGGCTGCGAGCGCACCGGGATGGCGCTGCCGCGCACGTGGTGCTGGCCTCAACCCATGAGCGGGCTCTGCAGATCGTGCCGCTGGCGGCGCTGCAAGAACACGCCATCGACGTGCCGGACAACCCCGGAGCCCTGGGCAGCTAAGGCCGGCTCGCGGCGTGGTGCTCGAGCGCGTCGCGCCAGTAGGCCGCAGATTCGCGCAGATCGGCGAGCACCTCGTCATCGTCCTGCTCGAACGGCGGGATGACCTCCAGCACGAGCGCGACCTCGGTCGCGCCCGATGCGTCCAGTGCGGCCAGTACCCGTGACGCGTCGATGATGCCGCGGGCGTTGGTCTGCGCCGTGAAGGGCCAGTGATGGTCGGCCTGGCCGTCGGCTTGCTGCAACTGCACGACCGGCGCCCGCGAGCCGAGCTGCCCGAGCCACGCGTACGGGTCCCGGTCCGGGCCGGAGGTGCCCGGCACGCACTGGTGGCCCACGTCCAGGCACAGCCGGATCGGGACGTGTCCGGAGTCCCCGTCGGTCAGCAGCGATGACAGCTGCGCGATCGTCGCGGGCTCCCGCGCTGCCGCCAGGTTCTCCGCCATCAGGCTGGTCAGGCCCAGTTCACGTGCGTAGGCGGCCAGGCTGGCGAGCGAGTCGCCGAGCTCGTCCCGCAGTTGCTGGCGCCGGGCCGGATCACGCCAGTCACTGACGCTGTAGGCGCCGAGGTGGCCACCCGTCGACGTCGCGCCGGCGGCCGCGGTGAAGTCCAGTGCCCGCCGGTACCAGCCGCGGGCCCGGTCCCTGGCGGCCGCATCGGGGTGCAGCAGCAGGTTCGACGAATACGCCGCCAGGCCGGTGAAGGTCGAGTGCAGGGTCAGGCCCGCCGTCGCGCAGGCATCCCGCACCTGACCGGCCTGGCCTGCCAGGTCGCTCACCGGGTCGAGCTCGACCAGGTCGAGACTGTGCTGGACCAGATCCAGGCCGAGCTCGTCCCGGACCACGGCGGCCCAGTCCTGCGGCTGCGGCCATCGCTTGACCGCGAAGCAGGTGTTGATCCCGAGCCGGTAACTGGTCATCTTTCCTCCTGCGGACTGTGCACGGCGGCGCTGGCGCGCACCTGGTCGAACCAGGCGGCCCGGTCGCGCTCGAACTCGCTGCCCCGCCGGGACGGGGTGAAGTGCCGGGCCCGGCTTACCGCGGAGCCGATGGCGCCGGCGGCTTCCTCGGCCAGGCCGGCCGCGCCGGCGGCGAGCATCGCCGCGCCGAATCCGGCCGGGTCGATGTCCAGGTGGGCCACCGGGCAGCCCAGCAGGTCCGCCTTGATCTGGCCGGTCTCGCTGATCCGTGACCCGCCGCCGCCCACCCGCAGCTGCGACACTGGCGAGCCGGCCTGCGCTAGGACGGCCAGTGCCGAGTGCACGCTCAGCGCGATCCCCTCCAGAACGGCGAACGCGAGCGTGGCCCGGTCATGCCGCTCCGACAGGCCGACGAAGGCGCCCCGGACATCCGGGTCGTCGCGGTCCCCGTCACCGAGGTAGGGCAGGAACAGCGGCGCGGCGTCCGCGGCGCTCACGCCGGCGCCAGCACCGCGCTGCAGCCGCCGCCGCGCGAGCCCGGCGGCCGCCGCCAGCTCGGCGAAGGAGGCGAAGCCCAGCACGCGCACGGCCCAGGCGACGGCCGCGCCGGTCGTATTGACGCCGAGCTCGGTGCAGAAACAGCCGGGCACCACGTGGCTGTAGTGCGTCACCCGCAGGTCGGCCAGCGGGCTCAGCACGACGGAGTTGAGGCAGGACGATGCCCCGGCCATCTCGCTAACTGGTCCCGGCCCGGTGACCCCGGCGCCGAACGCCGCGCACTGACTGTCGGCCGACCCGATCACCAGCGGGATGCCCGCGGTCAGGCCGAACTCGGCCGCGGCGCTGGCCGGCAGCCCGGCAGCCTGCTGCCACGGCGGCAGGACGCCGGGAAACAATGACTGGCTCAGCCCGGCCCCGCCCAGCAGCTGCTGATCCCACGCTCGCTCGCGCAGTCCGAAGAACAGCGTGCTGTTCGCGTGCGTCTCGTCGGTCGCCAGCACGCCGGCCAGCCGGTGCAGCACCACGTCCCTGGGCTGCAGCACCAGCCGGGTGCGGGCGAAGACGTCCGGCTCGTACTCGCGCAGCCAGAGCAGCTTAGGCCCCACGTGGAAGGCCTCGGGCACGTGCCCGGTGCGCTCATGCAGCATGCGGTCACCGAAGCGATCGCGCAGCTGGAGCGCCTGTGCCACCGCCCGGTTGTCCCGGTACAGCATCCCGGCGCGCAGCGGCCTGGCCGCGCTGTCCGCGACGACCATCGTCGGGCACTGGCCGGTCAGCCCGATCGCCGCAATCTGGCCGGACCGGCGGACCCGGCCGGCTAGCTGCTGCAGCGCCGACGCGGCACCATGCGCCCAGTCCTGCGCATCCTGCTCGGCCCAGCCAGGCCGCGGTGACCGGGTCGGATACGGGCGGCGAATCTCCGCGATCAGCCTGCCTTCGAGGTCGTAGGCGATCGCGCGCGCCCCGGTCGTGCCAGCGTCGACAGCAGCGACCAGCGGGCGTGACGCTGACGGGCGGGCCCGGCCGCCTGGCGCTGGCATCGTGCGGGTCGCGGACCTAGGTCCTGGCCGCCCTGGCCGCGTCCATCAGCCGGTGTGCCCTGGCCGGCTCGACCGCGTTCCAGGTGATGCCCTCGTGCTTCAGGCCCGTGCCGACGATGACGCCATCGGCAACGGTCAGGATCTCGCCGACTGTCTCGGCTCGTACCCCGGTGTTGGCGATGATGTTGGCCTCAGGTACCGCCTGCTTGGCGGCCACCAGGTCGGCCATCGCGAACGGCACCCCCGCGGCTGGCCCGCTGATCAGGATCGCGTCGGCACCGAGGAACGCAGCGCCCCTGGCCCGGTCGGCTATGCCGCGGCTGCCGAGTGCGCTGGCGAATTCGGGTGAGATGTTGTCGAACAGCGCGACGTCGCTGGCGCCGATGGCGTCCCGGTAACTGGCGATGTTGCCGATGTCCGGCGCGATCATGCCGAGGTCGCTCTCGTAGACGCCGGTCAGCACCTCGCGGATGAATACCGCGCCGGTGGCGCGGGCCAGTGCCAGGCTCGCGCGCGGATCCCACAGGATGTTGACGCCGAACGGGATCCTGATGTCGCGCAGCAGTTCACCGATCACCCCGGCCATCGCCGCCGGTATCTCAGGGCCGACGGCGAGCTGATACGGCACGTCGCCCTCGTTGCAGAACAGCAGGCCGTCCACGCCCGCCTCCTGCAGCACCGCCAGATCCCGGCCCAGCACGTCGACCAGCTTGCCCCGCCCGGCCGTGCGGTCATGCCAGGGCCGGCCGGGCAGGCCGGGGAAGTGCATCATCGCGATAATCGGCTTGGCGGTGCCGAAGGTGCCGGTAAACGAGAGTGCCATCGCGCGTCCTTACTGTCGGTCCGGCGTTACTGTGCGTCCGGCGCTGAGCCGTGCATCCTGTGCTGGTCGATGAAGGCCAGGACCGCGGCGTTCCAGTGCGGCGGGTCCTCGAGGAAAGTTGCGTGCCCGCCGGACAACAGCTGCCAGGTAGCCCGTGGCAGCCCCTCGAACAGCTGCCGGGACAAGGCAGGCTTGATGACGATGTCGTCATCGGATGCCAGCACCAGCGCGGGCATGGTGACCGAGTTGAGCCGGGCCTGGCAGTCATGGCTGACCAGGGCGGCGATCTGCGCGGCGAACGAGGCGGCCGACTGGGTGGTCTGGTCCATCTCGGCCAGGAACTGGGTGAGAGTGCCTGGCTGAGTCGCGTAGAACTCGCTGCCGAAGACCCACGGCGCCTGCTGACGCATCATGACCGGCATCCCGGCCGCCAGCGCCACGTCCGCCCACGACTGGAACGCCGCCTGAGTCAGCGGGTCCGCGACGGCATAGGTGCTGGCCAGGACGACCGACAGCAAGTCCTGCGGCCAGCTGGCTGCGTACTCCAGCGCGATGCAGCCGCCCATCGATACCCCGCACAGGTGCAGTGGCACCAGGCCGAGCTGGCAGGCCAGTGCCCGGGCATCGGCGGCCATCTGCGCGCTGGTGTAGGGGCCGGGCGGATGGCTGGACGTGCCGCAGCCGCGGTTATCGAAGGTCACCACTCGCAGGCCTGCGGCAGCTAGCTCGTCGCGCTGCAGCCCCCAGCCCTCCAGGTCATCGCCGACGCCGTTGATCAGCAGCAGCGTCTCCGGGCCGTCGCCGTCGATCCGGTAATGGATATCCAGCCCGTTGGCCCGCACGACTGGCATGGCACGCACCCTTCCGCCGGATCGCGGGCCCTTCAGCTGACGACGGCCCCGGGCCCGGGCAGTGCGCCGGCGTCCCCCTAGCCACATGCTGCCACATGCCTGCGCGGGAAATCGAGGGCGATGTCGCGACATGAGTCTCATGCTGGCTGCCGCTGGCCGGCCCCGGCGACCTGCCCGCGGGCGGCTCCGGACGCCCGCAGTGCGCGGTAGCGCAGGTACAGCTCGTCGTAGGCGTCCCGGTTGCCGGAGCTGGGCAGCACAGCGTGACCTGGCCGGCTGCGGCGACGGCTTCCTCCGGTCCGCTGTAGACGCCGGCGCCAATGCCGGCCAGCATCGCCACTCCCGCCGTCGTCCCGTCCGCGCGAGCCCGGAGCACCGGGATGCCGAGCACATCGGCCTTGATCTGGTTCCAGGTCTCCAGCGCCGCGGCCTGCCCGGAGACGCGCAGGTCGGCGACAGGCTCGCGGTCCCGGCTCAGGGTTTCGGTCAGTGTGCGCAAGCCGAACGCGACACCTTCCATCGCGGCCCTGGCCCAGGCGGCCCGGCCGTGCCGCAGTGACAGCCCGACGGCGGCGCCGCGCAGACCGGGCTCGCCTCGCTCGCCGTCGCCGAGTACCGGCATGAACAGCAGGCCGTCGGCACCAGGCGGGACGACGGCCGCCTCGTCGTTCAGCCGCGCGTAGTCAGCGGCGGCGGGCCGCCGCGGCGGCCGGAGTAACACAGCGCGGCAACCCAGTCCACCGCCTGCCCGGCGGTGTTGATGCCCGTCTCGGCAATGAAGCCGTCCGGCCGCATGGGCGAGGCGTAGTTGTCGATGTCGAGGTCGGGCAGCGGCTCGGGAACCAGCGCGTTCAGGCAGCTTGAGCTGCCGGCCATCTCGCTGACCGGGCCCGGCGCGGTCAGGCCGGCGCCGAGCGCGCAGGCAAGGCTGTCGGCCGCGCCCGCGACCACCGGAACAGGCCCGGCCAGGCCCAGGCGCGCCGCGATCGGCGGCCGCACGTTGCCGACCACGTTCCAGGACGGATGGGGTTCCGGAAGCTGTGCCGCGTCGACGCCCGCCGTCGCGAGCAGTTCGGTGTCCCAGGCCCGGGTCCTGATGCCGAACATCGCCGACGCGCCGGCCAGCGTCCAGTCTGTCACCGGCTCGCCGGTCAGGGTCAGGGCCACGTACTCCGACGGCTGCAGGAACAGGCTCGCGGCGGCGAACACGTCCGGCTCGTGCGCGCGGATCCAGCTGATCTTGGCGCTGGTGTGGAAAGCGGCCGGCACCTGACCGGTCCTGGCGTGCAGCTCGGCGTCGCCGAACTGCTCGCGAACGGCCAGTGCCTGCGCGGTGGCCCGGTTGTCGCGGTAGATGATGCCGGGCCGCAGCGGACGTCCGCGACGGTCGACAGGCACCACCGAGGGGCACTGGCCGGTCAGGCCGATGGCCAGGACCGGGTGCCGCGGTCCGAGCTGGCGGATCAGGCCGCGCAGCGCCGACAGCGCGGCGCTGCGCCAGCGCGCGGCATCCTGCTCGGCCCACTCCGCTCGCGGGAGCTGCGTCCCGAAGGCGCACCGGATCTGTCCGGCGGGCTGCCCGGTCAGCCTGAACGCAGCGGCGCGGGCGCCCGAGGTGCCGACGTCGACGGCGACCAGTACCTCGCCCGGCTCGCTCATCGCCGGCCCCGCGGTCCGGTCGGCAGCATGCCGGTCAGCCGCGGACCAGCTGGTGGCCCCTGATCTTGTCCCGGTCGAGCACGACCAGCGCGCCATTCAGCGCGCCGGTCGAGTAGTCGCTGCCCGGGTTGAGGATCATCGTGCGGCCCAGCCGGCGGACCCCGGAGGACTCGTGGATGTGGCCGTGCAGGCCGAGCAGCGGCTGGCGCTCGGTAATCAGGTCGCGCACGGCGGTGCTGCCCACCGGGACGTACTGGACCTGGCCGAGCACCGCCTGCACCTGCAGGCCGGCATCGAGCTTCGGCGCCTCGTCGAGCTGGGTGCCGTAGGGCGGCACATGCAGGTTGTAGATGGCGCGCTCGGGCCGGGTTAGCTCGGCGGCGACCTTCGCGATGGACTCGCGCAGGTCGTCCTCCGTCTGCTCGCGGTAGGTGTGCCACGGGGTGACGTTCGAGTAACCCCAGCTGAGCATCTCGTGGTCGTCGTCAATCCAGATCACTTTGCCCTCGCAGTGCGTGCCCCACGGCGCCGCGTCGAGCAGGTCGGCGAGCTCGGGCGGGTCGTCGTTGCCGAGCATGAAGTACAGCGGGGTCTTGCGCGGCCGGAGCCGCTCGTCGGCGATCTGCAGCCACTGGGTGAGCCGTTCGGTCATCAGGCGCAGGAACAACTCGTCCAGCGTTCCCTCGTCCTGGAGTGCTTCGAGCTCGCCGGGCTCGGCCCGGTAGGGGTAATAGCCGTGATCGGCGATGAGCTTCTCCAGCCGGGTCAGCTCCTCGCCTTCCTCGACGTCGTAGTCGGTGCCGATGAACCGGGTGGCCCACCGGCCGCCAGCCTGGTGCTCGATCTGCTGGATGGCCTTCCCGGTCAGGTCGGCTCCGAGCACGAGCACGTCCGCGCCGTAGATCGGCGCCGCGTTGACGAACTTGCGGAAGCACAGGCTCGATCCGTGCAGGTCGCTGACAAAGTAGATCGTCGTCTTGGCCACCTATGCCGCCTTATCCTCGCCAGCGCGCCTTCTGCCACCTCCAGCGTGCCCGGTAGCGATGGGCGGCGTCGAGAGCCAATCCTGGGCCATTCGCCCGTATTGGCGGTGGATAAGTGGTATTTCGTCCGGACTAAAGGTCCAGACAATTCCTTGACACTGCTGAGATCAGAGTGTTTGACTCCGATTCAAATAGTGCTATAGCACGTGTTCGTCCAGTGGTGAGGATGGCGCTGTAGTGACAACTGGGGCTCGAACCGGCAACCTTTTCGTCCGCAATAGCACCGGCCTTGTCCGCGAGGCCTCGGCGGTAGATGCGACCATTTTCAACGCCGTCATCTCCGCTCCCATCGGCTCGACCATCGCCTACTCCATCTTCTTCACCCTGGTGGCGTTCCCCGGCGCCAACACCAGCGGGGTGCTGCTGATCACGCTGATCATCAACATCCCGGTGCTGATCATGTTCGCCCTGCTCGCGTCGAGCATGCCGCGGGTCGGTGGTGATTACGTCTGGGTGAGCCGGGTGCTCACGCCGGCGCTGGCGCTGATCTCGAACGTCGCCATGATCTTCGGCGGCCTCTTCGGCGCGGCTTTCTTCGCCAAGTTCTTCTCGGTCTTCGCGCTCGGCCCGGCGCTGGTCGCCCTCGGCGTGCTGTTCCACAACAACTCGTTTGTCAGCTGGGGATCGTCCTTCCAGACCGACAAGACCTGGATCCTGATCGCGGCCCTGGCCATCGTCGCGCTGCAGACTCTGATCCTGCTCCGCGGGACCAAGGCCACGTTCCGGTGGCAAAACGGAGCCTTCATCATCGCGATGCTCGGCACGATCCTCGCCTTCATCGTGCTGGGCTTTGGCAGCAAGCACGGCTTCCTGTCGCACCTCACCGCGGTCAACGCAGAAGTTCGGCGGCGGTACCGCCGCGCAGATCATCTCCCAGGCCCACGCGGGCAGTGCCGCGCCGCACCTGGGTGACATGAGCGCGACCCTGCCGACGCTGTTCTCGCATCCAGGGCTTCATGATGTGGAACTTCTGGTCGGTCTACATGTCCGGGCGAGCTGAAGAGTGCCTCGAACCGGCGGCGCCAGCTCAACATCATGTTCGGCGCGCTGATCTGGGATGTCGTGCTGCTGATCCTCGGCGCTCAGGCGCTGTTCCGGATCGCCGGCTACAACCTGGTGTACGCGCTGAACCTGCCGAGCCCCGCGTACAAGATCCCGTCCGGGCCCTTCTATCAGTTCCTGGCGGCGCTGGTTTTCAACACCCCGATGCTGACGGTGCTGATCCTCGGCACGTTCCTGTTCTGGGCGCTGCCGTCGATGATCGCCAACACGTTCATGCCGATCAGGTCTTTCTTCGCCTGGTCGTTCGACCGGCTCATGCCCGAGGGACTGGCGAAGGTCAGCGAGCGCACGCACTCGCCGGTCAACGCGATCATGACGGCCAACGTGATCATCGCGCTGGTCGTCATCTGGAGCGTGTTCTCCAACTCGTTCCAGCTGGTGCTCGGCATGATCGTGCTGGCCGGAGCGCTGGCCGTGATCATCGTCGGCGTGGCTGCGATCGCGCTGCCCAGGCGGAGGCCGGAGCTGTACCAGTCGTCGCCGGCGAACGTGAAGCTGTGGGGCATCCCGGTGCTCTACATCACCGGCGTGCTGTCGATCGCCGAGTTCCTGGCCATCATCGGGATCGGGCTGAAGTACCCGGCGCTGGTGATGGACGGTAACCCGAACAACATCTGGTGGATCCCGGCGTTCCTGGCCGCGCTCTGCGTCATCGGCCTGCTCATCTACTACGTGCCGCGCTACCTGCGGCAGCGGCAGGGACTGAACATCAGCTTCGTCTACAAGGAACTGCCGCCGGAGTGATCACGCCAGACATCCGGGACGAGGCCACGAGCCTGACGCAGGCGGTGTCCGCGGCCGGCCTGGACGCGCGGCTGCTGGGCGGGCTGGCGTGCTGGCTGACCTGCCCGAGCGTGCGATCAGGCCCGTTCGCCCGTAGCTACGCTGACCTGGACTTCGCCGTGACCAAGGCGGACAGCCAGCCCTTTCGCGCGATCCTGGAAGGGAGAGGGTACCTGCCGGACAAGTTCTTCAACGGACTGCACGGAGCGACCCGGCTCTACTATCAGGCACCCGAGGGCCAGTGGTCGGTCGACATCGTCATCGACGAGCTCACGATGTCGCACAAGCTGGACCTGCGCGGGCAACTCGGCGGCCCGGGGCCGTCGATCAGCCTGGCCGACCTGCTGCTCAGCAAGCTGCAGGTCTGGGAGATCAACCGCAAGGACCTCGGTGACGCCCTGTGCCTGCTGGCTGATCACGCGCTCGCCGATCACGCGCTGGCCGATCACGCGCTGGCCGATCACGCGCTGGCCGATCACGCGCTGGCCGGGGCGGCTGCGCGCGGCGATGCGGCGGACGCAGATGAGATCAGCCTGGCCCGGCTGGCCGCCGTGCTCGGAGCCGACTGGGGTTTCTGTCACACCGTCGAGCGGAACCTGGGCAAGGTAACCGAGCTCTGGACTGCCGAGCCGGTGCCCGGTCCGGCCTATGACGTCTCGGCCCAGGCTGCCGCAATCCGGTCCGCGATCGATGCCGCGCCCAAGTCGCGGGCCTGGCGGATGCGAGCCCGCATCGGCGAGCGGGTCAAGTGGTACGAGACCCCCGAGGAGGTCCGGCACTGAACTGCCGCGGCCGGCTCCGGAAACCGCTATCTTGAGCCTCGGTTCGCAGTTTCGTCGCATTGCTGTCCCATTCTGAGCTCGCCCTGGCTCTCGCCGAAGGAGCACTGCAATGCCGTTCCAGTTTCGCGTTCGCCCGCTGGGGTCCGTTGTCCCGGCGATCGCGGTCAGCGCGCTGGCGGTGAGCGCACTCGCGCTGACTGCGGCTGCACCCGCCGTCGCGCAGCCCGTCGCTGGCACGGCGCAGCCCGCCGCGGCCACGGGCTGGCGGGTCGTGAAGACCTTCCCGAAGTACACGAACCTGGACACGATCGTGCCGCTGCCCGGCAAGACCGCCTGGGCTGGCGGCCAGACACCGGGCCAGTTGCCGGCCGTGTATCACCTCGCGCACGGCAAGTGGCAGCGCACCACGCTGCCGGGCAGCATGGGCTCGTTCGTGAACCAGATCAGCGCTACCTCGTCGACTAACGTCTGGGCATCGCTGGCGAATACGCCCGCGGTAGAACACCTGACCAGCAAGGGCTGGGTAGCTCACACGTTCGCGATCGGCGCCGACGAGATCATGCTCGACGGCGTTGTCACGCTGAGCCCGAAGGACACTTTCGTCTTCGCCTACGACTTCGCCACCATGAAGAGCTACTCCTACCACTACAACGGCACGAAGTGGATCAGGAAGTCGATGCCGGCCGCCATTGATGCCAACAGCGACAGCGGCCTGGTCAGCGGCACGTCCTACTCGAACATCTGGGGCCTGACGATCGTCGGGGGCAAGTACGCGGCGCTGTGGTTCAACGGCCACAAGTGGCGGATCGAGAAGTTCCCGGCGCACCTGGCGGCCTCCGGGTCGACTGCCTTCGCGCGGCAGATCCTGGCCGTGTCGCGGAAGAATGTCTGGGTTCCGATCTTCGTCAACGCCAGCACGAACACGACCACGTCCGTCGGCCCCGTGGTGCTGCTGCACTGGAACGGCACGAAGTGGACCAAGGTGGGTGGCAAGGCCCCCAAGGGCGCCCTGTCCGGGGCGGTCGCGTCGGACGGGAACGGCGGCGTCTGGCTCGCCGCGAATAACACCGCCTTCACGAAGGCGCTGCTGATGCACTTCGCCCACGGCACGTGGTCCGAGCACGCGGCCCCGACGCCGGGCGGGCAGATCCTCGGCATCACCGCGCTGGCCGGCGTACCGGGCACCCGGTCGGTCCTCGGCACGGCCGCGATCAATCCGGGGCCGAGCGGGAACGCCGGTTCGGTGATCCTCAAGTACGGCAAGTAGCGCGCCCTCGTTCGCCCCAGCTCGAAAGCCAGCAGGGCCGCCGCATGATCTGAGCGGCCTCACTGCACGGCGGACTCGATGCCGCGGCCGGTCGTGAGGCCGCCCGGCAGCGTCCCGGGCAAATGCCCGATGTGCTGCCGTCCGGAATATCAGCACAATCGCTCCGGGACCTTTGCGAAACGGGAGAGCGGCATGCTGAAAATCGGCTGGGTGAAGATCGCGGTAGCGGCGTCTGTGGTTGTCTCGGGCGCGCTTGTCGCCGCTCCGGTGTGCCTCGGCAGCCGCGCCTCCACCGCCTCCCGTCATCAATATGTCCATCGTGCCTGCCAACGACGCCGGTGCCGTTCAGCAGTTCGAGAACAACGCGGTCAGCGAGGTCCTGACCGACCACGATCTTGCCGTCCAGCGACGCGAACGCGGTGCTGGCCTGGGGCCGCGACGACGTCCGGGCGCAGGAGTGGTCCGATCTCGACCAGATCATGAGCGAGCCGGCCGCCAGCAGATCAGCCAACGACCAGCTGGTCTACGACTGGTTCCAGGGCGTCGACCAGCAGCAGCAGGTCGCGGCGGCACAGGACGCGATTAACGAGTACCTGAAGTGGTCCGGTCACACGTCGATCTCGGACGGCTCGGAGCCGCAGAACTTCGGGCCGGGCGGGACGGGCTACTGCAACTACGAGCCGCCCGGCGGCGAGAGCGGGCCGTTCGGCGGCACCTACAACGACAACCAGGATCAGGATTGCTACACGCCCTGCACTGACTTCGTCACTGACTGCACGCCGGGCTACCCGTCGGTCGACCAGTTCCAGCAGTGGGGCCTGTACGACGCGGACGAGGCGCAGACCAACACCCCCGATTACTACTCGACGATGGTCGGCACCTCGGTCTCGATGGGCATCGGCCTGACGGCGGCTCTCGGGTCCCTGGCCCTCCCGTTCGGGACCGCGATCGATGCCAGCGCCCTGAGCGGGACCGCGATCCAGGAGGCCTTGTTCCCGTTCGCGGCGCGAGTCGGCGTCTGGGTCGCCCAAGCAGCCCGGCTGGGCCTCACCTCGGCCGAACTGGCGTCGGATGTGGCACCTGAGGTGGCGGCTGGCGCCGAGGTGGCGGGCGCGGTCGCGTTCGTCGCCGGCGTGGCGATCTTCTCTATCGTCTCGATAGTGCTGGCCTCGATCACGCTGGCCCAGAACGCGGCCGTGCACACCGACCTGGCCGACGCCCTGACTCAGGCCCAGGACAACGCGCCCGACCTGGCGTCGCAGGCCGGCACCAGCGCCGGCTACACGGCCCTGTACAGCACCTTCGTCGAGCAGACGCTGCCCGAGGCCGACCTGAGCTGCACGAGCCAGTTCGTCGAATCACCGCCGTGCGCGAACGCGCCCGCGCCGCCTGCGCCCGGGTCCACCGACCCGTCGTTCCTGGTCACCGCGAACGGCACGACGACTCTCCAGCGATCGATCTACTCGGTCGACCCCGGCGGCTTCTTCGATAACACCTACCTGAGCGGCAACGGCTGGTTTGTCACGCAGAAATTCGATCCCACCGATACCGCCAACGCGACCAGCCCGACCGACCCCGGCGCGACATCCAGTCGCTGTCGTTCCCGTACACCGACTGGGCAGGCAACAACTACTTTGCCGAGCGGGTCACCGTCAACGGGCAGCCGATGTTCGCGATCACGCCGGTCGACTCCAGCAACAGCAGCGCCTGCGCGATCCCGCCAGGAGCTACCACGACGCCGTGCCTGACCACTTCAATCCAGTTCACCGAGCCCAACGGCACCGGCACCCCGATCGACGCCACGGCCGAGCTCGAGCCTGCCTCGGCGTCCGCGCCGACTGCCGCAGCCAGCTACCCGGCGCCGTCACAGGTCGGCCAGTCGGTGTCCCTGACCGCCAACGGCTCCGACCCGAACAACCTGCCGCTGACCTACACCTGGAAGCTGCCCGAGCAGTGGAACGGCAGCTCCATCTCGTGCCCGCGTCAGCGGCCCGTGCGACGCCACCCTGACCGGCCCGTTCGCCGAGCTACACGTTCACCCTGCCAGGCGTGTACCAGGGCACGCTGACCGTTGCCAATTCGGCGGGTTACTCCTCGACCGAGAATTTCGCCATCACGGTGACGGACAAGACCATCACCGGCATCTCCTCGTCGGCCAATCCGTCTGTCTACGGCCAGCCTGTCACGCTCACCGCGGATGTCACCCCGTCGCTCGTTGGCAGCAACGGCTCGTACCCTATCCCGCGGTCACCGGGTACGTGCAGTTCACGCTCAATGACAACCCGCTCGGCCAGCCCGTCGCCCTGCAACCGACGCCGGGCTGCGGCAGCCCGTGCGCCGTGCCGGACGGCGTCGCGACACCTCACGCTGCCAGGCTTTCCCGTGACGCCGGCCGGGCCTGCACGGGGCAGGACATCACCGCCCGGTTCCTCGGCTCGAACGACTATGCCGCCAGCAGCGACTTCCTCAACCCGAACGGCCAGGTCGTGGACCAGGCCAGCACCACGACGACTGCCGACTCGTCGGCAACCCGAGCGTGGCTGGTCAGCCGATCACGTTCACGGCCTCCGTCGCGCCCGTATCACCGGGTGCCGGGCTGCCGACCGGAACGTCCAGTTCCAGTACAACGGGCCAAACGTCGGCGGTCCGGTCACGCTCAGCTCGACCGGGACGGCGACGTCGCCGCCGGTACGCCCGCGCATGCCGACCCAGGGCGGGTTCGTGCTGATCGGCGACAACGCGTCCGCGGTCTACTCCGGGGACAGCAACTTCGCCGGCAGCTCGATACCTCGCTCGACCAGTCGGCGCTCGGCCGACCCGACCACGACGGCAGTCACGTCGTCAGCCAACCCGAGCAACTAATGCCAGCCCGTCACCTTCACCGCGACGGTGCCCGCGAATGCCCCCGGCTCCGGGACTCCGGCCGGCCAGGTGCAGTTCAACTTCGACGGCACGGCTGTCGGCAGCCCGGTCAGCCTGGACGCGACCGGCGACGCGACGCTCACCACCGACGCGACCGACGCCTGGCGCTGACTGGTTTTGGCACCAGTTTCCCGTCCGGCCACGTCGTCACCGCCCAGTACCTCGGCGTGCCATGCAATGGGTGCATCTTCTACATTCCCGACTTCGGCCAGAGCACCGGGACGCTCATCCCGGGGCGCGGGGCAGAGCGTCAATCAGTCCACGCTGGTCATCACGGCGTCCAGCCCGATGGTCACCTATGGTGACCCGGTACCGGCGATCAGCCCCGGCTACTCAGGTTTCGTCGGCAGCGACACCGCGGCGTCGCTCGCCACCGCGCCGTCCTGTGCCACGACCTACCAGCAAGGGAACGTGGCCGGCACCTACCCGGCGACCTGCCAGGGCGCCGTCGATCCCGCCTACCAACTCCTTTACGCGGCGGGCACTGTCACGGTGGCAGCCGGCCACGCTCACCGTCACGGCGAAGAACGAGTCGATGACGGCTGGCGGCACGGTCCCGGCTTACGCGTTCGCCTACAGCGGCTTCATCGGCAGCGACGGCCCGTCGGCGCTGACGGCCTTGCCGTCCTGCCGGGCGGTCGACCCGGCGACCGGTAACCCGGTGTCGTCCGCCACGGCGGCCGGCACCTACCCGATCACCTGCAGCGGCGGCGCTGCCGCGAACTACAGCTTCACGTATGTTCCCGGCACCCTCACGATCGGGAGGAACACCACGTCGCTGGTGTACAGCGGCAGCCAGACGCTGCTGACCGGCGCCTCGTTCAGCCCCCAGGTGACGGTGTCGGGGCCTGCCGTCTGCTCTTCCGGGCAGGCAGTCTCGTTCGCGCTGTCCAGCAACCCGCCGACTGGCGCCAAGACGTCCTATCCGGTCGGTTCTGGTACCTCGGCCTCCGGCCTGGCAGGCGTGGTCGTCCCCACGTCCGGCTGGCTGCCAGGCGTGTACACGGTCACCGGTGTCTCGCAGCCCGACGGGGGCTGCGCGGGCGCGACCGTGTCGGCGACTGTCACTATCGGCACCGCCGGGGCGGGCGCGGCCGGAAGTGGTACCTACAGCGTGCCGGGCACCGGGAAAGTCACCTTCACACTGGCCGCAGGACCTGTGCCGCATTCCAGCTCGCACGCCTACGTCGGCGTGGCCGACATCGGCAGCAGTCAGTGGAACCTGGTAGGGACCATCTCGCAGTACGCCACCACTGCCGGGGCCGGAAGCGTGACCGGGAAGGGGCTGCTGTACTGGTGGAACACCTCGCTGAACAAGGGCAAGGGCGGCTGGCAGCTGGTCAAGTCCGGCGTGGTGTTTACTGCCTCGTTCAGCTCGACGGTTAAGGGCAAGAACGGCAGCCCTGGCAGTTTCGGCGTCAACATCGTCTACAGCCCGGTCGCGCCGCAGGGCGCGCTGCCGGACTCCGCGCCGCTGGCCCTCACCAGCGGAACGGTCAAGGCGTCGTGACCCCGGTCCGGACGGCCCAGGCCACTGCCTCGCTCCGGCCCCGCACGTCCAGGCGCTGGTAGACCGCGACGGTGTGATGCATCACCGTCTTCGGAGTCAGGCCGAGCTGGCTGGCGATCTCCTTGTTGGTGAGACCGCTGGCCAGCAGCCGGACTACATCCAGCTGCCGGGCGGTGAGCAGGTCCGGCGCCGACTCGGCCGGGCCGGTCCGACGGGTGCCAGCTGGCCGCAGCGCCTCGAAGTAGTCGCGGACCTCGGCGACCATCTGCTCCCAGGGCGTCCATTGCCCCGCCGCGACCGCCTCGTCGTATCCGCGCTGGCCCAGCTCTTCCCGCAGGCCGGCGACGACCGGCTCATGCGCGGCCTGGATCATCCCGCCGACGGCAGCATAGATCTGCGGCAGGACACCGGCCAGCCGCCCGTGAACCCGGGCGGCGAACGCACAGTCACCTCGCGCGGCCATGACTTCCGTCGCCGCGACGAGCGCGAAGCCGGCTGGAAATGACGACGGGCCGAACCCCGAGACGGCCAGCGCGTCGGCGCACCAGTTCGCCGCGGCGGTGAGGTCGCCGGCTGCGGTCGCCTGGCGGGCGAACTGAGGCAGCAGCGCGACCTCGAGCAGCGTCTGATGGATCGACTGCGACATAGCGAGCAGTCGCTCTGGCGATGGTAGCGCGGCCGCCGCCGCTGGCTCGTCCGGCGCCAGCAACAGCAGCAGGGTCGCTACCTCGATTTCGGCCCTGGTGTCGCCGCCGCGGCGCGCGCTTTCCAGCGCGACAAGCCCGGTTGCCACTGCACGCTGCGAGTCACCCATCATGGCTGCCATCCGGGCCATGGTCAGCTCGAATCTCGCGATCCAGCCCGGTGTGTCGAGCTGCGTGGCCAACTCGATGCCTTCGGCCAGCATCGCTCCCACCTGCGCGAGTTCGCCGGTCATCGGCGCCGCAAGGATGCGGTGATAGAGCGCCAGCACGATGAGCCTGTGGTCGGCCAGGGATCGGGCCAGTTCCTCCCCTTGCCGCAGCCGGCCGGAGTACTTGCCCTGGTCCCCGCCGGTCAGTATCCACGACCCCGCCAAGCCCGACCACAGCAGTGCGTCGGCCAGCGCCGCCGATCGCAGCTCACTCCGCTCGGCCATCTCGATGGCCCGATCGAGCAGCTGGTGGTGGGCGGGATGGAAGCCACGTGCATTCCAGTAGGGCAGCAGTCCGCTCAGCACGTCGACCGCAAGTTCTGGCAGGCTCATGTCCAGCGCCGTCTGGACGGCGCTGGCCAGGCAATCCTGCGCATCCCGCAGCCACCGCCACCACTCGTCCGGTTTCGGCAGCATCAGCCCCTCGGCCGCCGCCAGTGACCGCCCGGCCAGCCAGGTCAGCCAGACTTCCTGCACAAGTCCGGTATCGCCGGCGGCCTGCAGTTCCTCGCCGCCGAATTCGCGAACGGATGGCGGCAGTTCGAACTGGGCATGACCGTCGGCCGCGCGCGGTGTCAGCAGATGAAAGTCGACTAGTGCGGAGAGAGCGTCGAGCACCTCCCCGGCGGTGCCGCCGTCCAGCGCCTCGGCGTCCTCGAACTCGAAGGCGCCACCGGCCACCGAAAGCCTGGTCAGCAGCCGCCGTTCGCGGCCGGACAGGAGGCCGTAGGTCCAGCCGATGGCAGATCGGAGGTCACGGTGGCGCGCCGGGCTGCCCGGCCGTGCTGACCGCAGCACGTCCAGGCGCCCGCTGGTGAGCCGCGAGACGATGTCAGCGGCCGGCATGGTGACCGCCCGCGCGGCCGCGAGTTCGATGGCGAGCGGCAGGCCCTCGAGTTCGCGGCATAGTGCCGCGACCGCGCTGACGTTGTCGGTGCCGAGCCGGAAGCCGTAGTCCGCGGCCCTGGCCCGGTCACAGTAGAGGGCGACGGCCGGCTGCCCGGCTACGATCGCCAGTCCGGTCGGCTGCGCATCCGGCAGCGGCAGCGGCGCCAGCCGGACAATCCGCTCGGCGGCAAGCCGCAGCGGCGCCTGGCTGGTCACGAGCAACTGCAGGCCGTCGCACGCATCGAGCAGGTCCGCCACGAGGTGAGCGGCGTCCAGCAGATGCTCGAAGTTGTCGAGCAGCAGGAGCCGTGCGCCCCGCCGGAGCCATCCGGTGACTGCGTCTGCCGCAGTCAGCCCGGGCAGCAGCGCGATGTCGAGTTGCGCGGCCACGGCGGCGAGCACGAATTCCGGACCCGGTACCGCGGCGAGCGAGACCACGAAGGCCGATCCCGGCCAGGCGGCATCCTGTGCCCAGGCAACCTCCAGTGCGAGCCTGGTCTTGCCCACGCCGCTGCGGCCGGTGACGGTGACCAGCCGGACGGACGGATCGGCCAGCAACCCGGTCACGGCGGTCAGTTCATCCTCCCGCCCGATCAGCGGTGCAGACCCGAGTGAACGCTGCAATGCCGATCGCGCGTCAGCACGGCCCGGTGTGTGCCGGATCCTGTCGTCCAGGGCGGGCGCATGCCCGCAGTCGCGATTAGCCACCTTCGTGCTCCCCAGCTCCCCCAAGGCACCGTTCGGTGGCCCTGCTTCATAAGGCTGACGCGACTATCGCACAACATCGGCCAGATGTCCGACAACTGCCACGGCAATACCTCCGGCGAGCCCCGCCCCCGCTGGTACTTGCGTGCGCGAGAATACTGAGTATGCTACTGCGCATGATACGAGATTCGGCTCGGACATGAGCGTCCGGCACGCCCTGCTCGCCCTGCTGAGCGAGGGACCTAAGTACGGCCTGCAGCTCCGGGAGGAGTTCGAGGCACGCACCGGCGAGGTGTGGCCGCTCAACGTGGGCCAGGTCTACACGACCTTGCAGCGGCTGGAGCGAGACGGGCTGGTGGAGTCGGACGGCGCCGACGAGGGGCCGCAGAAGGCGTTCCAGATCACCGAGAGTGGTGCGGCGGAACTGACGGGGTGGTTGCGCACGCCGCCCGACCTGAGCGCGCCGCCACGGGACGAGCTCGTGATGAAGGTGCTGGTAGCGATCCGGCTGCCAGGCGTCGACGTGCACGAGGTGATCCAGGAGCACCGGCGTTACCTCGTGCAGCTCATGCAGGAGTGGACGCGGATCAAGGAAGGCGGGGCCGAGGGTGACCTGAACCTCGCCCTTGCGGTGGATGCCGAGCTATTCCGGCTGGACTCGGTCGTCCGCTGGCTCGACGCGGTCGATGCCCGGGTCAAGCGGGCCGCCGCCGACGGCCTTGTCCAGCCGGCCGGAGCGCCGCTGCCGAAGCAGCGACGGCACATAGGAGTACGGGGATGAGCATGCTGGAGCTACGGCACGTGTCGAAGGTTTACGGTCAGGGCGCCGCCGAGGTACACGCCCTCAATCAGGTCTCCCTCTCGGTAGACGAGGGCGCCATGGTCGCGGTGATGGGCCCGAGCGGATCGGGGAAGAGCACGCTGCTGACGATCGCGGGCAGCCTGGAAGAGCCGACCGAAGGCGCGGTGCGCATTCGCGGTGCCGCAGTGGCCGGCCTGTCGCGCAATGACAAGGCCCGGCTGCGACGGCGCACGATCGGCTATGTGTTCCAGGACTACAACCTGCTGCCCGGCCTGACCGCAGCAGAAAACGTGAGCCTGCCACTCGAGCTGGACGGGCTATCCGCGCGGAAGGCCCGGGCTGCCGGACTGGCGACGCTGGAGAAGCTGGGACTGGCCGAGCGGGCCGAGAGTTACCCGGACGAACTGTCGGGCGGCGAACGGCAGCGGGTGGCCATCGCTCGCGCCATGGTCGGAGAGCGACGGCTGCTGCTGGCCGACGAGCCCTCTGGCGCGCTCGACTCAGACAATGCCGAAGCTGTCATGCGCCTCGTGCACAGGGCCTGCAAGAACGACGGAATGGCCGCGATCGTCGTCACCCACGACGCACAGCTCGCCTCCTGGGCCGACCGGGTGGTATTCCTGCGTGACGGCCGGCTCGCCGACCAGACTGCGCCGGCCCCAGGACCGGAGTCTCTGCTCACGCCTGGACGGCCGCAATGAGCGGTCAGGTCAGCAGCGGCACAGCAGTACTCGAGCGGCCGAACCGCGCGGTAGCACGCAACGGGGGCCTTCCCGCCCGACTGGCGGTCGTTCGCTGGGCCTGGCGGTTGCTGCGGCACGAGTGGCGTCAGCAACTGCTGATCCTGGCTCTCATTACCATCGCCGTCGCGGCCACCTTCGTCGGATCGGCGGTCGCCACCAACACGCCGCCATCGCCGGGGCCGGCTTCGGCACCGCGACCGACATGACCACGTTCGGATCCCTGAGCCCGCGCGCCAGTGCCGAGATCGCGCAGATAGCGCACCGGTTCGGCCGTATCGATGTGATCGAGAACCAGACGTTCTCGGTGCCCGGCTCGGTCACCACCTATAGCCTGCGTGCGCAGAATCCGCATGGCGCGTTCGGCCAGCCGATGCTCTCGCTGACCAGCGGGCACTACCCCAGCGGGACCGGCCAGGTCGCCCTGACTGGCGGCGTCGCCTCGGAACTGCACCTGAGGACCGGCGACACCTGGCGCGCTGGCGGCTCTGCCCGGCGCGTCGTCGGCATCGTGGCTAACCCGCAGAATCTGCTCGACGAGTTCGCGCTGGTGGCACCCGGCCAGGTCAGCGCTCCCACCCTGATCACTGTGCTGTTTGACGTGCCGGCCGGCGCGAACGTCGGCTCGCTCCCGAACGTGGTGTCGCGGACATCGGCCGCCGACACCAACGTGCTTAACCCGGTGACCATCTCGCTGGCCGCGGCGACGCTCGGCATGCTGCTCATCGCGCTGGTCAGCGTGGGCGGGTTCACGGTGCTGGCGCAGCGGCGGCTGCGCTCGATCGGCATGCTCGGCGCGCAGGGTGCCACCGACGCCAACGTCGGGCTGGTGGTCAGCGCCAACGGCTTCGCGACCGGGGTTGTCGGCGCGGTGGCCGGGTTCGCGCTCGGCCTGGTGGCCTGGCTGGCGTACCGGCCGCGCGCCGAGGCCAGCGCCCATCACGTCATGGGCGCCTTCCAGCTGCCCTGGCTGGTCATCGTTGTGTCGATGGCGCTGGCCGTGCTCGCGGCGTACGTCGCGGCCATCCGGCCCGCCCGGGCGATCGCCCGGGTGCCGATCGTCGCCGCGCTCGCTGGCCTGCCGCGGCTCCGCGGCCGGCCCGCCGCTGGGCCGCGCCGACCGGCGTCGGACTGCTCGTGCTCGCCTTCTTCCTGATCGGGCTGGCGAGTGCGCAGGCGACCTCGACCGCTGCCGAGTCGGGGAACAAGTCGACGCTCTTCCTCGCCCTGATCGTGGGCCTGATCGTGCTCTGCGCCGGGGTTGTGCTGATCGCGCCGACGTGCCTGGCGCTGCTGGCCCGGGCGGCCCGGCGGGCCCCGATAGTGGTGCGGCTGGCCCTGCGCGACATGGCCAGGTACCGGGCCCGCTCCGGGGCGGCGCTCGGGGCAATCACCCTCAGCGTGCTGATCGCGGTCATCATCTGCGTGACCGCTGCTGCGCGGTTCGGCAACGTCGTCGACTATGTCGGACCCAATCTCGCTTCGAATCAGCTCATCGCCTACCCGCAGGCAGCAGCCACCACCCCGGGCGCGCCATGCCTGCGCGAGCCCAGCGGTTGCCCGGTCCTGACCGGCGCCCAGCTTGCGGCGATGGCGGCGCAGGCCGATGGCATCGCGGCCTCGCTCGGGACCGGGCACACCGTCCAGCTCGAGTCGACTGACTCCTCCCTGCAGAGCACCGCGCCCGGCCGGAGCTGGGACGGACCTGTGTACGTAGCCACCCCGCAGCTGCTGCGCGCCTACGGCATCGCGGCGGCGCATGTCAGCCCCGGCACCGACATCCTCACCATGCGGCCCGGCCTGTCGAGCCTGGCGCAGCTGCAGTTCCTGTACGGGGCAACTAAATTCGGCCCTCCTGGCAGCGACTCGGCTTGCCCGCCGAGCTACTGCCTGCAGAATCCGAAGATCGAGCAGGTCAGCGCCTTGCCGTCTGGCACGTCAGCACCCAATACGGTGATTACCGAGCACGCCGTGCGCCAGTTCCACCTGACGGTCACGACAGCCGGCTGGATCATCCAGACCCCGGACTCGCTGACGCCAGGTCAGGTCAGCGCGGCCCAGCACGCCGCGGCCGTAGCCGGGCTGACCGTGGAGACGCGCAACAGCGTCCCGACGTCCGCCGACATTCTTGACGCCGCCACGCTCTTCGGCATCCTGCTGGCGCTCGGCATCCTGGCCATGAGCGTCGGCCTGCTCCGCAGCGAGACCGCCAGCGACCTGCGCATCCTCACTGCCACCGGGGCTGGCAGGACAGCCCGCCGGGCGATCTCGGCGGCGACGGCCGGCGCGCTGGCACTCACCGGCGCCGTCGTGGGCATCGTGGCCGGGTACGTCGCGGCGATCGGCTTCTTCCGGACCAGTCAGCTCGACACTCTGTCCTCGCTGACCAGCGTCCCGGTGGCCAACCTGCTCTTCCTGCTGGTCGGGATGCCGCTCATTGCCGTGATCGGTGGCTGGCTGCTCGCCGGGCGCGAGCCCCGCGCGATCGGCCGGGCGCCCCCTGGAGTAGCCGTCCGGGAGCCAGCCGAGACGGCTGGCTCCCGATCCGATTCAGTACAGCTAGATCTCCCGCACCGCTTCGTCCAGGGCACGGTCGACGTCCTTTGGGTCGACGTCGAGCTCCCGCGCCTCCTGCTTCTCTGCCCGGGTGACGGCGCGGTTGATCGCCTCCTGGATCTTGCTTTCGCCGACGACGACGAGCGCAGCCTCGCCAGGATCGATGAGGTCGCCCAGCTCCTTCGCATCCGAGCGGGACATGCCCTTGGCCAGGTGTCCGCTGATTCCGCCGATGACGCCGCCTGCGGCCGCGGCGCCGAGGATGGCCGGCGGGAAGATGACACCCACGGCGGCTCCGGCGGCGACACCCCACCAGGCACCGTGGCGGGTGGCTGTCTCGTCCTTGTTCTCGTGCACCTTGCCGTGCTGATCCTTGGTGACCACGGCCGCATCGTAGGAACCGACCAAGCCCAGCGAATGCGCCTCCTTGACGACCCGGTAGTCGTCACGCGCCGTCATCTCGTCGGGGTAGGTCGCCACCATGACGAAGGTGCTGCCGGAATCGGACATTCTGCTCCTCCTTGCGTAGCTGGGTGACTGCCAGGAACGGGCCGGCCCGCGCTGGCCCGGGCGGGCCGCTGCGGTGGCTCCTCCCAACCTGTCAGCGGCCACGCCTCCCGTCGTCACCCGTGCCGGGCGGCCTGACGCCCACCCGGCCGCGGCAAGCGGCAGCACTTCCTGGTCGCGCCGTCGCGTCCAGGACGATGGCGTCTAGTGCACGAAGGACTAGTGCTGGGGACACTATTGTTGGCACGGGTATGCTGTGCGGGCTCATACGGGACTAACCTCTCGCAGCTTGCTAGAACGGTACACAGCACTCATGACTCGACGCCGTTTCAACCCTCAGGGCGAACCCATCGGCACGTCCAGGGGCTCTCTCGGACGCAAGGCAAGAACCTTCGGCTGGTGCTTGCTCCCGGCCGTCGTCATAGCGCTGGTCCCGCTGGCTGGGCTCGGCTTTCATCGTGCGCACGCATCCGCCGTCACGGTGACTGCTGTTCCCACGACCGCTGTGCCGACTTCTGCCGCCGCTCAGCCGCCGATGGGCTGGAACGACTGGTACCAGGATCGTTGTGCGGTCACTGAGTCGGAGATCCTGACGAGCGCTCGCCAGCTGGTCAGTACTGGCCTGGCCGATGACGGCTACAACACGGTGGTGATCGACGACTGCTGGATGGCGTCAACCCGGTCAGCCACCGGAGCGCTGCTCCCTGATGCGGCGACGTTCCCTGATGGCATCCCGTACGTCGCGAAACAGGTCCATGCTCTCGGCCTCAAGCTTGGTCTGTATGAGTCTGCCGGCACGGCTACCTGCACTGGACGGCCAGGTTCGTATGGTCACTACGCCCAGGATGCCGACACCTTCGCTAGCTGGGGAGTGGACTTCGTCAAGCTTGATTCCTGCCATCTGCCGAGCAGCGCAAGTGCGATGGACCTGTTCAACCAGTTTGGAACTGCCCTCAGCGCGGCCAACCCCAGCATCGTGTACTCGCAGGAATTGCCCGTCGGCGCAGCTTCCGCACCGGGCAGTTCGACATTCACGGGCCTGGTAGCAGCCTCCGCGGTCACGTCCAACATGTGGCGCGTCGCTCCTGACGAGAGGCCATCCGTCGCCCCCGGCGTCTCCATCGCGCGTCACCTTGAGGCGGACCTGCCCTTGTATTCGTACGCCTCTCCTGGTCACTGGAACGACCTTGACATGCTGCTGACCGGGAGCAGCGCCTTCAACTACTCTCTGTCGGCACAGGAGGAGCAGGCTGACGTATGGGCCATGGAGTCGAGCCCGATGATCGCATCAGGTGACCTGTCGTCCGCTGCCGCTCGCACCGTTCTCGGCAATAAGAAGGTCATTGCCATCGACCAGGAGGGCGTTCAGGGCAGGCTGGTTGACACTCAGGGAAGCATCGACGTGATAGCAAAGCCTGGCTCACTGATGCTGGTCAACACCTCGTCAGCACCGGCGAACGTTCACTACAAGACTCGTGGTCAGCTAGTCAACGTCTGGGGTAACGGCAGTCCGGCGCGAACCGCTAACGGGTACCTGAACCGCACGCTGCCTGCCTACGGAGTACAGCTGTTCACCGTCTCGAAGCCCGCAGCACGCTGAGGCTCGGCGCGGCTCGGTTACCTGGCATACCGCGCGAGCAGGGGGATGAGCACCTGCGCGTCGGGGCTACCCCAGCCGGTGGCCGGGTCCCAGCCCGGCGCCGCCTGGTAGCCGGTGATCGTCCCCTGCGGGAATGTCACCGTGCTGTTGCCTGTGGTGATGTCGTGGAAGGCCCGGTGATAGCTGGCGCTGCGGCCGATGCGGTAGATGGCGGGGTTCACGAAGCCCAGCTGGCGGCCGGCATACTGGTCGGCCAGGGCGATCAGCGCAGCCCACAGCGGTGTGGCTGCGCTGGTCCAAAATCACCAGCGGAGGCGACCACTGTCACGTGGTGTTCCTGGTCTGCCTGCAGCGCCGCGTTCAGGCCGGCCGCTTCGGCTGGGGTAAAGCACTCCTCCCCGAGGATGGCGCTGAGCGAGACGACTGCCCCCCGTGACAGGGCCAGCCGCAGCACGCCGTCCACCGCGGCGATCCAGCTTCCGGGACCGGTCCATTGCGGGATCAGGATCACGCGGATGGCAGCGTCCGGGGCGATCGCGTGCACGATCTCGGCGTCCTCGACCTCCTCGAGGCCTGCCAGCCACGGCCCGGCCGACCCGGCCAGGCTGGTGTCCACCTGCAGCCGCGCGGCGGGCAGGCCGAACTCATCATCAAACAGCACCAGGTCCCGACGGATATCGGTGACCAGCGGGCTCGGCGGCTGCGGCGGCGAATTGGCGAACTCCATCAGCACTACGGTCTGGCCGCGGCCGTCGGTACCCCGATCCAGCAACGGCTGGAAACCGTAGGCAACCCGCAACTGCTGCGGGGTCAAGCGGGCCGACGTGTACTGCCGCCGGCAGTGAGCGACAGCCGCGCCGGCTGTCCGGCGCGCAGACACCCGCGCGCGCGAATTTCCCGTGCCCGAGCTGCACCCGCCAGCCAGGACAAGCGTCACTGCCCCAGCCGCCGCCGCGGCCACCAGCAGCGGGCGTCGCGCACGGGCCATGGCGCTGCCTCCGTACCTTGGGCTCAATCCTGCAGCGCTCGCACCGTCTTCGCCAGCTGCCTCCAGTGAGTCCGCTCGTGACGGGCCAGGCGGTCCGCATACGAATGCACGGTGAGCTCGAGTGGCCTGCCACCCCCGAGCACGGTGCCACGTCGCGACCAGCCCTGCTCTGGCAGCTGTCCGAGCAGAGCGAGCAGCTGATCGCGTTGCTTCCCGAACGCCCGCAACGACGAGGCGAACGCTAACTCGCGATAGTCCGTGCTCTTGATCCAGGTCGTCGGGCTGACGGCTCGTATGGTGGGGTGGTCAGTCACGGCGATCGCCTCGATGGCCTGACCCCAGACGTCGGCGCACGAGCGGAGATGAGCGGCAATCTCGGTGACCGACCACTCGCCAGGCTCAGGCGCGGCGTGCAGCTCGGCCTCGGTCAGGTCGCCGGTCAACCCGCTGAGGCGTTCAGGTGTGTCGCGCAGGATGGAGAGGATCTGCTCGGTCGTCATCAGCTGACGTGTCATCAGGCCAGCCTCCTCCGGCGCGGCGGTCGTGGTTGTCTCATGAACGATCCGCGCTTGGACTGTCGGGATCCTGGAATCCACCCGCGGTGACCGAAAGGCCAGCTGCGAGATCGCAACTGGCCTCTGACCTGGGTGGAGCTGAGGGAGTTGAACCCCTGACGCCCTCGATGCGAATCCGTGGCAGGACGGTCGCGAAGTACTCTGCGGCTGCTCGCGAGGCTGGTGGCAGTCGCTGACGCTTGGCAAGAGCCGGGGCGGTTGCTGCACTCTGCTGCTGCACAACGAGGGTCGACGGTTACCGGTGGTCGTCGCTGCCGCTGTTGTTGTCAACTTGGCCTGGGCCGCCGTCCGCTCGTTCTAGAGCGACAGCGACAGCGATCATTATGAAACTTGCGCCCACGACCGCAACCCCGAGAACTCCCGGCCACGCCGACCAGAAGTGGACTTTGCCTGCGGTGTATATCCGCCAGCTGATGGTGAGCACGCCGCTGACAAAAAAGGTCGTGACACCGCTCATGAACCAGCGGTCTGACCTTTGGCTTACTACTCCAGACGTCTCCACTTTAGGCATGTTTCGTACCTCACGGATCGTGACCAGGGACGGATCGCGTGGCGTATCGCGACAATACGTGCCTGTAGGAGGTTTCGCCACTATCCCCGTCCCTCCGCTAGGCGCCGATGATCTTGCCGAACAAGATCACACTCAAGGGTGGGGCTTGCGCCATCGCGGCTTGCCGCGACGCCGAAGGCGACGTTGACTGTCTTCCTTGCTCGGTAGAAGGATGCCAGGCGCGAGGACGACGGCCGGTCAGGTCTTGCACGTGGGCGTTACCCGCGCGTGCTCGTTGCGCCGGGTGACCGGAGCGGCGGGTGACCGGGCCAGCGGACGTGCGGCAGGCCGCCGCGACCAGAGGCACGCTTGGTGACGGGAGGGGCGGTAGGCCTGCCGCCCGCAGACGAGCCTGTGCCTGGCTTTAGCCCGGCCCTCCTCCAGTTGATCTGGCCGCTATCTCGCTAGGTGATGCGCGGTGACTCCGCATGCGTGCAGGTCACTGGCTCATGCCGTCCCAGGGCCGTGGCGGGCCGCAGGCGCGCCGTGGAACCTATAGGGAGAGTTGTAACAGCTGATTGGTCGACGGCGGCCGACGCTTGGCCCTTCACGCAACTGGTTTCGAGCGAAGAGCGAATAGCACTGCGTCAGCCATAGCCAGGTAGTTGTGAGCACGATCAATGCCGATCTCCTTTTCTCGGGCTATGGGCGGCGAGATTCCGTAGGACTGCCAGACCCTCTACGGCGGCCAGTGTTTCGTCGCTGATCAGGTCCTGCTCGTGCGCCAGACTGGCCAGGTGCCGAGCGCCTTGGTATCTGGCCGGGGTATCAGGACTTCCTTCGAGTAGTTCCCCGAGTCGCCCTTCAAGCCGCGCGAATGCTTCCAAGACCGAAGCGCCTTTGCCGTTGCCTGACGTGGGCTCGACTGCGCTCAGGAATCAGGCTCAGGCCCAGACCACCTGGCGGAGACAAGCCGGGCCGCTCTGGCACGACACCGATCTAGTGATCAACACGAGCTACGGCACGCCTTACGAGCCGCGCAACTTCAATCGGCAATTCACGGTACGCTGCCGAGCCGCTGGCGTTCGCTACATGAACCCTCACGGCATGCGCCGCACCTGCGGGTCACTCCTAGCCGGGATCGACGTGCACCCCGGTGTGGCGATGCGGATACTCCGCAACAGCAAGATCGCGATCACGATGGAGATCTACACCGAGGTACCGGACGGCACGACGCGAGCCGCGCTGCGACGACTTGGCGACCAGCTCAACGGATGACGACTGCTGCACTTTGCTACTGCACCAAGATCAAAAGAGGCCAGTTGCAAGATCGCAACTGGCCTCTGACCCGGGTGGAGCTGAGGGGATTTGAACCCCTGACCCCCTCGATGCGAACGAGGTGCGCTACCGGACTGCGCTACAGCCCCTGGAACGCCAGTCAGCATAGCAATGACAGGGCACTGCGTGCGCTGGGCGATCACGTAACGGGCGAACCGGCGGGCCGGCCAGCAGGATCAGCTGGCCGGAACCGGGTCCCGGCTCAGTTCAGCCAGGCGGGCCCGGACCGCCGGCCAGTCACTGGCCGTGATGGAAAACCGGGCTGAGTCCCGCGGCCCGCCGTCTGCTGCCAGCCGGTGCGCGCGCAGCGTGCCCTCGTAGGTGGCGCCGATCCGGTGCATGGCGCTGCGGGATCGCTCGTTCCGGGCGTCGGTGTGCAGGCAGACGCTCTGCACCTGCCAGGTCTCGAAGGCGAAGGTCAGCATCAGCCGCTTCATCTCAGTGTTGGCGCCGGTCCGGATCGCCGTCGGGCTCAGCCAGGTATGCCCGATCTCGCAGCTGTCCGGGCTCTGCTGGCCGTGCCGAGGGTGACCGTCCGGCCACGCCCACCACTGCAGGTCCCACAGCCGGCTCGACCCGATCACGGTCTCGTCGGCCAGCCTGACCACGGCAAACGGCGCTGCGGTGCCGGCCTCGCGGGCCGCGGCCGCCACCTCGATGTACCGGTGCGCTGCTGCCTGGCTCGTCGGCACGTTCGTCATCCGGTACAGGTCCGGGTCGCCGGACGGCGGCCGCGGCCAGCCCGGCCGCGTGCCGCTGTTGCAGCGGCTCGAGCCGGACGTGCCGCCCGGTGAGTTCGGGATCGAGGAGAACCATGCTCAGGACCCTTCGCATTATGTTACAGTACAAAAGATTATTATGACTACACAATATCTTCCCACCGGCCGCAGCGCGAGCGAGCTGGCGGCCGATGTGGAGACTGCGGTCCGGGACGGACGGCTGTACCCCGGTGCCGCGCTGCCACCGGTGCGGACGCTGGCAGCCGAGCTCGGCCTGAGCCCGGCCACGGTGGCGGCCGCTTACCGGGACCTCCGGCTGAAAGGGATCGCCCGCGGGCACCGCCGGGCGGGCACCCGGATTACCGGTGCACCGCCCACGGCGCCGCGGCCGCCCGTGACGGTGCCGGCCGGGGTACGGAACCTGATCAGCGGATCGCCGGACCCGGCCCTGCTGCCCGCGCTGCCACAGCTGCGCCGCCCGGCCGGGGCCGCGGTCTCTCCGCGGCTGTACGGAGACCTGGCGCCGGTGTCGCCGCAACTGGCCGTGCTGGCGGCCGGACGGCTGAGTGCCGATGGCATCGATCCAGCCAACCTCACCGTCGTCAGCGGCGCCCTCGACGGGGTCGAGCGCATCCTCGGCGCCTGGCTGCGTCCGGGCGACCGGGTCGCGGTCGAGGACCCCGGTTACCCGCCGCTGCTCGACCTGCTCACGGCGATGGACCTGGACCGGGAGCCGGTCGCCCTGGACGGATCGGGAGCCAGGCCGGACGCCCTGGCCAGGGCGATCGCCGCGGGCTGCCGCGCCGCCGTGCTCGTGCCGCGGGCGCAGAGCCCGACCGGGGCGGCCTGGGACGCGGCCCGCGCGGCCGACCTGGCTCAGGTCCTGGACGCCGCGCCGGACCTGCTCGTCGTCGAGGACGATCACGCCGCCGAGGTGGCGGGCGCGCCGGCTCAGACCATCACCGCCGGGCGCAGCCGCTGGGCGGCCATCAGGTCGGTGTCCAAAACGCTGGGCCCCGACCTGCGGCTCGCTGTCCTGGCCGGCGACGCGGTCACGGTGGCCAGGGTCGAAGGCCGGCAGGCGCTCGGTGCGGGCTGGGTCAGCTACCTGCTGCAGGAGACCGTCGCCAGTCTCTGGCAGGACCCGCAGACCGGCGTGCTGCTGGAGCGGGCGAGTGCCGTCTATGCCGAGCGGCGCCAGCGGCTGATCGCCGAACTGGCTGCGGCCGGCATCCCGGCTTCCGGCCGGTCCGGCATGGCGGTCTGGGTCCCGGTGGGCGACGAACTCGGCGTCACCTCAGGATTGCTGGACCGCGGCTGGGCGGTGGCGGCCGGGGAGCGGTTCAGGACCACGTCGCCGCCCGGTGTCAGGATCGGCATCGCGACCCTCACCGGGAGCGAAGCGACCCAGCTGGCGGCTGACCTGGCGGGCTGCCTGCGGCAGCGGCCGCGCCGCAGCGACTGACGGCCATCCCGAACTGACGAGCGCTCAGTCGCCCACCGCGCGCACGGTGGCGTCGGCGTACTGGTCGTACAGCTGGTCGCCGACCCGGGCCGAGATGTCGATGATCTGGGCCGAGTAGCGCTCCTCCTCGGCCAGCCTGATCTCGTGGGCGCGCTGCCGGCCTGCCTCGACTCGCTGCCGGGTGTCCGCCCGGCGGCGTGCCTGCTCGGCGTCCGCCAGCGAGGCCTCGCGGAGAAGCAGCAGGTAAGCGCCGAGCATGATCCCCGGCGGGACACACACCCACCACGACGTGAGCTTGAGCGCCACGCACGCGGCTGCGACCGCGGTCAGCAGCACCAGCATGGTGAGCAGTCGCCTGCGGGCCTGCAGCACCCGTGAGCGGCGCGCAGGCGGCGGCCCGGCCCGGCGGACCGGAGCGCTGACGTGGTGCTGGCCGTTCTCTGCCGCGGCCTCCCCGGCCTCGTCGGGGAACTCATCGCCGTAGTCGTCATCGGCCTCGGCCTGAGGGCCCGCCCACTCGCTGTCGGCCGCGGGTGCTTCGTGCGACCGTCTCAGCCACCTGGGCACCAGAACGAAGAGCCAGATGCCGACGATCGCCACATAGAGGAAGACGCTCACCTGCGCGCCACCCGGCGCGCTGAGCGGTCCGGATAGCCGTAACCAGGACAAGTACCTGACATGACATGCCAACGGCCGGTTGCGCATGGCGCAAGGTAGCGAATCGGCGGTGGCCACGTCACGCACGGTAAAGGCCCGCGGCCAAGTTGACGAGCATTCGGCCCGGTGTGTCGCGAGATCGGCGGCTACTCTCGCGTGTCGGGCCGCAAAATCCGCCGCGACGGTTACCTCAGCCAGGCCCGGAGCCTGCCCGAGCTGACCGTGCTGCGCCAGCGCCGCATCAGCCCGTTGGGGACATCCTCGACAGTCAGCGCGTAGCAGATGTGATCGTGCCAGGCCCCGTCGATGTGCAGGCAGCGGCGGCGCACGCCTTCCTCCCGGAAGCCGAGTTTCTCCACCACGCGGCGGCTGGCCATGTTCTCCGGCCGGATCGTCGCCTCGATCCGGTGCAGGCCGACACCGAAAAAGCACTGGTCCAGGGCGAGTGCCAGCGCCGTCGGGATGATGCCCCGGCCGGCGAACGCCTCGTCGATCCAGTAGCCGACCTGAGCTGACCTGGACGAGCCCCAGACGATGCTGCCGATGGTCAGCTGGCCGGCGAAGTGGTCGTCGTAGGTGACCACCCACGGCAGCGCCAGGCCCTGCCGGGCTTCCCGCCGCATCGTCCTGGCCATCGACACATACGGGCCGAGACTGGACCGGTAGAGCGGCGTCTCCGGGTTGGTCGGCTCCCACGGGCGCAGCCAGGAAGCGTTTCGCACCCTGGCGTCCCGCCACATCGCGGCGTCCTTGACCTTGATCGGGCGCAGGGCCACCGGGGCGTCCAGAAGCGAAGGCTCGGTGAGCGTCACCCATCCACGCGAACGTGCCACGGATCCATCATTGCCTGACGACGGCCTGCTCCGCCATCGGGTCTCATGACGAAAGCAGCTGAATACTGAATGTGCCGGATTGACACCAGTCGCCAACAGCGGCTCAGCCAGCAGCCGGCCGCGGGTGATCGCCACCGCGAACCTGGTCGACCGCGTGCGCCAGCAGCCCGCCCAGGACCGCCATACCGTCGCGGACCCCGCCGGTCGAACCGGGCAGGTTCACGATCAGCGTGCGGCCCGCCAGCCCGGCCAGGCCCCGTGACAGGGCCGCCGAGGGCACGCCGCCGGCCACGCCCGCGGCCCGGATGGCCTCGGGGATGCCGGGGATCTCCCGGTCCAGCACCAGCCGGGTCATCTCCGGCGTCAGGTCGCCGGGGGTGAGCCCGGTGCCGCCGGTGGTCACGACGACGTCATAGCCGGCCTCGACCGCTTCGGCCAGCGCCGCTTTTACCGGGTCGCCATCGGGCACCACCAGCGGTCCGTCCACCGTGCAGCCTGCGTCCCGGAGCAGATCGGCGAGCACCGGCCCGGACTTATCCGGGTAAATCCCGGCCGCCGCCCGGTTGGAGACGGTGATCGCGAGTGCCCTGATCATGGCCGGTGCCAGCTGCCGGTCTTGCCGCCGGTCTTCTCCTCGACCCGGACGTCGGTGATGACCGCGGCCGGGTCGACGGCCTTGATCATGTCGATCAGCGCGAGCGCCGCGACCGACACCGCGGTCAGCGCCTCCATCTCGACACCGGTCCGGTCCGCGGTCCTGGCGGTGCAGGAGATCAGCACGCCGTCATCGGCGACCGACGCCTCGACCGCAACCGAATGCAGTCCGATCGGATGACACAGCGGAATCAGCTCAGGCGTCCGCTTGGCTCCCTGGATCCCGGCGATGCGCGCAACCGCGAGCGCGTCGCCCTTCGGCACGCTGCCGGATCGCAGCGCCGCGACCGCCTCGGCGGACAGCAGCACCTTGCCGGTCGCGGTCGCCGACCGGGCGGTCACGTCCTTGCCGGACACGTCGACCATCCGGGCCTGGCCGGCCGAATCAAGGTGGGTCAGCGCGGGCTCGGTCACGGCAGCCTCAGTACCTCGACGCTCGCCCCGGCCTCCAGTGAGGTCACCTGCTCGGGCACGACGACCAGGGCGTTGGCCCTGGCCAGTGAGGCGAGCTGATGCGAGGCCTGGCCGGACACCGGGGTCACCAGCCCGGCGGCGCTGTCCAGCACGCCGCGCAGGAAGGAGCGCTTGCTCGCAGGGGACCGGACCGGCTGAGTCAGCACCGCCTGCGCTGGCTTACCACGTTCCGGCTCAAGGCCCTGGAGCGCATCGAGGGCGGGCGTGACGAACAGGAAGAAGGAAACGTAGGCGCTGACCGGGTTACCCGGCAGCGTGAAGATCGGAGTGGCGTCGTCGCCGACTGTGCCGAAGCCCTGCGGCATGCCCGGTTGCATCGCGACCTTGCGGAAGGTGACGGTGCCAAGCGTCGCCAGCGCGGCCTTGACCACGTCGTGCTCGCCGCCCATGCTCACGCCGCCGCTGGTGATCAGCAGGTCAGCGCCGTGCAGCGCCTCCCGGACGGCGGTCAGGACCGCGTCAGTGCTGTCCCGCACGATCGGATGACGGCGGGCGTCGCAGCCGGCCTCGCGCGCCGCGGCGGCCAGCATGGTCGCGTTCGATTCCCAGATCTGGCCGGGGACCAGCTCGTTGCCCGGCTCGACCAGTTCGTTGCCCGTCGAGATTACCGTTACCCGCGGCCGTGGCCGGGCCAGCACAGTGCCGTGCCCGGCCGCCGCCAGCAGGCCCAGGTGCACGGGCCCGATCTTCGTGCCTGCGGTCAGCAGCAGGTCGCCCGGCTGCGCGTCGCCGCCGGTTCGCCGCACCGACCCGCCGGGCCCGACCGGCTCGTAGATCGCAACCCGGCCGGTCCCGCCGTCGGTCAGTTCCACCGGCACGACGGCGTCCGCGCCGGCCGGCATGGCTGCTCCGGTCATGATCCGGATAACCGTGCCGGGAACGTGGCCGTGATGGCCGGTGTCGCCGGCCGCGATCTCGCCGTCGACGGGCAGCACGACCGGATCGGAGCGGGTCGCGCTGGCAACGTCGGCGGCCAGCACGGCGTACCCGTCCATCGCGGAGTTGTCGAACGACGGCAGCGGATGCATGGCCGTGACGTCGCTGACCAGAACAGCGCCGAGCGCGTCCGCCAGCGTCAGCTCGCGCGGCGGCAGCGGCCGGATCGCGGCCGCTATCTCGGCGAGGTAGGTCTCCACGGAGTCCATCACGGCCTGCCCTGCATGTTCGGTTATCGGAGCCACCTTCTTACCGGCTGGCGTCCAGCTTCTGCAGGTAATCGCGCAGCCACGGCACGAACTCCGGCGCGACGTCCGGCCGCTCGCAGGCGAACTTGATCTGAGTCTGCAGGTAGTCCAGCTTGTTGCCGGTGTCGTAGCGGCGGCCGCGGAACAGCACGCCGTGCACGCCGCCGCCGTCGGCACCCTCGTTGCGGTCGGTCCTGGCCAGCGTGCGCAGCGCGTCGGTCAGCTGGATCTCGCCGCCGCGGCCTGGCTTAGTCTCGCGCAGCACGCCGAAGATAGACGGGTCGCAGACATAGCGGCCGACGACGATCCAGTTCGACGGCGCCTCGTTGACGGGGGGCTTTTCCACCAGGTCGGTGACAGCCACAACGTCGTCGGCGTCGGTGGGCTTGATCGTGGCAACGCCGTAGGACGACACCTGCGACGGGTCGACCTCCATCAGCGCGACCACGCTGCCGCCGTACCGCTGGCGGACCTCGAGCATGCGCTGCAGCAGTTTGTCCCGTGCGTCGATGAAATCATCGCCGAGCAGCACGGCGAACGGCTCGTTGCCGACGTGCTCGGCCGCGCACAGCACCGCGTGGCCAAGACCGAGGGCCTGACCCTGCCGGACGTAGTGCATGGTGGCAATGTCGTTGGAAGCGCGGATGCTGGCCAGCCCGGCCTCATCCCCCTTAGCCTCCAGGGCCTGCTCAAGCTCGGGATTGCGATCGAAATGATCCTCGATGTTGGTCTTGCTCCGCGCCGTCACCATGAGCACGTCGGTCAGGCCTGCCGCAGCGGCCTCCTCGACCACAAACTGGATCGCCGGCGTGTCGATGACCGGCAGCATTTCCTTCGGCATCGCCTTGGTGGCCGGCACGAACCTGGTGCCGAGGCCGGCGGCCGGGATGACTGCCTTGGTGACCGGTGGTGAATGAGCCATGCTGAGAACCTTAGCTATCGAACTGGAGGACTGGTGAACGGCACAGGTCAGCGGCGGTGGGCGGCCGGCTGCAGCGGATCTTCCGGCGTGCCGGGATGGCCTGGTCAGCCGGGTCACCGCTGGCAGTCCTCGCCGGCCGGGTCCCGGCCAGCGGGGCTGGATATGCCCTGGTACGGCCGCCGCAACCAGGGTGCCCGGCCGTGACCAGCGCGGCCGGCCAGATCAGCCAGGCTAAGGCAGGGATGCGAGCCGCCATCCTGGCCAGCCGGCGGGCCCTTCGGCCCGATCAGCGGGTGGCCGCCGGGCGCCGGCTCAGAGACGTGCTGCTGGAGCTGCCGGAGACCCAGATGGCCGGGACGATAGCGGCCTATGTCTCGGTGGGCAGTGAGCCGGAGACCAGGGCGCTGCTGTTTGCCTTGTGGAAACGCGGCTCGTACGTGCTGCTTCCGGCACTGCAGCCCGACGGCGACCTGGACTGGGCCTCCTACGAGGGGCCGGATTCGCTGGCGGCCGGGCCGCGCGGCCTGCTCGAGCCCTCGGAGCCGCGGCGCGGTGTGACAGCGATCACAAGTGCCGACCTGGTGATCGTGCCGGCGCTGGCGGCTGACCGGTCCGGGACCAGGCTCGGCCGCGGCGGTGGCAGCTACGACCGGGCGCTGGCCAGGGTGGGGGCGGCTATCCCGACGATCGCGCTGCTGCATGACGGGGAACTGCTCGAGGCCGGCCAGATCCCGGCCGGGCCGCTGGACCAGCCGGTCCGGTACGCGGCCGTGCCCGCCGAAGGAATCTGCAGGCTTGCCTAGCCGTTGCTACCATTTAGCAGTTGACCGCGGCGAGTGCTAACGCCGCAGAGGGAGGAAACGTGCCGACGTACCAGTACGCCTGCACCGATTGCGGAGACAAGTCCGAGGTCGTGCAGCGGTTCACTGACGATCCGCTGACAGTATGCACCGCCTGCGGAGGCAAGCTCCGGAAGGTCTTCTCGGCGGTTGGCATCGTCTTCAAGGGATCGGGCTTCTACCGGACCGACAGCCGCAACGGCTCGAGTACGGTCCCCGCGGGCAAGGATGGCAAGGAGGCCGCCGCCAGCTCCAACGGCTCGTCCTCCGACAGCTCCTCGTCGGGCAGTTCTGAGTCGGGCAAGAGCTCGTCGGGCGATTCTGCGGCCAAGCCCGCGAGTACCTCGTCGGGTACCGAGAAGAAGGCGGCTTCGTCCTCATCGTCTTCCTCGTCGGTCGCGGCCTCCGCCAGCTGACCGCCGGGGTTGCGGCGAACCCGCAGTCTGCTCTCAGCTTCCGGTCAAGGACGTCGGGCAACGTTAGCCGGGTAATTCCTCCTGCAGACATCCGGCCAGCGCCGCGGTGGCTCGGGGCCGCCGCCCGACACGCGGCGGTTACGGCCACCGTGGCGCCTGGTCGGGTGCCGGTACATTAGCCGCGTGAGCGACCTGGCAGAGATAGGCGTCATCGGCGGATCCGGCTTCTACGAGTTCTTCGACTCCGCCGACGAGGTCCAGGTCGAGACCCCGTTCGGGCCGCCCAGCGATCCGCTGGTAATCGGCCAGGTCGGCGGCAAGCGGGTTGCGTTCGTGCCCCGGCACGGCCGGGATCACCGGTTCCCGCCGCACAAGATCCCCTACCGGGCCAACCTGTGGGCGCTGCGCTCGGTCGGGGTGCGCCAGGTACTCGCGCCCAGCGCGGTCGGCTCGCTCACCGCGACGCACGGGCCGGGCACCTTGATCATCCCGGACCAGATCGTGGACCGGACGTCCGGCCGGACGCAGACGTTCTATGACGAGAACGGCGCCGTGCACGTGGCGTTCGCCGATCCGTACTGCCCGGTCGGGCGGGCCAATGCCGTCAGCGCCGCCCGCGGCGCCGGCTGGGACGCGGTGCCGTCCGGGACGCTCGTCGTCATCGAAGGCCCGCGGTTCTCCAGCCGGGCCGAGTCCCGCTGGTACTCCGCGCAGGGCTGGACGCTGATCGGCATGACGGGCTACCCGGAGGCTGTGCTGGCCCGCGAACTGGCCCTCTGCTACACCTCGTTCTCGCTGGTCACCGATCTGGACGCGGGTGTCGAGGAGGGCGAGGGCGTCACCCACGCCGAGGTTTTCGCGGTGTTCGCGGCCAACGTCGCCCGGCTGCGCCAGGTCATCCTGCAGGCGATCGAGGATCTGCCGATGGACCGCGCCTGCCCGTGCGGGCACGCACTGGACGGCCTGAAGCTCCCGTTCGAGCTGCCGTGACCGCGGCTCGCTCGGCTGACGCGGCCGGCGAGGCGGTCGGCTGAGGCGGCGCTAGGACTGCGAGTCGCCCTCCGGCCGGGGACGATCGTCAGGAGCTGCGGCCTGCGGCAGGCGACTGGCGAGGCGGACGAGAAGGCCGCCGCTGCGAGCAGCGGTCAGCTGTTCAGCCTGCCGGGATGCGGCGACGGCGGCGAAGCCATAGTCGCGCATCCGCTCCTCGTATCGGCCGATCGCGGCCACCACGGCAGCCGGGTCGCTGCCTGCCTCCGATAGCAACCTCGTCAGCAGAGCCGCGTCCTGCAGCGCAGTATTGGCGCCGGAGCCCCGGGCCGGGCTCATCGCGTGGATCGCGTCGCCGAGGACGGTGACCCGGCTCGGCTGCCAGGGCGGCACGGGTACCGAGGTGCTGATGCGGACCAGGAACGTCTCGCCGCCGTCGGCGCGGCCGACCAGTTCGCGCAGTTCGGGATGCCACTTGCTGATCATGGCCGCCGCGACCTCGTGCAGCCCGCCGGGATCCAGCGCGGCCAGGCCCGCGTCGCTCACCGGGAACTGGTCATGCTGAGCTGACACGGCCCACATCAGGTAATCGCCGGCCGGGCTCAGCTGCACATCCGGCGCGATGGCCGTCGCCGCGGTAGGCGGTGGCTGCCGGAACTGCATCGTGCCCGCGGCCATGCCGACCTGACCGCCGATGATCGCGGTGAAGCCAAGCCGCAGCGGCGCGGGGACGTGTGCCAGCACTGAGGCGTCCAGGGGCGTCTTGCCGTAGATGCACCGCGACCCGGTGTCGATCATCTCGGCCAGCGGCAGGTACTGGTCCCGGACCGCCGACCTGACGCCGTCTGCGCCGACCAGGACGTCGGCCCTGGTCGAGTGGCCGCTGGCGAACCGGAGCTCGACGTCGCCGTCGTGCACGGAGTAGTCAGTCAGCTCGCGGTCGTAGTAGATGCGGTCCGCGAGGCGGGCAGCCAGGATCTCGCGCAGCGTCTGGCGGTTAGCTGAGGTGGACAGGGTCTGCACCGCGTCCGGATCCCGGCCGGGATCACCCCTGGTCTCATGCAGCATCCGCAGCCTGCTGGACATGACGCTGAACTGCGTGCTCGGCCGGCCGCAGGTGGCCAGGAACAGCTCAAACAGGTCAGGCGGCAGGCAGTCACGCAGCGCAAGCCCGGCTCTGCCGTCGACGTGCAGCCGGTAGCCCTGGCGCCGCACGTCCAGAGCGCCGTCGCGCTCGAATACCTCGACGTCGAAGCCGGCCTTGGCCAGGCCCTGCGCGAGGCAGAGTCCGCCCAGGCCGGCTCCGGCGATCGCCACCCGGAGTCCGGCCATCTCGTCATTCTGCCCTGGGCCGGACGGAGTAGCGGCCGTGCAAGCTAACTAGCGGGCGCGTGTCGGCTGGCCAGGCCGACGAGATTGCCCTCGCTGTCCCTGAAGAAGGCCATCCACTCCTCCCAGCCGGCCGGCCCGAAGTCACCGCCGGTGTCGGTATGAATGAGATGGGCCTCGGTGTCGATGGTGACGCCGTCACCGCGTAGCTTGTCGGCAGTCGCCCGGACGTCATCGACGCGCAGGTAGATCAGCGCGCTGGGCGCGTTGCGGTCCAGCAGCAACCGGGTCTCGCCGAGGCGCAAGAACGCCAGGCCAGGGGGATCGAACCGGGAGATCAGCTCGCAGTGCAGCACGCCTGTGTAAAACGCGACCGCCCGGTCCAGGTCGTCGGCATGCTGGGCTACCTGATGCAGTTCCGCCATAAGACCACGTTCCTATCCCTGATCTTTATTGAATAGCATTGCTATGTATCTTGGGTAGGCATGCTATACATACCTGGTGGCCGACAGCAACCCGGACCGGAGTCAGCGTGACCTCGATGACGCCGCATCGGCACTGAATTCCGGTGCCATCCACCTATTGCGCGGGCTGGCGGCGGTGGACCGGCAGGCCGGCCTGACGCCCGCCCGGCTGTCCGCGCTGTCGGTGATCGTGTTCGGCGGACCTCGGTCACTAGGTGCGCTGGCGGCGGCCGAGGGCGTAGCCGGGCCGACGATGACGCGGATCGTGGACGGGCTGGTCTCGGCCAGCCTGGCGCAGCGGGCGCCGGACCCACGCGACGGCCGGGCAGTGGTGGTCGCGCCCACAGCGGCGGGGGACACCCTGATGCGGGCCGCGGCCGGGCGGCGGATCGCAGCGATCGCGGCCGCGCTGGCGAGCCTGCCGGCTGCCGACCGGCGGCGGCTCGTCGCGGCCGCCGGGCTGCTGGATCAGGTGGCGACGGCGGTGCGGGAGCGTAGCCCGGCGGACTAGTCCAGGTCGCCGTGCTCGATCCGGGCCAGCCGGAGCTTGCGCACGAGCTGGTCGAACTCGTGCTCCACCCGCACGTTGCCGCCCGACATCGCGGCAAAGACGCCGGTCACGTCGCGCATGCTGACCACGCCGAGGAGCTGGCCCGCTTCGACCACCGGCAGGTGCCGGATCCAGCGAGCGGCCATCTCCCTGGCGGCCTCCTGGATCGGCATGTCCGGTGAGACGGTGAAGAGTTCAGTCGTCATGGCCTCGTCGACCGAGATCTTGTCAGGATCCGCGCCCAGGGCGACCGCGCGCAGCAGATCGCGCTCGGTGACAATGCCGACCAGGTGACCTTCTTCGGCGATGATCAGCGATCCGGTCTGCTGCCGCCACATTCGCTCGGCCGCCGAGCGCAGGCTGTCGTGCGCCGAATCGGTGACACTCGCCTCCGTCATGACGTCTCTCACCTGCACCGCGTTGCTCCCGTCCGGCCGTTGCCCTTGAGCCCACCTTATGGTCCTGGCCTGTCCGGCCCCGTCCTGGGCGGTGAAAGGCCCGGAAACCGGTTAGGCTTGTCCCGGCTCTCGGTGGCGGGGATCGCGCTGACCGGGGACAGCCAAGGCCCCGATAGCTCAGGCGGATAGAGCGACTGCCTCCTAAGCAGTAGGCCGCAGGTTCGAGTCCTGCTCGGGGCGCCAGACGAGCACCCAGACAGAATTTCGCCATTGTGTCCAATGGCAAGGTAACTGCCTGCGAGCAATCGCATTTTCGTCAAATCTTGCGACGGATACGGCGTAGCCTGGACGTGGCTCAATGTACCTGGATGACGCTCGGCGTCGCGCCGATAATAGGACATACGTTCGGGGCCTGTCTCCGCCGCGAGCCAAACTGGCAGCCATTCAATGTCCGGCAAGCCACGGCCAGATGCGGCACCAGCGGCCGGACCTCAGTTCACCGCCGGACGGTGTACCCCCGGTCCCGGCCGAGGTCTGCGGGCTTAGAGCGCCGCCGCCGTGCGGCCGTTGACCTGGAGCTTGAGGAAGACCGGCGAGAGATGATTTCCGGACGGTACTTGTCGGCGATGCCCAGATGGCTCGAGATCACACGATTAGACGAACCCTGCGCCAGCAGTCGAGGACGTCGCGCGCCGGAAACTGAACAGCGGCCCAGCCGACGGTCAGGGCCATCAACCCAAGGTCACGGAACATCGAGGCTGGACAGCCGTGCCCCGGGTGGTTTCGGGGACGCGGCGGCAAGGCATGCTGGGTTTGTCGCATGAGAGCGACCTCGGGGGCGAGCTTAGACAGGAGGCCGGATATGTATGCCGTGGTACGGCGATACAACGGGGTGACCGATCCTGAAGAGGCGGGACGCCGAGTGGAGGACCAGTTTGTCGAGATTCTCCGAGAGGTTCCCGGATTCGTAGCTTATTACTGGGTCGATGCCGGGGATGGGGTAATGCTCTCAACCTCGGTCTTTCAAGATGAACCGGGGGAGGAAGAATCGACGAAAAGGGCCGGGGAGTTCGTGCACGCGAATCTCGAGCCACTGTTTCCGAACCCTCCCCAGGTCACAGCTGGACATGTCGTAGCGTCCGGCTAGGGCCTTCGCAGACTAACGCCGCTGGCATATGACCCTCGCCCGTTCCTGGGTGGGGGTCTTCTGCTTTAGAGTCACGAGCAGCCCGGTAACACCTAGGCAAACCCAGCACGGTCCCGTCGGCCGACACCGACGCGCTTGGCGCCGCCGAGCATTGGTATGTCGGGGCGTGCTCATTGTTCTCAGCGCGCAGATCAACAGGTTCTGATCTCATAAACGACGACGCGGCGGAACATGGGCAGACGCGCAGAGCGGCGGTTCTTCGCCTACAGGACTGGGCTCCTACCGCCCGGATGGCGGAGAGGACTTATCGCGATAGAGTTCAGCGGCATGTTAACTGCCTGCGAGCAGTCGCTCTTTCGTGAAAAACCTGCACGGGAGTGGCATCGCTCGATGAGGCCTGGTGCCGCTGGTGCGCATTTGCTGACCGGCGCGCCCCGTGGTGGGTGACCACCAGTCCAGGCGAGTCGCTGGTGGCGGCTGGCCGTCATGGCTGCCTACTCCTCGATGGCACCGCCGATCCGCCGCAGGTGCTGCCGGAAGGTGTAGGACGGTTCGGCTGCCCGCCGCGCCAGGTATTCGCTGAAGGCTGTCTGCTGCCGCAGGGTTTGACCCGCCTGGATCTTACGGGCCTGATCCCGCTCGACCTCGCCGATCTGCCGGGCTGTGGCCAGGACCTCCTCGGCCTGGTCGGCCGCAACGAACACGACGCCGTCGTTGTCGCCGAATACGATGTCGTTGCGGGTGACCAGGCATTCCCCGAACCGTGCGCTGGCCAGCGCGGATGGTTCTTGCTCATCGAGGCGAACAGGGCCAGCCGGGCAGTGGCCGTAGCTGAATACCGGCAGGGCGATCTGGGTCAGTTCCGCCGTATCGCGGTGCAGTCCCCACACCATTACCCCTCCGACTCCTGCCGCTTGTGCCTCCAGGATGACCAGATCGCCGACGCACGCCTCATCTTCCCGCCCGCCGTTGTCGACGACCAGGACGTCACCACGGGCGGCGCCGCTGAACGCTTCCAAGAACACATCAACGCTGCCGTAGTGGCGGGCCGGGAGCGCCCGTCCGGCGACCCGCTGTCCAGGGACGACCGCGCCGATTCCCGGCGGCGCGACCCGCAGCGGCACTCCCGCGCGGATACAGGCATCGGCTACCAGCGGCGTCGAAAGGCCGCCGAACTCTGTCAGCATCCCCGCCTGGCCTAGCTCTCTTCCGGTCACACTCCCAGACGCTACCCTCAGACGCAGAAACCATCTTGAACGATGTTCGAGTTCCGCCGCCACGGCATCGGCACGCGAAATGCTCGTCAAGGAGTCGTTACCCCCCTGGCGCCGCGCTGTCACCGACGGCATGCAGCGCTTCCCCAAGGCTGGCCAGCGCATGGGACCCGCGCGTCTCGACCGTCCCGGCGCTGATCCGCAGTGTCTGCGCAGTCTGGCGCACTGACAGGTCCGCGTAATACCGCAGCATAATCACCTGCTGTTGGCGCCATGGGAGCTGTCGGAGCGCGTCCATCACGCCGGCGTTCCTCACCTTCGTCAGCACCGGTTCCGCAGGTACTGCCAGCTCGGTAGGCGGATCAGGTGCGTGCCGCAATGCCGTCTGCTGCCGCCGCAGCGAGCTGCGCGCTAGGTTCATGACCGTAATCCGCAGGTAACAGGCGGCCCTATCCGGGTCGCGGATAGTCGACCGCGAGCCACATACCCGGATGAAGGCATCCTGGACGATGTCCTCGGCACCCGCGTCCCCGCCGAGGATCAGCTGCGCCAGCCCGACCAGCCGGCCGTAATGCGCCACGTAGAGCGCCTCAATCTGGAGTCTGCCGATGCGCTGTTTCCGGCTCGCAGCAGCCGCGCTATGCCCGGATCGCGGTGGCCCGTGGCCAGGGTCAAGGCCGTTCATACTGACCCATCCAGTCATCGCTAAAATCCGCTGCGCCACGGCCAGCGACCGCGACCTCGATGCCGATGTCACCGCGCGCACGGTCCCCGCCTTAAGATCGGTGAGCCTCCCGGGGTCGGCAGGATGCAACAAGGACGGTAAGCCAGCTGACTGGGGCATCCGTGTGCCCGGCCTGAGATTTCCCCGGGTATTGCCTGAGTCGACGCAGCGGCCCTGCAGACCCGTCGCGTGCCGGTCGTCGCGGACGCATAGCGGCGCGGGAGGCATCCCGATCGCCCAGTGTCCAGTTGCTGGTGCCCCAGGTCCCGGCTGTCAGGGGAACTGCTTCCAGCGCCCCTCGGAGACGACTTCGACGGTGCCGTCGGTCACCTTGATGGCCGTCTGGTCGTCGACGGCGTACGCGGGGCCCCCGATCTCGGTCGCCCAGCGCTCCGCCTCGGCCATGCTGTTCCCCGGGAAGACGTCCAGGTGCGGGAAGATCGAGAAGTCGACGACGCCGAGAGTCCGGTCGTCCGCCGCGGACGGCCACTTCACAAAGTCGGCGCCGATCCGGGGCGTCATTACCATGCTCCCGGCGCTCACCCCCACCCAGACCGTGTCGGGCAGCGACGGCAGGAGGTCGGCCAGCCCGGACAGCCGCATCCAGTGGCACAGGTACGTCGCATCGCCTCCATCGACCAGCAGGACATCGGCCTCCCGGACCCAGGGCACCCAGCGCTCCTCGCCGATCGTGGGCAGCGCCGACAACTCGAGCAGGCCCAGCGACTTCCACTCCATCGACGTCATGCCACCCCACGGGGGCAGGCCGCTGACGAACCCCCGCGCCGAGACCGGCCCGCACATGGGGTGGCCCCACTGCGCGGTGGGGATGCACAGTGCGGTGGCGTCGGCGGTCGGCTTGCCCAGCAGGCCGGCCAGCGCATCGCGGATGCTCGGGTTCGTGACGCCCCCGGACGTGAGAAGAAGCTTCAAGATGCCTCCCGACTCGAACGCGATGGACTGGTGTTGCGTACAGACCCGGACCACCGCAGGACTCATGGCAGCTGAACGAAGCAAAACTATCGCGCCAGGCTGGTCGCTCAAGAGGTCAGCTCGAGCGCAGGCAGCACCGCACGCACCGCGGCATAGAAAGACGTTCTGCGTGTCGGTTCGTGACGTAGGAACGTCCCCCTGATGCGCTTCGGGCTTGGTGTCCCACGCAGCAGGAGGACGTTCATGGGTAACGGTAGTGGCGTGTCCCGCGGTGACCGCAACCGCAACGCTCGGCTGGAGCGGCTGCGGGCGCTGGTGCCGGTGTCGAATGCGATCGTCGGGATCGACCTGGCCGGCGTCAAGCAGATGGTCGTGGTGACCGATCACGACTCGAAGGTCATCGCCCGGCGGACGTTCCGGTGCCGGGCCTGGGATCTGGGCGCGGCGCTGGACTGGGCCGCGCGAGCGTGCGGCGGCGGCGGGCTGGGCCGGGGTGACGGTGTCGTGCGAGCCGACCGGGCACCGGTGGCGGGTGCTGGGGCAGCTGGCCGCCGACCGGGGCATGCCGTTCGTGTGCGTGCAGCCGATGGTGACGTCGTGGTCGCGGCGGACCGAGGACCTGACCTTCGATAAGACCGATGAGAAGGACGCGGTGCTGATCGCCCGGCTGACCGCGCAGCTGCGCTGCTATGTGCCGGAGCCGGTCGATGAGACGTGGGGCCGGCTGCGGCATCTGGGTGCGCGCCGGGAGCAGCTGCTCACCGAGGCCGGCAGCCAGGTCCAGCAGATGCGGGACCTGCTGGAATGCGCGTGGCCGGCCAGCCTGGACACGGCGCGGCAGCCGTTCCGGTCCGGCGACCTGGACCGCGGCGATGCCGGTGGTCGCCGGGCGGGACGGCGGCGACCTTGCCCGGACCCGGCGGCTCGGCGCGGCCCGGTTCGAGCAGGCCGTGCGCCGGGAGATCACCCGCGGCGGCCGGCAGAAGCCCTGTCTGCGGATTGTGCGGCGGCTGTTCGCCGCGCTGACGGATCCGGCCGGGGTGATCGCGCACCGGCCCGGCGTGCTGGAACGGGTGCAGCTGCTGCTGGAGGACTGGCTGCTCGCCAAGACCCGGCTCGTCGACACCGAGCCGCGGATGACCGGCGTCCTAGACGAGCTCGGCCTGACCGCGCTGGTCACCTCGATCACCGGCCTGTCGGCCGTCGGCGCGGCGGCGATCCTGGCCGAGACCGGCGACCCGCGCCGGTTCGCGACCGCGCGGGCGCTGGTCAAGCACGCCGGCCTGGCGCCGCGGGAGAAACTGTCCGGCACGTTCACCGGCCGGACCAAGCTGACCGGCCAGGGACGCCCCGGGCTGCGGCTGGCTGCCTGGCGCGCGGTCTGGGGAGCCCAGCGCGCCAACCCGGTCTACGCCGCCCGGTACCAGTACCTGACCAGCAGGGAGCACAACAAGCTCACGCCCACCCAGGCGCAGACCGTCATCGCTGCCGCGATCTTGCGGCAGCTGCACGCCGTCATCACCACCGGCCAGGCCTGGGATCCGGTCATCGCCACCCGCGGCACCCGCCGGGCAGGACACGGCACTGGCCGCCTGACCTTCGGCCGGCGGCACTTCAAGCTGGCGGCCGGGGCGAGCCCTCCGCGGCATTGAGACACCCCGGGTGATCTCGACGGTCATCATGGGCAGCCCCGTCCGTCGTCTCATCAACCCGATCACACGCTGCAGGGACCAACCCCGTTACCGCTATGCAGGGACAGACGACGGACCGGGCACCGGCCAAAGGCTTGACGCAAACCGACTTACGCTGATGACCGGTAAGCCTGGCGTCCACAAGCGGCACCGACGACGAGTGGCGGGGCTGGTGGGGGCCGAACCTGCCGTTCCACACGCCAGTGTTCGTGCTGACGCACCACGCGCGCCCGCCGATCGAGATGGAGGGCGGCACCGTGTTTCACTTCGTCGACGCCGCTCCGCAGGAGGCACTCGACCTCGCCCGGGAGGCCGCCGGTGACCTCGACGTGCGCATCGGCGGTGGCCCGACGGTCGTCCGCCGCCGAGCTCATCGACACCCTCCACGTCGTGCAGGTGCCAATCCTGCCCGGCCGCGGCGCTCGTCTCTGGGACGGCCTCGAAGGCGTCGAGGAGCGCTACAACCTCGGGGCAGTCTCGTCACCGAGCGGCGTCACCCACCTGACCTTCACACGCCGATGACCGTCAGCTGCAATGTGTAACCGAACGGTATCCGTGACGCAGATGTAGCGCTGCCTGTCGTTGGTCGAGTGCAGATAAATCAGTGCCGCAGCTGCTGGCGTGTCCTATCCGTCCATCGGCTCGCGGAGGGCTGGCTGCGAAATGGAGATGCAGGTGCAGGTGCGGCCCGGCTGGGCAATGCCGACATACATGCGTGAATCGGGTTCGTAATCTCGTTGAGTGCTTCATGACCCTCTGCGAAGATGTGGCCGGTGGGATGGGAGGCACTTGACCAGTGGGGTCACGACGTCGTTCGCAGCGAACGTCTGACTGGCGGAGCTGGCGTCAACGGGGTGTGGAGCGTGCGCGTCAACGGGCAGCTCGCGGTCGGTCGGCTCGGCCATCGCAGCGACCCTGATCTGGCATGGGAGACCGATCTGTTGCGGCACCTCGATCGTGAAGGGATGCCGGTGCCGGTGCCCATCCCGACCACGGACGGCCGGCACTTCGTGGACGGGCTGGTGGTGATGACCTACGTGGAGGGGGGAACGCCCGAGACCGAAGCCGACTGGCGTCGCGTCGCCGATACACTCCGCCAGCTGCATCGGCTGACGCAAGGCTGGCCACAGCGCCCGGGCTGGCGATCGTCGACCGACCTCCTGCACGCCGAGACCGGGACCAGGGTCAACCTCGGTGAGCTGCCGCCTGAGGGTGTGGCTCGATGCCGAGCAGCGTGGGCGCGACTCGCCGGCCGCACGACATGCGTCGTCCACGGCGACCCCAACCCAGGCAACATCCGCATGACCGCGGATCGCGTCGCGATGATCGACTGGGACGAGTCGCACGTCGACGTCCCCGACCTCGACCTGGCACTGCCGCACAACGCCGCCGGTCTCGACGACGACGCGTACGACATCGCCGCGCAAGCGCAGGCCGCATGGGCAGCCGCCGTCTGCTGGGACCCCAGCGGGACCGACCAGTTCGCAGTCAAGCGGCTCGCCGAAGTTCGAGCGGTCTGACCAACAGCGAATCGACAGAGCCGCCTAACGCCCCGAATCGGGGGCCGTCCAATCGCGGTCCAGCTGCCGGCGACAACGGCGCCAGCGGAGACCAGGATGAAGGAGAAGCGGGCTAGATCTTTTAGGCGGAGGACAGTGGCAACTCGCCAGGCTGAACGGTCTGCCGCACGACCTGGATGTCATTGGTCGGGTAGATGTCCCACCAGGTGTAGCCGTGTTCGATGGTGTCGACGACATGGCACCGCAGCCAATCGAGATGATCTTGAGCGACGTTCGGCCTTGATTCGGCTTGGAGTAGCGCGGCCAGTTTCGCGGCGGCAGGCCTGGAGGGACACCGTGATGGCTCATCGTCCAAACGCCCACGCCACCATCAGCGGGAATTCTCGGCGCCATAGCGCTTCGCCGTGCGGCGCGACCCGCTCGCTCATCACGACATCGGCCCCGGCATCGCGCAGCGCCACCGCCCACCGGGTCGCGTTGTCGCGGAAAAACGGTTCCAGCGTGCCGGCGACTAGGTACACGCGCGGAATCCGGCTCGGCATCACGCCAGCCGGCTTGTAACCAGCGCCCGGCGAGCCGGAGAAGACCACACCATAGACGTCCGGATGCCGCAGCCCAAGGGCGAGCGCGAGCTCCCCGCCCGCGGAGACCCCGAACACCGCGGTGCGTTCAGCGGGCAGTGCGACTCCGAACCGCGACCGCACCCATCGGCCGACGTCCTCGACAAAGAATTTCTCGTGGGCCGCGAACTGTTCGGCGTCAAATACCGGTGAGTACTCGTGAAGCCGCGGCATCTCATCGGTTAGCCCGTGTACACCGACGATCATCGTCGACGGTACGCCGGCCGTCTCGAGGTACCCGCCCCACTGCGAGATCGCCTGACCGTCACCGGCGAACACGACTGCCTCGGGCGGATCCGGCGGGAGGTACACCGTGACCTGACGCCCACCGCCGTACTCGAAAGTCTCGGTGATGAGCTCTCCCGCTATCGGGTCAGCACGCGCCTGTTCCTGCGGTGACTCGGGACCGCCTGCGCCAGCGGTCGTTTGGTCATGCATTGTCGAACTCCGATCTTCGAGAGTCGGCAGCACGATCGCTTGTGGGACTCAGCATCTGTCTCGTCGGTCGGACCGTCGCGGCTGCCGGTCGTTGCCGGTTCGCGCGTGGCCGACGCTATCCCATCCCGGAAAATCAGACAGCGAACCGAATCGGCGTCTTGCTCGCTCCCATCACCGTCGACAATGCTGAATAACGGATATCCCTGCCGATGGCCGTGTCAACGATGTTGCGTGTAATCATGCGCGTCACGAGCGGGCGCCTCATTCTCGCCAGAAAGGGGCCGAGAATGAGACGCGCATGCCTCGTGATCCCGGCGGCAACAGTGCTGCTCACCGCCTGCGGCAGCGCGCCGAAGGCCGCCGCCAGCCATCACGCGGCTGTCGCCACGACCACTCCGCCCGCTCCCGCGACCACCGCGCAATCCCCTAGCCAGAGCTCGTCGCCCAGATCTGTTCCGCTGATCGCTGACACCGTCATGGACGCGTCAGCGTGCCATCAGTTCGCGGCCGAGCAGGCTGGGCAGATGGGCGCTGACCAGTTCAACGGCTGGCTGCTGCAGAACGGCGGACAAACGACGATTGGCCCCGAGTCATCTACAGGCCTGGACAATACGCTGAGCACAACCCTGGGTGACTGGTATGTCGTGCTGGCCACGCGACCGAGCGGCGACCTGCAGCCGGCCAGTTACTACGCCGCGGAGGTCCACGCAGAGTGCCGGTCGATCGGCGCATAAGCGCTCGTCATTGTCCGCGCGGCCGTGGAGCTGGTCTCCTCCCGCGCTCGAGCAGGCCGGGTCAGGAAGGCGGTCACGGCAGCGGTGGTGTCTGGCGGCCGGCTGTCATTCTCGGCAGCTTCCGACCACATTGTCAGCAGCGCATCGGCGTCAGCGGCCGAAGCGCCACGTAGGGCAAATCGCACCAGGTCATCTTGCCACGCGGAGCCGAGCTTCACCGGACTGCGACATCGTTGCGCCTGCAGCCCTTCCACGCTCCCGTGGCGGCAGAAGCAGGCTTTCGCGCCCGCGTGGCAAGGCATACATGTACGGCCAGGGGGCGGCGGCTGCCTGTCTGCCTGGCCACTTCGGTGACTCGGTGAAGTCAAGAGTCCGAATGCTCCAGCGGCCAGCGGGATAATCCGTAGCCTGTGCAACTGGCCGGCACTATCGTCTGGAAGGTGGGACGGTGGAGCAAGATCGCTGAGAGGGCAGGCGTTGGCTTGCCGGCCGGCGAGGGCCGCACAGACAGGGATGCTATCGACGGGCTGCTGGAGCTGTCGCGGAGCGAGGAAAGCCGGATTCGCCAGCTTGCGTGCCGGAACCTGTGCACCTGCCACGTCAGGGCCGACGACGACCGGGTGTGGCCGAGGTTGCTGGAGCTGGCCGGGGATCCCGATCCGCTGGTCCGCGGCGACGTGATCCACGCCATCACTGACAGCACGCCCGCGCGCCGGGTCCCGGCTGTGATCCATGTCCTGGAGTCCCGTCACAACGACCCGGACGTGGGGATTCGCAGGCAGGTCCGCAAGACCCTCGCCCACTACCGCCGGACCGGCAAGGTAACTGACGCTGCTCACTAGCCGGTGAGAACCCGCGCATCCGTGCCCTCAGCCAGACCGCCTGGGGTCGTGGTCGCGGCTTCTGGCGGCAGTCCCCGCGCGCCAGCCTCGTGAGCGCGTCGCGGCAGGATCACTGGCAACTCATCTCATGATCACCCGTAGCGGCCAGCCATGCCATCGGGATAGATAGCACAGGGCGGCAGGCATGCTCAGCGGATGGCTACGGCGACGAGCGTCAGTACGAACCCCGCGATGATGATTGCCACAGCGCGTAGTGCAGGCGGTCCCAGCGCTGCTGCTGCTCGCGCCAGTCGTCGGGGTGGTCGTTGGCCGTCCATGTGACGGATCGGTTGTTGATCGGCACGAGCAGGGCGACCGACATGATGACGCTTACGGCGAGCAGCGCGGAAGCGGCGACGGCGGCGCCGGCCGCCGGCGCGCCCCAGGTGGCGGCGGCCAGCGCGGCCGTGAGAATCAGCGACCCTATGTACCAGAACGGCATGACGCGCCCGAGGACGCGGCCCCCGTCGGCGCGGGCCTCAAGCGACGATCCGGCGGGCAGCCGCAGCAAGATGGGGTTGACGAATACCGCGACGGCGAACTCGACACCGACCATGGTGCCGACCACGGTCGCGGTAATGACAGCGAGTGCGGAGAGCATGGCGTTCCCTTGGTTAGCAGCGCTAGATTTTCTAGCACTGCTAACATAAGTCGTGATAGTCCGGAGCGCAAGGGGAGGGGCCATGGCCGAATCGGGTACTCGGGCACGGCGCGCGGCCGAGCGCAGGCAGCAGATTCTGGACGCGGCCCGGGCGATGGCCGAGGCCGACGGCTGGGCCGCCGTCACGTCGCGGCGACTCGCCGACGCCATCGGCTACACGCAGCCCGTCCTCTACACGCACTTCCCAGGCGGGAAAACCGAGATCATGCGCACGGTGGCGCTCGCGGGATTCGCCGAGCTGGCGGTGGCAACGCGAGCGGCGGTTGGGCGAAAGAGCGGCGCGCGGGCGATTGCGGCCGTGGCCGACGTGTACCTGGGCTTCGCGGCGGCGCAGCCGTCGCTGTATGAGGCCATGTTCCAGCTGCCCATCGATGCGCGCTTCGCGCAAGACGATGCGGAGGCCGAGCTGCAGTCTGGCTTCAGCGCTCTGGCCGCCGCGCTCGGAGATAACGACGACGGGACGGCGACCGAGGTGCTCTGGAGCGCCCTGCACGGCATGAGCCTGCTCGAGCGTGCCGGGCGGATGCGGCCCGAGAACCGGCCTAGCCGGATAGCCGAACTCGCCGCACGCTTCAGCGGCTGAGGGCTGTACCACGGCCGTCCTTGGCGTTCTCTGTGCCAGCCGTAACGAGCTCAGCGCGCTCTGAGGGTTGACCGGGCTGATGCCACATGCCTATCATTCTGATATCAGTTTTCGAGCTCAAGGGAGAGGTGCCATGCCGGCCTCGAGTCGCACCAGGCGCACCCGCATCGGGATGAGCCTGCTCGCAGTCCTGGTGGCCTTGCTCGCCGCGCCTGCAGTAGTTCTGGCAATCCGACGGTGACCCACACGCAGTCCGCCACGACCACTAACCCCAAGGCCGCGCCGCCATCCGGCTCGTGGCCGTACCCGAACGCTGACCTCGCCAACACCCGGCAGGCGCCGGGCTCGGTGATCTCCTCGGCTAACGTCTCGCAGCTGCAGCAGGCCTGGACATTCCGGATCATCCAGCAAGCCGGACGGCGGTGTCGGCTCGCTGGCCATGTCACCGGTCGTGGTCGACGGCGTCGTCTACATCCAGGACATGCAGGCGAACGTGTACGCGCTCGATCTCGCCACCGGCGTAGCTGCGGTGGGAGTACCAGGTCAACACCCAGGAGCTTGGCGGGCCGGGGCCGGACGGCGTCGCGGTCGCGGACGGACGGGTGTACGGGGACACGCCGCACATGGCTTTCGCGCTCAGCGCGGCAACCGGCAAGCCGGTCTGGGTCGACCGGAGTCTGCTCACCAGCGGCCAGGGCGCGTTCAGTATCCAGCCCCAGGCAGTCGCCGGCCGGGTCTACCTGGCCAGCTCTCTCGGCAACGGACCGGGCGGCGGGATCCTGCTGGCCCTGGACGCCGCCACCGGCAGGCTGATCTGGAAGTTCAACACGATGGTCTCGATCCGGCTCCGCAGTGCGGACGGACCAGGTCGGGCGCGGGCGGCGCCTGGGAGTCGCCGCTGGTCGGCAACGACGGCTCGGTGACGTTCGGCATCGGCAACCCGTACGAGTCGGCCGCGACAGCCATCGCGCACCCGGAGCCGCTGCTCTACTCCGACAGCGACGTGAACCTCGACGCAGCGACCGGCAAGCTGCGCTGGTACTACCAGGCGGTGCCCAACGACTTCCAGGACCACGACCTGCAGACCTCGCCGATCGCGGCGAGCATCAACGGAACCTCCGTGATCATCGACGCCGGCAAGATGGGCTACGTCTACGCCATCAACGCGCAGACCGGAGCGCTGCTCTGGAAGACGCCGGTCGGCGAGCACAATGGCCACGACAACGACTCGGTCCTCGCGCTCGAGCACAAGCTGCACCTCGCGGCGCCCTTCACGATCGAGCCCGGCGAACTCGGCGGCGTCCTCAGCAACCCGGCGGTCGCCGACGACACCGTGTATGTGTCCACCGTCGACGAGCCCATCATCTACAGCCAAGCTCACCGCAGATCCTCGGCTCCGGCATTCCTCATCCTCCCACCGGCGAAATCGAGGCGCTGAACCTCGCCACCGGCGCAGTTGAGTGGGACACCAAGCTGCCGGAGATGGCGCTCGGCGCTGCCACCGTCTCCAATGACCTCGTCTTCACCACCCTTTACGGCGGCGAGCTGATCGCCCTGAACCGAACGACCGGGGCGATCGTCTACCGCCATCAGCTGCCGACGTCGACAAATGCGCCGCTGGTGGTCATGGGCAATACGGTGATCGTCTCCGCGGGCGGCCCGCTCACGGGCCCCCCGCTCACCGGGCAGTCGGGCAGCGGCGGCAAGCCGCAGGTCGTCGCCTACACAGTGCGCTGAGGATCGAAGCAGCCGGGCGTCCGCCCGCGCGGGGGCGCGGGCGGCTTTCGGAGTCTGGTCCGAGGCCGCGAAGCTGAACAGTTGTTGAGGAGGCAGAGATGGTCGAGCCAGCTATCGAGGTGCGCGGGCTGCGCAAGAGTTTCGGCGAGAAGGAGGCGGTGGCCGGGGTCGATCTGGAGATCGCGGCCGGCTCGCTGGCCGGGCTGGTCGGGCCGAACGGGGCCGGGAAGACCACGTCCCTGTCGATGATGACCGGGCTGCTGCGGCCGGATGCCGGCCAGGTTGTTATCAACGGGCTGGATGTGTGGGCGGACCCGGTTGCCGCCAAGGCGGTCATCGGGGTGGTGCCGGCCGAGGCCAGGCTGTTCGAGCGGCTGAGCGGCGCGGAGATGCTGGAGTACGCCGGGCGGCTGCGCGGGCTGCCCGTCGCTGAGGCGCGGTCGCGGGCCGGGCAGCTGCTGGACGTGCTGGACCTGGCCGCCGATGCCAAGCGGCTGGTCGCTGACTATTCCACCGGCATGCGCAAGAAGGCGGCGCTGGGCTGCGCCCTGATCCACAACCCGCCGGTGCTGTTCCTGGACGAGCCGCTGGAAGGCGTGGATCCGGTCTCCGCTGACGTGATCCGCCGGCTGCTGACGCGGCTGGCCGGCGTCCGGCTCGACGGTGCTGTTCTCCAGCCACGTGATGGAGCTGGTCGAGCAGGTCTGCGATCACGTGTCCATCATCGACAAGGGCAAGATCGTGGTCACCGGCACCACGGCGCAGGTGCGGGGCGGCAAGACCCTGCAGCGGGCGTTCATCGACCTGGTCGGCCCGCGGGCGACCGATGAGGAGGTGCTGTCATGGCTCGGCTCCTCGTCCAGCTGAAGCTCCGGCTGGTGCTCAACGCGCTGCGCTCGTCCACCGCAGCCCAGACCTCGTTCATCCTCAGCACGTTCTTCGCCTTCGTGGTGGCGGTCGGCGGCTTTTATGTCCTGGCCCTGTTCCGCGGCCTGAGCGCGTCGGTGGACCTGACCACGGTCATCTTCACCGCGTTCGCGCTCGGCTGGCTGATCCTGCCGATCTTCGCGTTCGGCCTGGACGGCACCCTCGACCCCGCCACGCTGCAGCTGTACCCGCTGCGGACCCGGCCGCTCGCTGTCGGGCTGCTCGCGGCCTCGGCCGCGGGCGCCTGGCCGGCGGCCAACCTGATCGCCCTGCTCGGGGTGACCGTGGGACTGGCCAGCGGCCCGCTGGGCCTGCTCGTCGCGGTGGTCGCGGTGGCGCTGCAGGTGCTGTTCTGCATCACGCTGGCCCGGCTGGTGACCACCAGCATGGCCAGCGCTGCTGCACTCACGCCGCGGCAAGGACCTGGCGGCATTCCTGTTCATCCCGATCTTCGCCCTGATCGAGTTGCTGGGCCAGGTGATACCCAAGGCAGCGGCACACGGCGGGATCACCGCGGCGAGCTTCGCCGGCGTCGACGCGTGGATGCGCTGGCTGCCGCCGGGCCTGGCCGCGCACGCCATCCAGGACGCCTCGCACGGCCATCCCGGCACCGCGCTGGCGCGGCTGGCGCTGCTGGCCGCCGTCATCATCGTGCTGGGCTGGCTGTGGGTGCGCTCGCTGAGCCGCGCCCTGGTCACCGCCGACACCTCCACCGGGTCATCGCAGCTGCACGGCACCGCGCTGCCGCTGGCCCGCTACGGGCTGCGCGGCGCCGTGGCCGCCCGGTTCTGGATCTACCAGCGCCGCGACCCCACATCACTGGTCTACTGGGCCATGACCGCGATCATCATGGTCGTCGTCTCCGCCAGCACCATCCTCGGCCCGCACCAGCATCCCGCCGTCGTGATCGGCAGTGCCGTCTATCGGCGCCGGATTCGTCGGGTACTTCCACGCCAACTCGGTCGGCCTGACCGGCCCGCCTTTCGTCATCGAGGCGCTCGCGCTGACCAGCCGCCGCTCCCTGCGGGCCTACTTCTCCGGCCAGAACATCGCGCTCGGCGTGATCGCGGTGCCGCTGCTCACCGCGATCAGCTTCGGCCTCGCGGTCGCGGTCAGGCAGTCCGGCGCAGGCAGTGCCGGCCATCGCGGTGGCCCTGGCCGGCCTCGGCGCAGCCCTTGGCCTGAGCAACATCCTCACCGTCACCCTTGCCTACCCGATGGCCACGCGAACCGGCAGCCCCATGCGCCAGGCCGCCCAGGGATACGGGTCCTACACCTTCGGCGGCATCCTCGCTAGCGCTGGTCGGCGTCGCCGTCGCGGTCACCCCGGTCATCCTCGCGGCCGCGTTTACCAGCACGGCCCCGGCCGCGGTCCGGACACCGGTGCTCATCATCTGCTCTGCCGCCTACGGCGTCGCGCTGGCCTGGGCCGGCGTGCAGATCGCGGCCCGCCAAGCCGAGGGCAGGCTGCCCGAACTCTGCCAGGTCGCCGTCCAGAGCATGGTGTAGAACGGATCCGAAACCGGCCCACGCCAGCGCCTAGTCGGCGTTCCGTGCGAACCTGGCCCACCGGCTGCGATGCGGAAGGCTCAGAAAAGTCGTGGCCGGGGTGTCGATTCGACACCAGTGGGTTCGTGGAGAAGGTGAGCGGCAGTCGTCCGGGCTGCCCGCGAGCAAAGGAGCTTGAGATGGCGCTGTACCTGATCGCCTTCAACGACGAGTGGGTGCCTGACCTCACGCTGGAGGATTTGCGCGAGCGGGGCACGTCCGCCAGGGCCCTGATCGAGGAGATGACGGACGCCGGCGTCTTCGTCTTCAGCGACGGCGGCCTGGACGCGTCTACCGCCTTGTGCAGCGTCGACCCGAGCAGCGGCTCGCCCGTCTTCACCGACGGGCCGTTCACCGAGACCAAGGAGCATCTCGGCGGTTTCGCCGTCGTCGATGTGGCTGACGATGCCGCGGCGCGGTATTGGGCCGGCCGGATCGCGGTGGCGATCGGCTGGCCGCAGGAGGTGCACCGCTTCCCGCATCGCATAGCGTCGAGCGCTGACACGCAGTCTTAGTGCCCGAATGCTCATCGGCATGTCCGGCTGTTGCCTACGTTTCCGCACGCAGATCAACTGGTCGGAGCTTCCGAACGACGGCGCGGCCGACGCGGGGTGCCGCGCACATCGGCGGTTCTTCGCGCAGGCCAACGTTCTGCTACTGCCCGGATGATCGTTCATGCGGGTCAGCCGGTCGAGCGACCGGTATGACCCGCAGGAGGGTGTCCAGGCCGGTCAAGTGAGCCGGGTTGGTCGTGAACAGCGGCGCGGATATGGCCGTTGCTGCGATGAGCCGGTCGGCGATTCTCCTCCGGGGCTTGCGCCCGGCGGTGATAACCGCTGCCGTCACACGCCCGAAGATGCGGGCCGCCTCAGCTCCGAACAGAATCGGGTCGAACTCACTCTCGGCGCGCTGCAGTATCTCCAGGCGCCGCGCGCGCTCGCCGTGCTCGTCGTACATGCCTTGCTCGCTGTTGCGGCGAATCTCGTGCGGGCCGGCCGACAGCTCCGCCAGAGTGATGGCGCTGATCGCCATCTCATCGGGCAGTTGGCCCGGATCGATAAACCTGCGCAAGATCATGATGTTCGTGTCGAGCATGCCCTGCTGAGGAAGGTCACCGTTCATTCGGGCCGTCGGTCTCATGGTCGGCGGTGGCGTCCTGGTCCGACCTGAACGCCTCCAGGTCCACGTCAGGAGCATTGCGTGACATCGGCGAGAAGTCCTCCCGCGGGGCGAACCAGCGGCGCCGGCGCAGCGGGATCAGCTCCCCGATGTGGCGGCCGTCCCTGGTGACGGTAAAGGCCTGCCCGTGCTCGACGGCATCCATGATCGATCGCGACCGCAGATCGCGCTGCGTAAGCTCAGGGTCGCTCATGCTTTCACTGTGCCACCAGGTGCTACCTAGTGGCACCCTGCAGCTTATGGCTATGTCCCGCGTCGTTTGGCCTGGTTCGCGTCTGCCTTCTCGGCATTAGGCCGCCGGGTCGAGTCCTCTTCGCGCACAGATGTGATGTCTCGGGACACCGTCCATGGGTGTCCCGAGACATCGTTTTCTTTCCCGGCTGCGGCCGGTAGTCCTGTGCCGGGTTGAGGGCAAGGGCGCGCGGAGGAATTCGCCGGTGTCGAGGTTGGCGCACAGCTTCACTGCCCGGCCAAGGCCGACGGTCGCGAAGCACGAAAATCTGGCTCCATAAGTTCGGCCACTTCGTGCTGGACTTGCCAGCGCCGGACGATCCCGTTTCTTATCGTGGTCGGTTCAGCGGCGGGCTGCCATCGCCGGGAGGGTTGCCACGAAGTTGAGGATCTCGGTCGCGTATCGCTGTGCCTCGCTTCGGAACAGACCGTGGCCGGCGCCGGCGAGTACGATCAGTCTCGCGTCGGGTATGAGCTGCGCGGCACGGCGGCTGGTCTGTTCCAGCGGATTGTTCCGGTCAGCGTCGCCGTGGATGATCATGGTCGGGACGCGGATGCTGGCGAGGTCGGCACGCACGTCGACCGCGGCGTTGGTGTCGTAGGTGGCCAGCAGCACCTGGAGCGGCAGGTCGGTGAACTGGCGTCGGGCTGCATCAGCCAGTAGCGGTGAGATCGTGTGACCCGGGCCGAGGAACGCTTCGGTGGTGAAGGCCTGGATAGCCGCGCCGACATCGTCGCGGAACGCCTGCCTGCCCAGGGCGATCACGTCGGGGGATACCCCGTCAGGGTTGTCAGGCGCCCTGCGGAGCATCGGGGCGCTCGGCGCGCTCAGTACCAGCCCGGCTATCCGGCCGTCGGCGTGCGCTGACAGGTAACGAACGGCCTCCGCTCCGCCGAGCGAGTGGCCGACGAGCACTGCATCGCTCAGGTCCAGGTGTTCGGCCACGGCGGCGATGTCGGAGGCGAGAGTGTCCAGGTCGTAGCCCTGGCCCGGCACGTCGGACCGTGCATGTCCGCGGCGGTCAAAGGTGACGCAACGCAGCCCGGCTTCCAGGAATGACGGGATCTGGTTGTTCCACATGGTCTGGCTGACCGCGAACCCGTGTACCAGCAGGAGGGTCTGGGCTTCGGCGTCTCCCCAGTCAGTGAAGTGAAGCTGCGTTCCGTCGGCCGCGGTGGCGAATGGCATGGCGTCGTTCCTTTGCCTTGGGTGCAATACTGTGCCGCCAGCTTCAGCATGGTTGGGTCCGATGTCTAATACCTCGGACGTACTGGCCTTTGGTCATGGCCTTGGGTAGCGTCCGCGAGGTGACAGGTTCACGCGGGAACGCCGGACCGCTGGTGCGGCAGCGCCGCCAGGCGGCTCGCAGCCAACTGGACCTGGCAATTGAAGTCGGGATCTCGGCGCGGCACCTGAGCTTCGTCGAGCTCGGCAAGTCCAGACCCAGCGCGGAGTTGCTGCTGACCCTGGCCGAGTACCTGGACGTGCCCCTCCGGGAGCGTAACGAGTGGCTGCTCGCGGCGGGCTACGCACCGCGCTACCCGCAGCGCCCGCTCGACGCTCCCGCGCTTGCCCGGATACGAGCTTCCCTGTACCGGGTGCTCGACGCGCACAACCCTTTCCCCGCGCTCGCCATTGACCGGTCGTGGGATATCCAGATGGCCAACATGTCGGCCCTCCATCTGGCGGCAGAAATTCCCGACGACGTGACAGGACCGGTGCCCAACTTGTTCCGGATAGCGCTGCATCCGGACGGATTCGCGGGCCGCAGCCCTAACTTCGCTGATTGGTCGCCGTTCTTGCTGCGCAATCTTGCGCAGACCCTGGCCCGGCACGGCAGCCCTGCGCTCGGAAGACTCGCGGAGGAGGCCGAAAGGTGGCCCGGCCTGCCGCCACGCGACACGTGGTCGCACGTCGCGGCCGACGAGATCATCGAGCCGGTCATGACATGGAAAATTGCCACGGGCGGACGCGAGCTTTCGTTTTTCAGCGTCATGAGCATGGTCGGGACTCCGCTGGATGTCACGCTGGCGGAACTGACTCTTGAGATGTTCTTCCCGGCTGACGCCGTCACCGAGGAGTTCCTGCAAGCGTCCGCGGACCGGTCAGGTCGTCGTACCACGCAGCGGCTCGAGCTTTCCGGCCTGGATGGTAGCGGCAAGCCAGCACCACCCTGACGTGGATCCCGGTCAATCCGGTGGCGGCTGTCCTCCGCTCCGGCCGGGTCAGGGCAGTGCCGCGCCGCGGCGCGCCGTGACGAGGACCGCGATCGTGCTAGCGCGCATCGGCCGCCCGAATCGCTGATATATCGCCTCGTGCTCGTCGTCCAGGGCCTTGCGCTGGTCAGGCGAGAGGCGGGCATAAAACGACATCGTGCGAACGAGAGCGCCGACTTCGTCTGGCGTGTGCTCGCTGAGTCCCGGCACAACGGCCGCCTGAACATCGCCGAACAGGCGGCCGGCGTACTCTCGCCCGATGTCGTAGCTGCCGAGCCAGGACCAGGCCTCGGAGATATTGTCGCGGTGCCGCTCGATCCCGGCGAGCGTCGCGTCGAGACTGCGGTAGGCCGGCCAGCTGGCGGCGATGTCCGGGGCGACCGTCCTGATGGCCGCGAGTGCCGCGTCCTGATCTTGTTTGCTGCGCTCTTCCTCCAAGCCGAAATACTGCAGCAGGGCAAGCGTTCCGCCGGGAACAAGCACATCCGCGGCTCGCTGCCAGCTGACCTCGGGATCAGCCCAGTGAAACGCGGACGCGGAGAACACGGCCCGGAACCTATCACGGGGAAGCTGCGCTTCTTCGAGCCGAGCGTTCACGAACTGGACTTCGCCGGCGCCTTCCAAGTTCCGCCTGGCCAGCGAGATGAGGCTGGTGCCCGGTTCCAGTGCCGTCACCCGCAGTCCCCGGCCGACCAGGGAACGCGTGAGCTGACCGCTGCCGCACCCGATCTCCAGCACAGGATCACCGTTCCCGGTCCCCGCGACCCGGCAAGCCTGATCGATGAGCTGACCTGGGTACGCGGGACGGTGGCGGTCGTACTCGGCCGCGATCTCGTCGAAGACCCTGCCGTAACGGCGCTCGGCAGAATCGGGCAGCGATGTCATGCACTGGCCTCCGCTCGTGATCGGTACGTCCAGAACATCGCCCGGCGCGAGAGCAACCAGGACGGTGACGGCGGCAACGAAAGACTACCGGCGGCAGGCCAGATGGCGCCCGCCTGCGGACCTGAGTTCTGCCCCGTTCGGCACCGCCGGGACTTGCCGGAAACAAGTTAACGATATATCGTTGACCTATCGAAGAGCTACGGTGACAGTCGCAAGACGGACCATCAATCCCAAGACTTCGTGCCGGCTACGAGCTGCGCGGTCTCCGATCGGAAAGGAACCATCATGACCACTCCGGTTACGATCATCGGCGCCGGTCTCGGCGGCCTGACCCTCGCCCGCGTTCTCCACCTGCGCGGCATTCCCGCGACCATCTACGAGGCCGAGGCCTCAGCGGACGCTCGCAGGGAGGGCGGCCAGCTCGACATTCACGAGTACAACGGGCAGCTCGCGATCGAAGCGGCCGGCCTCACCCGCGAGTTCGGCGCGATCATCCACGAGGGCGGCGAGGCCACGCACGTGCTCGACCAGCACGGCACGGTACTGCTGGACGAGCCCGATGACGGCACCGGCGGCCGTCCCGAGGTGCTCCGCGGAGACCTGCGCCGGATCTTGCTGGACTCCCTGCCCGGCGAGATGATCCAGTGGGGATGCAAGGTCACCGACGTCCAGTCTCTCGGCGACGGCCGGCACGAGCTGATCTTCGCGGACGGGCTGACCGTGATCACGAGCATCCTCGTCGGTGCTGACGGCTCCTGGTCGAAAATAAGGCCGTTGCTCTCGGATGCGAAGCCGGAGTACGTCGGCACGTCGTTCATCGAGACCTACCTGCATCACGCCGATAAGCGGCACTCCGCGGCGGCCAAGGCAGTCGGCGACGGTGCCCTGTTCGCTGTCGCTCCTGGCCAGGGGATCCTTGCGCACCGTGAGCCCGGCGGTGTCCTGCACGCGTACATCGCGCTCTCCAAGCCGGAGGAGTGGATCGGCGACATCGACTTCGCCAGCTCGGCGACGGCGACGGCCCAGGTCGCGGCGGAGTTCACCGGGTGGGCTCCGGAGCTGACCGCACTCATCACCGAGGGTGATACCGCACCCGTTCTTCGCGCAATCAATGCCCTGCCCGTTGGCCATCGGTGGGACCGAGATTGCGGGCGTCACCCTGCTGGGCGACGCCGCCCACGTGATGTCACCGTTTGCCGGGGAGGGCGCCAACCTCGCCATGTTCGACGGCGCCGAACTCGGCAAAGCCATCGCCGCCAACCCCGGCGACGTTGAAGCCGCGCTGGCCGGGTACGAGCAAGCCCTCTTTCCCCGGAGCGCGCAGTTTGCCGCCGACTCCGACCGGAACCACAAGCTCCTCTTCGGCGACGACAGCCCCGACAGCCTGCTCAAACTGCTCACCGGCCAGGAGTAAGACACGGGAGCGTTGCGGCAGGCCGGCCTTGGCGGTCACGGGCTCGGTGGTGACCCTGGTCAGAATGCGCGTTCGGCGGACCTGGTCATCGGCAAACAAGAGTCATCTCCTCCGCCGGCGGGACGGGGCAGATAAATCCTGACTTCCGATGCGGCGCTTTGGGATCATGCACAGATGGCAGCGGAAGGCGATGACGGCCAGCAGGCGGACGCCGGAGCGCTTCCTGTCTGGAGTTCTCGCGCCGGTCAGGTAGCGCTCGTGACCGGCGGATCGGCTGGACTTGGCCTGGCGATCGCGACTGCGATTGCCGCGGCAGGCTCGGACGTGGTGCTGGCCAGCCGGTCTGCCGGGCGCTGCGAGCAGGCCGCTGACCGGCTGTCTGCGCAGACCGGGCGGCGGGTTTCGGGCCGCAGATGCGACGTCAGCAACGAGGCCGATGTCGCGGCCCTGGTTGACGGAGTGATGACTGACCATGGTCGCCTCGATGTGCTGGTGACCAGTGCCGGGGTGCAGGCACGCGGCACGCTTGACCAGCTGTCCGTCGGCGCGTTGCGCGCGTGCCTGGACGTCAACGTCGTAGGAACGTGGCTGGCCTGCCGGGAAGCCGCCAGGCCGATGCGGTCAGCCGGATACGGCCGCATCGTCACCCTCGCCAGCGCACTCGGTCTGGTCGGGGCGGCCGCCCGGTCTGGCTATGCCGCCAGCAAGGGCGCCGTCGTTCAACTCACCCGCAGCCTCGCTGTCGAGCTGGCCGGCACCGGGATCACTGTTAACGCGCTCGCACCGGGCCCGTTCCGTACGCCTCTGAACGCGGACATGGACGATGATCCGCAGGTACGGCGTTTCCTGACTGCCGAGATCCCCCTTGGCCGGTGGGCTGCGCCCGGCGAGCTCGCTGGCGCCGCGCTCTTGCTGACCGACCCGCAGGCCAGCTATCTCACTGGCGCCGTCCTGTCCGTCGATGGTGGCTGGACAGCCCACTGACGTCGCGGCGCCGCGAAGCGTCTGGCAGGATGCGGGTAGCTACCGGAGCGGCCTGGGGAGGAAACGATGCCTGTCCGTTTTCAGATGGTCATCGACTGTGCCGACGCAGACCGGCTGGCTCGGTTCTGGGCCGCCGCGCTGGGCTACGAGCTCGCGCCGGCCCCGGCTGGTTTCGCTACCTGGAACGACTTCTACCGCGAGCTGGGGCTGCCCGAGGAGGATCTGGTCGACGGGGCGGACAGGATCAGCGACCCGGAAGGTCACGGGCCGGTCATCTGGTTCCATGTCGTCCCCGATGCCAAGACGGTCAAGAACCGGCTGCACCTCGACATTCACGCCAGTGGCGAGCGGACGGACCCGATCGAGACTCGCAGGAAGCGAGTCGACGCGGAGGCCAGCCGCCTGTCCGGCCTCGGCGCCACCATCACTGGCGCATTGTCCGAGGAAGGGCTGGACCACTACGCGGTCGGGATGAAGGACCCCGAAGGCAACGAGTTCGACATCAACTGACCGCAGCAGCAGTCGCCTGGCGGATACAGAGGGCCGCGTCGCTGGCTCTTTGCCGGCCCGGCGACCCGGATCAACGGCAGGGCAGCGACCACGCAGGTCAGTCTCGGTTGCCGCGCAGGTAATCGTGGATCAGGCGGATTGCGACGGAGCCCTCGCCGACCGCCGACGCTACCCGCTTGACCGATCCGCTGCGGACGTCGCCGACCGCGAAGACCCCGGGCAGGCTTGACTCCAGAAACATGGGCGGCCGCTGGAGCGGCCAGCCCTCCGGCGGGTGCCCGCCCGCCATGAGGTCGGTCCCGGTGACCACGAACCCCCACCGGTCGCGCCTGATGTCGTCCGGCAGCCACTGGGTGCGGGGCTCGGCCCCGATCAGCACGAATAGTGCCGCGGCCGGAACGGTCTCGGTCACCCCGGACGCCTGGTCCTGGATAGTCAGGCTCTCCAGGCGAACCTGTCCCGGCTGCCGCCGGTCACGACGGCGTTGTGCCGTACGGCGATGTTGGGTGTGCTGGTGATCTCTTTGATCAGGTACTCGGACATGCTCTCGGCCAGCGACTGGCCCCGGACCAGCATTGTCACCCTGGCGGCGTACCTGGCGAGGTGGACCGCGGCCTGGCCCGCGGAGTTCGCGCCGCCCACCACGAACACCTCCCGGTCCTTCATCGCCTTGGCCTCGGAGGTGGCGGCGCCGTAGAACACGCCGGCGCCGGTCAGCCCGTCGAGCGAGGGGATGCCGAGCCGCCGGTAGGAAACGCCGGTGGCGATGATGACGGCCCGGCTGCGAACCTCGTCCCCGCCGGCGACCGTCACCACGCGCTCCGGCCCCTGGGCGCGCAGGCCGGTCGCCGGGTTCCCGTAGACGTATTCGGCGCCGAAATTCCAGGCCTGCGTGTAGGCCCGCACCGCGAGATCCTCGCCGCTCACCCCGGTCGGGAAGCCCAGGTAGTTGCGGATGTCCGAGCTCGTGCCAGGCCTGGCCGCCGATGGCCACTGGCTCCAGCACCACCGTGGACAGGCCCTCGGACGCCCCGTAGACCGCGGCCGCCAGGCCGGCCCGGCACCGATCACCGCCACGTCGTACAGGTCGGCGCCCGGGCTGGTCCGGACCCCGATGGCCTCGGCGAGTCTGAGTGTTCGACGGATTCTCCAGCACCCGCCCGTCGAACATGATGATCACCGGCAGCGTCGCCGCGGCGGCGCCGGCCTGTTCCAGCAGTGCCCTTCCCGGCCCGGCGTCCGCCGGGTAGAAGCCGAACGGGACCACGTTGCGGCTCAGCAGGTCCCGGATCTCGTGCGAGCGGGCGGACCACTCCTCGCCCACCACCCGCATGACTTCGGGCCTGGGAAGGTTCGACCTGGCCCACTTCTCAAGCAGCTCGGTGACCGTCAGGTGGAACTCCTCGTCCGGCACCGTCGCCGGCCTGCCGGCGTAGGCGTCGATGTGGCCGAGCGCGATGGCCTGCAGGATCGGCTCCGGAGGCGGTCCGTATCTCCCAGCGATGAGCAGGAGACGCTTGGCCGTGCTATGGAACTCACGGACCCGCGCCAGCAGCTCTGTCCCGGTCAGCTGCGACACCGATTCGCCGGCCAGCACGATGCTGACCAGGCGCTGGTCGTCGCGGAGCCTGGCGAGCAGACCGGGCGGATCATCGGCGGATCCAACGCAGATGACCTGGTAATCGGCCCCGTACCGCTTGCGCAGCTCCCCCTCCACGACGCCTCGCGCCCGCGGGTCGTCATCGACGACCAGCAGGACTGGAGCACCTGGCATGGGCGGCACCTATGGGCTTGGCTTGCCGACTTCAATCACCATGGCCTTCCCCGCTGCGCTCGCTTCAAGCTGCTGCGGGCCTCCTGTCGCGAGCTAGCTCGCGACCCAGGACCCCTACCAGGGAAGGAACGTGGCCGTTACCGGCGGCGGCCGTCGGCCAGTACTCCGAGTGCTTGCCCGTCAGGTCCTGGTCACCTTCCTCACCCGGCCGGGTGATTAACGCCGCCCCTCTGCAGCCGGGCGCCTGAGCGGCTTTCGTCTCAGGGCTATCGGGGGATGCGACAGGGTACGACCGGCACAGAGCAACGGGGGAAACCGATGTCCAATCACTTCACTGGCCTGAGCCTCGGTCCGCCGCTCGGCGACCAGCGACTCGATCTCTGCGACCTGTACGCGTTCGGGGTTCCGGGGGATCCCACGAGGACGGTGCTGATCCTCAACGCCAATCCGAACGCCGACGCCTTGCACCCTGACGCCATCTACCGGATCAACATCGACACCGACGGCGACTACCTGACCGACGTCGCCTTTGCCTGGGTTTACCGAGAGCCTGCAGCCGACGGCAGCCAGACCTTCAGCGTCTTCATGGCGTCCGGCGCTGAGGCCCGCCTGGCCGAGGCGGCCGGGACCAAGATTGTCTCTGACGCCGACGTGTCTTTCGGCCCCCGAGCCGGCGTGGTCACCAGTGGCGAGTACAAGGTATTCGCCGGTAGCCGCAGCGACGCGTTCTTCTTCGACTATGACGGCATCAATAACCTGTTCGACACCGGCGGTAACAGGAACTTCACCGCTCCGCATCTCGGCGAGAAGTCACCGTGGACCGGCATGGACTCGAATACCCAGGCCAACGTCTTCTCGATGGCGATCGAGTTACCCACTGCCCGGCTGGCTCCCGACCCAGAGCTCCACATCTGGGGTCGGTGCTCCGTCAGGCGAGACGGCGAGCTCGTGCACGCGGACCGGGCTGGGCACCCGTCGGTGAGCAGCTTCTTCAACACCGACGAGACGAAGGAGGAGTACAACGCCAGCGAGCCGGTCAACGACCGCGCCCGCTGGACCGACCAGTTCGTCCACTTGATCGGGCACACCGGCGGCTACACCGCGGACGAGGCAATCGCCGCCCTCGACGAGCACGGCATCTTGCCCGACGTCCTGCACTTTGACCCCGCCAAACCGGCCGCGTACCCCAATGGCCGGATGTTCGTCGAGGACGTCATCAACGTGCGGGTCGCGTTCCTGACGAAGAACGAGGCGCCACCCACCGGCTTGACGCCGCACGCCGACATCCTCGGCACCTTCCCGTACCTCGGCGACCCGCACCCGAAAATGTCCTAACGGGTATTGGCGCCCGTCGATCCAGATCAGGCGGCCAGGTACAGCCGGTAGCACTGCGACGCGAATTGCCGATCGGGAGGCGCGTTAGCGGTAGGTGCCAGGGGTGACGACGCCGGCGTAGTGGAGGAAGTGGGCTCGGGTGTAGGTGCGGTTGCCGGTGATGTTGCGGTTCGGGCGTGGATCCGAGGACGAGGTCGGTGCCCAGGAAGGGCTGGAACCGCGGGTAGGCGCTGAGATAGCTGGTCGGGTCGGCGCGGAGCAGGCCGATGAGGGTTTCGGCGACGATCCGGCCGCCGACGGGCCCGAGGTGTGAGGCCGCCGGCGGCGGCCTTGGCTTCGGCGAGGATGTAGTACCAAAGCGGCGTGCTGGTGCCGAACGGCGCGTAGACGCCGGCGATGTCGTCGAGGTCGGCCGCGGTGAGCGGGTCGGCGCCCATCGCGCCGGCGACGGCTTGGCCGGACGGCAGGCCCCAAGTGAGCTGCCGCAGCAGGTTGCGCTGCGGCAACACGACTGGGCGCGGTCTGGGTGTGCGGGGCGATCGCGGGCAACGGCAGGGTGAACATCACGCTGGAGATGGTGGTGTCGATCTTCTTGTTGTTCTTGACCTGCCCGTCGCCGAGGTCGAAGAAGGTCTGCCAGCCGATGTAGCGGCGCGGTGCGGGGTAGCCGCCGAGCAGGTCGTCGCGGTCGGCGGGAGTGTTGAAGTCGGCCTGGTTCGGCGTCGAAGACCAGGCCGAAGAACGGGTCGGCGGTCGGGCTCGGTGCTGTCGCCGGTGCCGCTGGTGAAGTTGGCGCGGTAGGAGGGCCGGACCATGCTGTGGCCGAACCGGTAGGCGGCGGCGCCGAACTCGATTGGCATGAACGCGTCGCCGGGCGGCGGCCGGTAGAAGCGGTTTCCGTGGGCCAGGACGTCGTCGACGAGGGCCTGGCCGACGATCTGGGGCAGGTGCTCGTTGACCAGCAGCCATTGGTAATGCCACAGGGTGACCTGCGCGTGCGACCAAGAACTCGAGGTACCGGCCGGACAGGTCAGTGTCTCCTGGCGGCGGGAAGCGCGTGCAGGTCGATGCTGCCGAGCTCGTCGATGCACCCGGTTGTAGAACAGGATGTGGGCGCAGTGCAGGCCGGCGATCATCACGTTCTCGTCGTTGCGGGGTCGCCCAACAGCGCGGTGTAGGTGCCGTCGCCGTTCGCGACCCGGGGCACGTCCTCGTGCACCCCGCCGCGTAGCCGATCTTCAGCTTCGGGCCGACCGACCCGTCCGGGTTCGGCACGTAGAGGTCGGGGCGCAGACCGGGGCCGCCGCCGAACACCGAGTCCAGGTCGAGTGCGGGTGTCCGGGTGTTGGGCGACACCAGCGGGTCTGGCGGCACACCGAGCTGCGGACGTCTGGTCGAAGGTGATGTCGTGGTCGGTGAACTGACCGACGAACGTCGAGCCGGCGGTCATCGTCGGGTTGTCGGGGTTGGTGCCGTAGGGATTGGTGGCGGTCGGGTTGCCGTTCACGGTCGGGTCGACGATGAGGCTCTTCGGCCCGGCGGCCAGGTCATCGTGGGCGTCCATGATCCCGCCCGGCATGCCCACCTCGAGGAGCGCGGCCCGGACCGTGTCGTTGCACGTCAGCGAATGGCGGCAGGCCGGGAACATCCGCCCGAACAAGCCGCTGTCCGCCGGGACGCCGGGACCGAGCCGGCCGTGCAGTCCGGCCGGCGCGGCAGTGGCGGCTCGTGCGGCGGGGCCGGCACCCGGCAGAAGTCCTGCCGATGCGGCGGCAAGCCCGGCTCCGACCGCTCCGGTTCCTACCAGCCATCCACGCCGGGTTACTTCAACAGGCTCGCTCTTGTCGGTGGTCATCTCAGTTCTAGGACCCTTCCTGGACGCGGTAGATCCGATCGGCCACCAGGCCGTGAGCCTGCTGATGTACGTCGGCCGCAGCCTGCGCCGATGGAGCCTCTACCAGGCAGAACACTCGCCCGGTTGCCTCGTCGACCCAGTACCGCAGGTATCGCACGTCATGTGCCGACTGGATTTCAAGGTCGGCCAGGTGGGCCTTTGCCACGTCATCCATCGCCACCCCGCCGGCGATCTCGTGTACATCCATGAAGAGCGGCACTGGCGGCCTCCCTTGCAGTCGTGGGTTATCGCACGACCGTAGGCCGGCTAAGCCCGCAGAGTCATCGGGAGAACTGCCCAGGTTGGCCGATGCGGTACCTACGTTTGGCGCTGGGAAGCCTGGGTCAGGCTTCCGATCCCCAGCCGCCCGGCCTCTCGGGCCGCCGCCGTCCTGGACGGCACGCCGATCTTGGACAGCACCGCAGACACATGGTGATGCACCGTCCGCTCGGAAATGAACAGCCGCCGCGAGATCTCCCGGTCTGGCAATCCCTCCGCGAGCAGCGCGAGCACCTCTTGCTCCCGCGCGGTCAGTCCCGCCGGCGAGTCCCGAGTCGTCAGGCGCGGCCCGCGAGGGATCGTCTTCACGCCGAGCGCCTTCATCCGCTTCCTGACGAAGGCCGCTGCCGTTCTGGCGCTGAGCGCCTCGAGCGTGACGAGAGCATCCCTGAGGCCAGCTTCGTCAGCCGAGCCCATCCGGACCAGGGCAGCATCATAGGGACGCCCGAGCTGTTCCCACTGTGCCGACGCGTCCTTCCAGTCCCCGGCGAGTTCCAGCACATATGGCTCGGGCGCCCGCACAGGGACATCCGCCGGTTGCCCCATCCTGGATAGCCAGATGGCAACCGACCAGGCGTCCCACGGATCAACGTGCGCTAGGTGCTCGCTGGCGGCCCGGACTTCCCGGGCGGCCAGGTCTGGCTCCCCGGTCAGGTATCTCAGCTCCGCGCGGACGGCCCGGATGGGTACTATCCAGCACGGCTCGGCCGTTCCCTCCGCGAGAGCGATTGCCTCGTCCAGCAGGTCCCAGGCGTTCGGTTCGCTGCGCCGGCCTCGTATAGCTCCCACGGCGATGAGCGGATTCAGCCGGTTCACCGGGGAAATCCCCGACCGACCGAGCATCTGAGCCGAGATGGCAGCGGCTTCATCCCACCGGCCGACTTTCAGCAACGCACTAGCCCGGCCACCGGTCAGGCAGGTGCTGAACACGCCGAGTTCACGTTCGTCGCAGTAAGCCATTCCCTCCGCGTAATACCGGTCAGCGTCGTCGAAGCGGTGCAGGCAAATGCTGGCCTCCTGCAGGCTGGAATAGGCCCGGCCCGCCGCCTCTTGCACTTCGGCCTCGAGTGCGATCTGCAGCGCCAGCTCAATCGTCGGGATCCCGTCCCGGCCATCCTCGACGAGAGTCAATCCGATTGCGTTCAGGGCGAAACTCACGACGTCGGCCTGACCCAGTTGCTCGCCGAGGTCGCGAGCTCTGGCAATCAGCTCGAGGCCCTCGTCCTTTCGTCCCGAGACCAGGATCGCAACACCGAGTTTGGCGTATGCCCAGGCCAGTCCCGGGCCTTGCGGCGCCGATTCGAGGATGAGGACAGCCTCTCGCGCGGCTTGCTCGGCTTCACCACCTCGGCACAGCCGCCACAGCGCGGTCGACAGGATGCACAGGTCCCGCCCGGCGCTGACGGCATCGCCGAGCTCACGCCTGAACGTCAGCGCGATACGCAGCGCCGCCTCAGTCTCCGGCCAGCGGTCGAGCAGTGCGTACTCGGCAGCCACGCCCTCGTAGAGCTGCGCGAGGGTCTGCCCGTCGCTGTCATCAGCGCATCGCAAGGCACGCTCGAACTGCGCTGCCGCTTCACGGTGCGCGCCGAGCGCGGATGAGCGCCTGGCCGCCGCCGGAGCGTGCCTGAGGGCGGCCTTATGATCGCCGGCACCCTCAGCGTGGTGAGCCAGAACGGCGGGATCGAAATCGCCGCGCTCCTCAAGATCGGCTAGCAAACGCGCGTGCAGTGCCGCCTCTCGGTGCGGGGCCACCGCGGCCGCCACCGCCATGCGGACGAGCTCATGGCGGAATCGAAGGCCCACGCCATCGGGTACGAGGACGCCGGTTGCCAGGCAGTCCTCCATGGAGGCATCGCAGTCGGCCAGAATCGGCAGGAGTAGCGCTCTGTCGATCCGGGTTCCGATGATCGCCGCGCACTCGACGACCCGGCGGGTTGCAGCCGATGCCCGGGCCAGCCGTGCCGCCACGATGTCACGCACGGTGCCGGGAACAGACGGCCATCCGGCCTCCAGAACCTCGCTTACGTAGAAGGGGTTGCCGCCCGTCATTGCATGCAATCTTGCAGCATCGACGTTCCGGCGGCCGGCCAGGGTCTGGACGGCCTCCACCGAGAGCGGCGGCATCCGCATCCGGCGGGTTGCGCGCTGTGTCGCCAGGTCACCGAGCACCATCCTGAGCGGGTGGTCCGCTCGGAGTTCATCGTCTCGGTAGGTGACCAGCACCAGGGCCCGCATCCGGCCCAGCCGGCGGCCGGCGAAGCTCAGCAGATCTATCGTCGCTTCGTCGGCCCAGTGGACGTCCTCGATGACCACGACGGTGAAAATCGCTGGCGAGTCGATCTCAGCCAGGAACGAGCTGAACAGCCGGTCGCGCGATGTCATGCTCCGGCAGGCGGCACCCAATTCGCCGCCGACTTGCGCGCCGATGTCGAAGAGCGGGCCGAGGGGCCGCGGGGTGAGCAGTCCGTCGCACCCGCCCCAGAGCCAGCGGGCGCCGTCGAGCTGCTGTTCAAAGGCTTCCAGGAGTGCCGTCTTGCCCATGCCGGACTCGCCGGACACCAGGACTAGCCGCCCGTCGCCTTCTCTGGCCTCGGCGGCGTATTCGCTCAGCGTCCGCAGGAATGGTGCCCGCTCCAGCAGTTCCATGGTCCGAAACCCCCAGGTCCCTCGCCAGGATTGTTGCCCCTCCGCGGCAGCAGTTCAAGGCCGGGCGTAACGGCCGGCGTGCACGCTCCGGTGACAGCCGCTGTGCCACGGCCGCGCTCAGGGGCGCCGACGATACTGCAGTTCGACCGTCCCGTGGGCGAACGGAGTGCTGGAGACGAGCTCGAGCTGACGTGACATATCCAGGTCATCGAACAGGCGCGTGCCCGTACCGGCCACGAAGGGAAAGACCGTAATGCGATATGCGTCCGCCAGGTCGAGCCGGATGAGCGACTGCCAGAAGCCGATGCCGCCGTGGGCGATGATGTCGCCGGTGCCCTCTCGCTTAAGCCTGTTGATCTCCTCAGCCAGGTCGCCGCGGGCCACTGTTGAGTTGCCCCAGTCGGCAGTCGTGAGCGTGCGGGAGAAGACGACCTTGCGCGCGGCGTTCAGGACGTCGGCGTAGGGATGGTCAGCGGCGGTCGGAAAGTACTGCGCCATTCCCTGGTAGGTGCCCCGGCCGATGATGTGCACGTCCGCGTGCTGATAGAGACTGAGATTGCGGGCCAGTTGCGCGGGGTCATCGGGGAGATCCCGGCAGAACTGAAAGAACTCCGTGCCTTCTTCGGCGATGACTCCGTCGATCGAGTAATCAAAGATCCGCAGGACTAGTGTCCGCATCACCATCTCCTTTGCTCGGGACCGAGGCAACCTCGGGGCCAGGTCGGCTCATCCGGTAGGCGTCCGCGCCCGGCCACCCCTGGGCCAGATCGCGGTCGACCTGACATCCGTCAGTCAGTTAAGTACATGCTTGAGTATGCATGCCGCCACCGCAATAGTCAAGTGCCGACTTGACTGTCTAGTCAGGCACTCGCGCTGCTGACCTCCGTAGGGACCGCACGATCTAAACTGCCAGCCAATGACGATTGGCTTTCTCGGAGAGGCAGTCATGACCGACCGGCCCCCGTTGCCCCCGTTTGACCGAGACGCCGCACTGAAGAAAGTTCAGGCTGCGGAGGACGCCTGGAATACCCGCGACCCCGAGCGAGTAGCCGGGGCGTACACAGTTGGCTCGGTCTGGCGCAACCGCGGCACTTTCCTCACTGGACGCGACGCCATCGTCCAGTTCCTCACCGCTAAGTGGGAGCGTGAGCTCGATTACGCGCTCCGGAAGAACCTCTGGGCATTTACGGCCGACAGGATCGCGGTGCGATTCCAGTATGAGTCTCACGACGCGTCGGGCCAGTGGTGGCGCAGCTACGGCAACGAGCTGTGGGAGTTCGACGAGCACGGCCTGATGCGGCGGCGCGAAGCGAGTATCAGTGACGTCGTCATCGAGGAACCGGACCGCCGCATCTTCGACGCCCGGCCCGAAAGCGAACACGGGCGGGACTTTCCGCTGCACTGACGCTCAGCCGCGGGTGAGCGCGCTGTGACGGTCGGGGTACCCCCGGATGTCGATGATCTGCGCGCCGTCGACGGTGAAGACCTGGTAGAGCTGCTGTGGTGCCGCGGGGCGGGCGCCTTCGGCTTGCCGGGTCAGGGAGAGCCCGAGAATAACGGCGTCGCGGTCGACTTCCGCGCTGTGCACGGTGGCCACTGTTCCGTCGGCGACGACGCCGCGGTACCAGTCGATGACCTGCGTGCTGTTGCTGCAGACGCCGGTCCAGTGGACCTGGGGATGCAGTAGCGACCCGAGCAGGTCGAAGTCGAGGTCGCGGTAAGCGGCTTCGAGGTGCCGGGCGATGTCGGCCATGACGCCGGTGCCGATCGGGCCGGGCTCCTGGGTCACGGCGGCCGGCTGATGCTCAGTTGGTTCGTCTGGGCTGATGCCGTAACGCTGCAGCAGGTCCATGACCTCCTGGCTGGGTGGTTTCTGCGAGATCCAGACATCCTGCCGGGACGCACCGGCCTCGAGGAGCAGTGTCACGGTGGCGATCCAGTCGCCCGGCTCGCCCGGCTTGCTCGCCGCTGCCGACGGTAGCGAAGGCCAGCGGGGTGCCGTCGAACCTGGTGTCGCGGGCGCCGACGTCGGCTCCGGCGTCAAGTAGCAGCCGGACGACTGCCGCGTTCCCGTGGTAGGCAGCGACGTGCAGGGGCTGCTCGCCCTGGTTATCGCGGGCATGCGGAGAGAAGCCGAAGTCGAGCATGAGGGCAACCGTCTCGGCCGGGCGTGCGGCGGCCGCTTCGACAATCACGGCCCGGTCCTGATCGGTCAGGCGGTCTCGCAGGTCCGGGTCGTGGGCGAGAAGGTGCCCGGCTGCGTCGCGGTCGGCGTTGAGGCAGGCACCGACGAATCGATCGACGTCGGTGCCGTCGTCGGCAGCGCCAGAGGCTCTCAGCCGTGCTGCGATGCTGTCCTGGCCCGCCCGGACCGCGTGGCGCAGCGCCGAGACCCCCTCTGAGTCCGTGGCCCGCGGATCCGCCCCGGCTTCGAGGAGCGCGACGACGACGGGCAGGGATGCGCTGGCCGCTGCCTCCGGCAGCGCTTCGGTCGCCGCGTCCGCCGCGCCGCCTCCGCGCGCCTCGAGGGCATCGAGGAGCAGCGACGTTGCAACCGGATCGCCGGCGTCGATGGCGGCGCCAACGGCCCAGGTTCCAGCCACCCGGGCGCCGTGGGCGAGCAGCAGCCGCAGGCACCGGTGGTCGCGATGGCCGGCCGCCTCAGCGACGGGCTGGCCCGGGTCGGGGTTGGCCCCGGCGTCGAGCAGCACCCTGGTAATGCCGGGGCTGTTGACTTCCACCGATCCCCTCAGCGCCGAACGGTAGCGGAGGCGGCCGCCATCGTTGGTGTTCGGGCTGGCGCCGGCCCCGAGCAGAATGCGAACGACCTCAGTTAGCCCGGCCGCCTGGCCGGGGTCGATCTGATGCCACCGGGAGTAGCAGGCGTAGAGCAGGGGCGGCCAGCCGCGTTCATCGTCGGTGGCCACGGCGGCAGCCGGGTCGGCCGCGACCATCTCGCGCACTGCTGGCGCGTTACCGAGCACGGTCGCGGTGAGCAGACTGCGGCTGCCGATGCCGGGATCGGCACGGACAATGTCGCGGGCCGCCCGTTCCCGGCCCTCGACCGACGCGGCCAGGAACGCGGACAGGTCCCCGCGGGCAACCGCGCCGGAGTCGATGGCGGCCTTGAGGCCTGGCCAGCTCGGGAAGCCAAGCTCGCGGGCGATGACGAGCTGGGCGGCAGCCAGATTAACCGCGGCGAGGCGAGCCGTTGGATGATGGCGAGCGAACCGCTGCAAGGCTGCGGCATTCGCCGCGTTCCGCCGCGTCGCGCAGTTCTTTCGCCTGGCGCCGCAGTTGGTCGAGGTCAGGGCGTTCGGGCAGTGAACCGGACATGGCGTCTCCCTATTCGCCTGCGGTCCGCTGCTCAGGCCGAGGAAGAGGCCACAGCCACGCGTGCCTGCTCGTCGGAGGTGGACTCAGTCCTTCCCGCGGACCCGGCGGCACCCTCCGGGTGCCACCCGCGATGATACCGGTTGTTCGCGCGCTAGCTCTGACCACTCTGCTGGAACCAGCTGGACGCTCGCTGGGGCGGGAAGCGCCGTGATGCGGGCCTTCGCCATAGAAACGCGCACTGCCGCCCGACGCAGGTCACGGGCCTGTTCGCCTCGCGGCGGCCTAGCATGAGCGGGTGTCGCGCTCCCGCAGGTGCGCTGCCGCGCACCCGACGTTGTTTCCTGTCGTAGTGCTCGCGTTGGCAACGGTGCTGACGGCCGGTTGCGGCCAGGCGGCGGGTGGCCACGACGCTGCCCGCGCCACCGGCCCCGCATCTGCTGCATCCACGGCGAGCGTGGCGGCCGCGCCGTCAGGGTCGGAGCCTGCGACGTCAGCCAGCCCCGGCCGCCCGGCCTGGCCGGTCGTGGTGCCCGTGCCGTCGGCGCGGGCCTGCCAGCACCAGACCGGCGTCCGGCCGCGCGCGGAGAGCACCTTGTTCCGGGCGGAGATGACCGACCTGTGGGCGGCGGTAGCGTCCGGCCATCCCGGCCTCGGCATGCCGGCGTTCTTCCCGGTGGTGGCCTACGAGCAGGTGAAGGCCGTCGGCGATCCTGCTGCCGACTGGCAGAACAGGCTGGTCGCGGAGTATCGCGCGGACATCAAGGCGGCCCACGGGCTGCTGGGCGGCCACGGCCAGCAGGCCAAGCTCGTCCGGGTCATCGTGCCCGAGGCGGCGTCAAACTGGATCCTGCCCGGCGTATGCGACAACAACATCGGCTACTGGCATGTCTCGGGGGCGCGGCTGGTCTACCGGGTGCGTGGCCAGACCCGGTCGTTCGGCATCTCCACGCTGATCTCGTGGCGCGGACGGTGGTATGTCGTCCATCTGGGCGGCGAACTGCGGGCCGGCCCGGCGGTATGGTCGACCAGCCCGCCCTGGGCCCCGGCACGCCGGGCCCGGCCGGGGGCTGCTAGCCCGCCGCCGCTCGCCCTTAGCTGCTGAAGACCTTGTGCAGCTCCGACCATCGCGTCAGGCTGCATCCGCCGTCGACGACGGTCTGGTGTACCGGCTTGCCGAGGAACGTGCCCGAGACCAGGTAGCTGCGCGCGTTTGCCATGATCATCGGGCACATGACGTGGGTTGGCTGAGCGCCGAAGATGTCCTTGAGCTTGAGCAGCCTGGTGCAGGCGGTGGCGGCGTCCGGATAGGTGCCGCCAGCCGGATTGCAGGTCAGCGTCCAGCGCTGTGCAGCCTGGTCGGACGAGCCGGACAGGACGACCGTCAGGCTGACCCTGGCCGAGGAGTCGGTATTCGCCGCGCCGGCGCCCGTGCTGCCCGAGCCCGTGCTACCGGAGCCTGCGCTGCCCGAGCCAGTTGTGCCGGAACTCCCGGCGGCAGTGCTCGCAGTGCCGCTGCCCGAGGGAGCCGCGACAGCGGGACCGGTGGCTTGTCCCGACACCGGAGCCGCGGTCGATCCGCACGCGGCCACGATGATGCCGCAGCTGCCGATAAGCACGCCGCGGGCCAGCAGAATGCGGTGCCGAGGTCCGGAGCCTGTCAGGCGAGAACGAAGCGTCATGGCAGTTGGACGCACGCTGGCCGCTGCCGGTTCCGAGTGGATCCGGAGGTTTCACACCGATTGAACGGGTTGCCGCGGGTTGCCGCACTCGCCGGTCGCTGGCAGCATGTCGGCCTGGTGAACGGACAGCTGGCGGATACGGAGTTGGGCACTGTGATGATCAGCGCGACCACGCGGGTATGCGGGTCGCTCGGTCACTGGCCCGCGAGCCGGCGGAGCACATCACCGATCATGATGAACGCGGCTTTCGACGAGCTCGGTGCCGATTACCGGTGGCTGCTGTTCCAGCCGGACGAGATCGGCGCCGCGATGGCGGCGATCCGCACGCTCAACTTCGCTGGCGTTGCCGTCACTAAGCCGTTCAAGGAGCAGATCCTGCGTCACCTCGACCGCCTCGATCCGGTCGCGGCAGAAATTGGCGCGGTGAATCTCGTGCGGAACGACGACGGTGTGCTGACCGGTTACAACTCTGACTGGATCGGAGCTGCGGCGGCGCTGCGCGAGAAGAGTGAGCTGGCAGGCAAGCGCGTCGCGGTGCTGGGGTCGGGCGGAGCCGCGAGAGCTGTGGTCTTCGGCCTGATCGAAGATCATGCCGACGTGCACGTCTTCAGCCGGTCGGCGGCCAGCGGGCAGCAGCTGGCCACTGATCTCGGCGCTGCCTACGGCGGGCAAATCCACGAGGTCACGTCGGCCAGACCGCAGATCCTGGTGAACGCGACGTCCATCGGCAACGACCTGCAGTCCGATGTGCCGGTTCCGGATGCGGTCTTCGGCACGGCCGCGACCGTGATGGACATCATCGTCCGGCCAGGCCAGTCGAGGCTGCTGGAACGGGCGGCGGCGGCCGGAGCGGAGACGATCGGTGGCGTCCGGATGCTCGTCTTGCAGGGAGCTTTCAACGTCGAGCTGCTGACCGGGCTGACGGCTCCCGTCCAGACGATGCACGACGCAGTGCTGCGGGCGCTCGGTGCGGATGCGGCATGAGGGCATCCGGCCCGAGCGTGTCCGTTCTGTTCAAGACGGGCCGCTGCCGTCGCTCGTAACCTGCCTGACATGACAGTCTCCTTCGCGGCCGCAGACCGCTTCTTGCTGAATCAGGCCCGGCTGCTCGAGCGCCTGCTCTTCGCCACTCACTTCCTCGGCCAGCCCGCCGGGCACGTGATCGATGCGCTGCGCGGGTACCAGAACGACGACGGCGGCTTCGGTCACTGCCTGGAGCCGGACACTCGCTGCCCGGCCAGCCTCCCCATCTACGTCGAGAACGCCTTCCAGGCACTGGCCGCCGCCGGCACCGCAGACGACACGATGATCGGGCGGGCCTGCGATTTCCTCTCCGCTGTGGCGAAGGCGGCCGACGCCGGCGGCGCAGTCCCGGCGGCCTTCCCGGTGATCGAGTCATTTCCGCGAGCGGACCACTGGCGGGAGTGGACCTACGTGCCGGCTCTGAACCCCACGGCCGGCCTGGTCGGCCTGCTGTACCAGCTCGGCGCCGACCATCCGTGGCGGGCCGAGGCTGAGGCGTGGTGCTGGCAGCAGCTCGCGTCAGGCCAGCCCATCGGGGACGCGCACACATTGTCTGAGGTTCTCGGCTTCCTGGCGCACGTGCCCGATCACGACCGAGCCGATCAGCGTGCGGCCGAGATCGCGACGCATTTCGCGGACATCGCCATGCTGCAACTCGACCCGGAGGCCACCGACTACGGGCTGACTCCGCTCGCCCTCGCGCCGGAAGCCGGGCTCGCGGTGGCGGACGCTTTTCACCGACGCGCAGCTGGAAGCGCATCTGGACAAGCTCGCTGACCGTCAGCAGCCCGACGGCGGCTGGCCGATCACGTGGGAGCCGCCGAGCGAGGCTGCGCTGTTGGAATGGCGCGGCATCGTCACGCTGCAGGCACTGCGCACGCTGACCTCCTACGGTCGCCTGACCGCATCCGCCTGACCGCATCCGGACTGCGTCCGCCTGACCCGCACAGTCACACCTGGCCCCGCTCGCCACCCCGGCCTGCGGGGCCGCAGTGTTAGATGCACTACACCCGGTGCCATCTACTAGCAGTCGCCGCGCGAGTCGCGGGATACTGGCCCTTTCCGCCCGGTCCGTCGTCGCCGCCAGCGTGAACGCCCGGCGGCACAGCCCGGATCAGCCACAACGATGTGCAACGCGGGGTGAAGCGGACGTGAGAGTGCCTGCGGATTCGATGGCCGGAGCCAGCGAACCGTCCATCGGAACGATCCTGTTCACCCCCGGTCAGATCCGCGACAGGCTGGCCGAGCTGGCGGCGCAGATCGATGAGGATTACCGGGGCCGGGACCTGATCCTGCTCGGCGTGCTCAAGGGAGCCATGATGGTGATGGCTGACCTGTCCAGGCTGCTCACTCACGATCGCGTGGTGATCGACTGGATCACGGTCTCGAGCTACGGCGACAGCACCCGATCCTCGGGCGTCATCCGGATGATGAAGGAGCCCGACCTCGACCTGGCCGGGCGCAATGTGCTGCTCGTGGACGACATCACCGACTCCGGCCTGACGCTGTCCTGGCTCATCGGCCACCTGCAGGCACGCGGGGCCGCCTCGGTCGAAGTGCTCAGCCTGCTGCGCAAGCCCGACCTGGCCAAGGTTGAGGTGCCGCTGCGCTACCTCGGCTTCGACATCCCGCCGGACTTCGTCGCGGGCTACGGCATGGACTATGCCCAGCGGTACCGCAATCTGCCCTACATTGCCGTGCTGAACTTCTGACCAGTGCCCTGAAGGCGAAACCCTCAGGCCGGGAACGTGGCCGTCCGGCCAGCCGCCGGCCGCGCCCCCGGCCGACCGGGGCGAATGCGGTCGCGAGCGGTCAGCGCGCGTAGTTGCTCGCGCCGTACCAGTCGACGACGACCACCGGCTCGTCGCCGACCACCCAGGCGTCGTGGCCCTGCGGCAGTGCGGTGACGTCACCTGGCCGGGCGTCGAATTCCGTGCCGTCGGCCATCGCGATCTGCAGCGTGCCGGACACGTGGAACTGGAAGTGCGGTGCCTCGCACAGGTCGGTACCCGCGATCGGCTTGACGTGCTCGGACCACCGCCAGCCAGGCTGCAGCGTCAGTTGGCCGATCTCTGCTCCGCCGATCCGACAGCAGCCGGAGCGCGCCGCGCTCGAAGGTTCGCGTGTCGTCCGGGCTGCCGAAGCTCTTCTGCTCTGCGTGGGCCATGCGAGATCTCCTTACCTGACCTTCCGGCCGGTGCGGCCGGGCCTGGCAGCGAGCCTGGCGGATGCGGCTTGCAGTCTCCTTGCAGCCGATGGTGGCGCTGGCGACCTGCGACGATGTTGGATACCAGCATGAAGTCGCTGGCCGTGCGGGTGCTGGGCGATTTCAGCGGTGGACGGCGTGGAATCGCAGGCTCTGGGCAGCCGGAAGGCGCCGGCTCGCCCTGCACCTGCTTGCCCTGGCGGAGGGTCAGCCGGTGCCGGCGGACGTGCTGGCCGATTCGCTGTGGGCCGACTCGCCGCCGGCCAGGCCGGAGGATCAGCTGGCCGTGCTGATCGAGCCGGCTGCGCGCGGTACTCGGCCGGGATCGGATCGAGCACCAGGACAGCGGCTACCGGCTGCACTGCCGACTGGCTGGACGCGACCGAACTGGCCGGCGCTCACCGAGGAGATGGCCCGCCGCCGGGCCGCGGGCAACGTGCTCGGCGCGGCCGCGGCCGCCCGGGTCGCGCTTGCCGCTGATCCGCAGCCACGCGTCCGGCGCAGCTGCCGGGCGAGTGGGCCCAGCTGCGGCTGGCCGGCTGGACCGGCTGACGGCGCGAGCCCGGCAGGCCGCGGCTGGCGCGCTGCTGGACGCCGGTGACTGGATGGCCGCCGCCGACGCGCGCCGCCGCCGCCATTGATCGAGATCCCTACGACGAGGCCGCGCTGCGGATCGTGCTGCGGGCCCACGTCGCCGGCGGCCGGGCCGCCGCAGCCCTGGCCGCCTACGCCCGGCACGCGCGAACGCCTCGCCGACGAACTCGGCACCGATCCGTCACCGGAGACGGCCGCGCTCTACACCGCGATCTTGCGCGGGCAGATGCGGCCAGCCCGCGCCACCGGCCGCGGCCGCTCGCGCCCGGCCGGGCTGGTCGGCCGCGGTCAGGAGCTGGCCTACCTGGACGCCAGCGCGCGGCCGGCCGCCGCGACGGCCCGCGAGGTCGATCGTCGTCGACGGTGAACCGGGCATCGGCAAGACCGTCGCTGCTGCGCGCCTGGGCCGCCCAGCGCGCGGGCGCCGGAGACACCGTGCTGATGGCCACGTGCGGGCAGCTCGACCGTTCCATGCCGCTGGACGCCCTGCTGGCCGCGCTGGCCGCGACTGCTGCGCCGGCTCGGTCGAGGACCCGGCGCCGACCTGCTGGGCGCTCGGACGCGCGCGACTGCTCGCGCCCGCTGCTCGGCGCGGTCGGCCGGGCCGCGGCCGCTGCCGGTGCTGGCCGACAGCATGCTCGGCCCGGCGGTGCTGTACGCGGCGCTGGTCCGGGTGCTGGGCCGGCTGGCCGAACGGGCCCGCTGGTCGTGGTGATCGACGACGCGCACCTGGCCGGCCCGGCGCTGGCGCGACTGGCTCGAGCTTCGCCCGGCGGGCAGGATCTGCCGGTCGCTGGTCGCGGCCGCGCGTCCGGGCCGGCGAGACCGCCGCTGCCGGCACCGGCGCGCTGCACCTGGACGTGCTCGGCCGCGACGCGGCGGCCGAGCTGGTCGGCCCGGCCCGGGTCGATGAGCTGTACGAGCGGTCCCAGGGCCACCCGCTGTTCCTGACCGAGCTCGCCCAGCAGGCCAGCCGGCGCCGAGCTGCCCGACGTCGCTGGTCGAATCGGTGTCGGCCCGCTGCGATGAGCTCGGGCCTGGCCGGCGCGCTGCTGCGCGCGGCCGCGGTGATCGGCCAGGACCTGGACTTGGACCTGCTCGCGGCGCGTGCTCGGCCGGCCGCTGCTGGACCTGCTGGACGACGCCGAGCGCGCCGTCCGGCCAGCAGTTGCTGGCCGAGGACGACGGCGCGTTCCGGTTCCGGCATGAGCTGGTCCGAGAAGCGCTGGCCGCCAGCGCGACCCCGGGCCGGGCCGCCCTGCTGCACCGGCAGGCCGGCCGGGTGCTGGCCCAGCCGCCCGGCCGCCGATCCGGCGATCGTCGCCTACCATGCGCGGCTGGGCGGCGACCTGTCGCTGGCCGCCCGGTGCGCTGCGTGACGCGGCGGCGCGGGCCGCCGAGCGCTTCGACCACGCCGCGGCCGAGGCGCTGCTCGATGACGCCCTGCAGCCTGCATCCCGACGCGCGGAAGCCTGGCTGGACCGGGCCCGGGTCCGGACCCGCCGCGGCCGTTACCGGAGGCGCTGGCGGACGTCGAGCGGGCCGCGGCCGGCCGGCGCCGCCGCGCTGGAGGTCGGCGCGTGGGCCTGCTACTTCGACCGCCGGTTCGCCCAGGCCGCCCAGTTCGCCGCGGACGGCGCGCTGGCCGCGGCGGACGCCGCCGACCCGGGCCCGCTGCCTGGCCGTCGGCGGCCGGATCCGGCACGCGGCCGGTGACCTGGCCCAGGCCGAGACTGCTGCTGGGCGAGGCGTTGTCGCTGGCCCAGGGCGCCGACCGGGTCACCGCGGCCGCCTGGCTGGGCGTGCTGCGCGCGCATCAGAGCCAGGCCGCCGAGGCGCTGCCCTGCTGCGCCCGGCCGCCCGCGGCCAGACCGGCGCTGAGCACACCTCGGCGACCCTGCACGCGCTGCTGTTCACCGGGCACGCGCACGCCGTGGCCGGGCAGCCCGCGCTGGCCCTGGCCGCGTTCGCCCGGTATACCGCCGAGGTCGAGCGCCGCCAGGTGCCGCGGTTCGCCGGGCGCGGCGGTGAACTTCACCGGCTGGGTGCTGCGCAACCTCGGCGCGGCATCGCAGGCGCTGGACCACCACCAGCAGGCGCTGGAATCGGCCAGCCAGCCACGGCACCGCGGAGGTCACCATCGCCGCGCTGGAGGACCTGGCCGAGCAGTGCCTGGACGCCGGCGACCCGGCGGCGCGCACGAGCCCGCTGGCCGAGGCGCGGGCGCTGCTGGACGGGCGACCTGGTGTTCGGCTGGCGGCTGGCGCTCAAGCACCGGCTGCTCAGCCGCGCGGCTGGCGCTGCTGCGCGGCGACGCGGCGGCGCGCTGGCCGCCGCCAGCCGGGCTGGACACGCGACGCCGCCGCGCTCGGCGTGCCGCGGTACACCAGCGCTGCCCGGCGGTCCTGCAGCACCGGGCCCGGCAGCGCGCTGCGGCCTGCCGGTGACCTGGCCGCCGTCGACGCCGACCTGGCCGCTGGAGCAGGCCGTGGCCATCGAGGCCTGGTGGTGGACCGGGGAGCCGGCCGCCGACCTCGGCGTACCCCGCCTGGCTGGACCGCGCGGCCGACCAGGCCGCGCGGCTGGCCGGCCGGTGCCGGCGGATCACGCGCAGACGCTGCGGCAGGCACGCGGCGGCCCGGCTGGACCGGCTGGCAGGTGCCGCCGGCCGCGTTACGAGCCGCGTGCTCAGCGCGCCGTGAGCACCAGCATCGAGACGTCAGCGGTCCGGCGCCGGCCCTGGCTGACGGCGGCGCTCGGCGGTCCGCGCAGCTCCGCCTGGCCGCGCCGGGGCCTGTCAGCGGCCAGCGAACGGGGCGACGTGGGCCATGCCCAGCCGCCACGCGGCGAGCTCGGCCGGGGCGTCGAGACCGAGTCCGGACGACGACCGTGCGCAGCCCGGCAGCCGGTGAATCCGGCCGCGGCCGCAGCTGGCGCAGCAGTCCGGCGGCGTCCGCTGCGCGCGGCTCGGTCTGCCCCTTGAACGTCAGGTACCAGGCCGGCGGCGCGGTAGCCGAACGCGGCCAGCACCTCGTCGACGGCCTGCCTTGGCCGGATGGTCCCAGCCAGGCGCGAACGCGCTGGCCGCCAGCGCGCCGCCACCCGGCGCACCTCGGCCAGGCACGGCCGGGGTCCTCCAGGTGGCCCGAGGCAGAACGCCGCGACCACCAGGTCGAAGCTGCCGGTCCGCGAACGGCAGCGCGGCCGCGTCGGCCGCCACCGGGTGCAGCCCGCGGCGCGGCCTGCCGCAGCATGGCCGGGCGCGAGGTCGGCCGCGACCACCCGGGCGGCCCCGGCCGCCAGCGCGCCGCCCGGCCGGCCGCGCCGGTCCCGCGCCCAGATCCAGCACCCGGCTGCCCGGCCAGCCGCGACCTCAGTGCGCGGCCAGCAGCGCGCCCGGCCAGGCCGGCATACATCCGGCCCGGGCCCGCGTGCCCAGCCGGCGGCCGCCTGGTCGTAGGCCGCCCGTCAGCCGCTCAGCCCAGCAGCGGCGCGCCGCACCGCCTGGTCTGCCACCATGCCAGTTCCTCGTCGTAACCGCCGAGCGCCTTCTCCCAGCCGAACTGCACCAGCGCGCCGAGCAGGCACAGCGCCAGCTGCCGGTCCCACCACGGCTCGGTGTCGATCCCGGCCGCCTCCAGCGCCGGCCGGTAGACGGCGATCGCCGCCTCCTTGGACTGCGGCAGCCGGCGGCAGTTGATGGCCAGGTACCAGGCCAGGTCGCTGAGCGCGCGCGCCGCGGCCCGGCTGCTCCCAGTCCAGCAGCACGGTCCGGCCCTGGTCGTCGGTGCCCAGGTTGTCCAGCTTCCAGTTGCTGTGCACGAACGTCTGCGGCGTGCCGCTCCAGCGCGCTCCACCAGCGGGCCCGGGTCGCGGGCCAGCGGCGCACCACCGCCGCCGCGGCCGGCGCGACCTCGGCCAGCCGCGGCCAGCCCTGGCCGACCAGCTGCGGCACCAGGTGCGCCGAGCCGATCGCAGCCTCGGCCTCCGCCAGCCACGGGGACAGCTCCAGGTACCGGTGCATGACCGGGACGACCTCGCACCTCGCGGGCCGCACGTCCCAGAACGCGGCGTGCAGCGCGGCCATGTGCCGCAGGAACCGGACTCGTGCTGAGCCAGGCGGGATCGGCTCGTCGGTGACCGGCACCAGCCACGGCGACACGTCGTGCATCAGCACGGCGCACCCGCCCGCGGCTGGCCGGGCCCGCCGCCGTCCTCCGGCGCGACCGCCGACGATCGGCTGGTTGAAGCAGTCCGGCAGCCGGCCCAGGATGCCCCGCTCCCACAGCTCCAGCGGCGCGCCGCGCAGGCAGCCGGAGGCCCGCATGGTCCAGTCCTCGGCCAGGTCGAGGTGCTTGAGCACGTACGGCCGGCCGTCGATCACCACCCGCTCCAGCCGCGGCGCCGGACTTGCCCGCGGCCCCGGTCACGACCGTGCCCGCTCGGTCGCGCCCGCCAGCAGCTCGGCCAGCGTCCGGCGCGGCCACCGGGCCGGCGGCGGACCGGTCAGGCATCGGCCGCCTCCATCTCCGCCAGCAGCGAGGCCGGCCAGCGCCCGCCGCAGAAGCACGGTGTCGGCCACGATCCGGTTATCGCGCAGCGTCAGCAGGTGCAGGTGATGGCCGGCGTGCGGCACGCCGTTCTCGGCCAGCTCAGCGTGTACTCGACGATTTCGCCGGCGCCGCCGGCCACCGGGTACCGGCGCAGCTCGCCGAACTGGCCGCGGTCCGCGAACCAGCGCGCGTACTCGGCGCGGATCGCGTCCGGCGCCGGCCGGCGTGCAGCCGCCAGTTGGGCACGGTCGCGTCCAGCGTCGCGTCGGCGCTCCACACGTCGCAGCTGGCGATCGCCGCATTCTCGATGGCGTGCAGGAACTCGTCCACAACCGATGTCGTACCCATGTGCTGCCTCCCTGAGCTGACCGAGCCTTCAGGCTGCCTGACCAGCCTTGCAGCAAGGTTGCAGTCCTGGTCGCGGTGATGCTGCGCCCGATTTCGGTTGGCGCCAGGCCATCGCCGGCGGCAGACTGCGGCAGGCAGCGAACCGGTGCCGGACGGCGTTACCAGCGGAGCAGTGATGACCTGGACAGCGAAGGCAGCTGATGCTGGCTCGGGCCCGCGCGGCTGGCCGCGGCGGCAGCCATGAGCGGGTTCGAGCTGCCGGCCAGGCTGGCCGAGGCGTTCGCCGACGCCGACGCCGACGCCGACGCCGACGCTGATCCGGCACGGCAGCGCTGGCTGGACCGGCTCCCGTCTGTGGTGGCCGCGCTGGCCAAACAGTGGGAGTTGGAGCTAGGACCGCCGTTCCAGCCAGGTGGCAGCGTCTCGTGGGTAGCTCCTGCCCGCGGCCCCGGCTGCGAGCGACTCGCGCTGAAGGTGGGCTGGCTGCATGCCGAGGCCCTGCATGAGGCGGACGGGCTCCGTGTGTGGGACGGGAACGGAGCCGTCCGGCTGCATGCCGAATCCAGGCTCACCGATTCGATGGCGCTGCTGCTGGAACGGTGCGAACCGGGTAACCAGCTCGCGACCCTGCCGGAGCCCGAGACTGATGTGGTGATCTGCGACGTGCTCGCCCGGCTGTGGCGCGAACCGCCGCCGGGCCACCAGTTCCCGTCGCTGCAGTCGATGTGCGACATGTGGGCGGCCGAGTACGAGGCGGCGATGCCCGAGCAGGGTGCCGCGGCTGGCACTGGCCCGGCGCAACTGGATCCGGGGGTCGAGCGGGCCGGGCTTGAGCTGTTCCGGTCGCTGCCCGGCTCGGCGGGCCGCGCGGTGCTGCTGGCGACCGACTTGCACGCGCAGAACGTCTTGTCCGCCCGGCGCGCGCCATGGCTGGCCATCGATCCCAAGCCGCACGTCGGCGACCCGGTCTACGACTGCTGCAGCACATGATCAACTGCAGCAGGCTGCGGACCGATCCGGCCGGCTTGATCCGGCGGCTGGCCGGCCTGGCCGGGCTGAGCGAGGAACGGCTGCGGTTGTGGACATTTGCCCGGTGCGTCCAGGGATCGCCGGTCCATCCTGATCTCGCCGCTGTTGCCGGGCGGCTGGCGCCCTAGTCAGTCGTGACCCGGCAGGGTCATCAGCGGCCGCACTTCGATGGCGCCATGCCGGGCCGCCGGAATCGTCGCCGCCCACGTCAGCGCTTCATCCAGGCCGGGGCACTCCAGCACGTAGTAGCCGCCGATGACTTCCTTGATTTCGGCAAACGGCCCGTCGGTCACCATTGGCCGCCCATCCCGCAGCCGCAGCGTTCGCGCGGTCGCCGGCGGATCCAGTGGCCCGGTATCCACCAGGACGCCGGCCTCGTCCATGGCCGCGGTCGCCGTCCGGTAGTCGTCCAGCATCCGGGTGAACTCCGGCGAGCCGGGAACGGGGGCCGGGACGTCGGGCTCGCCGACCAGCAGGCACAAGTAGCGCATGATCATCTCCATCCGGCGGCGCCGCTCGCCGCTCTCACCCGTCCTACGAATGCGGGGGCGAGGATCTGACTGACGTTAGCGAAACCGGCGACATTAGTGCGGGGTGCCGTGCTCAGACGCGAAGCTGGCGGCCTGTCCGCGGTGCGCTGCCATGCTCGGGTCGTGAGCTGCCGGCCTGCCCGCGGTGCGGTGCCACGCTCAGGCCGAGAGCTGGCGGCCTGTCCGCGGCGCCTAGCCAGGCCCGAATGGCAGCGGGCAGTGCGGCTCGCCCGCGCACTGGGTCAGGTCCGCGCAGCCAGCTCGCTGCGCGGCCCGCAACGTATCAGCCGTGGCCTGCAACTCGGCAATCCTGGTCTCGACCGCAGCGAGCCGGCCCGCGACCTGTCCGGCCAGTCCGGCGCGGGACGCTCCTGGCTGGGCTGGCAGCAGCCCGGCGATCTCGTCCAGGCTGAACCCGAGCCGCTGCGCCGCCTTGATCGCGCGGAGCCGGATTACCGTGTCGGCCGGGTAGAGCCGGTGCCCGCCGGGACTGCGCGCCGGTTCGGCAAGCAGGCCGCGTCGCTCGTAATACCGCAGCGTCTGCCGCCGGACGCCGGCCGCGCCGGAGACCTGGCCGGTCCGCAGCCCGGTCACGCCGGAGACCTGGCTGGTCCGCATCCCGGCCGGGCCGGAGAACTGGTTCGTCCGCAGCCCGGCCGGGCCGGCTGTGCCGGAGACCTGGCTGGTACCCAGGCCGGTCATGCCGGCCGTGCCGTGGCGGCCCGCGCCGCCAGCAGATCGAGCGCGTCCTGATGCGCGGGCGGCACGGTCACCTCCAGCGCGAGCTGTCCGGCGCTCGCGGTCAGCGTGAACGTGAAGAACGAGCAGCACGCTGTCTCGGCGGCGGCGAGCCCGCCCGCCCGCTGCCCGGTCTGTTCATCCGCAGCCAGCTCGAGCCGGAGCCGGGTAGCGTCGGTCCGCTGTGACCCGGTGACCGCGCTGGCGAAGAACTCATCAAACTCGGCCGCCCTGGCTAGCCGTCCGGCCGCGTCGAGCGTGCAACCCGCTGCCGCCGGGACTCCGATGTCGCCCTGAACTGTTTCCATGCTCTGACGGTAAGCCTGTAGCCGGGGACCGGATGCAAGCGCGGCGCCAACTACGGTTAGCCAGGTGACTGGATCCGCCGGCTCGCTGACCGCAGCGATTCAGTCCGGCCTGCGCGGCTCGGGCATCCCGAGCCTCACCGCCGGGGTGCAGCGGCTGATGACCGCCTACCGGTCGGGCCAGGTTCCGGACGCGCCGGTCATGACCTCCCGCGCCGACGCGGCTGCGTACGCCGCTTACCGGATGCCGGCCACGGCGGCCGCCACCGCGCTCGCCGTGCGCGAGATGTGCCTGTCACTGCCCGGCTGGGCGCCGGCCAGCCTGCTGGACTTCGGGGCCGGAACTGGCGGTGCGTCCTGGGCCGTCGCCGATGAGCTCGCCAGCGTCGGCCGCATTACCCTGCTCGAGCAGTCCGCCGAAGCGAGCAGCCTCGGCCGAGCCATCCTGGCCGGGTCCGGATCGGCCGCGCTGCGGGCGGCGGCCTGGCGTTCCTGGCAGCTACCGGCCGGCCCGGATGAGCCCGGAGCCGCCGGCCGGGAGCTACCCGGCTCGGACCTGGCCGTCAGTGCGTACATGCTGGGCGAGCTCACCGGGCAGCAGCAGGGGCGCCTGGTCGGGCTGGCCGCGACGACGGCGCCAGCGGTGCTGTTCGTCGAACCCGGCACGCCGGCTGGGCACGAGCGGATCCTGGCCGCCCGGGCACTACTGCTGGAGTCCGGGTTCGCCGTGGTCGCACCCTGCCCGCATGAGAAGTCCTGTCCGCTGCAGGCGGCCGGGGACTGGTGTCATTTCGCTGCCCGGCTGCAGCGCTCGGCCGTGCACCGGCAGGTCAAGGGGGCCGAGTTGTCCTATGAGGACGAAAAGTTCAGCTACGTGGCCGCGATCCGGCCGGGTGTCGCCGCGCTGGAGTTGCCCGGCGGCCGCATCGTCCGGCGCCCGCAGCAGCGCAAGGGCCTGGTCCTGCTCGACCTGTGCGCCAGCGACGGCACGAGCAGGCGCGAGCTGGTCAGCAAGAGCAAAGGCGAGCTCTACAAGGCGGCGCGCAAGGCGTCCTGGGGTGACCGCTACGACGGCATCGACCGCAATTCGTGATGACGTAAAGTTCTCCGTCTCAGCGACGGAAAACTCTTCGTGATCATGTTGTATCTTCCGGCCGTGCAGATCTCTTACTCACAGCAGGAACTCAATGCGGTACTGGCCAGGACGCCGAAACGCACGGGCTGGAGCTTCTCCGGCATGACCGCGGTGCGCCAGCCGGTGCCGTGGGAATACGGCCAGGTCGTCGCCCGTTACCTGCGCTCGTCCGACGAGGTCCTCGATGTCGGGACCGGCGGCGGCGAGCGGTTCGGCGAGCTCGCGGGGCTGTTCGCGCGCGGCCTTGGCGTGGATATCGACCCCGAGATGGTGCTGCAGGCCAGCCGGTCCGCCGCGGCAGGCAACCTGCGCTTCGCAGTGGGCAGCGCACGGCTCGAGGGCGTCGCGGCCACGTTCGATGTCATCATGAACCGCCATGCCGAGGTGGATCTGAGCGCGGTGCGTGAGCATCTCAAGCCGGGCGGCTACTTCATCACTCAGCAGGTCGGCGAGCGCAATATGGCCTGCGTGCGCGCGGCGGCCGGGCAGCCGGCGGGCCCGGCGCCGATCCGCGCGGCCGACTTCGCCGCGCACGGGCTGCGGCTGATCGCGTTCGCCGAGTATGACGTCGAGTACGTCGTGAGCGACATCGAATCACTGGTGTTCTGGCTCAGTGCGCTCGACCCGCTGCATGCCGACCTCGACGGCGCGGCGGCGATCGCGAGTGCGGCCGGGCTGAACAAGATCCTGGCTGGCCGGGTCGACGACCGGGGGTTCGTGACCAACGAGCACCGGTACCTGGCGATCGGCCAGGCGTAATCGGCGCTGATGTTGCCGTCGTCGCGGCCGGACGCGAGGATGTGGGGCTGTGGCTGACTCTCCCGACAAATGGCATCGCTGGCTGCTGGATGTACGCCATGGTGGCGACGCGGACCGCCGGGAGCAGATGCTGGCCAGCCTGCGCGCGGTCCGCGACGAGGTACTCGACCGGGCCGAGCTGCAACCGGCCGATACCCTCCTCGACGTCGGCGCCGGTGACGGGCTGATCGCATTCGGCGCGCTGGACCGGCTGGGTCCGGACGGCCGCGTCATCTTCGCCGATATCTCGCGCGCCTGCTTGATCACTGCCGCAGCGTCGCCGCGGCCGCCGGTAACAGCTGGGCCGGTGCGACTTCGTGCAGCATCAGCAGATCAGCTCGACCGGCGTCCCGGACAGATCGGTCGACGTCGTGACTACCAGATCGGTGCTGATCTACGTGCGGGACAAGTCGGCGGCCTTCGCCGAGTTCCGCCGGGTACTGCGCCCAGGCGGGCGGATCAGCATCTTGAGCCGATCAACGCGCTGATGCAGGACTGCGATCGCGCGCGTGTTCTTCGGCTATGACCTCCGCCCGGTCGCCGAATCGCGGCGAAGCTAGCTGCGCTGATTCGGAGCGATCCAGCCTGCGGCCGCCGACCCGATGCTGGATTTCGACGACCGCGATCTGGTCCGGCTGGCCGAGCAGGCCGGGTTCGGCGAGGTGAGCACTCGACCTGCAGGTCAGCTGCATGCCACTCGATCGCCCGTCGCCTGGGACAGCTTCTTGCGCACGTCCCGAACCCGCACGTGCCGCCGCTGGGCGAGATGCTCGACCAGGCACTGACGCCCGGCGAGCTCGCAGCGTTCGCCGGGCACCTGCGGCCGCTGGTAGAAGTCCGGGCGCGGCGACCGACCGGCGCACGTCGCCTACCTGACGGCCTACCTGACCCGCGCGCCCGAGTCCGATGAACGGCGTGAGCCGACTACGGCGAGAGGCGACATGGACATTGCCGCTGCACAGCGGCAGGCCTGGCCAACAAGCTGGCCAAGGGATTCAACACCACCGACGTCGCGCTCGAATTCGGCCTGCTGACGGCGGAGATTAGCGAGGCATTCACGGCCTGGCGCAGGGGGCTGCCCGACTTCGGTGAGAACTCGCCGATGTGCTGATCTACCTGGGCGGTCTGGCCGAGATGACGGGGATCGATCTCGACGCTGAAGTCGGCGCAAACTCGCGGTGAACGCAGCACGCGAATACCGGCCGGACGAGCGAGGCGTACCGCGCCGGATTCCGTCGGCGACACCCGAGCCGGCTAGCCCTGCGGCGGTGCCAGCTGCTCGCCGTCGGGCAACCCGATCTCCGCTAGCGCGGCGAAGTCTTCGTAACTCCAGGTCAGATCCCCGGAGCGCAGCTCGGCGAGCACGCCCTCCAGCCAGCTGAGCTCGGCGCCCAGCATGACGCGCTGATAGTCGTCGTCCATCAGGACGATTCTCGGCAGCACCTCTGAATAGCCCGTCAGATTCGACTCCAGGCTCGTCAGCTGAGCTCGCAGCGCCGCCGCGCGCGCCGCCAGGAGCTCGGTGACGTCGGCCGGAGCCTTCATCATGAGGAACGACAGCGCTGCCGGGAATTGCGGGAATTCGTTGCGCGGGTGCGCCACCATGTCGGTCAGCCAGTCCTGGACGGCGGCCCGCCCTGCGTCGGTGACCTCGTAGACGGTGCGCTCGGGGTACTGCTGGTCCCGTTCGGTCTGCCGGACGGCGATCAGGCCAGCCTGATCCAGCCGCTTGATCGTCTTGTACAGGTTGGCTCGCTGGCCCACGTTGATGACCGTGTCCTTGCCCCACAGCTTGATCAGCCGCTGCATCGCGTACGGATGCAGTGGCGCCGCGTGCAGCAAGCTCAGCACCGCCAGCGCGAGCGGTGAGGAGCGGAACTCGGTATCCATCTGCCCACTCTACTAGTTCCGTGGGGACTAGTAACCGCGGAGTCCCGCAGCTCGACGTCTCGTTCGCGGCGTGGCCCGCCGGCGTGAATAGTAGCCGGCCAACTAGTCTCATATAGTCAGGTTGCGTCGACACTAGTTGCGGAGCTACTATCAGCTCACGTTATAACTCGTGAGGCCCGCGGGCCGTGAGCTGAGGAGAGACACCATGAAGTCCGGAACAGAACTGCTGGCCGCACAGGCTCTGCCGGAGGCGGCCAGGGTGCGCGCGCACGGCGCTGTCGTCAAGCGGCTAGGTCACTGGACCAGTGACCGCCAGTTCGATGTGCGCGCCTCCCGCGGCAGTGTCGTGCTCGACCTGCGCTCACCGGGGATCGCCGACGGCGATATTGAGATCAGCCTCGATCTCGACCACGCGGTCGTGAAGCTGCTGGTGCCCGACGGCGCGGTCATCGAGGATGGCGACGCCCGGCGCATCGGCAGATGCCGGGTCAAGGACTGGACCGGCACGAGCGAGACAGGCGGCCGCCGCATCGTGCTGACCGGAGAAATGCGCCGGGCCGAGGTGCGGGTGCACCGGGGTGGCATCGCGATCTTGTCCGCCATGTGCAGCCGCGAGTACTTCGCTGACGCGCTCCGGGCGCGGCGCGAGGGCGGCTACCCGACGATCGATGACCCGAGCCGATGAGCGCCGCCACGCAGCCGGACGCCGCGGCGCAGCCGGCTAAAGCGGCGCAGCCGGGTAAAGCAGCGCAGCCGGGCACCGCCCCGCTGCTCGAGGCACGGGGGCTGACCGTCCGGTTCGGCAAGGTCACGGCGCTGGCCGGGCTCGACCTCACTGCGGCGCCCGGCCAGGTGCTGGCGATCCTCGGACCAAACGGCGCTGGCAAGACCACATTTGTGCGGACGGTGGCGACGCTGGTCCGGCCGACCAGCGGTCGGCTGCTGGTCCGCGGGCGCGACGTCGTGCGGGACGCGGTGAGCGTCCGGCGTGACATCGGCCTGGCCGGCCAGTTCGCCGCGGTCGAGCCGACGATGACGGGCCGGGAGAACCTGGAAATGACCGCGCGGTTGTTCGGTCATGGGCGCGCCGCTGCGCGGCGCGCTGCCAGCACCGTCATCGGCCAGCTCAGCCTCGACGAGGTCGCCGACCGGCGGAGCAGCACCTACTCGGGCGGTCAGCGCCGCCGGCTAGACCTGGGTGCGAGCCTGGTCGGCGGCCCGCGGCTGCTGCTCCTGGACGAGCCGACCACAGGGCTGGACCCGGTCAGCCGGCGCGAGGTCTGGGACGCGGTCCGCGGCCTGGCCGCTTCGGGCACTGACATCCTGCTGACCACGCACTATCTGGACGAAGCGGATGAGCTAGCCGATCAGGTTGTCGTGGTCGATCACGGCCGAGTGATCGCCTCCGGCACCCTCGGCGAGCTGAAGGCCAGCATCGGCCAAGACGTCATCGAGGTGCAGCGTCGCCGACCCGGCTAGCGCGATGGCCGCCGGGCGCCTGCCGAACAGGTCACCGGCTCCGCGGCGCGGCTCGAGACCGGCGGGCGGCACGTGAGCGCCGGCCCGCCGCCGGGCGGCCGCAGTGCTGGCGCGCGGTGATCGCACGCCTGGCGGAGGCTGCGATCCAGGTCGACGAGATCGGCTTGCGGCGGCCGACGCTGGACGAGGTGTTCCTGGCCCTGACCGACGACGAGGCGCAGCCGAGCTTGCCAGGCCGGCCAGACCATCAGGAGCACACGATGACCATGACATCAGGCAATCACCGCAGCCCAGCCGCCGCACGCCCGGCATTGCCGCGCCGTCCGCTGCCAGGTCGCCGCTGCGGGCGCTGCGTAAGTACTTCCGGACGCCAGGGCCTGAGCATCATGGCCATCGTCCAGTCCGCCATGTTCCTGTTCAGCTTCCGCTACGTCTTCGGGCGGCGCCATCCACGCTGGTCGCGACCAGCTACGTCGACTTCCTGGTGCCCTCGTACGTGGCCTCGATCGTGCTGTTCACCGGCGGCGGCATCGCCGTGGCGGTGGCCGAGGACAAGGCGGAGGGATTCACCGACCGGCTGCTGTCGCTGCCGGTATCCCGGTACTCGCTGGTGCTCGGGCGGACGCTCGCCGATTCGTCGACCAACGTCTGGTCGATCCTGACTACGGCCGCGTTCGGCTTTGCTGTTCGGATTCCGGCTGCCCGGCACCTGGCAGGACGGGCTGGCCGCCCTTGGCCTGTGCGTGCTGTACGCGGTCGTCTTCACGGTCGTGTTCATCGTGATGGGGCTGTTCGCGCCGAACGCCCAGGCCGCGCAGGGGATGTCGCTGATCGCGTTCGTGTTCGCGTTCATCTCCAGCGCGTATGTGCCGGCCACCTCGATGCCGGGCTGGCTGCAGCCGTTCTCGAAGTACCAGCCGATCACCCCCATGGTCGACGCGGTCCGGTCGCTGCTGGCCGGGTCGACCAGCGATGTCGGCTGGCGCTGGCCTGGTCAGCGCTGCTGCTCGTGGTTTCATGCCGATCGCGGTGCTCCGGTACCGGCGGGCATGACGCGACGCCGACCGTCGCTCCGCCGGCTTGGCGCGGCCGATACCATAGGTCGTGGCAGGACGAGGCCTCGGGCGGCGCCGACCCGGCGAGCGCTAAGCAGAGAAAGGGAGCCTGAATGTCGAAGGTTGCGGTCGTGGGATTCGGCCGGATCGGCAGGTCAGCGGTGAAGGCCGGGACTGAGCGCGAAGCTCTTCACGCCGTCGGCATCGTGGACATCGCGTCGGCCGACGCGATGGCTCCCCTGTTCGAATTTGACACCAACTACGGACGCTGGCGGGACCCGGTCAGCGCCGAGGCCGACGGCCTGGTCATCGGCGACGCGACCATCGGCTGGATCGACGCGCGGCAGTCAGCGCCCCCGACTGGAAGGCCCTCGGCGTCGACCTGGTCGTGCTGGACTGCACCGGCCGGGCGACCGTCCGCGCGGGCGCGCAGGCGCATCTGGACGCCGGCGCCAGCAGGGTGCTGGTCAGCGCGTCCGAGCAAGACGCTGCAGGACTGCGACGCGGTGCTGCTGCCTGGCATCAACCTGGACTAGTACGACCCAGACCGGCATCGCATCGTCAGCATGGCAAGCTGCACGACCAACGCGCTGGCGCCGGTCATCAAGGTGCTTCGGGACACGGTCGGCATCAAGGATGGCTTCTTCACCACCGTGCACGCCTACACCAACACGCAGTCGCTGACCGACCAGCCGATGAAGGAGCGGCGCGACTCCTGGGCCGCAGCCGAGAACATCATCCCGTCGTCGTCAGGCGCGGCCAAGGCGCTCGGCTTCATCTGGCCCGATCTGAACGTGACCGGCAAGGCGTACCGGGTGCCGGTGCGCACCGGCAGCATCGTCGAGCTGACGGTCGGGTCAGCACGCCGACCACCGCTGCCGAGCTCAACGAGGCCTTCGCCGCCGCGGCCGCAAACGGCCCGCTGGCGGGCATCATCGGCGTGCTGCACGAGGGCTGGGCCTCGGCGCGGATCGTCGGCGAGACCAGTCCTCGATCGTCGACCTGCCGCTGACCGCGGTGCTCGACGGTGACCTCATGTCGGTCGCGGCCTGGTACGACAACGAGGCCGGATACTCGATGCGGCTGGCCGAGACCGTCGCCGTGATGGCCGGCCGTTAGGCAGCAGGGCCGGTAAGCGGTAGGCCACCGCGGCGGCAGCAGGGCCCGCAAGGCAGTAGGGCCGGCAAGGCAGTAGGGCGGCCAGGGCGGGCAGGAGCGCCCCGGCAGAGTTGCACGCGTCAGCCAGGCGCCGGATGCAGGACGATCAGCAGCAGGGCGTCTAGCAACCGGTGCCAGCCGGCCTCGCCAGGGTCGGCACCGAGCAGGCCGCCGAGCCCGGACAGCGCGGCGATCAGCGATGCCGACAGGTCCCGATGATCCATGCCGAGCGCATCGGCGAGCAGGCGGGCATCGTGCTGGAACCGCGCGGTGCGGCCGAGCCGTACCAGCGAGGACGGCATGTCCGCGGGCACCGGAGCCGCGGCCGCTGCGGCCGGGGCCAGACTGATCTGCAGGCCGGTGCCGAGGGCGGCGGCGAGACGGTCAAGTGCTGCGACCGTCGGATTGCCGCGGCCGTTCTCCAGGTTGGCGATGTACGGCACCGACAGGCCCGCCTGCGCGGCAACCGAGGCCACCGTCCGGCCGGAGGCTGCTCTTAGTGCTCGCAACCGGTGTCCGAGCGTCGCGACGTCAGGCATGCTGCCACTCTATCTTGACAGAACACTTTATGTGATGAGTATCTTGTCAGAATGACAGTACCGGCCGCCCGGCGGCGCTGGCGAGCGCCAGCCTTCCGCGAGACGATCATCGTCAGGAACCGGGCCTTCGGGCTGCTGTGGACCGGACAGCTGCTCTCCGGAACGGGTAACTGGCTGCTCGTCGTGGCCGTCCCGGTCTACGTTCTGCACCTGACCGGATCCGCGCGAGACGCCGGCCTGGCCTTCGTCGCCGAGGTCCTGCCGGTCTTGCTGATCGGCCCGGTGGCAGGCGTCTTCGCTGACCGGTGGAGTCATCGCACCACGATGATCACCGTCGACGTGCTGAGGGCCGCCTGCGTGGCAGCGATGATCCTGGTCTCGCACCGCGGTCAGGTGCCGGTGCTGCTGGCTTTGCTCTTCCTGGAGAACTTGCTCGGCGCCTTCTTTGCCCCGGCTCATAGTGCGATGCTGCCCGCGATCACGGGTCGCGGCCCCGATCTGAGCAGCGCCAACGCGTGGTACTCCGTGAGCGGCGGCATCGTCCGGCTGGCTGGAGCGCCAGCCGGCGGCGCACTGTACCTGCTCGCCGGGTTCCAGCTAGTGGCTGCGATCGATGCGGCGAGCTACCTGGCCTCGGCGGTGTTCGTGGCGGCCATGCCGCGCGACTCAGCGCCCGCCGGCCCGCGCGAGCGGCCAGGCAGGCGCTTCATCGATGAGTTGCGGTCCGGCGTGGCGGCTTTGTTCGCCGACCGGGTGCTGCGGGTCCTGCTCGGTGTGTCCGCGCTGTTCCTGCTCGGCAACGGGGCACTGACCGCACTGCTGGTGCCCTACGTGGTATCGCGCCTGCACGACGGAGCCGCCGTTGTCGGCGTGCTGTTCTCGGTCCTGGGGGCCGGCTACCTGGGCAGCGCTTACCTCGGCCGGAAGGCAGCCGACAGCCCGCGGCTGCGGCGCGCGGTGACCGCGCTGCTGGCCGCGGCGACAGCCGCTTTCGCCGGATTTTTCGGCTGGCACCAGGCCGCCGGCTGCCTGGTGTTTATCGCCTTGATCGGCCTGACCGGGGGCGCGTTCCTGATGGTGCGCGGGGTCCTGGTGGAGCGGCGGGCAGCCGCGGGCGCGGTAGGACGGGTCAGTTCCGTCTGCAGCACGGTCGAGATGGCAGCCACGCTGGCCGGGGCCGGCCTGGCCAGCGCGCTGGTCACCCCGCTCGGTCTGACCACTGCACTGAACTGCTCGATTGCGGTCGTGGCGGCGGCAGCGCTGCTGGCCGTCAGGCTACCCGGAGCGGCATCGCCCGGCAGCCGCGGAAAGGCCGCCGGGCGCGATCAGCTGAACCTGGCTGCCAGGGCGCGGTAGGTGCGCGGTGCGGTCCCGTGCAGCCAGGCCGGGAACCGCAGCCAGCCCGGCACGTAGACCACGCGGAGATCGTGCTCAGCGGCGCGCACGATGGCCGCTGCGACCCGGTCGGCCGGGATCGGCGCGGGATGCCGCCGCTCGTACGGCTTACCGCGGCGGCTGAAGAACGGGGTCTGCACCACGCCGGGCAGCACCACTGACACGCCGACACCACGATCGGCCAGTTCGTAGCCCAGGCTTTCGGCGAGGACGTTGAGGCCGGCCTTTCGTGGCGGCGTACGCGGCCTCATGGCGGACCCCGGTCGCGCCCGCGATGGAGGAGACGAACACCAGTCGTCCGCAGCCGCGCTCAGCCATGGCAGGCGCGAGCAAGCTGGCCAGCTGGATCGGCGCCAGCAGATTCACCGACACCAGCTCGTGCGCCTTGGCGCCGGTCAGCTCGTTGATCGGCCCGGCCCAGCCGGCGCCCGCATTACAGACCAGCACATCCACCCGGCCCACCGCGGCGAGCACGGCCTCGACCAGCTGCTGCGGGCCGCCGGGACTAGCCAGATCGGCCACGATCGCGACGGCTCCGGTCTGCCCCGCGACGGCTCGCAATCGCTGCGCGTCACGGCCCGAGATCACGACGGTCGCCCCGGTCCTGGCCAGCGCGGCAGCTGTGGCCGCGCCAATACCTGATGAGGCGCCGGTGACCAGCGCGACAACTCCGGCAAGCCGCACCAGGGCCTCACTCAGATTGCAGGGCCTAGCACGGGCGCAACTGCGCCCGCAACTGACTCCTACCCGCTTGCGCCTGAGATGTACCGGCAGCCCGGCTCAGGCTGAGACTGCGACGCCCGCCTGCGACCAGCAGCGCACGATGTCGCGCATGGACAGCAGCCCGGTCACCTCGTTGCCCTCGATGACGATGAGATGCCGGAAGTTACCTTTGGACATGGCCGAGGCGGCCTGCTCGAGGGTCCAGTCGGGCGATGCAAACACCACGTCCGAAGTCCGGTGGTCTGCCACCATTTCGGTATCCGGGTTCTGGCCCGCGCCAACCGAGTCCAGGACGTCGCGTTCGGTCAAGATCCCGATCCCGGCTTGCTCATGATCAACGACAACAGCGGCACCGACGCCCTGACCTGACATCAGCCGGGCAGCTTCGCGCAGGCTGTGCGCGGGCCCGACGCTGAGCACCACCTTGGTCATTCCGTCCCGAACATTCATGCTGTATCGCTCCTCGCATCAGGCCACGGTTCCCGGCCGGGACCAGGAGTAGCGCGGCGACAGCCAAGGCGCGCAGATCATAGCGAAACACCCGGACCGCTTGTGCGCTTGTGATTGCCAGTGCTGTCCAGCATCCGCCCGATCTGGGCTCAGGGCAAGTCCTGATTCTGGCTAGCCAGCAGGCTGAGCACCTCCGAGTGCAGCAGCCCGTTGGTGCAGACGGCGCTGCCCAGGTCGGGCCGCGGTGTGCCGTTAAGGTCGGTAAACGCGCCGCCGGCCTCTTCCACGATGATCTGCAGCGCGGCCAGGTCCCACAGCTTGACATCGGTCTCGGCCGAGACGTCAACGGCGCCCTCGGCGACGAGCATATGAGACCAGAAGTCACCATAAGCGCGAGTCCGCCAGACCCTGCTGGCCAGGCCCAGAAGCTCGGGCAGCCGCCCGTCCTTCTCCCAGGTCGACAGCCCTGAGTAGGAGAAAGAGGCATCGGCCAGCCGGTTAACTCGCGATACTTTGCACGCTGTCGCCTTGGTCATGCTCTTGCCGGTCCAGGCACCTCCGTCGCGGGCAGCCCACCACCGGCGGCCGAGTGCCGGCGCGCTGACGACGCCGACGATGACCTCGTCTTCGTCCATCAGACCGATGAGCGTGGCCCATACCGGCACGCCGCGCACGTAGTTCTTCGTCCCGTCGATCGGGTCGATCACCCAGCAGCGCTGGCTGGAGCCGGTCCGGCCGAACTCCTCGCCGAGCATGGCGTCGCGCGGCCTGGCCCGGCTCAGCACATTCCGCAGCGACTCTTCGGCCGCCAGGTCGGCGTCGCTCACCGGGGTTAGGTCGGGTTTGGAATCGACGTGCAGGTCAAGCGCTCGGAACCGGCGCAGCGTGATGTCGTCCGCGGCATCCGCCAGGACATGCGCGAACCCGAGGTCGCCGTCAAAACCCGCCATGGCCGGCAACGCTAGCGCTTAGTACCCCGTACTGCCATGGCAGGGGAGCAGTTGGCCGTCCGGGCAGTCAACCGGCCGGCGGGATGAGCTTGCCGGGATTCATGATTCCGGCCGGGTCCAGGACGGACTTCACCGCGCGCAGCATCTCGACGCCGAGTCGGCCTATTTCAGCGGTGAGGTAATCCCGGTGGTCCAGCCCGACGGCATGGTGGTGGGTGATGGTGCCGCCTGCGCTCATGATTGCTTCGCTCGCGGCCCGCTTTGCAGCGGCCCACTGTGCCACCGGGTCGGCCGCCTGCGCGACTGCCACGGTGAAGTACAGCGACGCGCCCGCCGGATAGACATGCGAGATGTGGCACATCACCACGGGCGGCGGCCCGGCCGTGGTCAGCGCGGCCGTGAGCGCGGCGCGGACGGCCGCATACAGCCCGGCGAGCTGGGTCCAGCTCGTCGCGGTTTCCAGTGTTTCGGCCAGCGCCCCGGCGGCCAGCAGCGTGTCCCGCAGGTACGGCGCGTCGAACCGGCTCTGGCGCCAGCCGGCGACCAGCTCAGGGTCGGCGGCCTCGCCGCCGTGCGCGCGCAGGATGGCCGCCACCTGCTGCTCGCGGCATGGTACTGAGATGCGGGTGCCCTCGATGCTGATGACCGCGAGGCAGCCGCTGCTGCGATGCCCGCCGGTCAGTCCGGCGACCAGGGTCTCGGTCTCATCCGACAGCCGGGCCATCGTGATCAGGCCGGGACCGGCCTGGGCCAGCGAACGCAGCGCGGCGGCGCCGGCCTCGAAACCGGCGAACCGCCAGGCCGTGTCGGACACTGTCTCGGGCAGCGGTCGGACCACAGCGGTGACCTCGGTGATGACGCCGAATGTGCCCTCGGAGCCGAGCAACAGCTGGCGCAGGTCGGGACCGGCGGCGGATCTGGGCGCGCGGCCGGCAGCAAGCGAGCCGCGCGGGGTAGCAGCGCGCAGAGCGACCACCATGTCGTCGAACCGGCCGTAACCGGCAGACGCCTGGCCCGCGGACCGGGTAGCAGCGAAGCCGCCGATGGTGGCGTGCTCGAAGCTTTGCGGCAGGTGCCCCAGCATTAGCCCGTGCCCGGCCAGCAGCTCCTCGGCGCGGGGCGCGGGCAGGCCGGCCTGCATGGTCGCGGTCAGCGACACGGCATCGACGCTGACCAGCTCGCTCATCCGGTGCAGGTCCAGCGCGATGACCGCGGTGCGCCCGCCGTCAAGAGCCTCCACGCCGCCAGACACGCTGGTGCCGCCGCCGAAGGGGACGACCGCGACCTGGTGCCGCTCGGCCGCCGTCAGAACGGCGAGCACCGCGTCATGCGAGCCGGGGGTCAGCACGGCGTCCGGAGCGTGCGAGGCATCGCCGGCCCGCCGGCGCAGCAGGTCGGTCGTGCTTTTGCCGCCGGTGTGCCGCAGCCGTCCGGCCCGGCCCTCGTGTACCGCATCGGGGCCCGCTGCCTGCCGCAGGTCGGCTAGCGCCGCCTGGCCGAGCCGGGTCGGCGGCAGGACTACGTCGTCCAGCGAGACCGGCGGTGCCGGGTCCGGCGTCAGGCCGAGGAACTGGACGAGCAAGTCGCGCACCTGGGGCGGCAGCGGACGCGGACTGCCCCAGGCGCCCCAGGGCATCGGCTCCAACGGTTCGCCAGGTGCGGCCGGAGCTTGCGGACTGTCGTTCATAGGTTGGTAATCTTACAGTAAACGTCAATCTGTAACGAGGTTTGGAGACGGATGCCGAGGCCCATCGCAGAGTCTGCCGAGCCGCGGGCCGGCGGGCCGGAGGTTAGCCAGCCTGAGGCGGCTGAGCGGGACGTTACCGGGCTTGGAGTTCCTGGACCAGACGTTCCTGAGCCGGACGTTACCGGGCCGGAAGTTCCTGAGCCGGTCATTACGCAGCCGGACATTACGCAGCCGGACGTCACTGAGACCGCCATCCTGGATGCGGCTGCCGACTGCGTCCTGGCCTTCGGCGTGCGCCGTACTTCGCTGTCAGACGTCGCGCGCCGGGCCGGGGTGAGCCGGCCCACCGTGTACCGGCGCTGGCCGGATCTGACCGCGCTGGTCGCCGACGTCATGACCCGGGAATGGCTGGCCGCATTCGCGGCAGCCCAGCCTGACCTGGCTGGATTCAGCACAGTCCGCGAGTTCGCGGTGAGTTACCTGGTGGCCGTGGTGGGGACGCTGCGAGGGCACCCGCTGCTGCGCAAGATCATCGATGTCGATCCCGAGTTGCTGCAGCCCTACATCTTCGACCGGCTCGGCACCGGCCAGCGGCTGGCGCTGCAGTTCGCCGCCGAGTGCATCGCAGACGGCCAGCGCGACGGCTCGGTCCGGGCCGGAGATCCGCAGATGCTGGCCCTGATGGTGTTGCTGACCGTGCAGTCGTTCGTGTTCTCCGGCCGGGTCGCGGCATCGGCGGCGGGGACGCAGCGGGTGGATGCCGAGCTCGCCGACCTGCTCGACCGGTACCTGCGGCCGGAGGCGGCAGCATGACGGGCTCGGCGCTGAACGCAGCGCGGCGCGAGCGGGAGCTCGCGGCACTCGCGGACGACCCGGTGACCGATGTACTCGTCGTCGGCGGCGGCATCACCGGCGCCGGGGTGGCGCTGGACGCGGCTGCGCGCGGGCTCTCGGTGGTGCTGGCCGAGCGCTCTGACCTGGCCAGCGGCACGAGCCGGTGGAGCTCCAAGCTGGTGCATGGCGGTCTGCGCTACCTCGCGCACGGCGACGTCGCGGTCGCGTACGAGAGCGCGGTGGAGCGGGGCCGGATCATGTCCGCGATCGCCCCGCACTTGTGCCGGACGCTGCCGATGATGCTGCCGCTGGCACCGGAGCTGAGCCGCGCTGACCGGTTCCAGGCTCGGGCCGGACTGGCGGCGGGCGACCTGCTTAAGACGCTGGCCTGGACGGGCCGCGGATTGCTGCCGCCGGCCCGGGCCCTGACCACCGGGCAGGCCAGCGAGCTCGTGCCGGGCCTGCGAGCCGGGCTGTCCGGCGGACTGCTGTCATTCGACGGCCAGCTGACTGACGACGCCCGGCTGGTCGTCGCGATCGCGCGCACCGCCGCGGCGCGCGGGGCGGTGATCCTGACCAGGTGCGAGGCCACCGGGCTGACCGGCAGCGGTGCTGTCCTCACCGACCGGCTGACGGGATCATCGGTTCACCTCGCCGCCCGGGTAGTGATCAACGCGGCCGGCGTGTGGGCCGGCGGGCTCGTCCCCGGCGTCGCGCTGCGGCCCAGCCGCGGTACTCACCTGGTGCTGCACGCGGCCGCGCTGCCAGGCCTGCGGGCAGGCCTGACGGTGCCGGTGCCGGGGGAGCGGGCCAGGTTCGTGTTCGCGCTGCCGGTGCCAGGACAAGAGCGGGTCTACATCGGCCTGACCGATGAGCCTGCCGACGGCGAGCCGCCCGAGGTGCCGCAGCCGACCGAGGCCGAGATCGGCTTCCTGCTCACCACGATCAGCTCAGTCCTGCAGGTGCCGCTGGGCCGCGGCGACGTGGCCGGCAGTTTCGCCGGACTGCGGCCGCTGCTGTCGGGCCAGGCCGGCAGCACCGCGGACCTGTCCCGCCGGCACACCGTGCTGAACCCGGCGGACGGTCCGGTCACCGTGGTCGGCGGCAAGCTGACCACCTACCGGCGGATGGCGCAAGATGCCGTCGACGCAGCCGTGGCCCGGCCCGCTTTGGCCGGCCGGGCGGCACGGGCTTGCACCACGATGCGGCTGCCGCTGGTCGGTGCCGCGCCGCGGGCGCAGCTGTCGGCCATCCGCGCCCCGGCCAGGCTGGTGGCCCGGTACGGCACCGAGGCGCCGGACGTGCTCGCGCTGGCGCAGGCCGAGCCCGGCCTGGCCGAGCACGTCGCGGCCGGCATCACCGGCGCCGAGCTGGCCTTCGCGATGCAGCGGGAGGGCGCGCTCGACGCGGCTGACCTGCTCGACCGCCGGACCAGGATCGGGCTGGTGGCGGCGGACCGGCAGCAGGCGCTGGCCGCGGCGACTGCCATCGCGTCATGGCCGGCCTGACCAGCTTGCGGACGGCACTGGCGACGCACGGCCACGTTCCGGTCACAAAAGGTTGTGGGGTTGCGCATTGCCGCTCCTTTCGCGCGGCGATGGCTTTGAATTAAGACATTCGTGACGTGACCAGGGCGAGCCAGTGACGGGGTGCAGCGATGGAACCGGGCCGGGCAGTTGACTGACCTGCTGATCCTGGGAGACTGCGAGCCCGGCGCGGTGGTGGCGGACTCACCGTTAATGATCGGCGGCTCGGCCGCGATCACCGCGGTGGCAGCCGCGCGGCTGGGCCTGCGAGTCGCGCTGGTGGCTTCGGTCGGCGATGACCCGGCCGGGCATTTCATGCTCAGCGAGCTTGCCCGCGAGGGCGTCAACATCAGCGGCGTGGCGATCCGCGACGACGCCCCGACTGGCGCGCCAGTGCCCTGACCACGGCGGATGTTCCCGGCATGCTGCTGGCCGGAGCCCGGCACGTGCACGTCAGCTCGTACTTCCGGCTGCAGGGATCGCTCGGACCCGGCCTGGCGGCCATGTTCAAGGCCGCACGGGCTGGCGGAACCACGACGTCCCTTGAGTGCGGTACCGGACAGTCGTGCCCGGTCCGGGACGCCGGGCAGCTCGATCGCGTGCTCCGGCAGTGCGACGTGCTGCTAGCGACCGGGCCGGAGGCGGTGGCGATCAGCGGGGCTGCCTCGGTCCAGGCGGCCGCGGCGGCACTGACGGCCGCGGACCGCAGCATCACGGTGAAGCTCGGGGCCGGGGCTGCGATGTGCCTGGCAGGAGCGTCAGTGTTTTACGCCCGGCCGCCGGCCGCCGCCAACCGGACCGCCGCGAGGGAGTGGCCCGGCGCCGGTGACTGTTTCGATGCCGGCTTGTTCGCGGGTCTGCTGCGCGGGCTGGCCCTGCCGGAGGCGATGGCGCTGGGCTGCGCGGTCGGGTACGCGTCCGCAGCGGACACGGGTGACCTGGCCAGTTGCCCTGACCTGCCGGCCGCCCAGGAACTGGCCAGGCAGGTCATCTTGCGGCACGAGCCATAACCGTGGTCCCTGGCGGCGGCTGCGCATCGCCGGAAGTCGGCCTGGCAGGCTAGTCGGCCTGGCCCGTTTCATCGCCGGGCTCGGGCATACCCTCCAGGCTGCGCAGCAGCCGGCGCAGCGAATCCAGCCGGGCGGCTTCGGCCGGACCGCCGTGCTCGGCCACCCAGGCGTCCAGCGCGCAGCCGTCGCCGAGGTGGCTGCAACCGGGCAGGCAATCGGTGATGACGTCGGCGAACTCAGGAAACGCGGCTATCACCTGGTCGGGCGCGACATGCGCGAGGCCGAAGCTGCGCAGGCCGGGCGTGTCGATGATCCAGCCGCCAGCGGATGGATCGCCTCGCGGCTCGCGACCGGGCCCCGAGCTGATCTGTGTTTGCCCGGCCAGCGGCAGCGCCACGGCGGAGGACGAGGTGTGCCGGCCCGGCCGGTGACCAGGTTGACCGTGCCGACGGCCCGGTCAGCCTCCGGCAGCAGCGCGTTCACCAGCGTCGACTTGCCCACACCCGAGTGCCCGACCAGCACGCTGATCCGGCCGCTCAGCAGGGCGCGCAGATCATCGAGTCCGGCCCCGAACGGCCTGCTCAGCGCGATCGAGCGAACGCCCAGCGGCCGGTAGGCGGCGAGCAGCTCATCGGGTGAGGCGAGGTCAGCCTTGGTCAGGCACAGCAGCGGCTCCAGCCCGGCGTCATAGGCCGCGACCAGAAACCTGTCGATGAGCCGCGGCCGCGGCGGCGGGTCAGCCAGGGCCGTCACGATCACCAGCTGGTCGGCGTTCGCGACGACCACCCGCTCGGTCGGGTCGTCGTCCTCGGCCGACCTGCGCAGGACCGAACTGCGCGGCTGCACCCTGACCACCCTGGCCAGGCTGCCCGGCTGACCCGATACGTCCCCGGCCAGGCTGACCCGGTCGCCGACCACGATTCCGCCGCGGCCGAGCTCGCGGGCCTTCATCGCCGTAATCGTCCGCTCGCCGGTCCAGCACCGGTACCGGCCCCGGTCCACGGCGGTGACGAAGGCGTCGAGCGCGTTCTCATGCGCAGGCCGCCGCCTGGTCCGTGGCCGCGACCCTTTGCCCGGCCTGACCCTGACGTCGTCCTCGTCCAGCCTCGAGTGGCTGCCCGGGCGGCTCAGGGCGCCTGCCCGGCCGCGGGCTCACCCAGCATCTGCTGCCACAGGGTGCTGAACTCAGGGAAGGTCTTGCGGACCGTGGCCGCGTTCGACACGCGCAGGCCGGGCACGGCCAGGCCCAGCACCGCGGCCGCCATGACCAGGCGGTGGTCGTCGTGGCTGTCAAAGGGCTGCGGCCCGGCGCGCAGCGGGCGCGGCCGGATGGCCAGCCCGTCCGGCAGCTCCGTCACCTGACCGCCGAGCGCGCCGATCTCGGCCGCCAGCGCCGCCAGCCGGTCGCTCTCGTGCAGCCGCATGTGCCCGATCCCGGTGAACTCCGACGGCCCGTCCGCCACGGCCGCGACGGCGGTCAGCACCGGCGCGAGCTCGCTGATGTCCCGCAGGTCGGCGGTGATGCCGCGGATCCGGCCGGTGCCCTCGATCCGCATCCCGTCGGCCGTCGGCCGGACCCGGCCGCCTAGCTGCTCGAGCACGCTAAGGATCTGCCCGGCTGCCTGCAGGCTCACGGCCGGCCAGCCGGGGATTGTCACCTGGCCCCCGGTTATCAGGGCAGCAGCCAGGAACGGGGCCGCGTTGGACAAATCGGGTTCAATCGTCACGGTGCCAGGGGCCAGCCGACCCGGCCGGACATGCCAGGAGTCGGGCACCGGCTGGCTGCCGCCGCCGGAACTGGCGGTTTCTACCTCCGCGCCGGCCGCGGTCAGCATCGCGACCGACATGGCGATATGCGGGGCCGACGGGATGCGGTCTCCCCGGTGGAGGATCCGCACGCCCTGGTCATAACGAGGCGCGGCGAGCATCAGCCCGGACACCAGCTGCGAGGAGGAGGAGGCATCGAGCGTGACCTCGCCGCCGCGAACCTGGCCGCGGCCGCGGACGGTAAACGGCACGGCCCCGCGGCCGCCGTCATTGATCTCGGCGCCGAGTTCGCGCAGGCCAGCCAGCAACTGGCCGACGGGCCGCTGCGAGATGCGCGGGTCGCCGCGGAACTCCACATCACCTGCGGCCAGCGCAGCGGCGGGCGGAACGAACCGCAGCACCGTGCCCGCGTTGCCCACGTCGACCACAACCTCCCCGGCCGGCCGGCCGGGGATGACCGTCCAGACGGCCCCGGCACTGGTCGCCGGGACTCCGGTGGTGCCGTGGGGAGCACCGGTTCCGTTCGGCTGATCGTCGCTGGTCTCGGTGACGGTGGCGCCTAGCGCCACGATGGCGGCCGACATCAGCTCGGTGTCGCGAGCCTGCAGCGGGCCCGTAATGGTCGTCGGGCTGTCCGCGAGCGCGGCCAGGATCAGCGCCCGGTTGGTCATCGATTTCGAACCGGGCAGGCGCACGCTCGCGCTGACAGCGGAGCTGGCACTCGGCGCCAGCCAGCTGTCCTCGGCATGCCGCACGGCGTCCATGGGCTAGAGAGTATCGGCTCAGATCGCGGGTAGACGTGACGGGCGCGTGGCGCGACAATCAGACACCACGACGCTGCAGCGTCGGAATGATTCCGGCAGGGTTTGGCAAAGCCCGTTCTTGGTAATGAACTGGCAGATTCTGCACTCCGCGAATCAGTTGGCTGTCAGGTGAGGACATGTGCGGTCGGTATGCATCGGTGCGCAAGCGCATTGAGCTCCTTGAGGAGTTCAGCGTGCAGCGTGACAAGGTGGCCGAGCCGCTTGCGCCCGATTACAACGTCGCGCCCACCAAGCCCGTCTACGCGGTGCTCACCAGGACGTCCAGGGACGACCGTGACGATCCCGGCCGCCAGCCGGACGAGGGGGAGGACGCAGCTCTAGCCACCGAGCGGCAGCTGCGCGTGGTGCGGTGGGGGCTGGTGCCGTTCTGGGCCAAGGACGTCAAGATCGGCAGCCGGATGATCAACGCCCGGGCTGAGACCCTCAGCGAGAAGCCGGCCTTCCGGCGCGCCTTCGCCAAGCGCAGGTGCCTGCTGCCCGCCGATGGCTACTACGAGTGGCAGAAGGAGCCCGGCGGCGCTAAGCAGCCGATCTACATCAGCCGCAGCGACGGCCGCTCGCTGGCTTTCGCGGGCCTGTATGAGCTGTGGCGCGATGGTGCGGTGCCGCCTGATGACCCCGAAGCCTGGATGTGGACTGCGACGATCATCACCACCAGCGCGCCGGATGAGCTGGGCATGATTCACGACCGGATGCCCATGATCATCGAGCCGGACCGGTGGGCCGACTGGCTCGATCCCGGAAACGGCGACCTGGCCGACCTTAAGTCGCTGCTGAACCCGGCGACAGCCACCGGCCTGAGGACGTTCCCGGTGTCCACTGAGGTCAACTCGGTCCGAAATAACGGGCCCAGGCTGATCGAGCCGGTCAGCGGCAGCACCGCTGCATCGTTAAGCGCGGCCGCGGCTGGCGCCGCTGGCGCCGCGGGTTTCGCCGATGACAGCACGGGAGTGCTGTTCTAGGCCAGCAAGTTGTGGGCCGGACAGCACAGTTGATTCCCCCTTTGTGCTGTCGGCATCTCGCGGAAGGAGGCGGGGGCTGATGGATGTGATGACCGCGCGCGAGCGCCTAGAGGAGATCCGCGTCGAGCTGGACCGGTCGATCACCGTGCTCAACGGTGCCGGGGATCAAGAGCCCGGCGACTATCCGCAGGACCCGGCTGACGCAGGTGCCAACCTGTCCGAGAACGAGCGGTCGCAGGCCGTGCTGGCCGTGGCCAAGCGGCAGCGCTCGGACGTCCTGGCAGCCCTGCAACGGATCGACCTGGGCACCTACGGCACCTGCGTGGACTGCGGCGCGCCGGTTGCCGAAGGCCGGCTGGAGGCTAAGCCGGAGGCAGCCAGGTGCGTGGCCTGTCAGGGCAAGCGGGACCGGCTGCGCCGCTGAGATCCGCGGCCAGCCGGTGGCAGGCCGGGAGGCAGGCTGGCCAGGGGGCGGAATGAAGGCGCGGGAGATCGTGTTTCACCGCACGTGTCAATAGCCAGCTGCCCTACCCGTCCTGGCCAGTCCAGGGCGCCCGAACGCGATCGCGTCGCGGTCGGGGTTGTATCCTCCCGGCGAGGCGGCTTGCAGCCCGTTCGGCTGCAGCCCTCGACTCCGGAAGGGGTGGGTCCGGTCCCCGAGACACTCGAGCAGCGCAGTCAGCGATTCGAGCATGACGTGCTGCCATACCTGGATCAGCTGTACGCAGCCGGAATGCGGATGACCCGCAACCCGGCTGATGCCGAGGATCTGGTGCAGGAGACGTTCGCTAAGGCATATGCCTCTTTTCACCAGTTTCAGGCAGGTACGAACCTGAAGGCCTGGCTCTTCAGGATCCTGACCAATACGTTCATCAATACCTATCGCAAGCGGCAGCGCGAGCCGCAGCGTTCCGGCACCGAGGAGATTGAGGACTGGCAGCTGGCCAGGGCCGCATCGCATACCTCGGCCGGGCTGAAGTCCGCTGAGACCGAGGCGCTGGAACGGCTGCCCGACTCCGATATCAAGGCCGCGCTGCAGGCACTGCCGGAGGACTTCCGGCTGGCCGTGTACCTGGCCGATGTTGAAGGCTTCGCTTACAAGGAGATCGCCGACATCATGGGGACTCCGATCGGGACGGTTATGTCCCGGCTGCACCGCGGCCGCAGGCAACTGCGGGACCTGCTTGCGGACTATGCGGCCGAGCAAGGCATGTTCGCTACCACGCCCGCCGCCGCGGACTCCTCCGATGGCGAGACCTCAGGGAGGGACGCGAGATGAGCTGCGGGAAGCCGCACGACGTGCCCTGTACCGAAGTGCTCGCGATGGTGTACTCCTACATCGACGGCGAGATGGAAGACAGCGGCTGCCTGCAGATCCGCGAGCACCTGGACGAGTGCGCGCCGTGCCTGCGTGAGTACGGCCTGGAGGAGCTGGTGAAGCGCCTGGTGCACAAGTGCTGCGGCCAGGAAGCGGTACCCGGCGAGCTGCGCACCAAGGTGCTGTCCAGGATCGCGGCAGTGCGGGCTGAGATCGAGACCACCGAGGTCCTGGCCGAGTAGGACGCCCGGCCCGCCTGGGCCTGGATACGCTGTCGGCAACTCTGGCCGTAACGTAGTGAAGTCATGCGACTACTAATCGCTGACATTGTGGTGTGAGTCCTACCGGATGTGAGTGACCGCGTTACTCTAAGTGGCGATGCAGGCCAGTGACGCAGGGGAACTGCGAGAGACTCTCGGCCAGCACCGCATATGAGGGGGTCATGAGATGGTCTCGCGGGCCGCGTGGCTTTACATCAGCCTCGTCGTGGCGGCCACCGGGGTTCTCGTGGCCGAAGCCCAGGACGGGCCCCGCGATATCCGTCACTCGGTGTTCCACGCTGGTCGTCCTGCAACTCCTCTTTCTTGCCTGCGGCTCGGCCAAGAAGCCGCTGACCTCCCGTCAGACCAAGTGGTCACCGAGTTCGTCGGCGACGCTGGCCGCGGTCGTCCTGCTCGGCCCGATGGCTGCGGCGCTGGTTGGGGCCGCCTCGATGTTCAGCCTGCGGCGGCAGCTCAGGCTGGCCGAGCGGCTTTTCAACGGTGCCATGCACGCCCTGTCCGGGCTGGCGGCCGGCGAGGTCTACTTACTCCTGAACGGGCCTGTCGGCTTGCCAGGACGATACGACTTCCCCAAGATCATCTGGCCGTTCGCCGGGGCCGCCGCCGTGCACGTGCTGGCCAACCACGCGTTGATCTGGGGCGTGCACCGGCTCAACCGCGACGGCCGGATGCTGAAGCAGGAAGGGCTGGAATCCAGCCTGCCGCTGCTGCTGGCATCAGATCTCGGTTACGCGTCCCTCGGCCTGATCGTCGCCTCGCTGTGGGTGGTGATGGGCTGGTTCACCGCCGTGCTGGTGCTCGTGCCGCTGTTCGTGGCCAGATGGGCGATGGGTCAGTTCGCCGAGCAGCAGCGTGCGTACTCGGCGACGATGAACGCCCTGTGCCAGGCGGTCGAGACCAAGGACTACTACACGCGCGGCCATGGTGACCGGGTATCGCAGGGCGCGGTGATGATCGCCCGGCAGATCGGCATGAACTCCGACCGGGCGGACGCGATCCGGTTCGCCGGGATGCTGCACGACGTCGGCAAGCTCGGCGTGCCGACTCAGGTCCTGCAAAAGACCGGTGCGCTGACCGAGGACGAGTACGCGGCCATTCAGCTGCACCCGATGCGCGGGCTGGAGATCGTCCGCGAGATCGGCTTCCTGTACGAGGCGCTGAACGGGATCATGCATCATCATGAGCGAATCGACGGCCGCGGCTACCCGATGGGCCTGGCCGGGCACGAGATCCCGGAGTTCGCCCGAGTTATCGCCGTCGCCGATGCCTTCGACTCGATGACCTCGACCCGCTCCTACCGGGAGGCCAAGACCATCGACCAGGCCATCGCCGAACTGCGTCGTGGGTCGGGGACCCAGTTCGACCCGCTGATCGTGGCCGCGTTCATCGACGCACTGGATGAGGAGGAATGGCCGCTAGCAGCACCCGCCGCCGCGCCCGCCGATCCGGCGACAGTAACCGTGCAAGATCACGACGACCCAACCGCGCCGCTGCGCGTGGTGGAGGTTCTGTGACACCGGGAGCAGTTGCCGATCGCAGGTCTGCCGACCGGCTGGCCTACTGGCAGGCACTGGACTCCGGCCGCCTGCTGCTGATGGCTGCAGCGGCGATGCTGGTGGTCGCGGCGTTCGCCAACACCGCGTTGGACACGACCTCGAGGGTGTCGGCGACCGGTGTTCACTGGCGGCCTGCTCTGGCCTTCGGCGGCTTCATCGCGTTCGGCGAGCTGCTGCGGCTGGAGCTGCCTGGCGGCCGTGAGGCGGCGCCGATCGCCACCGTCGGCGCCATGTCCTACGCGCTGCTGCTGACCTTGCCGGGGGAGAGTGTCTCGGGCCAGTCGGCGCTGCTGGTCATCGCGGTGTCGGCCGTCGGCATGATGGTCGGCGCGATCCCGCACGTCGCGGCCGGGCGTCCGGCGGGCATCACCGGCATGTGCACCCGGCTGGTCGCCGTCGCCTGCGTGGCTTTCATCTTCCGGCCGCTGGTGTCGGATCGCTTGTTCGTGCGGGAGCACTGGGAAATCGCCTTCGCGGTCATCGTGTTGCTGGTGTTCTTCGGCTGGCTAACCGACACGCTGGTCAGCGCGTTGATCCGGGCCGATGATGTGGGCGCCAGGTTCTCGGTGGCGATTCTGGACGAGATCAGGCTGCAGTACCCACTCGGCACCGCGGTGGGTGCCTCAGTCGTCATCGTCGTGTTCGGTGCCACGGTGATGGGCCTGTCCGAGCTCGCGGTCTTCATCGGTCCGCTGCTGGTCACCCAGGTTGCCTTCCGCCGGTACGCCGGTATCCGCGCGACCTATCTGCAGACCGTGCGCTCGCTCGCCCGGGTGACCGAGGTAGCGGGCTACGTCGAGGCAGGTCACTCGCGCCGGGTCAGCCGGCTGGCCGTGGCAGTCGGCCGAAGTCTCGGGATGTCGGAGCCCGAGCTGCTCGCACTGGAGTACGCGGCGCTCATGCACGACATCGGCCAGCTCTCCTTGCGTGACCCGATTCCCGGTGGCGCCACGGTGCTGGTGTCGCCGAACGACGCCGAGCGCATCGCCGAACTGGGGGCAGATGTCATCCGGCAGGCCGGCGTCCTGGACGAGGTGGCCGATCTGGTCCGCTGCCAGAGCTGGCCCGCGCTCGGTCACGACCCGGTGCCGCCGGTAGGCAGCCGCATCATCAAGGCGGCGAACGCGTTTGATGACATGGTCGGCAGCTCGACCGACCGGAGCCGGTCTGCCGCCGCGCTTGACCGGCTGCGCCTGGATCCGGTCGAGTATGACGACCAGGCGGTGGCAGCGCTGGCCGAGGTAGCCGGCCGCTGGGTGGCCTCCCGGCTGTAGGCTGCCGGTCGTGCTCGAATCGGTCCTTGTCGCCAATCGCGGTGAGATTGCCAGGCGTGTCATCTCGACCGCCCGCAAGCTCGGCGTCCGCTCTGTTGCCGTTTACTCAGAGGCCGATGCCGGCCTGCCCTTCGTGGCCGAGGCCGACGAGGCGGTGCTGATCGGCCCGGCCCAGCCAGCTAGCAGCTACCTGAACGCCGACGCGGTGCTTGCGGCTGCCCGGCAGACCGGCGCCCGTGCGATTCACCCCGGCTACGGGTTCCTGGCTGAAAACCCGGTCTTCGCCGCCAGCGTGATCGCGGCGGGCCTGACCTGGATCGGTCCCTCGCCCCGCGCGATGGAGCAGATGGGCGACAAGATCAACGCCCGGAACCTGATGGAACAGGCCGGAGTTCCGGTCTCGGCCGGGACCAGGCAGCCGGTCGCGGACGCGGCGGCGGCGCTCGCGGCGGCCAGTCAGATCGGCTATCCGGTCATGATCAAGGCCTCGGCCGGCGGCGGCGGCATCGGCATGACCGCAGCAGCCGGCCCGGCGGCGCTCGAGGCGGGCTTCGAGACGGCGCGGTCGCGGGCGGAGCGGTTCTTCGGTAGCCCGGACATCTTGCTCGAGCGTTACGTCGAGCGAGCACGGCATGTCGAGGTGCAGATTCTCGGCCTGCCCGACGGCCGGGTCCTGGCCCTCGGCGAGCGTGACTGCTCGGTGCAGCGGCGGCATCAGAAGGTAGCCGAGGAGACGCCGTCGCCCGGCATCAGCGAGCAACTGCGAGCCAGGATGCTGACCGCGGCGTCGCGAGCCTGCCAGACCGTCGGCTACCTCGGTGCCGGGACTGTGGAGTTTCTCGTCGACGTGGCCGCGGCCGATTTTGTCTTCCTGGAAATGAACACCAGGCTGCAGGTCGAGCACCCGGTGACCGAACTGGTGACCGGGATAGACCTGGTCGAACAGCAGTTTCTGATCGCCGAGGGCCAGGACGTCAGCTTCAGCGCCGGCCAGTTGACGCCCTCCGGCCATGCCCTGGAGCTACGCGTCTACGCCGAGGACAGCAAGCGGTTCCTGCCGAGTCCGGGCACCATCACTGTGTGGGACGAGCCGGCCGGCCGGCGTGCGCGTGGATGCCGGCTACACCGCCGGAAACACCGTGACCCCTTTCTATGATCCGTTGCTGGCCAAGCTGTGCGTGCACGGCGCGGACCGGGCCCAGGCGCTGGAGCGGGCCAGGGCCGCGGTTGCCGCGTTCGGCATCAGCGGCCTGCGGACCAACCTGGAGTTCCATGCGGAGCTGCTAGCTTCCGCAGAGTTTGTCAGCGGCGATTATGACACGTCGCTGGTGAGCCGGCTGCGCCCGTGAAACGGCGTGAGCAGGCGATGATGGTGCGCATCCGGTCGGCTGCGGCGACGAAGCAGGAGGGTATATGAGCGAGGTTCGCGCGGAGATGGTGGCGAACGTCTGGAAGGTCGTGGCGGCCGAGGGAGATTCCGTCGACGACGGCGACACCCTGGTGATCCTGGAATCCATGAAGATGGAGATCCCGGTACTCGCCGAGGAGTCCGGAACTGTCACCAAGCTGGCCGTCGCTGAGGGCGACGTCGTCCAGGAGGGCGACCTCATCGCGATCATCCAGTAAAGGCTGTTCCGGGATCGTGGCGCGGCCGGTCATACTGAAGTGAGGGACTCGCTCGGGGAGGCGGGAACACATGGCAGGATTGCGGCCCGCAGGACGCGGCGGCGAATCGCACCGGTTGCCCGGCGACTGGTGTGGCGGTAGCGCGCCCGACCCCGGCTGGTGCAACGACGTCAGGCCGCCGCAGGACTGGTGCGGCAGCGTTCCGCCGGCCCGGCCTGTTACCGGGCTGCTGGCCGGCCTTGCCCGGGCACTCGGTCTGCCGCCCGAGCGGCGCTGACCCGACGGCACATCTCGGCGGCGCCCTCGTCCGGGCGAGGACTGGCCCGCGCGAGGACTGGCCCGGGCAAGCACTGTCTCGCAAGCCCTGTCTCGCAAGCACTGTCTCGCAAGCACTGTCTCGCGAGCCCTGGCCCGCCGGGCTCACACTCCCGTGGTGGACCGCGGGTACGCGTCAGCGGCGTCGGTGATGATGTTGACCAGATACGGAACGCCTGAGTCGAAGGCACGCCGCAGCGCCGGCCCGATGCAATCCGGCTCGGTGACCAGCTCGCCTGAGCCGCCCAGCGCGGTCACGACCTGGTCATAGCGACAGCCCGGCTGCAGTTCCGCCGCGACGTCGTAGCCGTACAGGGCCTGCATGGGGTGCTTCTCGAGGCCCCAGATGCCGTTGTTGCCGCAGATCATCACTACTGGCAGGCCGTGCCGGACCAGGGTGTCAGCGTCCATCAGGGAGAACCCGGCCGCGCCGTCGCCGAGCAGCAGGACGACCTGCGCGGCCGGCCTGGCCAGCCGGGCCGCGATGGCGTAGCCAAGCCCGGTCCCGAGGCATCCGTACGGGCCAGGGTCAAGCCAGCCGCCGGGCAACTGTGGCTCGATGTACTTGCCGGCATAGCTCACGAAGTCGCCGCCGTCCCCGATGACCACGGCATCGGCCCCGAGCAGGCCGGTGAGCTCACCGTAGATACGCAGCGGCCGGATCGGGGTCGCGTCATCGTGCAAGAGCGCGGCGTCCGCCGCGACCGCCTGCGCGCAAGCTGCCTGTAGCCGGGGCAGCCACTCCTGTGCCCAGGGCGTGCCGGTATCCGCGGCCTCGGTCAGGCCCGCGAAGATCAGGCTCAGGTCCCCTGCTGCCGACCCAGCCAGCTCGCAGTGCGTTGCAACCTGATCAGCGGCGTCGGCGAGGTGCACCACCCGGGCCGGCGGCGTGCCGCGGCGGCCACCGAACGTCCCGTAGCCAAGTCTGAAGTCCAGCGGCGTGCCCGCCACGATCACCAGGTCCGCTTCGCCGAGAGCAGCCGACCTGGCTCTGGTCACCAGCAGCGGGTGCCCGGCTGGCAGGATGCCGCGGCCCTGGCCGTTGGCGATGACCGGCAGGCGGAGTTGCTCGGCCGCGGTCCTGGCGGCGGTCTCGGCCCGGTCGAGCCAGACATCGGAGCCGAGAATCAGTACCGGCCGGCTGGCACCGGCCAGCAGCCTGGCGATCCCGGCGATGGCGCCGGCGTCCGGCACATCCCGCCCGGTGTCGCCCGCGACCCGGCTAGCTGGTGCCGGGTCAGCGGCAGTCGGCTCACCGGCTCCGAACAGGGCCTCCAGGCTGGCATCCAGGAAAACCGGCCCGCGATGCCGGGCGGCGGCCAGGGTGAAGGCCGCGTTCACGGCCGTGCCGACCTGGCCGGGCTCATGCACCGTGAACGCTCGCTTGGTGACCGGTGCCAGCAGCGGCGGATGGTCGAGTTCCTGCAGGCTGCCCGAGCCCCAGCGGCCGTCAGGCGCCCGGCCCGCGAGCACGACCAGCGGCGACCCGTTGAAATGCGCTGTCGTCACCGCGCTGACGCCGTTGGTCACGCCAGGGCCCGCGGTCAGCACCGCGAGACCGGGAACGCGGGTCAGCCGGGCCGTTGCCTCGGCCGCGAACACCGCTGTCTGCTCGTGCCGGACATCGATGATCGGCATCGGCGGCTCGGCCTTGACCGCGCCGTCGTAAAGCGGGAACACATGCCCGCCGGAGAGCGTGAACATGGTGGTGACGCCGTGCTCGCGCGCTGCTGCTATTGCCCGGGCGCCGCCGTGCGCAGGCTGCTGATCCTGACTCATGGCGGCGACGTTACCAGCAGGTAGCCCAGACCGGCAGTGCCCGCTTTGCGCGGTTACCGACCGGACGTGCAACTCGGTTCTCTGCGGCTGCGATGATGACTGCGTGCCTACCCTGACGAACCTGGCGGGCCGCGCCGGGATCCGCGGTGCCAATCTGGAATGGCTGCATGCGCTGATCTCGGACTGGCAGTTGCTCGCCGACCTGTCCTTTGCCGACCTGGTCCTGTGGGCGCCGCTGCGCGAGGACTCGGCTGCCGACGACGACTGGCCGGCTGACAGCAACTGGATCGCGCTGGCGCAGATGCGCCCGACGACGGCGCCGACTGCACTGCCCGACGACGTGGTCGGCTCGGTGCGCCAGCCGGGCGAGCGTCCGTTCCTGGTGGCGGCCTACGCCGAGCGCAGGATCTGCCGCGAGGGCGATCCGGAATGGACCAGGGGAGTGCCGGTCCGGCACGAGACGATCCCGGTCGTGCGCGGAGAGGAGGTCATCGCGGTCATCGAGCGGTCCACCAACCTGAGCGCGGCGCGCACGCCGAGCCGCCTGGATCTCGCATACCTGGCCGCTGCCGACGACCTGGCGCAGATGGCGGCGGCTGGCATGTTTCCCGGCCACGGCGAGGAGCCCGCCCTGGTGCGGTCCCCGCGGGTCGGAGACGGCATGCTGAGGCTCGGAAAGTCGGGCAAGGTGACCTATGCCAGCCCGAACGCGCTTTCGGCCTACCGCAGGCTCGGGCTCACCGCAGACCTGGTCGGCAAGCAGCTGGGCCCGCTGACTGCCCGGCTGGCAGCCGGGCGGGAGCCGCGCGACGACTCACTGATGGTCACCGCCAGCGGCAAGGCTCATGCGGAGACTGAGATCGATGCGAACGGCGCGGTGGTCCAGCTGCGTACGATTCCGCTGGTCGTGGGCGGCGACCGGGCCGGCGCGCTGATCCTGCTCCGGGATGTCACCGAGCTGCGGCACCGGGAGCGGGAGCTGCTGACCAAAGACGCGACAATCCGGGAGATTCATCACAGGGTCAAAAACAACTTGCAGACGGTCGCCGCCCTGCTCCGGCTGCAGGCACGTCGGCTGCGGGCCCCGGAGGCCAGGGCCGCGCTGGAGGAGGCGGTGCGGCGGGTCGGCTCGATCGCCATCGTGCACGAGACGTTGTCCCAGGTCCCGGACGAAACGGTGGACTTCGACGACATCGCCAGCCGGGTCGCGATGATGGCGGGTGAGGTGGCGGCGCCTGAGGCTCGGGTCACGCCGCTGCTGATCGGCGAGTTCGGCCTGCTGCCGGCCCTGGTCGCCACGCCGCTGGCGCTGGTGCTGACCGAACTGCTGCAGAACGCGCTGCAGCATGGACTCAGCGGGCCCGGTCAGGGGGCGGCGGGCTACCTGGAGATCAGCGCGGTGCGTATGCCCGGTCAGCTGACCGTGATCGTGTCAGACAACGGGGCCGGCCTGCCGGACGATTTCGACCTGGAAAACACGACCAGCCTCGGCCTGCAGATCGTGCGAACGCTGGTCCTGACCGAACTTGGCGGCCGGCTGGAAATCGAGCCCCGCCCCGGTGGCGGCACCAGAGTGACGGTCGACCTGCCGCTCGGTGAACCCGCCGGGCCCGATGGTGACTGAACTACCCCGATGACGGCGGCCCGGGCCGCAGCCGGTGCCGTCGCCGTGAGCTGCGCCGCCCTTCTGCGCGGCGCAGCTCGTCCGTCCTCAGGCTCCCGCGCGTGCGGCAACCCGGCCGCGGCGCTTGACTGCTCGCCGCTCGTCTTCGCTTAGTCCGCCCCAGACACCGGCGTCCTGGCCGCTTTCGAGTGCCCACTGCAGGCAAGGCTCCATCACCTTGCACTGCTGGCACACTTGCTTGGCCTCGTCGATCTGGAGCAGCGCAGGCCCGGTGTTCCCGATCGGGAAGAAAAGCTCCGGGTCCACGTCACGGCAGGCGGCATGGTGACGCCAGTCCATGAAGTCCACTCCTCCTTGAGCCGCAGGTCCTGACCGGGCCGGCAAAGCTCAGTCGCGCTTGTGAATAATTTCACGAGCTAAGTTCTATGTCAGGTACGTACGCTTTCGATCTTGGCTTACGGTCGTGTATCGGCGTTGCTGTGCTTACCCGGCGAGGCCGCGGTTATCCGGCGACGCAGAGATTTAACCGGCTGCGCTATGTTTACTGCTGCTCCTTTACTGCTCTCCGGTTAACCGACTGCGGTCACAGGCCGGCTGACCGGGGCTAGGCTTGCGCCCCTTATTCGCCCGCGGTGTACAAAGCCGGACCGCGCCCGCCTTGGCGTCGCCAGCCCGGCATGGCGCGCGTGAGCGCACCGTTCACCAGGAGCGTTACAACCCTCTCAAGCTCGGCGATCAAGCGCAAGAGAGTTGGGCAAAGGTTCGGCAGGATTTCGGTGTTAGATCAGTCACATGGCTGGCATGGGAGCCGTGCCCGACGTAGGCGCCGGAGCGGTGGACCATCACTTATATGGCCATTAACGCCAGATGCAGGGTCTTTAACGTGAGAGTCGGCCAATACGGGTCAGCTTAGCGAACGGATAATCCGATGACCCGCAGGGCACGCGGCACGGCCGCGAAACTCACCGCCTCGACTTCGCCCATGTACTCACCGTCGAGCTGAAACGCCGTCGGCCTGGCGGCGGCAATTTCCACCGCGGCCAGGTCGTGCCCGGTGACCACGGCGCGTCCGCGCACCGCCTCGGCGCGATCGGAGAGCATCTGCCGCAGCGCCCGCGCGGTGCTGACTGTGCCGAGGCTGCGCATGCCGAATAGGTCAAGCCCGGAATCGAAGCTGGCGTCCGGGTTGGTATTGACCGGTCGGCTGCCCAGGAAGGTCCAGGGCGCAGAGTTCGCGACAATACACAAATAAAGAGCATCTGCGCAGATATCGTCGGGCTTGGCAATGGTGATGGCCGGGTGCCTGCGGTCCGTAACCCGGTAGTACTGGCGCAATGCCGTCCTCGCGAACATCGCGGGGGTCAGCGAAACGCCATGGGCACGCCGCCCTTCGACGGCGCGAACGGTCTCGGCGTCGAGGCCAACACCAGCATTAAACGTGAAATAGTGACCATTGGCCCGGCCCAGGCCAATGCATCGCTCGCGCCGGTTCGCGAGGTCATCGATGAGCCGGCCGGCCGCGTCGACCGGATCGCGCGGCAGTTGCAGTGACCGGGTGAACACATTGGCGTTGCCGCCCGGCAGCGCGGCCAGGGCTGGCAGGTTCTGCGCCGGAGGTGGTATCGGCACCGGCCGGCCAGCCGCGGCGCCCTCGCCGCCGAGCAAGCCATTGACCGCCTCATTGACGGTTCCGTCGCCGCCCAGTGTCATTACCAGTCCGACGTCGCCGCTGGCCGCCGCAGCGGCGAGCCTGGTGGCGTCGCCCCGGTAACGTGTGTGCACGACCTCGAGGTCAACAGCAGAGGCAAGAGCCCGGACGATCACATCGCGTCGCTCCGGGGTCGTGGAGGTGGCGTGTGGGTTCACGATCAAAAGCGCGCGCACGCGCCCAGGCTAGCCAGCCTGCCGCGCGCCGGTCACCAGCGCCCCGGCAGCCCGCGGCGTCACCTGCGGCGCAGCGGGCCGTCCCGGCCCAGGCCGGGCCAGCCGCCGTGCCGCCGCGGCCAGTGCTGGTAGCGGCCGTCGTGCAGGCCGTTGAGGCCGTCGGAGTGCTGGTTGCCGCCGTGCTCTCCGGCATCGCCACTGTGCACGGGGATTCTTACCTCGCCGCCAGCGGCATCGCGATCACGCTGATCGGCATCGGCGTCGCGGTGGCGCTCGGCTTCGTGGCCCGCGGCCTGCGCGCCTGCCGCCGCTGGTCCCGGACGCCAGCCGTGCTGACCCAGCTGTTCACCGGCATCGCGGCCATCACCTTGCTGCAGGGCTCCCGGCTGGCCTGGGGCATCCCGGCGATCGTGCTGGCGGTCACCGGGCTCGGCGCGCTGCTTTCCCCGGCCAGCCTCCGCCAGCTCACCCCCGGCCGGATCGACAAGGGCTAGCGGCAGCGACGGCCGCTAGTCGTCGGTAGTCAGGCCCTCGCGCAGCTGAGCCAGTGTCCTGGCCAGCAGCCGGGATACGTGCATCTGCGAAATGCCCAGCTCGGTGGCGATCTGAGACTGCGTCATGTTGCCGAAGAATCGCAGCAGCAGGATTCGCTTCTCCCGTGGCGGCAACTGCTCGAGTAGCGGCTTGAGCGACTCTCGGTACTCAACGCCCTCCAGCGCCTCGTCCACGATGCCGAGTGACTCGGCCACAGCCGGCGCGTCTTCGTCACCGGAGTCCGGCGCGTCCAGCGAGACGGTGGAGTAGGCGTTGGCGGACTCCAGGCCCTCCAGCACCTCCTCCTCGCTCATCTGCAGGTGCTGAGCGAGTTCGGCGACCGTCGGCGCCCGGCCCAGGTTCTGGGCAAGCTCGCCGACCGCCTTGGCCAGGGCCAGCTTGAGCTCCTGCAGCCGCCGCGGCACGCGGACGGCCCAGCCCTTGTCCCGGAAATGCCGCTTGATCTCACCCACGATCGTGGGCGTTGCATAGGTGGAGAACTCGACGCCGCGTTCCAGATCGAACCGGTCAATCGACTTGATCAGCCCGATCGTCGCGACCTGGGTCAGGTCGTCCAGCCACTCGCCGCGGTTGCGGAACCGCCGGGCCAGGTATTCGACCAGCGGCAGGTGCAGTTCGACCAGCTCGCTGCGGATCCGCAGCCGCTCCTCATCGCCTGGCGGCAGCGCCGCCAGGCGGCCGAACAGCTCGCGCGCATGGCCGCGCTCGCGAGCGCCATGCTGGGCGCGTGGCGGAGGTGACGGGATGTCACTGTCGGTCAGTTCCGCCGCGTCGCTGAGCTCGAGCACCGCGGGCAGGATGGCCTCGGTGTCCTCAGCCGCAGGCGCCCCCCGGGCCGCCGCTGTCGACATCATCTCGTACTCCTCCGTCAACGAGACCTCAATCTCCCCCGTCACACCGACCCCGAATTCGGGCGGCTCTTGCGCATCACGATGGCAAGCTTGTCTCCCGGGCCGACCTGCGCTTCGACGGTGCCGGCCAGAGCAGACAGCACGGTCCAGGCGAAGGTCTCACCGGATGGCGGGCGGGGGTTCAGGCAGGGGACGCTGACCGAGATGGTCATGTCGTCCTCGCTGAGCGTGAAGCTGCATTCCAGGCTGCTGCCCGGTATCGCCTGACTCAGGAGCATCGCGCACGCTTCGTCGACTGCGATGCGCAGGTCCTCGATGTCGTCCAGGGTGAAGTCAAGACGGGCAGCCAGACCAGCCGTCGCCGTCCGCAGCACCGACAGATAGGCGCCGTCGGCGGGCATCCGGACCGTGACCTCGTCACGGGTGCCTGTGTCGCCTGGCCGGGCGGCGACTACTCCCGATGCGGCCGTGCTGGCCCCGACTCCAGCACCGGCCAGCGCGGCCGCCGCGATCGCGGCCGTCGTGGTGTCCTCCGTCACTACTTTCCTCCCCGGGTGCCAGACAGCCCGCCGAGTGCAAGGCGCCGGCGTCTCTACGCAACTTACAGTGACCATCCGACTGCATCTGACACCGGCCGGGTTATTGCGCGATATGGCGCTGCCGCCAATGAGCTACCGCCAATGAATCCGCCGCCACTGAAAACGGCGGGCCGCGAACGGCCCGCCGGTCAGCAGCTCGCCGTTGCCGGTCAGCCCTGCTTGGTCTCCCAGAAGATCTTGCTGATCTCTTCGATCTTGCCCAGCAGCTGGTCGGCCACAGCCGGGTCCGTGCTGGACTTGGTGCCGCCGCCGCCAGCCAGCTTGGTGGCCTCATTGAACAGCTGGCTCAGCTGCGGGTACTTCTCGAAGTGCGGCGGCTTGAAGTAGTCGGTCCACAGCACCCACAGGTGGTGCTTGACCAGCTCGGACCGCTGCTCCTTGATGTCGATCGCGCGAGTGCGGAACGCCGGATCGTCGTTCGCCTGGTACTTCTCGCAGATGGCCTTCACGGACTCGGCCTCGATGCGTGCCTGCGCCGGGTCGTACACACCGCACGGAAGGTCACAGTGCGCGTGCGCGGTAACCTTCGGCGCGAGGAGCTGTGCGAGCAGCCTCATTGATCGCCCTCTCTGATTTGACCTGTGGCTTGAATTCCGACAGTACAACCTCGGCCCCTAGTGCCCGTGCGGGAGGGATGCATGCAATGGCCGGTGTGGCGGGTAGCGGTCGCCGAGCAGTCGATGGAACCGGCGCTGCGGCCGGGCGACTGGCTGCTGGCCTGGCGCGGTGTGCACGCCGCCCGTCAGATCGCTGTCAGGCCTGGTCAGATCGTCATCGCGCGGCATCCGCGGCGGCCCGGCATGCTGCTGGTCAAGCGGGCCGTCGCGCTGCGTCCCGAGGGCTGGTGGCTGGAGTCCGATAACGCCGCCGCGGCGACGGTCGACAGCCGCGCGTTCGGCCACGTTCCGGTCGCCTTGATTGAAGCGCGGGTGCTGTTGCGGTACTGGCCGCTGCGGCGCTAAATGCGGAACCGGCCCCGCTCCGGGCGGGAGCGGGGCCGGTGTCCGGTAACTGAGTAATCAGTGCGCCGCCGGGTCGACAGCACCGTGCGCGGCCTGCTTCTCGACCAGAGCCAGCATCTCGGCCTTCGGCAGCCTGGTCGCCTGAGCCCAGAAGAAGATCACTAGGCTGAAAATGGCGACTACCAGCATGTCGATGCCGAAGTGCAGGTGGCCAGTCGGCAGCGGCGACAGAACGGCGCCGCCGCTGAAGCCACCCTGCCAGGAGATGATGCCCATGCCGATCAGGTAGACCGGCAGCCACTGGGCGGACTTCCAGTCCAGCGGCGGGCGCTGGGAGTCGAACGCCATGTGGATCGCGATCAGCACGTAGCCGATGACGATGCAGACGCCGAGCTTCCAGATCACTTCCAGCCCTGACCAGTAAATGATCAGGTTGGCGATGATGAAGGCAACCGGGGACAGCCAGACGGCACCCGGCATCCGGTACGGCCGCTCAACTTCCGGTATCTGGCCGCGGAATGCGGACAGCGACAGCGGAGCGCCCGCGTACATCAGCACGCTCGCGCCGGTGACCAGACCGACCAGCGCCTTCCAGCTCGGGAACGGCAGCAGGAAGAGCAGGCCGAAGGCGAACGCGAAGATCAGGCTGACCCACGGCACGCCGTTCTTGTCGGTCCTGGCGAAGATCTGCGGGTAGTACCGGTTGCGCGCCAGGCCGTAGCCCACCCGGGAGGTGGAGGTCTGGTACATCAGACCGGTGCCAAACGGCGAGATGAACGCGTCGATCCGCAGGATCGTGGCCAGCCAGGCGAGACCGGCCAGGCCCGCCAGACCCGCGAACGGGCCGACCGCGATCGGGCTAGTCTTCGGGATGCCGCCGAACCCATGCGTAAGCAGGCCGACCGGGGTGGCCCCGATGAACACGATCTGCAGCAGGCAGTAGATCGCGGTCCCGATCAGCACGGCGTAGATGATCGCCCGCGGCAGGTTGCGCTGCGGGTCCTTGATCTCGCCGGCCAGCTGGTCCGCCTGCTCGAAGCCGAGGTAGGCGAACACGATGCCGGCGCTGGGAACCGCGGTCAGAACGGCCTTGAGGCCGCCCGGCGCGAAGCCGCCCGGCGGGTTGAAGTTGCCGCCGTGGAACTTGAACGCCAGCACGATGATGGCCAGTACGGGTACGGCCACCTTCCACCAGGTGATCGCGCTGTTCACCTTCGTGAACAGGCGCATCGCCAGGAAGTTGATGCCGGTGAAGATCGCCATCAAGATGATCGTGATGACGAAGCCGACGCCGGTCGTGATGCCCTTGTCCGCGTTGTACAGGCTCGGCCAGTAGTACGAGCTGTACTGCATCACCGCGAAGCACTCGATCGGTGCCACCGTGACGGCCTGCAGCCAGGAGAAGAACCCGAAGGAGATGCCCGCGACGCTGCCGAAGGCGAGGTGCGGGAACCGGGCGGTACCGCCCGCGACGGGGAACAGGGCGCCAAGCTCGGCGTGCACGAGAGCCAGGATGATGACGGCGATACCGCCGATAACCCACCCGATCAGAGCCGCCGGGCCAGCGAGCTGTGCTGCGCCGAAGGCACCGAACAGCCAGCCTGAGCCGATGATCGACGTCTCGGACGCCCAGGTCGCGCCGATCAGGCCCATCTCTCGTTTGAGGCCGACGTCCGCCGGCCTCGTAACCGTAGCGACAGACTCAGCTGTCATGGTCGAACCTTCTTTCCGGTCCGCATACGTGGGCCATACGCCCTTGGAGTAGGGCTCATGGTAATGATCGACTTGGGCCATGAGAAGAAGTCACTTGGCGTCATTTCGGTAACGCGGATAACTAATCCGTCAGCGTTCGCGGCGCGCGCGCAGGCGCCGTATGCGAAGAACGACCAGGTCAAAGGGTGCAAAGTCGGCGCGCTGATGGCGCCACGCCGGGCCGGCTGGCCGCCGGGCTGATAAAGAAAAAGTAACGGCCGCTTAACTGGCGGCCGGCGTCGCGCGGCCGGGCAGGTCGGTGTCATCGGCTTTCGCGGTGGCGGAGGCGCTGCCGGTCATCGCCTGCATGGCCGACTGGCTGCGCAGCGTACTGACGTTGCCCCTGGCGGTGTGTTCCGTGCAGTAACGGCGCGACCGGCCGGGGCTCGCGTCGATGAACACCCTCGGGCAGGACGCGATGCCGCAGACGCCGAGCCGGCCGACGCCGAACTGAGAAACCGTCAGCGCGACGCCGATGATCGCGCCGGCCGCGTACCGGTCCGCGGCGCAGCCCTGCGGTGTGAGATGCACATGCCAGCGCTGGTCGTCGTGACTGACCATCTCCGGCTGGATGGGGAACTGCACCAGCAGGCCGTTCAATTTCGTCATCGCCGTCTTGTCGTCGCCGGTCGCGGCGGCGGTAAAAATGGCCGCGAACTCAGCGCGCAGGTACCGGAGCACGGCGAGATCGCGCCGGGTGATGGTGCCGTGCAGGCAGTCACCGAGGGCGCTGTTGCAAGCAGATGCGCTGCCAAGCGGGTCCGGCTCGTCAGGAGCCTGGACTGCGGTATTGGCAAGCCGAACCGCTAGCTCTGCGTAAGACGAGAGATTCACTACGGTCCTTACCCTGCGGGCGTCGTCAGGAGGCCGCTTCCCGCAACCGAGTATGGCACAGTCACCATTCGCCAGGTGGGCGTCCTTATCACATAACCCCTTACAACTGCCTGCTTGGGCCCGATGTCCGCCTGCCGGGGCCGGGTGGAATGCGCCGCCAACGACGTGTCGCGAGAACCAGGCATTTCTGCGCCCGGCGCTGGCAGATCGGGTCGACCGGTCCGGATCGATACAACAGCACTCGCGCGGTTGCTGTTGTTCTAACAACAGCAACCGTATGACTGCTGTTGTTCGGCGGGGGCGGGCAGGCCGGCACGGGCCGCGTGGTGGCACGGCGGACTGTCAGACGGTACTGGCAGCCTTCGGCCGTGCCCCGGTTATGTACTTATGACGTAGCGCGGCTGACTCAGACGCTGCGCCAGCAACATCAGATCGTCGCCCGCCGGCAGGTGGTTGCCTGCGAGCTCAGCGAGAACGCGATTCGCCACCGGCTGCGTCCAGGCGGACCCTGGCAGGTCGTGCTGCCGGGGGTGTATGCCTGCGGACAGGGCAGGCTCAGTGACCAGCAGCGTGCTGTTGCCGCGTTCCTGTATGCCGGCCGTGCCATTGCGGTGACCGGCCTGTCGGCGATTGCCTGGCACGGCGTCCCAGTCAAGGGCAACGGCCTGATCGACGTGCTCGTGCCGGTAGGTCACCGGCGCAGTGACGCAGGCTTCGTCCGGCTACTTCGGACGAGCGTGACACCTCGCATCGACTGCCGTGACGGAGTCATCAGTTACACGCCGTTAGACCGGGCCATCGTCGATGCCGCCCGTGAGCTGACCGACCTTCCGGATGTCCGCGAGTTGGTGGCGTCGGCCGTGCAGCGCGGCAAGGTCGAGATCAGCCAGCTCACCAGGGAACTGGCCGCTAGCCGGACCGCTGGCTCGGCCCGGTTGCGGCTGGTGCTAGCAGAAGTTGCTGACGGCGTCCGGTCCGTCGCCGAAGCTGACCTGCGCGCGCTCATTCTCCGGTCGTCGCTGCCGACGCCGCTCTACAACGCCAGCCTGTTCACCGGCCGGGAATTTCTGGCCCAGCCGGACGCGTGGTGGCCGGAGGCGGGTGTGGTGGCTGAGGTCGACTCCCGGCAGTGGCATCTGTCGCCGGAGTCCTGGCAGCGGACGCTGCAGCGCAGCGCGCGGATGACAGCACAGGGGATATTGGTACTGCACTTCACCCCGGCCGAGATCCGGTCTGACCGCAAGGCGGTCGTGGCGAGGATCCGCTCGGCGTTAGCAGCCTCGCGCGGCCCGTTGCCGCACATCGAGACCCGTCCGCTGGCGGGCTCCCGGTGAGCGGATCCGGAGGAGCCGCTAGCTGGCGGACAGGCGCGGGAGTCTGGCTAGCCCTGGCTGGCGCCGGGCTCGGTGCCGCGAGCGTCGTCCGGACCGGCGGCGGTCTCGTCCTTACTGCCCGCCGCAGCCCCGCCGCTGGATGTCCCGCCGCCGGTGGTCGTCTCGCCCGTGGTTGCCCCGGTGCCCGCGGCCGCGTCGGTCGTCGCGCTGTCAGTGAATACTTCCACCCTGACCTTGGCCAGCGTGTCGGTGAGGATATCGCGCAAGTCGCTCAGGGACCGCTCGCCGATGTTGCCGGTCTGCTTGGCGGCCGCTCGCAGCTCGGTGGCGAACTGCATGGCCATCCGCTCCAGGTCGCTGAACGGGTTCTGGCCGCCGCGGCGCGAGCGCTTGCTGGCACCATCGTCGGCGGCGGCATGCGGACCGCTTTCGGCACCGGCCTCAGACTTGCCGCTGTCGGCCCGGCCAGCGCCGCTGTCGGCCCGGCTTGCCCCGCTGTCGGCCCGGCCCGTGTCGGTGGCCTGGCCTGTGTCGGTGGCCCGTCCCGCGTCACGGCCGGCCCGGGCGCCCGGGCCGCCGGACTGATCCGTGTCACCCTGGCCCTTGCCGCTCTTGGCCGGGTTGAACCAGTCCTCGAACCCGCCGAACCAATCCGCCCAGGAGCCCCAGCCGCCATCAGGCTTGCCCGCGCTGTTCTGCCAGGCCGCCCAGTCGCCCCGGCTACGGCCCTGGGCGCGGAAGCTCGCGCGCATCTCTTCGCGGTTGCGCCTGGCCGCTTCCCGGATCCGGCGTGCCTCGTCACTCTCGCCCGGCCGAGGCGGGCTCTGGCTGCCGCCGCTCGTACTGTCGTCAGCAGCGGCGCCGGCGCCGCGGTTCTTGCCGTCTTGGGTGGTGCGGAACTCCCGCGCCGCCGAGCTCAGCTCCTCGCGGATGCTGCGCACGGTGTCGCGCACATCCTCGGAGATCTCCCTGGCCACGTCACGCAGCGACTCGGTGAGCTCGTCCTCTAGGTCGGCGAGGTCGCCCAGCCGACTGCGGATCTCCTCGCGGCCCTTGTCGGTGATGCTGTAGACCTTCTTGCCATCGACTTCCTCGTGCGTGACCAGCCCGTCTTCCTCGAGCCTGGCCAGCCGCGGGTAGATGGTGCCCGGCGAGGGCGCGTAGACGCCCATGAACCGGTCTTGCAGCAACCGGATGACCTCATAGCCATGGCGCGGAGATTCGTCGAGCAGCTTCAGCAAATACAGCCGGAGCCTGCCATGCCGGAATACAGGGCTCACTTATACCTCACCGCCAGCCTGGGGCCGAGAATTTCGCATGACCATGCACGCTCTCGTCCCGAAGATCGTAGTCCCTTACTCGATACGATATGTCGCGTCAGTCAAAAGTCAAGATGTATCGTGTTACGCCGAAGCCGCCGGGATGGCGGCTACTGGTCAGTGCGCGGGAGCGGGTCAGCGCTCCGGTGCGGGTCAGTGCCGGGGTGCGGGTCAGCACCCGGATGCCTAGTGGTGACCGGATGCTGGCCAGCGACCGGAAGCAGGTTGGTGCTGGATGCTGGCCGGGCACGCGTTCCGCCCAACCGGCTGGCCGTCAGTCTTCCGGATCGTCGTCCAGCCGGGCAAGCCAGGCCGCCAGCCGGTCCACGGTGCCTTCGGCCTCCGGGTATTCGTCCACGAAGTCGCGCAGCCGGGCGGCGAGCCAGTTCAGCGCTACCTGTTCGTGCCCGCGCCGCTCGGCCAGTTCCTCGATGCCGCGGTCGGTGAAGTACACGGCCGTCAGCCCGCCGGGGCGAACGCTGACGTCACGATCGCGGCCTGCTCAGCGGCGTGTGCCTTGGCCGAGCCTGAGGCCGGAGCGGAACTGGCAGGCCTGGACACGACGGTCACCCGCCGGTCGAGCACCTCGGGCAGATGCAGCGCCATGTACGGCCAGCCGCCCATGTTGGCCGGTTCCTCTTGCACCCAGGTCACATCGGCGGCAGCCGGGTACTTGGCCACCTCCGCAGCAATCTGATCGGCAGGCAGCGGGAACAGCCGCTCGACCCGGACCAGTGCGGTGTCGGTGACCCCGGCCGTGCGCCGACGCTCAGCCAGGTCGTAGTAGATCTTCCCGGAGCACAGTACGACCCGGCGGATTGCCGCGTTGTCGAGGCCGGCCGGGTCTGCCAGCACCGGCTCAAAGGAACCGGACGTGAAGTCCGCGGTCGCGGACACGGCCGCCTTCAGCCGCAGCAGTGACTTAGGCGTGAAGACAATGAGCGGCTTGATCCGCGGCGCCAGCGCCTGCCAGCGCAGCAGGTGGAAGTAGCTGGCCGGGGTGCTCGGCATCGCGACTGTCATGTTGTCCTGCGCGCACAGGGACAGGAACCGCTCGACCCGGGCCGAGGAGTGGTCAGGGCCCTGACCCTCGTATCCGTGCGGCAACAGCAGCGTGACGCCGGACCGCTGGCCCCACTTCTGCTCGCCCGAGCTGATGAACTCGTCCATGATCGTCTGAGCGCCGTTGACGAAGTCGCCGAACTGGGCTTCCCAGCAGACCAGCGCCTCGGGCCTGGCAACCGAGTACCCGTACTCGAACCCGACCGCCGCGTACTCCGACAACAGCGAGTCGTAGATGTGGAACTTCGCTGACGGGCCGTTGAACACCTTCAGCGGGGTGTGCTCCTCGCCGCTGTGGCGGTCAACCAGCACGGCGTGGCGCTGACCGAAGGTGCCGCGCCGCGAGTCCTGGCCGATCAGCCGGACCGCATGGCCGTCGATCAGGACCGAGCCGAAGGCCAGCAGCTCGCCGGTACCCCAGTCGATCTCGTCCTGTTCCACCATGGCCGCGCGGCGCTGGAGTTGCGGCAGCAGCCGAGGGTGCACCGTGAACCCCTCGGGCATCGACACCTGCGTATCGATGATCCGCTTGACGGTCTCGGCCGGGATGGCCGTCGCGACGCTGGCGTGGTCGGCCGGCGACTCCCGTCCCGGCTGCGGCCAGGCTCAGCGCACCCGGCTCGGCCGGACGGCTGATGGCGTCCTTGGTCTCGGTGAAGACGCGCTCCAGTTCCTGCTGGAAGTCGCGCAGCGCCTGCTCCGCCTCCTCCATGGTGATGTCGCCGCGGCCGATGAGCGCCTCGGTGTAGAGCTTGCGGGTCGAGCGCTTGGCGTCGATCAGGTCGTACATGATCGGCTGGGTGAACGACGGGTTGTCGGTCTCGTTGTGACCGCGCCGCCGGTAGCAGATCAGGTCGATAACGACGTCCTTCGCGAACGCCTGCCGGTAGGCGAACGCCAGCAAGCCGACGCGGACGACCGCCTCCGGGTCGTCCCCGTTCACGTGGAAGATCGGCGCCTGGATTGCCCGGGCCACGTCGGTGGAGTACACGCTGGAGCGGGACTCCGCGGGCGAGGTGGTGAACCCGACCTGGTTGTTGACCACGATGTGCACGGTGCCGCCAGTGCGGTAACCGCGCAGCTGGGATAGCTCCAGAGTCTCGGCGACGACGCCCTGGCCGGCGAAGGCCGCGTCGCCGTGGATCATCACGGGCAGCACAGTGAAGCCGGGCTCGCCCATGTCGATGATGTCCTGCTTGGCCCGGACCACGCCTTCCATGACCGGGTCGACGGCCTCGAGGTGGCTGGGGTTGGCGACCAGCGACGTCGGGATGGTGGCCCCGTCCGGGCCGACGTACTTGCCCTCGGCGCCCAGGTGGTACTTCACGTCACCGGAGCCATGGGTGGTGGCCGGGTCCAGGTTGCCCTCGAACTCCTGGAAGATCTGGGCATAGGACTTGCCGACGATGTTGGCGAGCACGTTCAGCCGGCCGCGGTGCGCCATGCCGATGACCGCCTCGTGCATGTTCTCACCCGCCGCCTCGGTGAGCACTGCGTCCAGCAGCGGGATCAGCGACTCGCCGCCTTCCAGCGAGAACCGCCGCTGGCCGACGAACTTGGTCTGCAGGAACATCTCGAAGGCCTCGGCCACATTCAGCCGGGACAGGATGCGCAGCTGCTCGTCGTGGTCGGCCCGGCCGTGCGGCCGCTCGACTCTGGCCTGGATCCAGGCCCGCTCCTCGGGGTTCTGGATGTGCATGTACTCGACGCCGACGGTCCGGCAGTAGGAATCGCGCAGCACGCCGAGGATCTCGCGCAACTGCATCCGCGGCTTGCCGCCGAAGCCGCCGGTGGCGAACTCGCGCTCGAGGTCCCACAGCGTCAGGCCGTGCTGGTTGATGTCGAGGTCCGGATGCTTGCGCTGCTTGTACTCCAGCGGGTCGGTGTCGGCCATCAGGTGACCGCGAACGCGGTAGGCGTGGATCAGCTCGTGCACCCGCGCGGCCTTGGTGATGTCGTCCTCGTGCCCGGACGGGATGTCCTGGACCCAGCGGACGGGCTCATAGGGGATCCGCAGCGACTGGAAGACGTCGTCGTAGAAGCCGTCACCGCCGAGCAGCAGCTCGTGCACCACGCGCAGGAACTCACCCGACTGCGCGCCCTGGATGATGCGGTGGTCGTAGGTCGAGGTCAGCGTGACTGTCTTGCTGATCGCCAGCCTGGCAGTCGTCTCGGCGGAGGCGCCCTGGTAGGCCGCCGGGTATTCCATCGCGCCGACGCCCACGATGCAGCCCTGGCCGGCCACCAGGCGCGGCACCGAGTGCTCGGTCCCGATGGTGCCGGGGTTGGTCAGGCTGATCGTCGTGCCGGCGAAGTCGTCGACTGCAAGTTTCCAGGACCTGGCCTTCCGGATCAGGTCCTCATAGGCCATCCAGAACTGCCGGAAGTCCATCGTCTCGGCGTTCTTAATGCTGGGCACCAGGAGCTGCCTGGTGCCGTCGTCCTTGCGCATGTCGATGGCGAGGCCCAGGTTCACGTGCTCGGGCTGCAGCAGGACTGGCTTGCCGTCAGCCTCGGCGTAGGAGTAGTTCATCTCCGGCCTCACGGCGAGCGCGCGCAAAATCGCGTAGCCGATCAGGTGGGTGAACGAGATCTTGCCGCCGCGGCCGCGGGCCAGGTGGTTGTTGATCACTATCCGGTTGTCGACCAGTAGCTTGGCCGGAACCGGGCGGATGCTCGTGGCGGTCGGCACGGACAGGCTCGCCGTCATGTTGGCGGCGGTCCGCGCGGCCGCACCGCGCAGCCGGACCGAGTTCTCGGCGCCGGCAACGGGGCCCGCCGCGGATCCGGCCGGCGCCTGCGGGGCAAGCGCGGGATCGGCTGGCACCGGCGCCGCCGGGCCGGGCGCCGGAGCACCGGGCACTGGCGCGGTCGGGCCGGGCACCGGCGACGGCGGGGCGATAGTGCCGGCCCGCTGGCCGTGCCGCTGGCCGCTCCGTTAACCGGTGCCGCGGAGCCAGGCCCTGCCGGGCCTGCCTGGCGGGCCGCCTGGCCGCCCCGCTGATCCGGGCCCTGCTCCGGGCCCTGCTGATCCGGGCGCGGCGGGGCTCGCGGTTGGTGCAGGCCGGCCCGCGGCCGGCGCCTGGGTCGCGGCCGCCGACTGTGTCGCGCCGGGAGACTGTGTCGCGGCGGGCGCCTGTGTCGCGGCGGGCGCCTGTGTCGCGGCGGGCGCCGGGGACGCTCCGGGTGGCGTGCTGGTCAGGTCTGGCTGAGGGTGGTAGTCGGCGAAGAAGCTCCACCAAGCCTGGTCCACGGAGCCGGGGTCAGTCTGATAACGCTGGTAGAGCTCGTCGACGAGCCATTGATTAGGCCCGAAGTCCGCGCGCGCTGGAGTGCCGTTGGACGGCGGCTCAGCTGCAGACTGCGCGGGGTTGGCTGACGGCTTAGTGAGATCCGCGGACCCGCGCGGGGACTCAGCAGACACGGCGGACATCGCCCTCTTCCGGAGCTGGCTTGGCAGTCATAAGGCGCACAACAAGGCTACCCGCCAGTTATAACCGGCCTGCTAGGGCGCTTAGTCCCCAAATCAGGCAGCGGAGAGCAACGGGAACCTGACCCGGCCTAGCCTAGCCCTGCATCCGGTCGCGTCCGTGCGGCTCCAGCCAGCTGACGTAAGGGCCTTTCGGCACAATGCCCGCCGGGTTGATCCATACCTGCGTCTGGTAGTAGTGCCGCTTGATCTGGAAAAAGTCCGTGGTGTCGCCGAATCCGGGCCGCTGGTACAGGTCGCGGGCGTAATCCCACAGGTGCCGGTAGTCCGCCAGCCGGTGCAGATTGCACTTGTAGAGCAGGTAATAGACCGCGTCGAACCTGGCCAGCGTGGGGAACAGCCGCACGTCCGCCTCGGTCAGCCGTGGCCCGAGCAAGAACCTGCGCCTGGCCAGCCGGTCCTCCAGCGCGTCCAGGGTGGTGAACAGCGCGTCGAAGGCTTCCTCGTAGCCCGCCTGGGTGGTAGCCAGGCCGGCCTTGTAGACGCCGTTGTTGACGGTCGCGTAAATCAGGGTGGCCAGTGCGTCGATCTCGCGTCGCTGCGCGGCCGGGTAGAGGTCCGGCGCGCCGCGGCGGTGAAATGCCGCGAACTCGGTCTCCATCAGCACGGTGATCTGGGCGAAGTCATTAGTGACGATCCGCTGCTTGCGCAGGTCCCACAGCACCGGCAGGGTTGTCCGGCCGGCGTAGCCGGGGTCGCAGGCGAGGTAGAGCTCGGCCAGGTAGCGGGCGCCGGTGACCGGGTCGCGGTCGCCTGCCTGGTCGCCGAACCGCCAGCCGTGCTCAGTGCCGATCGGGTCGGTGAGGCTCAGCCCGATGACCTGCTCCAGGCCGAGCAGCCGCCGGACGATCAGGGCCCGGTGCGACCACGGGCAGGCCAGCGATGCGTACAGCTGATACCGGCCCGGTTCCGCGGGAAACCCGGACGAGCCGTCAGCGGTGATCCGGCCAGTGAACTCGGCGTTGCTGCGGCCGGCCACGTCGCCGCGGCCGGGCAGGTCACCGCGTCCTGCCGGGATGGTCTGCGAGCGGGCGAAACCGCCGGTCTGCGGCCCGGCCGGGAATGGCTGCGAGGCCTGCATCCCCGTCCCCTTCCCGGTCCCTCGCGAAGCGACGCTTGAGTTCCTACTAGATCACGACCAGCCTGCGCAAGGACAGAGCGGTCGGCGGCTGTCCGCGCCGGCTGCGGAGCGGCTGGGCGGCGCCGAGCCCGGGCTACAGTCGTGACCGGGAAAGGATCACTCGAGTGAGCTCACTGGCCAGCGGGCTGACCAGCCTGCACGGCTGGGTGGCGTACCTGGTGATCGCTGCCCTGGTCTTCGGGGAGACGGCAGTATTCGTCGGCTTCGTCCTGCCAGGTGAGATTGCCGCCGTGCTCGGCGGAGTGCTCGCCAGCCGCGGTCACGTCTCGTTGCCGGTGCTGATCGTGATCGTGGTGGCGGCCGCGGTCGCCGGCCCGTTCGTCGGCTACGAGATTGGCAAGCGAACGGGTGAGCGGCTGTTCCAGTCCAAGGCACTGAACCGGGTGCGCGGCGGCGTCGAGACCGCCCGCTCGGTGCTCAGCCGGCGTGGCGGCGCCGCGGTGTTCTTCGGCCGCTTCGTCGCGGTGGCCCGGGCGATCATGCCCGCGGCGGCCGGGGTGGCTCAGGTGAGATACCGCACCTTCGCGCTGTACAACGTCCTCGGCGGCGTGATCTGGGGAGTCGGCTACTGCCTGATCGGCTATCTGGCTGGCGACGCGTACGCGCTGGTCGTGCGCCGGGTTGGCGCCGGACTGGCGATCGTGGTCGCCATCCTGGTGGTGATCGCGATCGGCGTCTGGGCCTACCGGCGGCACCATGTCGCCGCTGGCAGCCAGGCCGATCCGGAGTAAGTTCCTCTACCGCGGGGCGGTTTTCCTGCACCGGGGCGGCAGATCGCGTCCCGGCGTGCGCGCTCGCGTCATCTGCGCGTGCTTAGCTGGCGAACCGGAGGTGGCGAATCTTGCGCGAGTTCGGCCAGCTGGAAAGCGCGATCATGGACGTCATCTGGTCGCAAGACCGGCCCTACCTGGTTAAGGAGGTGCGTGAGCGGCTGCACTACAGCAGGCCGGTTGCCTACACCACGGTGATGACCGTGATGACGATCTTGCACGGCAAGGGCGTGCTGCGCCGGGAGAAGCACGGCCGAGCCTGGCGCTACTGGCCGGCCGAGCGCCGGGAGGAACACGACGCCCGCCTGATGGCGGAGATCCTGCGCTCCGGCGGAGATTGCCGTACCACCCTGGGACGATTCCTGGACCGGATCACGGACGAGGAAATCGACCAGATAAGGAACGTGGTCGGCCGGGCGGCGGCCGGCCGCCGGGCCGCGGCTAGCTGAGCAGCCGCGGCAAACCGCCGTGGCCGGCGCCGTGAGCGGGCGACCGGGACCGGGCTGGCGGTGGTCAGCGGGCGACCGGGACTCCGCTGACGGCCAGGATGTCGTCCCGGCGGTTCGCCAGGCAGGGCAGGGCCGCCCGGACGGTCGCGGTCACGCTGGTATCGACCTCGCCGGAGTCCAGGCCGGCGGCCGGGCCGAGATCGACCCGCACGACGCCCATCGGGTCGACCAGCATGCTGCGGCCGATCCCGGTCGGCGCCCTGGTGGCCGGCTCGGCCAGATCCGGCACCTGGCCGGCCGCGGCGAGCCAGAGCGTGTTCTCGATGGCACGGGCGCGGACCAGGGTGACCCAGTGCTCTTCCTTGAACAGCCCGGCGGCCCAGGCCGCGGGCAGCACGATCAGCTCCGCGCCCCGGCTGGCCAGTGCCCTGGCCAGCTCGGGGAACCGGACGTCGTAACACGTCATGAAGCCGACCCGCAGGCCGGCCAGGTCGGCGACGACCACGTCGTCGCCCGGTGCCACATCGTCGGACTCGCGGTGGCCGAGCGCGTCGAACAAGTGGATCTTCCGGTAGACCGCGGCGAGCTGGCCGGCCTCGTCGTAGGCCACCGTCGTGTTGTAGACCCGGCCGTCAGGTCCCGGCTCGAAGACGCCCGCCACGATAGCAATGCCCGCTGCCGCGGCCGCTGCCGCCAGGCCGGCGCCGAACGGGCCGTCCAGCGGCTGGGCGACCGAGCGCAGGTTGACCGAAAAGCGCGCCTGCGTGCCCTCCGGAAACACTATGAGGCCCGCGCCCTGGCGGGCGGCGTCGGCCGCCGCCGCGGTGACGCGGCCGAGATTCACCTGCGGATCCGAGCTGATCGGGAGCTGACCAAGTGCCACGCGCATGCTCAGCAGCGTAACCCGGAGGCCGGGCAGGCGTCGCCCCTGCAGGCGCCGGCCCGGATCCGGGCGCACGCTACGACTTGGGCATGGTCAGAGTTCTGTCGGCCGGCTCGTCGGCGCTGAGCCGCGGCAGCGGGATGTGCGGGGGCAGGTCCGGCCGCTCGCCGCCGTCGTTCACGCGGCGTCGCGGTGGCGCCTGCCTGCCGGTGTTGGCGTTCCCGAGCAAACGCCGGACGGTGGCCTCGATCCAGCCGGGCGGCCGCCCGCTGAGGCTGCGCGCGGCGTCCTCACGCAGGCTGGCGAAGGTGACCAGAACTGCGGCGGCCAGCGGCGTGGCCACGACGACAGCTGCGATGACGATCGCGATGATCAGCATTGATCTCGCCCTCTCTGGCCCGCCCGGCCGCAGCGGCGTGTCCGGAACGCTGCGTGCCGCGGGCGCTGTACTGTGTGCTGTGGTCCGGCCCATCTGACTCATACCAATGAGTCCAGTGTTTGAAACAATCTGCACAGGTAATTCTTTGAGGTAATCAACCCGGGCGAGGAGCGTGACCATGGCGCACCCGAAATACCAGCAGATAGCTGACCGGCTGCGCGCTCAGATCAGCAGCGGCGCCCTGCAGCCCGGCCAGCGTCTGCCGAGCGAGCCCGATCTGGCTGTCGAGTACGACGCCTCCCGCAACACCGTCCGGCTGGCGATCGCGTTGCTGATCAACCAGGGCCTGGTGGTGAGCCGCCAGGGTCTGGGCACGTTCGTGCAGGAAGACACCCGGCCGTTCACCGCGCTGCTGTCCAGGATCAAGACGCAGCCGGACGAGCAGCATGCCTCGATGGCGCTGCCGGTGGTCGGGCCGGCCGACGAATCCGACCTGGTCCGGCTGATCGTCGAAAACGGGACCGCCAGTCCGAGCGTGGCCGAGAAGCTCGCCATCGCGGCCGGTGACGTGGTGGTGATCCGCCGGTCGCAGTACTTCATCGGTGACGTGCCCTGGCAGCTGATCAACTCCTATTACCCGAGTGACCTGGCCAAGGGCACGGCGCTAGAGCAGGCCGGCGAGATCGAGGTTGGCAGCATCGGCCTGCTGGCCAAGCTCGGCTACCCGCAAGAAGGTTTCGTGGACGAGATCGGCACCAGGATGCCGAACGCTCGCGAGTTCGACTTTTTCAGGCTGGCCAGCGGCACCCCGATCATGGTGGTCAACCGCACCTCTTACAGTGCCGACCGGCCCATCCGGCTGACCCGCTACATCTACCGCGGCGACCGGGTCCGGCTGCTGCACGTCGAGGGCACCATCCCGGACAGCTACAAGAATTTGTGATGCCGCCGTTCGCGGCCGGGCCAGCGGACGGCTAGCGTGTGGCCCATGCTGGCCTTGCTGCTGGTAGCGGCTTCGGTCGGGATGTCGAACTTCGCCGCTGCCATCGCGATCGGCGTGTCCGGGGTGGATGCGCGGACCAGGCTCCGGGTGGGCCTGGTCTTCGGCGCGTTCGAATCCGGCATGCCAATCCTCGGGCTGGTCATCGGGCAGCAGGTGGCCGGATCACTCGGTCACGCCGCTCGCTGGGTGGGCGCCGGGCTGCTGATCGCGGTCGGCGGGTACGCGATCGTCGGCGCGATCCGCAGCGGCCGCGCGCAGCGCAAGCCGACGACACCCCAGCAGTGGTGGCAGCTGGTGCTGGCCGGCCTCGCACTCAGCCTCGATAACCTGGTCGTCGGGTTTGCCCTTGGCACCTACCACACCTCGGTCCTGGCGGGCGCCATCACCATCGGGGTGGTCAGCGTCGTGCTCTCGCTCATCGGGCTCGAGCTCGGCGCCAGGATCGGCCGCTGGGCCGGAGACCGGGGCGAGCAGCTGGCGGGCCTGATGCTGATCTCGGTGGGCGTCGCGATCGCGGCCGGTGCCCTCGGCTGACTAGCCGGCCAGCTTGGCGAGCTCAGGGACGAAATCGGCGGCGTTGACGGTGCCGACGCCAGAGACCAGGTCGTAGCCGGGACCCGCGGCGAACCCGTTGACCGTGTAGGAGTTGCCGTCCTGGTCGAACCGCTGGGTGTTGTTGCCCTTGACGACGTCGACGATGCCCGGCTCGTGCCGGGAAGCCATCGTGTACAACGCCGGGTTGATCAGGCCAAGATCGTGCGCCTTGCCGTGCCCGGCCACCTGGTCGGCCATGGCGACGACGCCGGCAAACAGCGGAGTCGCCAGGCTGGTCCCGCAGATCGGCGTCCAGCCGCCGTAGGTGAGGTAAATCGCTACGTCGCTGCTGCAGGACGCGTCCATCGAGATATCCGGGACACCACGATGACTGCCGGTCAGGCCGCTGACGCTGGCCTGGTAGGCCGGCCGCCCGAACACGACCGACCGGCCGCCGCCGCTGCCGTTCCAGGCCACGTCGGCCTTGCGCCGGGTGCCGTTGGCGCGCAGGTCGAGCTGGGTACCGCCGACTGCGGTCACCAGCGGGTCAGTGGCCGGCCAGGACACCACCGGCTTGGTGTACAGGTCGGTCATGTTCCACCTCTGGCTGGTGGCGCCGTTGTCCCCGCTGGCCGCCAGCACGGTGACATGGTCGGAGTCGGCCAGCTTGTAGGCGCCGCGCAGGGCGCGCAGGGCCAGGTAGCTGGTCTTGGCGCTGAAGGTCTGCTCGGTGGCGGCGAAGCTCTGGCTGATCACCTGCCCCAGGTGGCGTCGTAGCACGTACTTCTCGGCGGTCACGATCGCCGGGAAGCCGGTGGTGCCCTCGTTCTCTGAGGTCGGCGTCTCAACCAGCAGGATGCGGGCGGCCGGGGCCATGACGTGTGCCCACTCCACGTCGAGCGTGGTCTCCTGGGCCCAGCCCAGCCGGTTGCTGTTGCCCGCGTGGAATGCGGGCACCTTACCGGCTGGCTGAATCACCCGTATCGACGGCGGGGCCGGCAGCCCGAACTTCTTGTCGAAGGTCCGCAGGTCGCTCACGATGGTGGGCGAGCCGAACGAGTCGACGATGACGATGGTCTGGCCCTTGCCGTCGATGCCCTTCTTGCGCAGCGGCCCGACGTTATAGGCCTTCTCGATCTGCTGCGGCGTCAGCCCGCCGGCGGGCGCGGCGGCGCTCGCACCGCCGTGCCGTGCGGCCGGCCGGGTCTTGGCGGCCGCAACGGGAGCGGGCCGCTGCGCGGCGTCGGCGGCCAGTGTTCCGGCCGACACCACCAGCACGGCCAGTCCGGCCGTCATCAGCACCACGCCACGCCTGGCCGGTTTCCGCTGCATCGCCGCTGTCATCCATCCCCCCGTCGCGAACCCGCGGCGAGTCTACTCAGTCAGGCGCAGTGCCGCCTTCGGACAGGAACGAACTGCATGCCGGACGCCCTCGACCAGGCCGGCCGGGATCTCGTCCACCAGAATGTTCAGGTTGTCGTCGTCATCGACCTCGAACACCTCGGGCACCAGGCCCGCGCAGACCGCGTTGGACTCGCAGGCATCCCAGTCCGCTTCAACCTTCATCGCTGCCTTCCTTCCGTGCACCGTCATCGTGGTGTGCGTGCACCGTGGCACCCGGCCATCCGGAGTAGAGCATGTCCCCGGCTCGCACGGCAAGCGGGTCAGGCGCCAGACTGTACGGCATGCCAATCCAGGACAGATTCAGGCTAGCTGGCGAGGCGGCCAGAGGCTTCATGCCGCCGCTGGAGGGCCTCGCGCTGTACCAGGCAGCGGCCGACTACGCGTCGGCCGGGCCGATCGGCGAGGTCGGCACCTACTGCGGCAAGTCGACGATCTACCTGGCGGCCGCGGCCGCGGAGACCGGCCAGAAGGTAATCACCGTCGATCACCATCACGGTTCGGAGGAGAACCAGGCCGGCTGGGAGCACCACGACCCCGACGTGGTCGACCCGCGCACCGGACGGATGGACACGCTGCCGTTCTTCCGGGCCACGATCGGTGACGCCGGCCTGGAGAAGCACGTGATCGCGGTCATCGGCACCTCATCCGACGTCGCCAAGCTGTGGCGGACGCCACTCGGCCTGCTGTTCATCGACGGCGGCCACAGCGACGCGAACGTGGTCACCGACTACGAGGGCTGGGCGCCGTGGGTAGCGCGCGGCGGCGCGCTGGCGTTCCACGACATCTTTCCCGACCCGGCCGACGGCGGGCAGGCACCGTACCGGGTCTACTTGCGCGCGCTGGCGTCCGGGGCCTTTACAGAGGTCAGGGTGACCGGCTCGCTACGGGTGCTCGAGCGGACCGGCGACGGCATCTAGCCGGGGCAGCCGCAGATGGCCGGGTCGGCGGCCTGCCCCACACCGGCCCCGGCGGCCGCCTCCCTGAACAGGTTCGCGGCCGGAGTGCGGGCACCGTCGGCCGCCAGCACGTCGGCGGCCAGCACCACGGCGGCGGCGGTGTAGCTGCTCTGCTCATGCGGGTAGTGCTTCGAGTTCTCGAACTGCCAGCCGGTCCAGTAGCTGCCGTCGGCGGCGCGCAGGAACTGAATCTGCGCCACGAACTCCAGCGCCTGGCCTGGCTGGCCGATCGCATCCAGGGCCATGGCGAGCTCGCACGTCTCGGCTGCGGTCACCCAGGGCTCGTCGCTCACGCACCGCACTCCGAGGCCAGGCACCACGAAGGTGTCCCAGCCTGCCTTGAGCATCCGCTCGGCGGCCGGGCCCCGGACCGCGCCGCCCAGCACCGGGTAGTACCAGTCCATGGAGAACCGGCTCTTGTCCGCGAACGCCTCGGGATGACAGGCGACGGCGTGGCCGAGCTGCGCCGCCGCCAGCTCCCAGTCCGGCTGCGGGTCGCCGACGAACTCGGCCAGCGCGACGCCGCAGCGCAGGCTCTGGTACATGCTGGCGCTGCCAGTCAGCAGCGCGTAGCTGTCAGGCGTGCCGTCCGCGTGCCGCCGCCAGATGATCTCGCCGCGCGGCGCCTGCAAGCCGACCGCGAAGCCGACGGCTGCCTTGACCACCGGCCACTGCTGCGCCACGAAGTCCTCGTCGCCGGTCACCAGCAGCTCGTGCCAGACCCCGACCGCGCAGTAGGCGGCGTGGTTGGCCTCGGTCGTCCAGTCCTCGATCCCGCCGCTGGCTGCCTGTACCGGCCAGGACCCGTCCGGCTGCTGCGCAGCCGCAAGCCAGGCGTAGGCGCGGCGGGCCTGCGCGGTCAGTCCGCATACGCTCAGTGCCATCGCGCACTCGACATGATTCCATGCGTCGACATGCCCGTCCGGCCAGCCGATCGACCCGTCGGCCTGCTGCCCGGCGGCGATGGCGTGGCCGGTGGCGATGAGCTGGTCTGCGGTCAGGATGCCGGGCAGTTCTGGTACCCGGCGGTCCGCGCCGAGACGCTCAGGCAGCCGCATGCACCTTCTCCGCGGCGGCCGGGCGCGGCGCGACGGCAGCCGCGGCGGGCTTGGTGGCATACACGACCAGGCTCTTGCCGATCAGGGGATTGAGTGCCCGGTCGGCCAGCCGGGTGACGGCGGGCTTGCGCATGATGTCCCAGACCAGCAGCTTGTGGTAGGCGCTGGCCAGCGGATGGTCGTCGTCGTGCACGCCGACCGCGCACTTGAGCCACCAGTAAGGCGAGTGCAGCGCGTGCGCGTGGTGATGGCCGCCGACCAGCAGGCCCGCCCGGTCCAGCTTGATCTCCAGCTCATGCCGGGTAAAGATGCGCACGTGCCCGCCCGGCACGTTGTGGTAGTCGTCGGAGAGCAGCCAGCAGACCCGCTCCGGCAGCCAGGCCGGGACCGTGACCGCGGCGATGCCGCCCGGCTTCAGCACCCGGGCGACCTCGTTCATCGCGCTCTGGTCGGCCGGGATGTGCTCCATGACCTCGGACGCGATCACGAAGTCGAAGCTGTCATCGGCAAACGGCATCCTGGTCGCGTCGCCGGCCGCGGCGGTGATGGAGGCCCCGGCCGGGATCTCGCCCGCGTCGTCCATCGCGGCCGTGATCGCCGACACCTGGGTCAGCTCGCCGGCGTCCATGTCCAGCGCGACGACGCTGGCCCCTCGGCGGGCTGCCTCGAACGCGTGGCGGCCTGCTCCGCACCCGAGGTCAAGCAACCACGTTCCCGGCCTGATGGGTAGCCGGGCGAAGTCCACGGTCAGCATGGCGCCGCCGCCCCGGCCACCGTCCCAGCGCGGGCGCCGATCGCCAGCCGGTACTGCGCGACGGTCGCCTTGGCCACGGCTGGCCAGGCGAACCGCTCGGCTACCCGGGCCAGCGCGAGCTGTGACAGGCGGTCCCGCTCGGCCGGTGAGTCGTGCAGCATCCGCAGCGCCGCGCACAGTTCCTCGGCGTCTCCGGGGGTGACCAGCAGCGCCGCATCGCCGGTCACCTCGGGCAGCGCGCCGGTCCGGCTGGCGATGAGCGGGGTGCCGGAGGCCATGTGTTCTACCGCCGGCAGCGAGAAGCCCTCGTACAGCGACGGCACGACCGCGATCTCGGCACTGGCCACCAGATCGGCGAGTTCGTCATCGCTGATCCCGTTGACGAACTGGACCTTGTCGGTCAGCGACAGCTCGCCCAGCAGCTTCTGCGTCGGCCCCTCCGGCGCCAGCTTGCTGACCAGGGTGAGCGACACGTTCCGCTCGGTGCACAGCTTGGCGTAGGCGCGCAGCAGCGTGGCCACGCCCTTGACTGGCGAGTCCGCGCTGGCGACCGCGACGATCCGGCCGGGCACCCGGTAGCCGGCCGGCCGCGGGTGGAACAGCCTGGTGTCCACGCCGAGCGGGATGACCTTGACGTTTTCCTCGGGCACCTTGAAGTCGCGCAGGATGTCGGCCTTCGACGACTCCGACCCGGTCATCACCGGCCCGATCCGCCGGGCCACCCTGGCCTGCATGCCCACGAACGAGTACCAGCGCCACTTGGGGATCTTGCGCAAGCCGCGGGCGGCGGTGAGCTCGATCCGCCGGTCCACGCTGATCGGATGGTGGATGCTCGTCACCACCGGCAGCAGCTTGGCGATGCCGAGGTTGCCGTAAGCGAGCACCTGGTTGTCGTGCACGACATCGAAGTCCTGCACCCGGCTGCGCAGCGCGCGCAGCGCGCGCAAGCTGAACGTCAGCGGCTCAGGGAAATAGGCGGTCCACATCCCGGCCACTTCGAGGACGTCGATCCAGTCCCGGTACTCGCGCAGGTGCGGCGTCCGGAACGGGTCCTCGTCGGCATACAGATCCAGGCTCGGCAGCTTCAGCAGCTCAGGGCCGGGCTCCAGCTCGGGGTAGGGCTGACCTGAGTAGACCTCGACCTGATGGCCGAGCGCGGCCAGCTCGCGGGACAGATGACGCAGGTAGATGCCCTGGCCACCACAATGCGGTTTACTCCGGTAAGAAAGAAGGCATACCCGCAGCGGCCCATCAGGGTCGGCGGCTGACGCTGGCCCGTCGACGGCACCGGGCGCGATGAGCTGGGGGCGTGCGCCCGGGATTACCTCGTCGGCTGCTGCGGCACTCACGCAGGTTGCGCCTCCTTGTTCGCCACTGGTAGCCCCGCACGGGCGACCCGCGTGACCCCCTAGGCAGCGAACATTACCAAGCAGTTCACTTGCGTGCCCTTTCGCCCCACTCGCAAGCCGGCCTGTCCCTGCCGGTGCCAGGTCTGTAAGCTGCCGCGACGAAGGAAAACTCCGGAGGCTCCCCTGACTCGACGTGCGCTGATCACCGGTATCACCGGGCAGGATGGCTCCTACCTGGCTGAGCACCTGGTCGATTTGGGATATGAAGTCTGGGGGCTGGTCCGCGGCCAGGCGAACCCCCGAGTTCGGCATCTGCGGCAGCTCCTGGGCGACGTGCGGCTGATTAGGGGCGACCTGCTGGATCAGGGCAGCCTGATCGCCGCGGTCGAGCGAGTTCAGCCCGACGAGGTCTACAACCTGGCCGCGATTTCCTACGTGCCGATGTCCTGGCAGCAAGCCGAGCTGACCGGCGAGGTTACCGGTCTTGGCGTGCTGCGGGTGCTGGAGGCCATCCGCGTCTGCAGCGGCATCAGCGCCTCGCGCTCGCCGGGCAGCAGTCAGATCCGGTTCTACCAGGCCTCGACATCGGAGATGTTCGGCCAGGTCCGGCAGACGCCGCAGAACGAGCAGACGCCGTTCCACCCACGCAGCCCGTACGGGGTGGCGAAGGTCTACGGGCACTTCCTGACCCAGAACTACCGTGAGTCCTACGGCATGTTCGCGGTGTCGGGGATCATGTTCAACCACGAGTCGCCACGGCGCGGGGCCGAGTTCGTGACCAGGAAGGTCTCGCTTGGCGTCGCCAAGATCAAGCTCGGCCTGGAGAAGCAGCTGCGGCTGGGCAACCTGAACGCCAGCCGGGACTGGGGATTCGCCGGCGACTACGTCCGGGCCATGCAGCTGATGCTGGCGCAGGACGCGCCGGACGATTACGTGATCGGTACCGGGCTGACGCATTCGGTGGAAAAGCTGGTCGACACTGCCTTCCGGGCCGCGGGCCTGAACTGGCGCGACCACGTGGTCACCGACGCCGCCTTCATCCGGCCAGCCGAGGTGGACCGGCTCTGCGCGGATCCGGCCAAAGCCAGGGACGAACTTGGCTGGGAGCCCAAGATCGGCTTCGAGGAGCTGATCGCGATGATGGTCGACGCTGATGCCGAGCTGCTCGCTGATGGCAACTGGCACGCCGACGAGTCCTATGGAACCGATTCCTGGTAATCACGGTCGGGCGGGGCAGCCGGAGTCGGACCGGCCAGCCGGATCGGGCGGGCCAGCCGGATCAGCCGTGGTGGCCGACCAGTGATCCGATGCCGTACGTCAGCCCGGCGGCCAGCGCGGCCAGCGCCAGCTGACGCAGCGCGCCGCGGATGAACGGCCGGGCCGTGATCTTGGCCACGATGCCGCCGCCGACGAACGCCGCCACCGCGGCCAGCAGCAGCGCAGCGCCCAGGGACGAGAAGCCGAGCAGGTAAGGCAGCAGCGGGATCAGCGCGCCGACGGCGAAGGTGGCCAGCGAGGCGCCGGCTGCGGTCAGCGGCGACGGCAGGTCGTGATGATCGACGCCGAGTTCCTCCCGCACGTGAATGCGCAGCGCTTCTTCCGGCCGGCGGGACAGCTGGCGGGCGACTTCCTCGGCCAGGTCCGCGTCAACCCCGCGCAGCCGGTACATCGCGGCCAGCTCGTTCTGCTCGTCGAGCGGGTTGTTCTCGAGCTCGAACCGCTCCTTCTCCACCTCGGAGTTGACCAGCTCGTTCTGCGACGACACCGAGACGAACTCGCCGGCCGCCATGGAGAACGCGCCCGCGGCCAGCCCGGCCAGCCCGGTCAGCACGATCGTCTGGTGATTCAGCCCGCCGCCGCCGACCCCGGCGATGAGTGAGACGTTGGTCACCAGCCCGTCCATGGCGCCGAAGACGGCAGGCCGCAGCCAGCCGCCGGACACGTCGCGGTGCTGATGGCCGTTGCTCTCCTGCTGTTTCATGGCCCTGACTGCCGTCGCGCCCGCACGCAGTTCGGGCGCGGCGGTATCCGCGGCGGGGCTGGCCACGGGCCGGTCGGCAGATGTCATGCTGTGCTGTCGCCTTGGGTTGGGGTCACGGAATCGGGGCAGCTGGCTGATCGCTCACGCAGCCACCGGAACAGCGGCCGAACAACCAGTAACAAGCCATTATTCCAGGCGCGCCGGGCCGGGATCGCGGCGACCGGGCCGGGGCGCAGGTGCTGTCGTAACGGACATGACGCCCGCCAGCGGGCTAGGCTTACCCGAACCGAGGCGATTCGACGGCCCCGGTCCCGTCCGGGACGACCGGCCGGATGCCCTGCGCTGCGCGCCGCAACTGGCGGGCGCCTGAGTGCGCGCACCCACACGAGAGGCCCGGCGTCGTGATCACCTTTGACAGCGTGACCAAGCGCTATCCGGATGGCACGGTCGCGGTAAATTCGCTCGACCTGGAGGTGCCGACCGGCCAGATCATGGTGCTGGTTGGCCCGAGCGGCTGCGGCAAGACGACCTCGCTGCGGATGATCAACCGGCTGGTGGAGCCCACCTCCGGCACCATCCTGCTGGACGGGCAGGACACCGCCGCGGTCGATCCGCCGCAGTTGCGGCGCGGCATCGGGTACGTGATCCAGCAGACCGGGCTGTTCCCGCACCGGACGATCGAGGACAACATCGCGACCGTTCCGTTGCTGTCGGGCTGGAAGAAGGCCAAGGCGCGGGCGCGGTCGGCCGAACTGATGAACCTGGTCGGCCTGGATCCGGCCACGATGGCCCGCCGCTATCCGCATCAGTTGTCCGGCGGCCAGCAGCAGCGCGTCGGGGTGGCGCGGGCGCTCGCCGCCGACCCGCCGGTGCTGCTGATGGACGAGCCGTTCAGCGCCGTCGACCCGATTGTCAGAGCCTCGTTGCAAGATGAGCTCATCCGGCTGCAGGCCGAGGTGCACAAGACGATTGTGCTGGTCACCCACGACGTGGAGGAAGCGATCAAGGTCGGCGATCTGGTCGCCGTATTCCGTCCCGGTGGCCACCTCGTGCAGGTGGATACGCCGGAGCGGCTGCTCGGCGCGCCGGTGGACGACTACGTACGCGACTTTGTCGGGTTCGACCGCGGCATCCGGCGGCTGTCGTTCTTCCCGGCCGGCGGCCTGGACCTGGCGACCGAGACGGTGCTGGCGGACGCCACCTCCGCTGCTGACGCGGCCGCGGCGGGCAAGCGGGCCGGCGAGCCCTGGGTGCTGGTGGTCGACGGCGGGCACGTTCCGCTCGGCTGGGCCGCGGTCGCGGACCTGGAAGCCCGGCCGGCCGGGACGCTGCTCAGCTCGATGTCGCTGGCCCCGGTCGGGCACACCTACCGGCCGGATACCGACTCGCTGCGAGCCGCGCTGGACGCGACGATCCTGTCCAGGACCGAGCGTGCCGTCGCGGTCGACGCCGACGGCCAGGTCCTTGGCACGACCAGCTACGAGCGGCTGCGCGCGGCGATCAGGTCGGCCGAGGAAGCGGCCGATGCCGCCGTGGCGGCTGACCGCGCGGGCCGGAGGGCCGGCTGACATGCAGTGGTCCTGGATCCCGCAGACCTGGACGCAGATCTGGCAGTACACGCTGGACAACGCGTTCCTCGGGCTGGCGCCGCCGCTGATCGGCCTGGCCATCTCGATCCCGCTCGGCGTGGCCAGCGTGCGCTGGCGCTGGCTGTACGCGCCGTTGCTGTCGCTGACCAGCGCGCTCTATGCGATCCCGTCACTGGCGTTCTTCGTGGTGCTGATCGCCTACACCGGCCTCGGCAACCTGACCGTGATCATCCCGCTGAGCCTGTTCTCGCTGTGCATCCTGCTGCCGAACGTCGTCGACGGACTTCACAGCGTGTCCGAGCCGGTACGCCAGGCTGCGACCGCCATGGGGTTCGGTGACCTGCGCCGCCTGGTCCAGGTGGAGCTTCCCATCGCGACTCCGGTCGTACTGGCCGGGCTGCGGATCGCCGTGGTCTCGAGCATCAGCCTGGCGAGCCTGGCCCAGCTCATCGGGGTCAGCACCCTCGGCTACTTCTTCATCGACGGACTGCAGCGTGATTTTCCGACGGAGATCTACGTCGCCATCGTCATCGTCATTCTGCTGGCCCTCCTCAGTGACCTGGTGCTGGTGCTGGTCGGGCGGCTGCTGACGCCCTGGCAGCGCGGCCAGCCGCGAGTGCGCGCGCGCCGGGTCGGCAAGATCGCCGGCCCGTCGAGTCCGGGCCAGGCCACGGCCGGGCAGGCGGCCGGGCAGGCGGCGGCATGAGCTTCCTGAACTTCGCCTGGAGCTGGCTAACCTCCTCGGCCCAGTGGCACGGGAGCAACTCGATCCAGCTCCGGGTGCTCGAGCACCTCGGGTACTCAGGGCTGTCGCTGCTGGTCGCCGCGCTGATCGCGCTGCCACTGGGCATTCTGATCGGTCACAGTGGCCGCGGCCGGTTCCTGGTCATCAACCTGGCCAACGTCTGGCGGGCCATCCCCACGCTGGGCCTGCTGATCCTGATGGTGGTCCTGCTCGGATTCTCGCTGCTGACCTGGCTGATCCCGCTGGTGGCGCTGGCCATCCCGCCCATCCTGGTCAACGCCTGCGAGGCCGTAGCCGGGGTGGATCCCGATCTCAAGGACGCTGCGCTCGGCATGGGCATGACGCAGTGGCAAATGTTGCGCAAGGTAGAGGTGCCGCTGGCAAGCCCGCTCATCGTGCTTGGCCTGCGCACAGCGGCGATCTTCGTGATCGCGACGGCGACCATCGCCGCCGAGATCGCGCTCGGCGGCCTCGGCCGCTACATCATCGACGGCCTGGCTACTCGTAACTACCCCGAGGTAGCTGGGGGAGCAGCAGTGATCGTCGTGCTCGCGCTCGCGGTCCAGATGCTGTTCGTCGGCGTCCGTCGCCTGATCGTTCCGGCCGGCTTGCGCGCGCAGGCCAGGGCCACACGATAGGATATCTTTCCTGTAGAAATGGAAGGTAATACAAATGCTCGCTCCTAGTTCGCTGCGGCGCGGCGCGGTTGCCGGTATCGCCGTGACCGCCACCCTGGCGCTGGCCGCATGCGGCAGCAGCTCACCCGCTAAGTCCTCGCCACTGGCCGCCTCCGGGTCCAAAGGCACCATCGTCATCGGCTCGGCCAACTTCCCCGAGAACGAGCTGCTGGCCCAGATCTACTCGATTGCGCTGGCCGCCAAGGGCGTCAAGGTCACCGACAAGTTCAACATCGGTGCCCGCGAGGTCTACTACCCGGAAGTCAAGAGCGGCGCGGTCTCGATCATCCCCGAGTACAACGGCACGCTGCTGACCGTAGAGGTCGACCCGAAGAGCACCGCGGCATCGACCACCGCGGTCAACGCAGCACTCACGGCCGGGCTGCCGTCGACGATGGAGATCCTGAACTCCGCTTCGGCGCAGGACAGCGACTCGGTCACGGTGACGCAGGCGTTCGCCAGCAAGCACCACCTCGCCTCCATCGCCGACCTCAAGTCGCTCGCGTCCTCGATGGTCTTCGGCGGGCCGTCGGAGTTCAAGACAAGGTCGGATGGCCTGGCCGGGCTGCAGAAGAACTACGGGCTCACGTTCAAGTCGTTCGACGCGCTGGACGAGTCGGGCCCGATCACGCTGGCCGCGCTGCAGGATGGCAAGGTGCAGGCGGCCGACGTGTTCACCACCACGCCGCAGATCGTGACCGACCACCTGGTGTCGCTGGCGGACCCGAAGTTCAACTTCGCCGCGCAGAACGTGACGCCGCTGGTCTACAAGCCGGCCATGACCTCGACGATCACCGACACCCTCAACGCGATCTCGGCCAAGCTCACCACCGCGGGCCTGCTGCAGATCGACACCGAGGTCATCGCTGACCACCAGAGTTATGTCACGGTCGCGACGAACTGGCTCAAGGCAAACGGCCTGCCCAACTAGGCCGCGGGTTTCAGGTAAAGACTCAGGGGTGCGCGGCCGTAGCCCGGCCGCGCACCCCTGCACGACGTACGGAGGATGGCGATGTACCGGGTGCTCTTCGTCTGCACGGGTAACACCTGCCGGTCGCCGATGGCTGAGCAGGTGCTGCGGGCCCAGCTGGCCGCGGCCGGCCTGGCCGCCGAGGTCGGTAGCAGCGGACTGCGCGCGCGGGAGACAGGCGTGCCCGCGGATCCGCGGGCGCAGCAGGTGCTGAGCGCAGCCGGATTCGGCACCGAGCACGCGGTCTGCCAGTTCGAGCTAGCCATGTTCGGCCAGTACGACCTGATCGTGGCGCTGGACACCATGCACGAGCGAGTGCTGCGCCAGGCGGCCCCAGATCCGGCGGCGGCGGCCAGGATCAGGCTGCTCGGCAGCTTCGACCCGGCCGCCGGGGCGGGCTGGGACGTGCCAGATCCGGTCGGCGGGGACATCACCGACTATCAGCGCGCACTGCGCCTGATCCGGTCGGCGATGCCAGGAGTCCTGGACCAGATACGGACGGCGACCGCAGGCAACGGCTGAGTCCGCGCCGGAACACGCGGGCCGGCGCCACCCACCCGGTCATTCCGGTTCCGGTCCTGACCCGCGATGATGTCGAGGTGGCTGCGGCGAGATCCGCCGCGCGCCGACCGACTCGACGAGGAGTTCCATGGCTGCCGCTGACACCGCCGCCCCGGCCGGCGCCCGCCCGGTGCGCGCTCCCCGCGGGACCAGCCTGAGCTGCAAGGGCTGGCCGCAGGAAGCCGCGATGCGGATGCTGATGAACAACCTGGATCCCGAGGTTGCCGAGCACCCGGATCAGCTCATCGTCTATGGCGGCTCGGGCCGGGCGGCGCGCAGCTGGGCTGCGTTCGACGGCATCGTCGCGTCGCTGCGCGACCTGGAGGGCGACGAGACGCTGCTGGTCCAGTCCGGCAAGCCGGTGGGCATCTTCCGCACCCATGAGTGGGCGCCACGGGTGCTGATCGCTAACTCCAACCTGGTGCCGCAGTGGGCCAACTGGGAAGAGTTCCGGCGGCTGGAAGCCGAAGGGCTGACCATGTTCGGCCAGATGACGGCGGGTTCCTGGATCTATATCGGCACCCAGGGCATCTTGCAGGGCACCTACGAGACGTTCGCTGCCATCGCGGCCAAGCGCTTCGGCGGTTCGCTGGCCGGCACGATCACGCTGACCGCGGGCCTGGGCGGGATGGGCGGCGCGCAGCCGCTGGCCGTCACCATGAACGGCGGCGTCGCCATCTGCATCGACTGCGACCCGTCCAGGATCAGCCGCCGGATCGAGCACGGCTACCTGGACACCGATGCCAGCGACGTCGACGACGCGGTCCGCCAGGCGGTCGCGGCCGCCGGCGCTGCCCGGCCGCTGTCCATCGGGCTGCTCGGCAACGCGGCCGAGCTGCTGCCCCAGCTGCTGCGGATGGGCGCGCCGATCGACATCGTCACCGACCAGACGTCGGCGCACGACCCGCTGACCTACCTGCCGCGCGGGGTGGCCTTCGAGGACATGGCGGCGCTGCGCGCCGAGGACCCGGCCGGCTTCACCACCCGGGCGCGCGAGTCGATGGCGGAGCACGTGCAGGCGATGGTCGGCTTCCAGGACGGCGGAGCCGAGGTATTCGACTACGGCAACTCGATCCGCGGCGAGGCAGAGCTAGCCGGCGTACGAGCGGGCCTTCGCCTTTCCCGGCTTCGTGCCCGCCTACATCCGGCCGCTGTTCTGCGAGGGCCGGGGGCCCTTCCGCTGGGCCGCGCTGTCGGGCGAAACCGCCGACATCGCCGCGACCGACGCGGCCATCCTCGACCTGTTCCCGGAGAATGAGGGACTGGCCCGGTGGATCCGGATGGCCGGGGAGAAGGTGCACTTCCAGGGGCTGCCCGCGCGGATCTGCTGGCTCGGCTACGGCGAGCGGCATCTGGCCGGGCTGCGGTTCAACGAGATGGTGGCGCGCGGTGAGGTGCAGGCGCCGATCGTGCTAGGCCGCGACCACCTGGACTGCGGCTCGGTTGCCTCGCCGTACCGGGAGACCGAGGCGATGGCCGACGGCAGTGACGCGATCGCCGACTGGCCGCTGCTGAATGCGCTGGTCAACACCTCCTCCGGCGCTACCTGGGTGAGTATCCACCACGGCGGCGGGGTCGGCATCGGCCGCTCCATCCATGCCGGCCAGGTGTGCGTCGCCGACGGCACCGAGCTGGCCGGACGCAAGCTGGAACGGGTGCTGACCAACGATCCGGGCATGGGCGTGATCAGGCACGCAGACGCCGGCTACGAGCGCGCCACCCAGGTCGCGGAGGAACGCGGCGTCCGCGTGCCGATGCGACCCGGCCAGCGCCGGCTGACCCCGGCGATGGAATTCGGGGAGCTGTGGGCCGAGCTGCTGCCGGTCGGCCTGGATGAGCGCACCGGCGGTTACCGGCGGTATTCCTGGACCGAGCCGGACGCGGTCTGCCGCGCCTGGTTCGCCAGGAACGCCACCGAGCTCGGCCTGCGCACGGACTGCGACCGTAACGGCAACCTGTGGGCCTGGTGGGGACGGCCAGGCGAGGGAGCCGGTCCCGCCGTCGTCACCGGCAGTCACCTGGACTCGGTGCCCGACGGCGGCGCCTTCGACGGGCCGCTCGGCATCGCCACCGCGTTCGCTGCCATCGCCCGGCTGCGCGAGGCTGGCTTTCAGCCGGCCCGCCCGGTCGGTGTCGCCGCGTTCACCGAGGAAGAAGGGGCGAGGTTCGGCGTCGCCTGCCTGGGCAGCCGGCTGATGACCGGCGCCATCGAGCCGGCCACCGCGCAGGGCCTGTGCGACCGCGACGGCATCTCGCTGGCCGAGGCGATGAGCGCGGCCGGGCGTGACGCCGCCGTGATCGGTCCCGATGACGAGCTGCTGGCGAGCATCGGCGCCTACGTCGAGCTGCACATCGAGCAAGGCAGCGCGCTCGGCGATCTCGGCGCCGCCGTCGGCGTCGGCAGCGCGATCTGGCCGCACGGCCGGTGGCGACTGCAGTTCGCCGGCCGGGCCGATCACGCCGGCACCACCAGGCTGGCCGACCGGCATGATCCGATGCTGCCGTTCGCGACGGCCGCGCTTGCCGCCCGCCAGGCGGCCGACGAACTGGGCGGACTGGCCACCTTCGGCAAGGTGCTGGCCAAGCCGGGCGGCTCCAACGCGATCAGCTCGGCCGTCCGGGCCTGGCTGGACGCACGTGCGCCGGCCGAGGATCTGCTCGAGCAGCTTGTCCGCCGGGTAGCCGCCGCCGCGACCGACAGCGGGCAGCAGCACGGTGTCGAGATCGAGATCAGCTGCGAGTCCTTCAGCCCGGAGGTGAGCTTCGATCCCGGCCTGCGTGACCGGCTGGCCGATATCGTCGGCGCCGCCGTGCCCGCCGCAGCCGGACCGGGTCCCGCGCCAGTGCTGCCCACCGGCGCCGGGCACGATGCGGGCGTCCTGGCCGCCCGGCTGCCGGCCGGCGATGCTGTTCGTCCGCAACCCGACCGGGGTATCGCATTCGCCGGCCGAGGAGGCTGAGCTGGCCGACTGCGAGGCGGGCGTAACCGCGCTGGCCGCGGTGCTGGCTGACCTGGCGGGCCGGTGACCGGGCCGCCAGTGACTCGGCCGCCCGTCCGGCAGTGGGTGGCCGAGCTGGCCTGGTCACCCGCGCTGGGGCTGCGGGCGAACGTGCTGATCGAGGCAACCGCGGACCAGCTCACCGCGGTCACGCCGGACGCCGTCCAGCCGCCGGCCGCCGCGACCTGGTTGCCGGGCCTGACCATGCCGGGCCTGGCCAACGCCCACTCGCACGCCTTCCACCGGGCGCTGCGCGGCATTACCCAAGCCGGCCAGGGCAGCTTCTGGACCTGGCGGGAGCACATGTACGAGGTGGCCGACCGGCTCGACCCGGACAGCTACCTGGCCCTGGCCACCGCGACGTACGCGGAGATGGCGCTCGCCGGGGTGAGCTGCGTCGGCGAGTTCCATTACCTGCACCACGGCCCGGCCGGTGTGCGGTACGCCGACCAGAACCAGATGAGCCGGGCGCTGATTGAGGCGGCCAGCCGGGCCGGGATCCGGATCACGCTGCTGGACACCTGCTACCTGTCCGGCGGGCTGTCCGCCGACGGCCTGCCGCAACCGCTCGAGGGCGCGCAGCTGCGGTTCGGCGACGGTTCCGCGGCGAACTGGGCCGGCCGGGCCGACGCGCTGCGGCTTGGCGCCGGGCTTGGCTCGCACGCGCGCACCGGAGCGGCCATTCATTCAGTCCGCGCGGTTCCGCGCGCCGAGATGCCGGAGGTCGTGGCCTGGGCGCATCACCACGGCGCGCCGCTGCACGCGCACCTGTCCGAGCAGGTGGCTGAGAACAGGGCCTGCCTGGCCGCCTATCGCGCCACGCCGGCCGAGGTGCTGGGTGAAGCCGGCGCGCTCGGCCCGCGCAGCACGGTGGTGCACGCGACTCACCTGACCGGCAGCGATATCGTCCTGCTCGGCGGCAGCCGGTGTTACGCCTGCTTCTGCCCGACGACCGAGGCCGATCTGGCGGACGGAATCGGCCCGGCCAGGGCCCTCGCGGACGAGGGCAGCGCGCTGACGCTGGGCAGTGACAGCCACGCGGTCATCGACCTGCTGGAGGAAGCGCGCCGGGTTGAGCTTGGCGAACGGCTGACTAGCCAGGAACGTGGTCATTTCACGGCATCCGAGCTCGGCGGGGCGGCGACGAGCGCCGGTCACGCCAGCCTGGGCTGGCCGGAGGCCGGCGACCTGGCGGCCGGCGGGCTCGCCGACTTCGTGACCGTGGCACTGGACTCGCCGCGCACCGCGGGGGCCTCGCCCGCCCTGGCGCTGGAGTCGGTGATCTTCGGGGCGACCGCGGCCGACGTCCGGGGTCTGGTCGTCGGCGGCCGGGACATCGTCACCGGTGGACGGCATCAGCTGATCAGCGACGTGCCTGGCGCGCTGGCCGGTGCCATCGCGGCCGTGCTGCACTAGCAGATGTCCTGGCCGCTGCCCAGATCCCCAGGCACAGCAGACCCGCGCCGATCCTGTGACTGCTGAAGTACTGGCCACCACGCAGCGCCGATAGCGCCGCCCCCCAGGGCAGGACGGGCCCGGCGGGCCATCGCCGCTGACCGCCAGGCCCGCGGGGTCAGCCGCCGGACCGGCCCTTGGGCAGCCCGGAACAGATGCTGGCCGCTCCGTTGCGGGACTGAACCGATTGCGGGGCGTTGCCGCCGGACTGGCTGGCGGCGCCGACGCTGTCGACGGACGGCGCGGTGGAGTGCTGGCCGCTGGCGGGCTTGGCCGGCTGCCGGGCCGCGCTCACTCCGGCAAAGTCAGCGCCGAGGATGAGCGTCACCGGGCCTGCGTGACCGATCAGCGACGCCGGCTCCGCCAGCGTGTCCTGGCCGGCCGGGAACTTCTTCAGCGCGGTGCCCAGAGTGTAGGCATCGTCGGCCTGGGTCAGCCCGGCGTAGTCGATCGTGGTGGTCGTGGCGTAGGGCGCGTCGCCGACGCTGATGACATCAAAGCCGAGAGCGCGCAGTTTCGTCCTGGTCCGCGCGGCCAGCCCGGACTGGCCGGTGGCGTTCAGCACGCGCACCTGAACCCGGGCGTACGGGGAGGTGGGCAGCTGGCCGGTCCACTTCTGGCCAGTTCTGAGCAGCTGGTAGAGCACATCGTCTTCCGGTTGCTGCGCCATCAGGTGCTCGGCGTACTTCGGGTAATCGAAGGTATCGGTAGCCGACGGCAGCGTGAGCATCGAGACATCCTTGGATTTCAGGTGCTCTAGCGACCTGGCCAGGCTCAGCAGCGAGGAGATCGAGCCGAGGCCCTGGTCAACGGTGAGCGCCTTGGTCGCGGTGTTCGCTACGCCCAGCAGCTTCGGCACATCGCTCAGTAGTCCCTGCGAGTTCACTTGCTGGATGACTGAGGACATGAACGCCTGCTGCAGCTCGATCCGCGGCAAGTCGCCGCCGGCGTCCGAGCCGCCGAGAGAGTCCCTGGTGCGGACGTAGGCCAGAGCCTGGTTGTAGCGCAGGGTGTGGATGCCGGCCCGCAGGTTGAGGCCGGAGTTCGGGTCGTGGTAGCCGCCGTGCGGCACGCAGACCCTGACGCCGCCGATCGCGTTCACCATGGAGCGGAAAGAGTTGAAATCGAACTCGACGAAGTGGTCGAGCGGGATGCCGGTCAGGTCCTCGACTGTGGTGACGGCGCAGGTCGGCCCGCCGATGTTCAGCGCGCCGTCGATGATGTTGCCCGGCGGGTAGGCGTAGGGGCCCTGAATGCCGACGCCGATCATCGAGGTGCGAGCCTGGCAGCCCGGCTCGTAGACGAACAAGTCTCGCGGGATCGAGAGCACGGTCGCGTGCGTGTGCGTCGGATCCAGGTGCACGATCAGCAGGTTGTCGGAATTGCTGGTGTAGGGGGAGGATCCCGGCGCGACGCCGAGGTAGTGGTTTTTGCCGTAGCCCTGCTGGCCTGCCTCCTGTGAGCCGAGTACCAGGATGTTCAGCGCGCCGTAGACGGTACGGCCGGTCAGGCCGCCGACCTTGACCTTGGTGATGTTTCCTTCGAGCCGGCGTACCTCGGTGTAGCCAGCCAGCCCGCCGACCATCGCGATCACAGCGACCACGGTGGCAATGATGTAGCCGGCCCTGGCTTTGCCGCTGCGCTGCCGCCACGCCAGCGCGAGGCGGCCGCCGCCTGGCGCGCTCGGACGGCGGACACTGCCGCCGCGAGTCGGGGCGGACCGGCCGTCGACGCGGCGCCGGCGGCCCGGTGGCTCTTCCGGGTCGTCGTAATCCCAGTTGCCGGTCCGCTGCGGCATCCTCGCTCCGTCCTGCCGTGGCATTGTGGCCAGGACCTGGCCGGCCCGCGGCAGGCCTGCGCCTGCCCCGTTCGAGCTGAAGAGTATCCGCAGGGTAGCGCCTTTTCCGCCGCTTTTGCGCCGCCGTTACGCAGTCTGGGCACGGACAAAGCCGCCCGGCTGGCGCGTCTACCGGCCAGCGGCTTCACCGGGTGGACAGCGAGCCGCAGCGCAGTTCCGGCGCTGCCTGTCAGCCAGACGTACGGGGCGGACCTAATCCGCGGCGCCTGATTCTGGCGTCAGCCGCTCACCCGGTAGCCGGCCCAGCAGCGGCCGCCGGCCCGGCCGAGAACCTCATCGGCCGCGGCCGTCAGCCGGGCCGGTTCGCCGATCGCGCTGACCAGCCGCCGCGCAAGGGCGGGGTCAGCGTCGCGCAGTTCGCGCAGCAGCCACTTGCCAGAACCGCCCCAGTGCCCGGCCAGCGCGAGCGCCAGCTCCGCAGTGGCGGTCCAGACGTGCCAGCCGATCACCGCGGTCTCGCCGGGGTCGGTGCTGCCAGACAGGTCATCCAGCAGGTCGGTCAGTTCGTACCGGTGCCGGTCGAGTTCATGCTGGCGCAGTGGCGGCGGGCCGGCCGCGATGACTGCAGCGCCACGTTCCCTGATCTTGGTGGTGTGCCGTCGGCGCCGGCCAGCACAACGCCGCTGGTGCACATCCGGGCCAGGGTCGGGCGGCGGCGGGCGGCGTCCTTGCCGAAGAAGTGCTCCAGCGAGGCCGCGTCGTGTACGAACAGCTCGACCGGCCAGCCGCGCCAGCGCAGCGACTCGCGGAACGGCGCGGGCGGACCGCTCAGCACCACCACGATGTCGAGGTCGGAGGTCGCGGTGCGCCGGGCGGACAGCACGCCCCCGCCGAGGAACGCGGCCACCGCCGCCGGATAGCGCTCGCCGACCAGCGCGGCGGCATCGCGCACGGGGTCCATGGCCCATGGTGACCCGCGACGACGGGGGCGCGCACCGGAATTTCGGCCTCGCTGTGACACGATGCGCAGGTGAGCGTGCTGATCACCAACATCAGTGAGCTGGTCACCAACGCGCCGCGCGACGCGGTGAGCGTGGCGTCGCCTGGCCCGTTCGAGGCACTGGCGGACGCGGCGATCGTGCTGGACGGCGGGCTGGTGGCCTGGACCGGGCCTGCCGCCGAGGCGCCGGCCGCGGACGAGATGGTGGACGCGGCCGGGCGCGCGGTGCTGCCCGGTTTCGTCGACTCGCACGCGCATCTGGTGTTCGCCGGGGAACGCGGTGCCGAGTTCGCGGCCAGGATGGCCGGCCTGCCCTACAGCGCGGGCGGCATCCGCAGTACCGTGACGGCGACCCGAGCCGCCAGCGACGAGGCGCTGAGCGCGAACCTGGCCCGGCTGGCGGCGGAGATGCTGGCGCAGGGCACGACCACGTTCGAGTGCAAGTCAGGGTACGGGCTGACGGTGGCCGACGAGGCCCGGTCGCTGGCGCTGGCCGCGGAGTTCACGCCCGAGGTGACCTATCTGGGCGCGCACGTCGTCGCGCCCGAGTTCGATGGTGATGCGGCTGGCTATGTCCACCTGGTGTGCGGGGACATGCTGGCTGCCTGCGCGCCGCACGCTAAGTGGATCGACGTGTTCTGCGAGCGCGGCGCCTTCGATGCCGACCAGGCCCGCGCCGTGCTGCTGGCCGGGGAGTCGGCCGGGCTCGAGCCGCGTATCCACGCCAACCAGCTCGGGCCGGGGCCGGGCGTCCAGGTCGCGGTGGAGGCCGGAGCGGCCTCGGCCGATCACTGCACGTTCTTGTCCGACGCCGACGTGGACGCACTGGCGTCCTCCGGCGGCACCGTCGCGACGCTGCTGCCCGGCGTTGAGTTCTCGACCAGGTCGCCCTACCCGGACGCGCGCCGGTTGCTGGACGCTGGCGTGACCGTGGCGATCGCGTCGGACTGCAATCCGGGTTCGTGCTTCACCTCGAGCATGCCGTTGTGCATCGCGCTGGCCGTGCGGGAGATGCGGATGACCACGGCCGAGGCGCTCTGGGCCGCCACGGCCGGCGGCGCGCACGCGCTGCGCCGCACCGACGTCGGCCACCTCGCCCCTGGCGGCCGGGCCGACCTGATCATGCTGGAGGCGCCGTCGCACGCCTACCTGGCCTACCGGCCCGGCGTGCCGCTGATCGCCGGCATCTGGCGGTCCGGCCAGCGGGTCGCCTGAGCCTGACGGCAGCGCGCTGGTCGCGGGCGCGGCACGATGGTAGGGGTAAGCCCACGCCAGAAAGTGGGTGCTGCCCCATCGCGGCACCTACGTTAGCTACGGCACCGTTGGCACGGGCGGTCCGAGGGCGGCTGGCCGGAAGGGCAGACGAGCATGACGATGCAGGAGCTCACGGTACCGGTGCTTGCTGCCGGGGGCGTCGTGGCGCTGATCGGGACCAGGGCACCCAAGGCCGCGCGGGGGCGCCTTCGGCAGCTGGGCTGGTGCGCGGCGCTGCTCGTGATCGCCACCAGCGCGATGAGTACCGCTTATGCCCCGCTGGCCAGGCGCGGCCTGCCGTGGTGGGCGCTGTCGATACCGCTGGCAGCTGTGGCGCTGCTCGTGGTGCGGCCGCGGCTGGCCCCCAGGGTGGTGCCGCTCGCCCTGATCCTGCTCGGCGTGCTGGGCCTGGCTGTGGCCACGGCCGCGTTCTCCGGCAGCTATAACAGCTACGGCCTGACCGAGTTCGGCAACGACAGCCTGACGACCGAGCTGATCCTGCCGCAGGCCTATCTGTTCCTGCTATTGGGCGGCTGGCTGATCTGGCGGTCGCCGGACCCGGTCTTGCGGCTGGTGCGGCGGGTCGTCATCGGTCCGGGGGACGTACCACTGCGCGCCGCGCTGCCGCGACTGACGCTGCTGGGTCTCGCGCTCGTGCTGGCCGGGCTGTGCGTGGCCGGCCCGGAGGGCGTCCTCGCCGCCGCAGTGCTGTTCGGGGCGGCCGCCATGCTGGTCATCCGCCGCTGGCCGGAGCTTGCCGGACGGATCGCCACGCTGGGCACGCTGGCGCTCGGCGCTGGCGGGCTCGTCATCGCATCGCGCGGAAGCAGTCCCGCGATCGACGGCGGTGTGCCGGTCGCGGCGTCGTCCCGGCTGCTGTACGGAGCAGTCGCGGTCGAGTCGCACTCTGTGTACTTCGCCGTGGTGCTGCAGAGCCTGTGCCTGCTGGCGTTCGGCGCGTGGCTCGTTCCGCAGGCGTTCCCGCGGGTGCGGCGGGCGCTGGGCATGGACGCCGACGCCGAGCTGACGACCAGGATCGTTGAGGTGACGCAGAGCCGGTCGATTGCGATCGACAGTGCGGCATCGGACTTGCGCCGGCTCGAGCGTGACCTGCATGACGGCGCGCAGGCCAGGCTCGTCGCGCTCGGGATGAGCCTGCGCGCGGCCGAACGGCTGATCCCGGTCAGCCCCGACGCGGCGATCGCACTCGTCGCCGAGGCGCGGGAGACCTCCGTCCGGGCGCTCGCTGAGCTGCGCGAGCTGGTCCGGGGCGTGCTGCCGCCGGTGCTGGCCGACCGCGGCCTCGCCGACGCGGTCCGGGCGCTCGCGCTGGACAGCCCGCTGCAGGTGACGACCGACATCGACCTGCCTGGCCGGGCGCCGGCTCCGATCGAGACCGCGTGCTACTTCGCCGTCGCAGAAATCCTGACCAATGCGGCCAAGCACTCCAGCGCGCGCGAGGCCAGGATCGGCATGTCGCACGCCGGCGGCTTGCTGCACATTGAGGTCACTGACTTCGGCCTCGGCGGAGCGGATCCGGCTCGTGGCACCGGGCTGGCCGGAGTGGAGAAGCGGCTGGCAAGCTTTGACGGCATCCTGGCCGTCAGCAGCCCGCCCGGCGGCCCGACGATCGTCATCCTGGAGGTGCCGTGCGTGTTGTCGTCGGTGAAGACCTCTTCCTGCTGAGAGATGGTCTGGTCCGCTTGCTCGAAGCACACGGCCTCGACGTCGCCGCCGCGGTCGCCGACGCGCCGGCCCTGCACGCAGCAATGCTGGCCGAGCGGCCGGACGTCGCGATCGTCGACGTCCGGCTGCCGCCGACGTTCACCGACGACGGGCTGCGAGTGGCCCTGGCGGCGCGCCGGGAGGTGCCCGGCCTGCCGGTGCTGGTGCTGTCGCAGTATGTCGAGCAGTTGTACGCGCGGGAGCTGCTGGCCGATGAAGCCGGCGGCGTCGGCTATCTGCTCAAGGACCGGGTTTTCAACGACGATCAGTTCATCGATGCGGTGCGGACGGTGGCCGCTGGCGGCACGATCATGGACCCCGAGGTGGTCACCAAGCTGCTCGGCCGACGGACCAGGGACGAGCCGCTGGCCCGGCTGTCGGCACGGGAACGCGAAGTCCTCGAGCTGATGGCGCAGGGACGTTCGAACAGCGCGATCGCGCAGCGGCTGTTCGTCACCGAGAAGGCGGTCAGCAAGCACAGCACCAGCATTTTCACCAAGCTGGACCTGCTCCAGTCCGACGATGACAACCGCCGGGTGCTGGCCGTGCTGACCTACCTCAACGGCTGACGCTGCGCCGGCCCCGGGTCCCCATCCCGCCGAAGCTGCCGGGGCCGGGCGGGCTGTCGATCATGATGCCGCCGAGCACGGCGCTGCCGAGCCCGGCGAGCCCGGCGAGCCCGTCGCCGGCCTGGCCGTCATCGAACCGGCCGACGTCGTGCTCGGCCAGTGATCTGGCCTGCTGGGCGAGTGCGTCGGCGTACTCCGCCTCGGTCAGGGCGGCCTGCGGATCCTGCCGGGCGGAGCCGATGGCCTGCTGGAAATGCCGCTGCGCCTCGGCCAGCCTGGTCCTGGCCGGTGCCCCGACACCGCCGCGCCGGGTGGCGATGAAGTCCTCTGCTGCCTGCACGGAACTGCGGGCGACCAGCATGGCCTGGTCCAGCAGCGCGCTGGCCCGCTCCCGCCTGGCCTGTTCCCCCCGGACACTGGCCAGCGCGTGATCGACCGCCGCATCCGCCTGCTCGACGGTGCGCAGCGCGGTCAGCGCGTCGAACGGGCCGCCGGCGAGTTGCGCCCGCGTCTGCCCGGCGATCTGCTGCGCCCGGGCGATCAGGCCGGCCCTCTCGTCGCCGGGCCTGGCCGCCAGCATCGCGGTGCCCTCGGCGATGTCCGCGTCGATCTCGCGCAGCGCGGTCGGCAGGGCCGAGGCCGCCTGGGTCAGCTCGGCCTCCAGGTGCTCCACGGCGCTGAGCAAATCCGATGCCTGATCCGCGGCGGACTCGGCCGCCTGCAGGAACACAGCCGCGTCGCCCGTTTTCTGCTCGGCCATGTGCGGTGCGGGCATCGGCGATCCCGCTGCTGGCAAAGGCCAGCCGGGCCGCGGCCTGATCCGGGTTGGCCGCGACGGCCGCCACCGCCTGCGGCGTGTACTTCGCCGCCAGCCGGTCGAGCAACTGCTGGTAGTGCTCGAGCCTGGCCGACTGCTGGACGGCGTGCGCGTCCACCTCGGCTAGTACTTTCGGCGCCCGAGCCTCGAGATCTTGCAGCCGGTCGAATGCCTCGGACTGCTCGTCCAGCAGCCTGCTGGCCTCAGCGCAGTGAGCGCTGATCTGGGTCAGGTGCTGCCGCCGGGCGGACTCGGTCGCCGGGACTTCATCGTCGAGCAGCTGACGCAGCCGGAACGCCTCGGCTAGCTCATGCCGGGCCGACTTCAGCGCGGCGGCGAATGGCGCGGCCGCCTGCTCGCCAAACCGGGCCCGGGCGAAGCCCAGTTCCTGGTCGCTAGTCCGGACGGCGTCGTCCGTCTCCACCAGCGCGTGCGAGGCCCGCGCCTCGAGGTCGTCGGTGGGCGGTCCCGGCGGCGGGCCAGTCCGGCCGCGGCCGGACTGGCCGCTTCGGCGCCGGGACATCCGCCGGCTGAGCAGGACGGCCAGGCCGATCAGCACTACCGCGCCCCCGGCCGCGATGGCGGCCTCGGCGCCGCCGGAAATGCCCGATCCGGCCGCCGCGGCCGTGCGAATCTGCCGGGAGGTCGCGCGCTGACCGGAAACCGTTGGTACATACACGACATACGGCTTGATCCGGTCGCGTGGGCGCACGTTGCTGATCGCAGTCATCGCGCTCGTCAGCCGCCGCGGCGCGGCGGCCAGGGCTGGTGCGGCCAGCCACGTGAGCAGCGCGAGCACCGCGACAGCCGCGGCCGTAACCCGAGTGCGCACCGTCCCCCTCGTCCCCGTTCCCCGGATACCGGACCTACCCGACGAAGCGGGATTGCACACGGCGGGCCGGCCGGCGGACGGGGTGACCTGCCCTGGCCGCGATCGCCGCGATCGCCGCGCGGCCGTGACCGGCCGCGCGCGAGGAACGGTTGCCGCGGACGGGTCAGCCGGACCTGAGGTAGCCGCTGCGGAACCTGACCAGCGGATCGCCGGATTCGGCGTGATACGGGACCTGCACGACTTTGGCGACAATCAGCACGTGATCGCCGGCCGGTATCCGGCTGTCGACAGCGCACTCAAAGGCGGCCAGGCCCCCGTCCGGGATGAGCGCGGCCGAGACCAGGCCGCGGCGGTGCGGCACGCTCTCCAGCAGCAGCCGGGCTCCCGGCCGGCCCGCCGCAGCGAACCGGCCGGCCAGCGCGCGCTGGCTCGCCGACAGCAGCGTGACCGCGAAGCTGTCCAGCCGGGCGAGCACCTCAGCCGGGTAGGACGTGGCGATCAGCGAGACCAGGATCAGCGGCGGGCTGATGGAGACCGGGCAGAAGGCGCTGACCGTGGTGCCAACGTCGTCGCGGCCGTCGGCGATCGTCAGCAGCGTGACGGCGGCGGGCCAGGCGGTCAGCGCGTCCTCGAAGCCTGCCGGCGGCTCCGGCGGCTCCGTCACTCAAACGTCCAGTCGCCCGCCAGCATCAGCGGACCGAACGGAGACAAGCCAGCCTTGGCCGCCAGCTGCCACACCGGGCCCCAGGTATCGGCGAACATGCTCGCCGCCGCGGCACCGCGGCTCTCGCTCGAGCCGGGCGGCCTGAGCCGGTCGATCGGGCGCACCCGCGGGAAGACGCGCAGCGGCGCGGCTGCGGGCAGGCCGGCCAGGCGCCGCGCTATGTCGGCCGCCCGGTCGAGGCCGCCGAGTTCGTCGACCAGGCCGCGGGCCAGCGCGTCGGCGCCGGTCCAGACCCGGCCCCTGGCCACCTCGTGCACCTGCTCGGGCGTCATGCCGCGGCCATCGGCCACCTTGCCGGTGAAGTCGGCATAGATGTGATCCAGCCAGTCGCTCACCAGCGTCCACTCGCTTTCGGTGAACGGCCGGAGCTGGGAGAACATGGCCGCGTGGGCGCCGTGGGAGATCAGATCGCTGCTGACGCCGGCCCGGCCGAGCGCCTCGCCGAGCACCGGCTTGCCGGACAGCACGCCGATCGAGCCGGTGATGGTGCCAGGCTGGGCGACAATCTCGTCGGCGGCCATCGAGATGTAGTAGCCGCCGGAGGCCGCGACGTCACCCATCGACGCGACGACCGGCTTGCCCCCCGCCCTGGCGCGAACGACCTCGCGCCAGATCGTGTCCGAGGCGACATAGGAGCCGCCCGGACTGTTCACCCGCAGCACGATCGCGCGAGTGTGCTGATCCTTGGCGGCGGCGCGGATCGCGGCGGCGATGGTATCCGAGCCCATCGAGCCGCCGGTCAGGCCGCGTCCGCTGCGGCCGAGCCGGATCGCGCCGGTCGCGTAGACCAGCGCCACGCCCGCTTCGCTGCTACCGGGCAGCGTGGTCACCTTCTTGCGGGCCCGCTCGGCCAGCGCTTTGCCATGCTGATACCGGCCGAGATAGGCAACAGCGGCGTCGGGGCCGGCTGCCTTGCGCGCTGCGGCATAGACCTGGTCGCGGTAGCCGAGCTGGTCCACCAGTCCCTCGGTCCTGGCCCTGGCCGCGAGGAACGGGCCGGCGTCGATGAGCTCGCCGACCTTGGCCCGGCTCAGGCCGCGGCGCTCGGCGATCGCCTGGACCAGCTGCTCGGTGACCGACGCCGTCATCCGCTCGGTGGCCTGCCGGGCGGGCGCGGAGAACGCGGTCTCGGTGAGCTGTTCAGCCGCGCTCTTGAACTCATGCCGTTTGGCGACCTGGAAGTCCGCGCCGAGCTTGTCGAGCACACCGCGCAGGAAGATCCGCTCGACCGCGATCCCGGTCAGGCCGAGGTCGCCGGAGGGCTGCAGCCAGATCTGCTCGAAGGCGGTGGCCAGGTAGTACTGGACGTTGCCGGCCGAGAACTCGCCGAACGACTCCGCCCACGCGATCGTGGTCTTGCCCGCGGCGGCGAATTCGGTGACCGCCCGGCGCAGCTCCTGTACCGCGGCCAGCCCGATCGGCTTGCCGCCGAGCCGCGCTACCAGCACGGCCGCCCGGCTGTCCTGGCTGGCCCGGCGCAGGCCGTCCAGCACGTCGGGCAGCGCGGCCTTGCCCCTGGCCATCGCACGGCGACGAAGTCGGCCGGCCTGGCTTCGGCCAGGCCCTCCGTCAGGTCGAGCTCGAGGATCAGCGGGGCGCTGCGGTGCTGGCGGATCTTCGCCAGCCGGGCGGTGAGATACGAGTCCGGCATGCACAACAGCCTAAGCTCGTCCGCCCGGCTGGCGACCGCCCGGCTCGTGTCCGCCCGGCTGGCGTCCGCCCGGCACGTTACTTCCCGATGGTGTCGAGCGATACCTGCCATAGCCGGGCGGCCGCCTCAGGGTCAAGGGCGTGCGCGGCAACCCCGTGCCGGCTTCCCGGCTGGTTCGGCCCGGCTTCGTTGCAGTCCTCGAAGTACCGGCCGCTGACTCCGGCCAGCAACGGCGATGCGGCCAGCAGAACCGACGTGGCGGCGCCTTGCTCCGGTGTCTTCCAGGCTGGTGCCTCGGTGCTGATCGCCGCTCGCAGCCGGTCCAGTTCCTCGTCGCTGACGTAGCGTTGCAGGCCGGTGCGGATCGCACCGGGCATCAGCGCGTTAATGTGGATGCCGTCGGCGGCCCAGCGCTTCGTGCCCTCGACCGCGAACAGCACGTTGGCGGACTTGGACTGGCCGTAGGCGAGCCACGGGTCGTAGTCACGCTGGTGGAAATGAATGTCGTCGAAGTGGACGCCCGAGCGCAGGTGCGCGGACGAGCTGACCGAGACGACCCGGCTGCCCTCCGCCGCCGCGAGCGATCGGTGCAGCGCGGTCGCGAGGGCGAAGTGGCCGAGATGGTTGGTAGCGAACTGCAGCTCCCAGCCTTCCGGCGTGCGCATCAGCGGCGAGGCCATCAGCCCGGCGTTGTTGACCAGGACGTGCAGAGGGCCGTCCCAGCCGGCCGCGAAGGAGCGGACCGAGGTCTGGTCGGCCAGGTCCAGCGGCGCGACCAGCACCTGCTTACTGCCGGTCTGCTCGGTGATCTGGCTGGCGACCTTGTCACCAGCACCGGTGTCGCGCACCGCCAGGGTAACTTCGGCGCCCGCGGCGGCCAGCGCCCTGGCGGTCTCGATGCCGATGCCAGACGAGCCGCCGGTGACGACGACGCGCTGGCCGGACAGATCGACGCCAGCCAGCACCTCGGCGGCGGTGGTCTGCCGCGAGAAGGGAGTGGTGAAGCGTGTGGTCATGATTTCGTCCGATTTCTCAGCAGTGGAGCGAGGTATGCTGACAGTAAGCGGAGGGGCCTCCGCTACTACCGATACTAACCGGAGTTGCCTCCGGTTAGCAAGCGGGCTCGTGTCCGTTCGTCAGCCGCCGCGTTTCGCAGGATGATCGTGCGAGGGAACGTGGCCGGGCGGAAATGCCGGACGAGGAGGAACAGTGACGAGCGTGCAGCGGCCGTTGCGTGCCGATGCCGCACGCAACCGCGAGCAGTTGCTGGCGGCTGCCGTCACCGCGTTCTCCCGTGATGACCCTGAGGTGACGCTGGAGTCCATCGCCCGCGACGCCGGAGTCGGGATCGGCACCCTGTACCGGCACTTCCCCAGCCGCGAGGCGCTGGTGGACGCGGCCTACCGCAGCGAGCTGGCCCGGCTGTGCGACTCGGTGCCCGCCCTGCTGGCCGGCCAGCCTGCCGACCTGGCCATGCGTCGCTGGATGGAGATGTTCCTGGAGTACATGACGACCAAGCGCGGCATGTCGGAGGCACTGCGCAAGGTCATCGCCTCCGGCGGCAACCCGTTTGCCGAGAGCCGGGGCCGGCTGCTCGCCGCGTTCACCGCGCTGCTGCGGGCCGGCGCTGCCGACGGGACGCTGCGGGCGGACGTGGATCCGGCCGATCTGATGGCCAGCATGAGCGGCGTGTCGCTGGCGGCCGGGGATCCTGACCAGCGGGAGCAGGCAGGCCGCCTGCTGGACCTGCTGATGGACGGCCTGCGGTTCGGGGCGCGGCGCTGATGGCAAGCCGGGACGGGAACGGCTGGGTCAGGTGCGAGCTCGGCCACCGGCACTGGGGCAGATTCGGCGCGGCCGGACTGCTCGCCTATGTCCTGGACGGACCTGTACTGCTGCAACGGCGCACCTGGTGGAGCCACCACGGCGGGACCTGGGGACTGCCCGGCGGGGCCAGGGACAGTCACGAGTCTGCGCTGGCCGCGGCGCTGCGCGAGGCGGCCGAGGAATGCGGTGTCCCCGCTGGCATGGTCCGGCAACGGGCGGTCTTTACCGACGACCACGGCGGCTGGTCCTACACCTCCGTGCTGGCGCAGGCCACCGCGCCGTTCCCGGTGCTGTCCGATGACGACGAGACTGACGAGGTCGCCTGGGTGCCCGCTGACCAGGTCGCCGGGCTCGGACTGCACCCCGGGCTGGCCGCGCACTGGGCCGAGCTGCGCCGCGAGCTGTCGCCGGTGACGATCATCGTGGACGGCGCCAACGTGGTGGGCTCCCGCCCCGACGGCTGGTGGCGGGACCGGCCCGGCGCGGCGGCCCGGCTGCGCAGCGAGCTGACGCCGCTGGCAGTGCAGGGCATCACCACGCTGCCCGACGGGATGACGAGCCCGCTGGCTCCGGCCGACCTGCCGCTGGACGGCCAGCGCCGCGGCCGGGACGACATGGCATCCGGTCGTACCCAGCTGCGCTGGCTGCCCGAGGTGGTGCTCGTCGTCGAAGGCGCCGCCCGGCCGGCTGCCGACGACGTGGCGGGCCCGGTGCAGGCGGTGGCCGCGCCAGGCTCGGGCGATGACACCATCGCAGCGCTGGCGGCCAGCACGGCGGGCCGGCGGGTGGTCGTCACCGCCGACCGCGAACTGCGGCAGCGGTGCGTCGCGGCCGGCGCATTGGTGGCCGGCCCTTCCTGGCTGCTCGGACTGCTGTGATGACCTGCCTGGACGGCCCCGCGTTCGAGTGGGACGAGAGCCTGTACCGGGGCAGTGCCGCTTACTACGCGACCGGCCGGGTGCCGTATCCGGCCGAGCTCGCGGACGCGATTGCAGCCGAACTCGGGCTGGATGGCACCGGCCGGCTGCTGGACTGCGGCTGCGGTCCAGGTTCGCTGACGCTGCTGCTCGCGCCGCTGTTCACCGAGGCCGTCGGCATTGACGCCGATGCCGCGATGATCGAGCAGGCGATCCAGGCGGGCAGCCGAGCGGACGCGGCCAACGTCCGCTGGCAGCGGCTACGGGCTGAGCAGCTGTCGGCCAGCCTCGGCCGGTTCCGGCTGGTGACTTTCGCGCAGTCGTTCCACTGGGTCGACCAGCCGGTCGTCGCCCGGCTGGTCGCGCAGTTGCTGCAGCCCGGCGGCGCCTGCGTGTTTGTCTATGCCAACACCCACGAGGGCATACCGGGCCGCGACGAGCTGGAGTTTCCCCGGCCACCACGTTCCGGCATCGCCGACCTGATCGTCACCTACCTGGGCCCGGTGCGCCGGGCAGGCCGGGGGATGCTGCCGGCCGGGCTGCCCGCGGATGGCGCCGCGGCGATGCGCGCCGCCGGGTTCGTGTCCTGGCGGCAGCTGGACGTCGGTGCTGGCGCGGTGCGGACGCGGACCGAAGACGAGGTCGTGGCCTCGGTGTTCTCGCTGTCCAGCGCGGCGCCGCACCTGTTCGGTGACCGGCTGGCTGAGTTTGAGGGCGAGCTGCGCCGGATGCTGCGCGCCGTTTCGCCGTCCGGCGTTTTCGCCGAGCGGATGGCGGGTGCGGCGATCGAGGTATGGCGGCTGGCCGGCGGCTGATCCGGCCCTGTTGTCAGTGGCCTGCGGAATCATAAGCGCAGGACGTCACTACGAGTGACCAGGGAGTGAGTCATGGTCGGGGATCTTGTCGACCCGCGCCGGGATGAGCCAGCGCACCAACTGCCCGAGCGGGCGATGCTCGAGGCCTGGCTGGAGTTCCACCGGGCCACTTTGGTGCTCAAGTGCGAGGGCCTGGATGATGAGCAGCGCAAGGCGCGGCCGGTACCGACCTCCAAGCTGTCGCTGCACGGCCTGGTCCGGCACCTGGCGGAGGTCGAGCGGGCTTGGTTCACCCGCGGGTTGCTATCGGAGGCTGACGCGCCGTTGCAGTTCGCCGACCCGGCGGTGCCCGACAGCGAGCTCGAGCCGCTCGACGACGCTGACTGGGAGGCTGACCTGGCGGTGTGGCAAGCCGAGTGTGAGCGGAACCGCGAGCTCGCCGCGATCCGGGAGCTCGACGACTATGGCGTGCGCGATGGCACGCCGGTGTCACTGCGGTGGATCTACGTGCACTTGATCGAGGAGTACGCCCGCCACAACGGGCACGCCGACCTGATCCGCGAGCTCGTGGACGGGGCCGTCGGCTGGTGAGGTCGCTGGCGGTGACGTCCCGCTGATCACGGGATAAGGCGGCGAAGAACGGACATGGCGCCGGGCGGCGGGCATGATATGGAGGTTGTCCGCGCACAGGAGGCGACCAAGCAAGTGCTGCAGGCCGCGTTAGTGGAGCAGCTGCGACCGTGGGATCCGGAGCAGGTCGGCGGCTTTGTGCTGCTCGGCCGGCTCGGCGCTGGCGCGATGGGCCAGGTCTATCTCGGCCGTTCGGCGGCCGGTCGCCTGGTCGCGGTCAAGACGATCAAGACCGGACTAGCAGAGGAGCCGGATTTTCGCACCCGGTTCGGCCACGAGGTGGCGGCGGCCAGGCGGGTCAGCGGCGCCTTCACCGCGGCGGTGGTGGCCGCCGATGCCGAGGCCGACGTGCCCTGGCTGGCGACCGTCTACGTACCGGCCCCGTCGCTAGCCAAGCTGATCAGGACCTGCGGGCCGATGTCGGTGGCGGCGGTCCGGTGGCTGGCGGCGGGCTGCGCCGAAGCGCTCGAGTCGATCCACGGGGCGGGCCTGGTGCACCGGGATCTGAAGCCGTCGAACGTGCTGGTATCGCCGGACGGCCCCCGGGTCATCGATTTCGGCGTCGCCAGGGCAGCTGAGCGGATCCAGCTCACGGTGACTCGAGGCAGCGTCGGCACGCCTGAGTACATGGCACCGGAGCAGGCGCGCGATACCCGGCAGGCGACGTCGGCCAGCGACATTTTCTCGCTCGGCGCGACCCTGCTGTTCGCCGCAACCGGGCACGCGCCTTACGCGGGCGAGACGGTCATGGATGTGCTGGTGCGGCTGGCGACCGGGCCGCCCGACCTGGCCGGGCTGCCCGCCGAACTGGCCGACATCGTGGTGCCCTGCCTGGACCGCGACCCGCGCGGCAGGCCGACCTCGGCGTCGATCGTCGGCCGGGTCGCACCGGGACTGGATTCGGCGGGCGACCTCGGTACCGCGCCGCTGTCGGAGGCGGCCATCCGGCTGATCGAGGAATACCGGCGGACGCCCAGCCCGTCGTCAGGGCCAGCGAGTGAACTGCCGGACGAGAGCACGCTCGGCTCCCGCGCTGCTGTCGGTGACCTGGTGTTTCCGGCGCCGGGCCCGCCGGGCCGGCGGCCGGTAGCGGTCAGCCCGGCCAGCCCCGCACCGCGGCCGTCGGGGCCACGGCACCGGCCGGGCCGCCGGCTTCTGCTGGCAGGCGGCGCCATCGCCGCCTGCGCCGCGCTGATCGGCGGGGGCTGGGCGATCGGGACGCTCGGCAAGGGCCGCGAGGTTCCGGCCGTTCGGCTAGGTCCGATCCTGCAACCGCCGGGGGGCGGTCCTGGCGGGCCAGGCGCGGCCGGGTCAGTGCTCGCAGGCGGGCCCGGCATCGGCCTGAATCAGCCCACCGGCGACCGGTACACGATCTTCATCGTGCACGGGCAGAACTGGCCGGCTGGCAAGTCGGTCACGATCGCGCTGGTCGGCGTCCGGGTGTCAGACATCCACCCGATCGCCGACGAAGCCGGGACGTTTAACTACGCGATCAACCAGGATCACGAGTTCGTCGCCGGGCCGCTGCCGCCGGGCATCTACACGGTCCGGGTCACCGCGCCGGGCGGAGCGAGCGCGCAGGCCAAGTTCGAGGTTCTGGCGCCGGGCTAACGGGCCTGGGTCCACCACAGATCCTCCTGCCGGGAACACCAGGCCGGGTCGTTGATCCGGTCCAGGTCTTCTGGCGTGACGATCCCGTTCTCGATCAGCGCCCCGACGGCCACCTCATCCGACAGCCGGGCTCCGGGCCGGACCATGCCCCGTTCGGTGATCTTCCTGCGCAACACCTTCAGGTGCTCGCCGACGCGGGCTGACAGCCGGTCACGGAACGCCGGGTCGGTGTCGAAGCACTCGATCTCGTGATGCGCGTCGGTTACCAGCAGCGCTGCCCGGGCGATCTCGGGGGTCCGGGGCAGGGCAGTGCTCCGGGCGGCGTCGATCAGCCAGGGACGACACCACAACAGTGCCACCAGGAACAGCTTGGTGTTGGGATCCAGGTAGAACGGCAGCAGCGTCGCGTCGCCGTCGGCGTGTCCCGCATCAGTGTCGTCGGCCAGCGCCAGGCCCGGCCGCGCGGTCACGACCAGCCGGAGCGGACAGCCTTCATCGAGCATGGCCCGCGATCCGACCAGGGCGGTGCCACTGCGCAGGAACCAGCCCTCGGACGGCTCGCTGCTCTCGTCCATCCGGGGCAGCCGAACCCGGTAGCCGTCGCCTTCGGCATACAGCGCGTGCGTGCGACTGAGATTGGCGACCCAGGCACCGCCGGGCACCGCGGTGATGGCGCCGGCTCGCCGGGACAGTCCGCGGCCCGCCTCGATCACCAGGTCGGTATCGGGACCGCGGCCGAATATCAGTTGGGTCCCTTCGGGGATGGCCGTGACCGAACCGGCCGCCGTGGCGACGTACGCGGTTACCTGACCGGTATCCAGCGCCATCTGCATCCTGCCCGTCCCGCGTGTGTCACTAGTGTCCGCATGGCCGGGCCTGAGCCCGGAAGGCCGCCCGCCCAGCGCTCCCGGCTCCCGATGACGGGCGCGGCGGCCAGGCCGGACGACTTGCTGCGGTAGCGGGCATTTTAAGTCCGTCTCGCACCGCTGCGCATCCCGGAGTTCGGGGATAGCGCCCGGCCCGGCTTGCCGGTTCACTCGTACTCGACCAGGGCGAGGCGCCACCGCGCCCGGACAGTGCCGCTGAATGGTCGGCCGCTTGACGGCGGTGCGGGCCACGTCCGGCGCCAGGATCTGATTGGGGGGGCCCTGCGGGTCCCGCGCGGCGGGGTCTCGCCCTGGGAGAGCCAATGGCCGGACGGGAGCCCGGGGGCGAGGAGCGACGGTGAATTTCGACAGCCAATGGCACGGCGGCGCCATGCCGTACCGGGGACGGCATCGCCGCGCCCGGTCGCAGCCGCGGGCTGAGCACTGGCCTGCCGAGCCGCACCGCGGGCCGGCTGAGCCAGCCGTTGTCCCGCTCCAGCCGGCCGATCCTGGCGCGGCTAGGCAACCTGCACCGAGCGTTTGGCCAGGCCTAGCCAGTAACCGGTAATGGTGGTGACCGGGGTCGGGTTGTCGGCGGCACCGAGCGCGACGAACAGCGGCGCGTAGTGCTCGGTGGTGGGATGCGCGTACCGGACCGCGGGCGCGCCGCGGAACGCCGCGAGCGCGTCAACATCACCTTCGTCCAGTGCCAGCCCGGCCCAGTGGTCGAACTCGGCCGACCAGGCCGGCGGTGTCGCATTGAACCGGAAGTCGCGCAAGAACGGCAGCCCGTGGGTGAGGAACCCGCTGCCCATGATCAGCACGCCCTCGTCCCGCAGCGGCCGCAACGCCGCGCCGACGGCGAGCAGCCGCTGCGGATCCAGGCTTGGCATCGAGATCTGCAGCACCGGGACGTCGGCGGCCGGGTACATGACCGTCAGCGGCACGTAGGCGCCGTGATCGAGGCCGCGGTCCGGCACGTCGGCGATGTGCTCGGTCCCGGCCAGCAGTGACCGCACCCGGCTGGCCAGGTCAGGCGCGCCCGGCGCCGGGTAGGTGGCCTGGTAGAAGCGATCAGGAAAACCGTAGAAGTCGTAGGTCAGCGGGGCGGCGTCGGCGGTGGCGCCCATGGCCAGCGGCGCGTTCTCCCAGTGAGCGGAGACCACCAGGATGGCCGTCGGGGCCGGCAGAGCTCGCGCCCACGCCTCGAGCTGGACGACCCACAGCGGATCGTCGACCAGCGGCGGCGCACCGTGGCCCAGGTACAGGGCCGGCATCCGGCCGGGCCGCAGCGCTGCGGACGCCCGCCGCGTGACCAGTGCGGCCGCGTTCGCGGGCACCGGCTCGTGGTCGGGCGCCTGCGCGGTTAGTTCCTCGTCCATCGTCCCTCCTGGCCGCGGCCGGGCAGCCGCTCATGAGCGACGGTAACCCGCCGGCACCCGGGCCGCCGGGCCGGCCAGGATGGAAGCGTGCGCGTCATCGCGATTTCCGACACCCATGCGCCCCGGTTCTGGAAGTCCTGCCCGCCGGCCGTCGCGGGCTGGCTCCGGCAGGCGGACCTGATCCTGCACGCGGGCGACGTCTGCGTCGCCGCCGTGCTGGACGAGCTTGCCGGCTATGCCCCGGTGCACGTGGTGCAGGGCAACAACGACGGCGCGGACGTAACAGCCTGGGGTGCGGCACCGGCGCTGGAGGCGGAGATTGACGGGCTGCCGGTCGCGATGATCCACGACAGCGGCCCGGCCAGCGGACGGCTGCGCCGGATGCGGGCCACGTTCCCGTCCGCGGAACTCGTCGTCTTCGGTCACTCGCATATCCCGCTCGACCAGGGTGGCCCCGGCCTGCGGATCTTCAACCCGGGCTCGCCGACAGACAAGCGGCGGCAGCCGCACGGCACGCTCGGCGTGCTGGAGATCAGCGACGGCAAGCTGGTGACCGCCCGGCTGGTCGAGGTCAGCTGAGCGGCGCCGGCGCGCCCGGCTGTGCTGGCTGCTCGGGCACGAGCCAGAGCACGCCGAGCGGCGGGATGGTGAGCTGCGCCGAAGCGGGCTGGCCGTGCCACGGAACCGGCTCGGCCTGCACCCGGCCGTAGTTACCGGTGCCGCTGCCGCCGTAGCTGTCAGCGTCGGTATTGAGCAGCTCGGCCCACGGGCCAGCCGCTGGCAACCCGACGCGGTAGCCCGCATGGGGTGTCGCGGCGAAGTTGCACACGCAGGCCAGCACGCTGCCGTCGGCGCCGTGGCGCAGGAACGACAGCACGTTGTTGCCGGAGTCCCTGGCGTCGATCCAGCTAAAGCCCTCAGCCGAGCTGTCCAGCTGGTACAGCGCCGGCGTGCCGGCATACAGGCGGTTCAGGTCGCGGACCAGTTGCTGCACGCCGGCGTGGCCGGGGTACTGCAGCAGGTGCCACTGCAGGCCGGCCTGCTCTGACCATTCGTCGCCCTGGCCGAATTCGCCGCCCATGAACAGCAGTTGCTTGCCGGGATGTGCCCACATGAAGGCCAGCAGACCGCGCAGCCCGGCGAACTTCCGCCATTCGTCGCCGGCCATCTTGCGCAGCAGCGACCCCTTGCCGTGCACCACTTCGTCGTGCGACAGCGGGAGCACGTAGTGCTCGCTGTAGGCGTAGATCATCGAGAAGGTCATCTCGTCGTGGTGGTAGCTGCGGTACACCGGGTCACGGCTGAGGTAATCCAGCGTGTCGTGCATCCAGCCCATGTTCCACTTCAGCCCGAACCCGAGGCCGCCCAGGTGCACAGGCCTGGTCACGCCGGGCCAGGCGGTCGACTCCTCGGCGATCATCGCGATGCCCGGCACCTGCTTGTAGCAGGTCGCGTTGACCTCGCGCAGGAACGAGACGGCGTCCAGATTCTCCCGGCCGCCGAGCGAGTTCGGTGACCACTCGCCCGCCTTGCGCGAGTAGTCGAGGTACAGCATCGAGGCCACCGCGTCGACTCGCAGCCCGTCGACGTGGAACTCCTCCAGCCAGTACAGCGCGTTGGCGACCAGGAAGTTGCGCACCTCCGGGCGGCCGTAGTCGAAGATGAGCGTGCCCCAGTCCGGCTGCTGCCCGCGCTGCGGGTCGGCGTGCTCGTACAGCGGCGTGCCGTCGAACTGCGCCAGCGCCCACGCGTCCCGCGGGAAATGCGCGGGTACCCAGTCGACCAGGACGCCGATGCCGGCCTGGTGCAGGCTGTCGATCAGGTGCCGGAACTCGTCCGGCGTGCCGAACCGGGCGGACGGGGCGTAGTACGAGGTGACCTGGTAACCCCACGACCCGCCGAACGGGTGCTCGGCCACCGGCAGGAACTCCACGTGGGTGAAACCCATCTCCTGCACGTAGTCGGTGAGCTGGCTGGCCAGCTCGGCGTAGGACAGGCCGGGCCGCCAGGAGCCCAGGTGCACTTCGTAGACGCTCATCGGGCTGGCCAGCAGATCCTGCTCGGCGCGCCGCGTCAGCCAGGACGCGTCGGCCCACCGGTAGCCGGAATGGGTGACCACCGACGCGGTCGCGGGCGGCTTCTCGGTCCAGTTGGCCATCGGGTCGGCCTTGCGGTGCCAGCTCCCGTCGGGGCCGCAGATGTCGAACTTGTAGCCGGTCCCGGTGCCGACACCCGGCACGAACAGTTCCCAGACCCCCGAGCCGCCGAGCGAGCGCATCGGGTGCGCGCGGCCGTCCCAGTGGTTGAAGTCGCCGATAACCCGCAGGCCGCGTGCGTTCGGTGCCCAGACCGCGAACGAGGTCCCGCCCAGTTCGGGCCGGACGACCGCGCCGAGCACGGTCCACAGCTTCTCGTGCCTGCCCTCGGAGATCAGGTGCAGGTCGATCTCACCGAGCGTGGGCAGGTGCCGGTACGGGTCGTCGGTGATGGTCTCGGGCAGATCCTGGTAGGTCACCGCGACCCGGTAGTCCGGTACGGACGAGCCGGGGACGGTGACCGAGAACACGCCCTGGTGCACGTGGGTCATCGCCACCCTGGTGCCGCCGGGCAGTACCACCGCCGCGGACTCGGCCAGCGGCCGGAGCACGCGGATCGTCACGCCGTCCGGGCCGGGATGCCCGCCCAGCAGCGAGTGCGGGTTGTGATGCGTCCCCGCGATCAGCGTGTCGATCTCGGCGTGGCTGATCTGGTCGGCCTGGTGGATGCCGGCGGTCATGCCGCTGCCACGTAGTCGAGCGGAATGGACAGCCAGGCCGGCCGGTGCCGGTGCTCATAGACCACTTCGTAGACCGCCTTCTCTAGCGTCAGTGCCCGGAGCAGCTCGCGGTGGCCAGCCGGGTCGGTCCCGCCCGCGGCCGCGTAACCCGCGCAGAACGCGTCCTGGCACTGCTGGACCCAGGCGGCGGCAACGGCGGTCACCGGCCCGGCGTCGGGATGGCCGACCAGCTGATGCCTGGCCGCGTAGTCGAACGAGCGGAGCATGCCCGCGACGTCGCGCAGCGCCGGCGCCGGCGCCCTGCGGATCGCGAGCGGAACTGCGGGTTCACCCTCGAAGTCCAGTGCGACCCAGCCATGTTCGCCGAGCAGCACCTGACCCAGATGGTAGTCACCGTGGATTCGCTGCACGGGCACCGGCTGGGGGAGTGCGGTGAGCCCGTCGTAGGCGGACCTGATCTTGGCTTCAAACCTGGCCAGTTCGGGCACGGCCGCGATCGCCGCAGTCAGCTTGCCGGTCAGGTCAGCTGCCAGGCCGCCAAGCTCGGGCATCGTCAGGTTCCTGCTGCCGAAGGCACGGGCCAGGTCGGCGTGCAGCTCGGCGGTGGCCCGGCCGAGTTGCCTGGCCTCGTCGGTAAAGGGCAGCGCCGCCGCGGCAGCACCAGGCGGTGCGCCGGCCGCAGCCGGGACCGGCTCGGTGAGGTACTCCTGCCCGTAAGCGCCGTGCCGCGCGTACAGCCGCTGCAGCTGCGACAAGGCCAGCGCCCAGCCCTCCGCCGCGCCGGCCAGGAACTGGGACAAGACACCGAGCAGCACCGGCTCGCCGTCCAGCTGGGTCTCGATCCAGCCATAGGGCGCGGCGACCCGCGGCGACCCCAGCCTGGCCAGCGCGTCGGCCACTTCGAGGTCGGGGTTGGCGCCGGGGAACAGCCGCCGCAGCACCTTCAGGATCGCGTGCTCGCCGAAGACCAGGCTGGTGTTGCTCTGCTCCGCGCCGAGCACGCGGCCGGGCAGGCCGGCCAGCGCGGGCGCGTCCTGCTCCCGGACGAACCGGATCTGGCCAGCGAGCCGCTGCTCGCTGATGCCGCGCAGCAACTCGTCGGCGAGATCAGGATCATGCAGCGCGTCGTAACAGGCGACGCCGTCGTGCTGGCCGATGAGCGCGCCCGCCAGCGACGGTGCCAGCTGCGGCCGGTAACCGACCAGCACCTGAAACCTGGCCGTGCCGCCCGGCAGTTCCGCCTCGACGATCAGGTGACGCAGCGCCGGGTCGCCGGATCGTAGCAGGACATCGGAGACGACCGACAACTCGGACAGGCCGACGCCCCGGCCGGGGAACCAGCGCTGGTGCGGCAGCCATCCGGCCAGCATGTCCAGCAGCACGGCCGGGCTGGCCAGCGCCGCTGTCAGGTCGTAGTCGGGCGTGCTGGCGGAATCTGTGATCCGGCCAGACCGCGCGCTGCTGTCGAACACGGTGGACTCCTCCCCGCGCTTGCACTATTTATTCTGAATCCAGCCGAGATCGGGACACCGGCGCCCCCCGGGGTTGCTGTCGGCAGGCACGGAAAAGGCCAGCGAGAGCCGGGCAGGCTCCCGCTGGCCTCAGTGGCACTGCCGGGTCCGCGACGCTGATGGCAGGCTGACGTGGCCGCAGTCCGGCCGCCGGCGACCTGGTCTAGTGGTAGGTGATCGTCACTGATGTCCTGGTACCGGCGGAGTTGAGGTTGTGCGCGACGATCGTGCCGCGGGCCCCCTTGAACTTGCCGGTCCCGCCAGTCACCCGGCCGCTAATGGCCGCTTGCGTGAGCTTGAGCGAGCCGTACAGCATGCCGCCGTTGGTCAGCACCGTCACCTTGCCGGTGCCGGTGCCGGTGTTGAGATCGAAGGCGATATACAGCTCGTCGAATCCGACGATCTTGCCTTTCTTGTTCACGTCCTTGTCCTGCTGGGCCGACGTGGTCTTGGAGAAGTTGAGTGACCGCTCAGTCACTGACGTGAACCTGAGCGTGTGGCTGGCCGGCTGTGCGCTGGCGATCGCGGGCACCACCATGGCGCCGGTGCCGCCGAGCAGGGCGGCCGCGCTGATCGCGACGATTGACGCTCGAACCTTCATGCTTGCCTCCGTAGAGCAGGTTGGTGCAGCCAAGTCTTGCCGCGGATGCAGGCGCTGGCAGGAGTGAGCGCACCACAGTGTGCTGGTGCGGCAGCACGCGGCCGGCCACCGGCTGGCACGACCGGGGCCGGGGCGCGGCTACCACGGCGCCAGGCAGGCAGGCAGGCAGGCACCGTGCGCGCTCAGCCCGGCGGCCGCCGCGGCTGGTCGGTAACATGGCGGCCGGAGGTGGCAGCAGTGGCAGATGACGTCCAGGTTGTGTCCGGCGACGGGATCACCCTCACCGACGCCGGGCCGATGATCGTGGCGACGGTGGCGCTGGCCGACTGCGGCCGCGAGCGCGCGCTGGCCGCGTTCACCGACCCCGCCGTACTGGCTCGCTGGTGGCGCGGCGAACTCGCGGCGGACCTCGTTCCCGGCGGGCGTTACGTGGTGTCGTTCGCCGCGATCGGGGCCCGGCTGACCGGTGCAGTCCGCCGCTACGACCCGGCGGCGGGCGTGCTGGAGTTCAGCTGGAGCTGGGACGATCAGCCGCCGGATAGCACCGTCACGGTCCGGGTCAGTGCCGGACCGGCCGGTGGTTCGCTGCTGACAATCGAGCACGGGCCGCATAGCACCGACGAGGCAGGCCGGTCCGCGCACCAGGAGCACTGGGACGGCTGGCAGTTCTTCCTGCCGAGGCTCCCGGCCGCGGTCGCAGACTAAGGTCGCTCGGGCCAATTCACCACCCATAATCCGTATCAGGCCATTCTGTGCCGCCCGAATTCGAATTCCGGGCGAGTTTCCTCGGTTAATGCGATAGATCGCATGCTGATAGCTCCTCTACCCTGTTGTTATGGAATCAGCGCTCAGCGGGCTGCTGGTCAGGCTGCTGGGTCCGGTTGAGATCTCGGCGGGCGGCGCGCCCGCGGAGATAAGCCAGCAAGGGCTGCGTGCCCTGCTGGCTCTGCTTGCGCTGAAACCGAACCGGATCGTGCCGGTCCGCGCGCTCATCGACGGCCTGTGGCAGGAAGAGCCGAGCCGGGCGCGCGAGCTCAATGTGCACGCGCGGGTGTTCCAGCTGCGCAAGCGCCTGGCTGCGGTGGAGCCGGACCGGGCCGAATCCAGGATCGTGACCCATGACCGCGGATATCTGCTCGCGCTGGGCCCGGACGAACTCGATCTGAGCCAGTTCGCGTCACTCGCCGGGCGCGGCCGCGCGGCTGCCGCAGCCGGCAGCTGGGCCGCCGCCGCGCAGCTGACCCGCCAGTCGCTGCGGCTGTGGCGCGGCCCCGCGCTGTCTGATGTCGTCGGCGCGTCCGACCGGCTGGCGGCCGAAGCAGGGGCGCTGGAGGAGAAACGGCTGGACGTCTACAGCGGCTACGCCGAGGCGATGCTCGCGGCGGGCTGGCATAACGAGCTGATCGGGGAGCTGGCCGTCGTCGTCAGCGAGTACCCGTGGCAGGAACGGTTGCGGCAGCGGCTCATGCTCGCCTACTACCGGTCTCGGCCGGCAGGCCGATGCACTGGCCTGTTACGACGAGGGCTGTGGTGTACTCGGCCGGGATCTCGGCGTGCAGCCAGGGCAGGAACTGCAGCACCTGCACCGGGCGATCCTGCGCGCCGATCCTGCCCTGGCCCCGCCCGCCCCGACACGCGCGTCCGGCCAGCGCGGATCGGCGCACGGCGAGCCGGCCGCGATCCGGCCCCCGGTCGTCCCGCGGCAGCTGCCAGGCCGGCAGCCGTCATTTCGCCGGCCGAGCAACCGAGCTGGCCCAACTGGATGCCGTTCTCGATCAGGTGCGGCAGGCCGGCGCGGTCGTCATCACCGCCATCGGCGGCACCGGCGGCGTCGGCAAGACAGCGCTCGCGCTGCACTGGGCGCACCGCGTCGCCGACCAGTTCCCGGACGGTCAGCTGCACGTTAACTTGCGTGGCTACGACCCGGCCGCGGCCCCGGTCACGTCGGCGGCCGCGATCCGCGGCTTCCTGGACGCCGCTCGGGGTGCCGCCCAGCCAGATCCCGGCCGCCGCGGACGCGCAGGCCGCGCTGTACCGGTCGGTGCTGGCCGACCGGCGGATGCTGATCCTGCTCGATAACGCCAGCGATCCGGCCCAGGTCCGGCCCTTGCTGCCCGCCGCGCCCGGCTGCCTGGTGCTGGTGACCAGCAGGTCCGGGCTGGCCGGGCTGACCACGGCTGACGGCGCGATCCCGCTGCCGCTCGGGCTGGTCAGCCAGGCCGAGGCCACGGACCTGCTCGCGGCCCGGCTCGGCCCGGCCCGGGTGACAGCCGAGCCAGCCGCCGTAGCCCGGCTGATCGAGCTGTGCGCGCGGCTGCCGCTGGCGCTCGCGATCGCCGGAGCCCGCGCCGCCGCGAGGCCAGCCATGCCGCTGGCCGCTCTGACCGCGGAGATGGAGGACAGCGCCGGCCGGCTGGACGCCCTGGATTCCGGTGATCCGGCGACCAGCGTGCGGGCAGTGTTCTCCTGGTCGCTGCGGCAGCTGAGCGACGGCGCGGCCAGGTTGTTCCGCCTACTCGGCCTGCATCCGGGTGCTGACATCACGGCTGCGGCCGCGGCGAGCATGGCCGGGTTGCCGTCCGCCCACGCCAGGCGGCTGATCGATGAGCTGGTCAATGCGGGCCTGCTGGCCGAGCACAAGCCGGGCCGGTACGCCTTCCACGACCTGCTGCGAGCCTATGCCGCCGAGCAAGCCGCTGGCCGGGAGAGTGAGGCTGACCGGCAACGGGCGATCATCCGGATGCTGGACCACTACCTGCACACTGCCGGCCCGGCGGGCTCGCTGCTGTTCGGCAGTCACGACCTGCCGCAGCCTGCGCTGGCCCCGCTCGCCGGTACCGCGGTGAGTCCGGAACGGCTGGCTAGCCGTCAGGAGGCAATCACCTGGTTCAGCGCCGAGCTGCCGGTGTTGTCCGCCGCGACAGCGCTGGCCGAGTCCTGCGGGCTGGACGAGTACGCGTGGCAGCTGCCCTGCACCATGACCGAGTATTTCCGGGTTATCGCGGCCGGCCGGGAGTGGGCGCGGCTGAACCAGACGGCGCTGCGCGCGGCTCGGCGGCTGGGCGACCCGGCCGCGACCGGCCGGGCGTGCTTCAGCATCGGCTCGTACTACCGGATCAGCGGCGCCTTCGCCGACGCGCTGGCAAACCTCGCGCTGGCCATGGAACAGTTCCTCGCAGCCGGTGACCTGCTGGCTCAGGCCTCGACGCACATGGGGATCGCCAAGGTCCATTTCTCCATGCGGACAGCGAGAGCGCTGCCGGAGATCAGCGGAGACGGTGCGGCCGCCATCTTCCACGCCAGCCGGGCGCTGGCGTTGTACCGCCACCTCGGTGACGCCACCGGCGAGGGCCGGGCCCTGGTCGAGCTGGCCGATCACTGCCACGTCCAGGGCGAGCCGGTGGTCGCGCAGAAGCACTGCGCGCAAGCGATCGAGCTGTTCCTCGCCCTGGGCGAGCAGGCCAACCTGCTGATGGCGACCGAGACTCTCGGCCGGATCCACTTCAGCCTCGGTGCGTACGAGCAGGCCATCTCGTGTTACCGCCAGGTGCTGCGCGGCAACGCCGAATCGGGCATCAAGGTCCGGCCGCCGCATCTGCTAGAGGATCTCGGCGACGCTTACCTCGCGGCGGGAAACCGGGACGCGGCCGCGGCAGTCTGGCGCGAAGTTGTCGATTTCGGCCGGGCGCAGGAACGGCAGAACGAGATTCCGACCTGGCGGCGCGACCGCGTCCTGGCCAAGCTCGAACAACTAGAGCAGACGACCGCAGCGGACGCCGCGGTCCTGGCCGGATCGGCCTAGCTGTACTGACCACGGACCTTGACCGACCGCCAGGCGGCCAGCAGGGACAGCACTCGCCGCAGCAGCTCGCGGTCCGCGTCGTTGCCGGCCAGCTGCAGCCCGGCCCGGACCTGAACCGGCTGCCCGGTGTTCAGCCAGCCAATCAGCTCGGTGAGCGCGGCCGCGGACCGGACGTCGGCGACCCGGCCGTCGGCCGCGCACCAGCTGGTGTCGGCGTCCCGGCGGACCAGAACGACCGGCCGCACGCTGTCCCGCAGCACGACGTCGTCCTCGGTCAGGGCGAAGTCGCGGTGCCGCGGCGGCGGCACGCCGAATCCGAGGCCGGTACGCCGCCGCAGCCAGTCGGCGGTGAGCTGATCGCGCACCCGGCCGGGGTCGCCGAGCTGGCCCGTCAGGGTGGCCACCGCGGCCTCGTACCGGCCAGGCAACCCGAGCTCATCGCTGGCCGGGTCACGTGCCGGGCCGACCGGGTCACTAGCCGGACCGCCCTGGTCGTCAGCGAGGTCAGTGACGTCAGGGAGGTCAGCGATGGTCCTGGCGATCATGTCCGGCAGCCGCAGCGGTTCTTCCACCACCGTCAGGTGCAGCGCCGCGGTCGGGACGTCCGGGCACTCACCAACGTGCCAGTGCAGAGCCGGCCAGTACACCAGGCTGCCGGGCGCGCACCGCAGCCGGCGGGCCGTCGCGGCGGCCCCGGCGTACCGCAGCGTGCCGAGCGGCAGGTCGTCGCGCTCCGGCGGCCACACCAGGATGTCCTTGCCGCCGGTCGCGGCCGAGACGAACACGCCGGACCGCTCGCGGTGAATGCCCGGTGCCGTGGCCGGGTACCGGCCGGCGAACAGCTCGATGTCGGCGTTGCCGGGCGGCAGCCCGGTCGCGTCGTGCAAACCGGCCAGGAACCCCGCGGCGCGTTTCCAGACCGGCCGGCTGGCCGCCTGCGCCCGCTGCACGGCCAGCAGGTACGGCGCGCCCTGCAGCCTGGTTTCCAGCCGGGCGAAGTAGCCGTCCAGCGACTGATCCGCCGCCACCGGCAGGCAGTCGCCGACGTCAGCCAGCACCTGCCCGGCACCGACATGGAAGCGGACCTGCGGCCGGGCCGGGCCGGGGCCGCGATCGGCGCACGCCCGCAGCAGCAATCGGAACATCTCGTCCGGGCTGAGCTGCAAGGCGGCCGGCCCGTCGCCGAACTCGGCCGCCTCGCGCCGGAAGTAACGGCCGGCGAACCCGGTCCAGAAATCAGACCCGGCAGCGCTGGCCGGGAGCCGTGGCCCGGCGTTACCGGTAACCGCCGCACGCCTCACCACATCGCATCGACAATGCATGGTCCCTTCGTGTCCTCGTCGCCGGCCGCGGCATCCCGGTCGGTGACGTCGGCATCAGCACCGGTCTGCGGCTCCGGCTCCGCCGCCGCACCTGATCCCGGTTCCCCGCCGCCGCCTGTTTCCCCGCCTGGTTGTCGCCTGCCTGGTCGCCGGCTGCCTCGTCGTTGCCCGGCTGACTCGTCTCGTCTGGCGCATCGCTCGCCTGCTGCTGCTGCTGCTGGTCGTCGTCGTGATCGCTCATCGTGCCCCGTCCTTACCGCCCGATTGCATACCGAATCACCCCGCCCCGAACGACACTGTAATACCGTTCCAGCGGAATCTGGCGGTACGGCACGGACTGCGCACTCGCGCGGCCGGCGGGCTGGCAGCTAGGCGGCCGGCGGCTTGAGCATCAGCCAGTAGAACCCGTAGCCGGGCAACGTCAGCAGGTAACTCAGCTCGCCGATGGGCGGGAACGCGACGCCGCCCATGGTCTCCACCGGGACCGCCCCGGCGAACCGGCTCAGGTCGAGCTCGACCGGCTGCGGGAACCTGGACAGGTTGTTGACGCACAGCATCCGGTCGGCGGTGTCACCGGCCTCGGCGTCGCCGCTGCGGTATTCCCGCACGAACGCCAGCACGCTCGGGTTGGATGAGTTCAGTTCGTGGTACTCACCGAGCGCGAACACCGGGTGCCGCTTGCGGATCTCGATCATCCGCCGGGTCCAGTTCAGCAGCGAGCCGTTCATCCGCTCCTGGGCCTCCACGTTCAGGCCCTGGTACCCGTAGATCGGGTCCATGATCAGCGGCAGGTAGAGCCGGGCCGGGTCGCACCGGGAGAAGCCGGCGTTGCGATCCGGGGTCCACTGCATCGGCGTCCGGACCCCGTCCCGGTCGCCGAGCCAGATGTTGTCGCCCATGCCGATCTCGTCGCCGTAGTACAGCACCGGCGAGCCCGGCAGCGACAGCAGCAGGGCGGTGAACAACTCCAGCCGGTCCCGGTCGTTGTCCAGCAGCGGCGCCAGCCGCCGCCGGATGCCGATGTTGGCCTTCATCCGCGGGTCCCGCGCGTACTCGGCGTACATGTAGTCACGCTCGTCGTCGGTGACCATCTCGAGCGTCAGCTCGTCGTGATTGCGCAGGAAGATGGCCCAGCTGGCAGCCGGACGGGATCTGCGGCGTCTGGGCCAGGATCTCCGAGATCGGGTACCGCTGTTCGCGCCGCACGGCCATGAAGATGCGCGGCATCAGCGGAAAGTGGAACGCCATGTGGCACTCGTCGCCGCCGACCGCCGCGTCGCCGAAGTACTCGACCACGTCGGCCGGCCATTGGTTCGCCTCGGCTAGCAGCACCCGGTCCGGGTAGAGCCGGTCGATCTCGGCCCGCACCCGCTTCAGGTACTCGTGCGTCTCCTTCAGGTTCTCGCAGTTGGTGCCCTCGCGCTCGTACAGGTAGGGCACCGCGTCCAGCCGGAAGCCGTCGATGCCGAGGTCCAGCCAGAACCGCAGCACCTCCAGCATCGCGTCGGCGACCTTGGGGTTCTCGTAGTTCAGGTCGGGCTGGTGCGAGAAGAAGCGGTGCCAGTAGTACTGGCCGCGCACCTCGTCGTAGGTCCAGTTCGAACGCTCGGTGTCGACGAAGATGACCCGCGCGTCGTTGTATTTGTCGTCGGTATCGGACCAGACATAGAAGTCGCCGAACGGGCCGTCCGGATCCGATCTGGACGCCTGGAACCACGCGTGCTCGTCGCTGGTGTGGTTCATGACCAGGTCGGCGATCACCCGGATGCCGCGCTCGTGCGCCTTCTCGACCAGGTCGACGAAATCGCCGATGGTGCCGAAGTCGGGCAGGATCGAGGTGAAGTCCGCGATGTCGTAGCCGCCGTCCTTCAGCGGCGAGGCGTAGATCGGCAGCAGCCAGATGCAGTCGATGCCGAGCCACTGCAGGTAGTCCAGCCGGTCGATCAGGCCGCGGATATCACCGGTGCCGTCGCCGTTGGAATCGCTGAAGCCACGGATCAGCACCTCGTAAAACACCGCGCGCTTGTACCACTGCGGATCGCGCGGGGTCTCGAAGGAGAACGAATCAGGTACCGGGTCCGTGGCGGCCACGTTGAACTCCGGTCCTAGCGCATCCGTCGTGGCGGCTAGCTCTCTCGCCTGCCCTGACTGGTTCACTCCCAGCTCCCGCTCGTCTCTGCTACGTCAACGGCCGGTGCCGCCGGACGGCTGCGCCCCGTCAGGTACCACGTTCCCGGCTTTGCCAGAAAGACTCAATGCTCGCCACCGCGGGCCCGCTCGCTAGCGCGCCGCCACGGCCAGGATGTGCGCTGGTGCCACAGCCGGGTCGAGCCGGACGTAGTTGCCCTGGCCCCAGGCGAACTCCTGCCCGGTCAGCTCGTCGGTGACGCCGAATCCCGCTCCCGCGTCGAACCCGAGGGCTGTGCTGTCAAGCCAGACAGTAGCCTCGCGAGCCTCATAAGGGTTCAGGTTTACCACGATTAGCACCGTGTCGGGCGTGTCGCCAGCCAGTGCGGTAGTTCGCTTGGAGAAACACAGGATGTCGGGCTGGTCGCTGTAGTGGAAACGCAGGTTGCGCAGCCAGTGCAGGGCCGGGTGCGCGTTCCTGATCGCGTTCAGCCTGGTGATCAGCGGCGCGATGGTCAGCCCGAGGTCGGCGGCGGTATCCCAGTCGCGTGGTTTGTAGCAGTACTTCTCCGAGTCCAGGTACTCCTCGCTGCCAGGGACCAGCGGAATGTTCTCGCACAGTTCGTATCCGGAGTACACCCCCCACGACGGAGTCAGCATCGCCGCGAGCACGGCCCGGACGGCGAACGCGGCCGGTCCCGCGTGCTGCAGGTACTGGCACAGGATGTCCGGCGTGTTCACGAAGAAGTTAGGCCGCATGTACGGGGCGGCCGGACCGGACAGCTCGGTCAGGTAGTCGGTCAGCTCGGCCGCGGTGTTGCGCCAGGTGAAGTACGTGTAGGACTGGTGAAAGCCGATCTTGGCCAGGGTGTGCATCATGGCCGGCCGGGTGAACGCCTCGGCCAGGAAGATCACGTCCGGGTCGGTGGCCGCGATGTCGGCCAGCAGCCGCTGCCAGAACGGCAGCGGCTTGGTGTGCGGGTTGTCGACCCGGAAGATCCGCACCCCGTGGCTCATCCAGTGCCGGACCAGCCGGTTGACCTCGGCGTAGATGCCCTCCGGGTCGTTGTCGAAGTTGATCGGGTAGATGTCCTGGTACTTCTTCGGCGGGTTCTCCGCGTAGGCGACGCTGCCGTCGGCCCTGGTGGTGAACCACTCCGGGTGCGCGGTGACCCACGGATGGTCGGGCGAGGCCTGCAGCGCCAGATCCAGCGCGATCTCCATGCCCAGCTCACGGGTCCGGCGCACGAACTCGTCGAAATCGTCGAAGGTCCCCAGATCGGGGTGAATCGCGTCGTGCCCGCCGTCGGGCGACCCGATCGCCCACGGCGAGCCAGGATCGCCGGACCCGGCGATCAGCGAGTTGTTCTGGCCCTTGCGCGCGGTCGTCCCGATGGGATGCACGGGCGGCAGGTAGACCACGTCGAAGCCCATGTCGGCGATGGCATCCAGCCGCCTCGCGGCCGTCTTCAGCGTTCCCGACGTGGGCCCGGTGCGGCGCGTGGGGTCGACGACCGCACCCTCCGAACGCGGGAAGAACTCATACCAGGACCCGAACAGGGCCCGCTTGCGGTGGACGATGAGCGGATAGCTTTCCGTCCGCGTCAGCAGGTCCCGGAGCGGGAACGTGGTCAGCGCCGCACTCACCGGTTCGCCGGTCGCGGCCGCGAGGCGGTCCAGCGACGGTAGCCCGGTGTCGGCCATCACCTTCGCGGCCCTGGTGAGCGCCTTCTTGGCCGTCCTGGCCCGGCTGGCCTGCGCGGCTGGCAGGCTCTCCGGCGCCGGGATCTGCCGGGCGGCCCGCTTGAGCAGCAGGACGCCCTCGGCCAGCATCAGCTCGGTGTCCTGGCCGATCGGGATCTTGATGGCCGCGTCGTGCCGCCAGCGGCCGACCGGATCGCCCCAGGCCTCGACGGTGAAATGCCACCAGCCCGCACGGTCGGCCGCGACCTCGGCGCCGTAACGGTCGGTGCCCTGGGCGAGTTCGCGCATCGGCACCAGCGGCCGGGGGCTGCCGTCCGGGTCGGTCAGCACTACCCCCGCGCCGAGCATCTCGTGGCCCTCGCGGAAGACGGTTGCGCTGACGCTGAAGACCTCACCTGGCACGGCCGTGGCAGCTGGTGCGGCCGGGTCGGTGCCGTCAGTCAGCTGGCCGCCGGGCACGGACACGACGGGCTGCACGTCGAGTATGGGGATCCTGCCGATCACGGGATGAAAGCTACCCATCTGCCCGGCTGGTCATGCTGCTCGGGGTCGCCCGATGTCCATCGCCCCCGGTCAGGCTAGTCCCGCCCGGCAGCGGGCATAGCGCCGGCTGCATGAAGCGGCAGCCGCGCGGGCATGCCCTCAGTGCCAACGGCCGAGTTCGGGGGTACCCGGTTGTCTCCCGGCGTGGCTTGTCCGGGGGTACCCGGGGGTGTCCCCCGGGCGTACACATTAAGGTCACTGTGCGTGAGAGCTATCCGCCGGTTCACGATCCATCCGGTCCTGCCCGACAGTCTCGAGCCACTGCGTTCGCTGATGCTGAACCTGCGGTGGTCATGGCATGCGCCGACACGGCAGCTCTTCTCCGCCATCGATCCCGACAGCCGGGAACTAGCCGAGCAGGATCCGGTCGCCCTGCTCGGCCAGGTGCCGCAGGGGCGGCTGACGGCGCTGTCGGCCGATCAGCATTTCCTCGGCTGGCTCGCCGACGCCAGCAACGACCTGTCTGACTACCTGACCGGGCCGCGCTGGTATCAGGGCGAGCCGGCGGACGCCGGCAGCCCCCTGCCCGCGGCCATCGCGTATTTCTCGCCCGAGTACGGCATCACCGCGGCGCTGCCGCAATACTCCGGCGGCCTCGGCATCCTGGCCGGCGACCACCTCAAGGCGGCCAGCGACCTCGGCGTGCCGCTGATCGGGGTGGGCCTGCTCTACCGGCACGGCTATTTCACCCAGTCACTGTCGATTGAGGGCTGGCAGACCGAGCGCTACCCGGCCTCGGACCCGAACGGGCTGCCGCTGACGCTGCTGCGTGACGACGATGGCCCGGTACGGGTGTGGGTCGGCCTGGAGGGCGGTATCCGGCTGTCCGCGCAGATCTGGGTCGCCCAGGTCGGCCGGGTGCCGCTGCTGCTGCTCGACTCCTACGTCGAGGAGAACAGCCCGGACCTGCGTGAGATCACCGACCGGCTGTACGGCGGCGGTACCGAGCACCGGCTGCGGCAGGAACTGCTGCTGGGCGTCGGCGGGGTGCGCGCGGTGCGGGCCTACTGCGCCATCACTGGTCACCCCGAGCCCGAGGTTTTTCATACCAACGAGGGCCACGCCGGCTTTCTCGGCCTGGAGCGAATCCGCGAGTACACCCAGCGCGGCCTGACCTTCGACGAGGCGCTGGAGCTGTGCCGGGCCGGCACGGTCTTCACGACGCACACGCCGGTCCCGGCCGGCATCGACCGGTTCCCGCTTGACCTGGTGTCGCGTCAGTTCGCCGGGAACGACGGGGACGGTGCTGGCAGCGGCGGTGCCGGGGCCGAGCCGGGCCTGCCGCTGGAGGCGATCCTGTCGCTGGGCGCGGAGACGTTCGCCGGCGGCGACCCGGCCGTCTTCAACATGGCCGTGATGGGCATGCGGCTGGCCCAGCGGGTGAACGGGGTCAGCAAGCTGCACGGCGAGGTGTCCCGTGGCATGTTCACCGGGCTGTGGCCCGGCTTCGACCAGGCCGACGTGCCGATCGGCTCGGTGACCAACGGCGTGCACGCCCCGACCTGGGTCGCGCCCGAACTCGTCGACCAGGTGAGCGACCAGGCCTTCCGGCATCCGGCGGCCGATCCGACCGACGACCCGTCCTTCTGGGAGCGCGCCGCCGCCGACCCGGCCCGGGTGTTCGAGCTTCGGCGGCTGCTGCGGGCCAGGCTGGTGGCCGAGGCCAGGCGCAGGCTGCGCGCGTCCTGGCGTCAGCGCGGCGCGTCCGACGCCGAGTTGATCTGGATCGACAGCGTGCTGGACGACGACGTGCTGACGATCGGATTTGCTCGCCGGGTGCCGTCGTACAAGCGGCTGACGATGATGCTGCACGACCCGGCCCGGCTGACCGCGCTGCTGCTGGACCCGGCCCGGCCGGTGCAGATCGTGGTGGCGGGCAAGGCCCATCCGGCCGACGACGGCGGCAAGCAGCTGATCCAGCAGCTGGTCAGGTTCGCCGATCACCCCCAGGTCCGGAACCGGATCGTGTTCCTGCCTGACTACGACATGGCGATGGCGCGAACACTGATCCAGGGCTGCGATGTCTGGCTGAACAACCCGCTGCGGCCGCTGGAGGCATGTGGCACCTCGGGCATGAAGTCGGCGCTCAACGGCGGACTGAACCTGTCGGTGCTCGACGGCTGGTGGGACGAGTGGTTCGACGGCCAGAACGGCTGGGCGATCCCGTCGGCCGACGGCGTGGCCGACCCGGCCCGCCGGGACGAGGTGGAAGCAGCGGCCCTGTATGACCTGATCGGCAAGTCGGTCGCGCCGCTTTTTTACGACACTGGCGCCGACGGGCTGCCGGCGCGCTGGCTGGAGATGGTGTCGCACACGCTGCGCTCGCTCGGCCCGCGCGCCCTGGCAAGCCGGATGGTCAAGGAGTACGTCACCCAGATGTACGCGCCGTCAGCCCGGTCGTCGCGCACGCTGGCGGCGGCTGGCCCGGCCGGTGAGCCTTTCGGCGGCGCCCGCGAGCTCGCGGCCTGGAAGCAGCGCGTCACCAAGGCCTGGCCAGGCGTGCGGATCGAGCACGTGGAAGGCGACGACGGCGACCTGAGGCCGGGCGGGCTGCTCACCGTCCGCGCGAGCGTCGCGCTCGGTTCGCTGTCGCCCGACGATGTCACCGTCGAGGTCGTCTACGGCCGGGCCGCGGAGACGGACGAGATCACCGATCCGACCCGGTCGGCGCTGACGCTCGACGGCGGCGTCGGCCCGGACGGCGTGGCCCGTTATTCCGGCGCGGCCGAGCTTGGCCAGCCTGGGCCGTTCGGCTACACAGTCCGGGTTCTGCCGAGTCACAGGTTGCTGTCAGGTCCCGCCGAACTTGGCCTGGTTACATTGCCTGACGGCCCGGCCGGAATGGTGAACGGCGATCTGCGCTAGTTCGCAGTAAACCGTTGTTCAGACCGTTCTTAACCTCACCCGCGCGTATTGCCCGGTGGGGTAGAGGGCCGTCTGGCGCCTTAACCGCGCAATAACCGCGACATAAATCGCGAGCGGCCCCGAAGTGGCGGTAAACCGCTGACCTGTGCTTTGCGTCCAGATACCAACCGGCATCGCGGGGCAGTCAAGGAATTTCCTCACGTGCCACATAGAACGCCAGCAAAGTCGGGGTCGATGTGACATCCTGTGATAGAACGATGTCGGTAGGTGACGGTCATAGATCGTCACGTTCTGTAACTCATCCATTACCAGCAAGTGCGAGAGGACCCCTCGTGAGAACTCAGATCAAGCCGGACAACCGCCTCCTCACCCCGGCCGAAGTTGCCGCGATGCTCCGGGTGGACCCGAAGACAGTGACCCGCTGGGCCCGTGGCGGGAAGCTTTCCTCGATCCGGACGCCAGGCGGGCACCGCCGGTACAGCGAGAGCGAAGTCCGCGGTTTCCTCAACGGATGGCAGGGCGTTTCACTGCCGCGCGCTGCCGGGGAGTGATCGGGCCGGTGCCTGCCCCAGCGGCGGCCCTGGGGCAGGTTCGCCCGGTCCATCAGCATGCAGCCACTTACCTGCCGATGGACGAACCTTACTGAGGAGGTGAGTGGCGTCCCCGCACAATTCCCCGCCGGTGCCGTGAACCCGCGACACCAGTGACTACTCAATTCAGGCCGTTGACCGAGGTCAGCCGTGACCAGTACAAGATGTCCCCGGCCATTGTGCCGGACAGTTCGCTGGCCCCGGCAGGGCCTGGCGGACTGGCGGAATTAACCATCTCGATGACGTCAGCCGGACTGCCCGATGCCGGGGCTGCGCCTTTACTGCCCGTCTCGTTCGCCGATTCTGCCGCGCTTTCCCCGGCTAGCTCGGCTGCCTTCGCCCTGCTGATGTCGCTGGCCCGTGCCGGACCAGCCGACGGCCGCAGCGCCGGCGACAACTGGGCACGGAAGCCGCGGCGATGACGGCAGGCACGCTCACGCCGCGCGGCCGGCACCACCGCAGGACCGAGCTGGTGGTACCGGAGCCGCCCGACGATGACGAGAAGGCGTCTTATGCCTGGCGGTCGCTGCCATTGCTGGTGACCGGACTGGCGCTCAGCGCGCTGTGCGTCATCGTGTCCCAGGTCTGGATGGAGATCAGCTACCCGGTGCTGGCCGTCTTCTGCTGGTACACCGTCATGTTCATCGCCTATCAGGCGATGAGCGTGCCGGTGAACTTCGCCGCCCGCAGCTTCTTCGACCTGCCCGCTCACGTGCTGCGGGTGCGGTCGTGGCGGCCGGATCGCTACCCCGATGTCGACATTTACCTGCCGATCTGCGGCGAGCCGATCGAGGTGCTGCGGAACACCTGGACGGGGGTGTTCGAACTCATCCATGCCTACCCTGGCTGCGCCGGGGCGTACGTGCTCGACGATGGTCCCAGCGACCTGGCCCGGGATGTCTGCGCCTCGTTCGGGTTCACTTACCTGCGGCGGCCGGAGACCCGGCTGTACAGGAAGGCGGGCAACCTCAACTACGCTTTCGGCCGGACCGCCAGCCCGGCACTGGTGGTGTTCGATGCAGACTTCCGGCCGCGGCCTGACTTCCTGGCGGAGACGCTGCCCTACCTGGACGATCCGACAGTCGGCATCGTCCAGACGCCGCAGTTCTTCCGGGTGGGCCCGAATCAGACCTGGGTGGAGCGAGCTGCCGGGCCGGCGCTCGAGATCTTCCACCGGGCGGTGCAGGTGTCACGGGACCGGTTCGGCTCAGCGTTGTGCGTCGGCTCGAACGCGGTGTACCGGCGGGCGGCACTCGCCGCGACCGGCGGCTTCACCCTCAACCCGGTCGCCGGGGACTCGCACACCGGGCTGGACGCCCGGTACAACGGCTACCGGCTGAAATACCTGCCGCTGCCGCTAGCGGCCGGCATCTGCCCGGCGTCGCTGGATGCCTTCATGCGGCAGCAGTACCGCTGGTGCTGCAGCGCGACCTCGCTGGTCTGGACGAAGCACATGTGGCGGGTGCCGATGCCGCGCTCGGCCCGGTTGCCCTACCTGGCCGGCTGGCTGTGGCACCTGATGACCGGGCTGCGCACGCTCGTGCTGCCGCTGATCCCGATCGTGCTGCTCGCCTGCCTGCCGGGCGAGATCCGGTTGCGCAACGCGCTGCTGCTAGTGCCGGTCGCAGTGACCGGCGTCGTGCTCTACCCGCTGTGGCATCACTCGCCCTGCAGCCCGCGGATCTGGCCTTTGTCGCTGGCCGTCGGCTGGGCGCAGGTCCTGGCGCTGTGGGACTTCAGTCGTGGCCAGGCGATGTCATGGACGCCGACCCGCCAGCTGGCCGACGCGACCCGGCGGTTCTGGTGGGGCGTCACGGTGTGGAACGGCGGGCTCGCCCTGATCTGGGTCGCTCTGGCGGCGTGGCGGATGACCCAGACCGGCTCGCCGCGGTTTACCGTCGTAACACTGCTCGGCGTCGTCAACCTTGCGATCGTCGGACGGCTCATCTTCCCAGGACGGAGGTTGGCATGACGAGCCCGCCGCCGGTGGCTCCGCATGGCCTCCGTAATGAGCCCGCCCGCCCCGTCGCGATTACCCGGATCCTGCCGACCGACGACCTGCCGGACGGAGTGGACGTGCTGGCGTCTGCCGACGGCAAGACGATCTTCGTGCGCCGCTCGCTGGACAAGCTCAGCCGACGCCGGGCAATACGCGAGGTGATGACGTCTATCCGGCGGCATCCCCGGCTGGCCCTGTACCCGCCGATCTCGGTCGAGGCGATCAGGCAGTTATCGAGGCGGGTCGGTTCGTCCGTCGCCTCGGCGCGTCAGCTGGCGCGGATGCGGGCTACCTCTCGTCCTGATCGGACTTCCTGGCCAGCCGCTCGATCGCGGACCAGGCTTCCTGGTCGGCGACGGGCGGGTGCTGGCTGAGCACGGCTACCCACTCCCTGCCGTCGACACTCATCCGGACACCGCGACGGCCGGTGGCACGGGCCGCGTTGAGCGCCTGCACGAACGGGGCCGGAGCCGGGCTAGGCGGGTCGGCCGGGCTGGTTGCCGGGGCGCTGAGCCCGGCGGACTCGACGACTGCGGAGATCAGCTGCCGCAACGCGTCGACCCGGTCAGAAAGGTCGGCGAATGCCTCGGCCAGGGCACAAGCCAGCTCGCCGGCCGGACCTGCATCGGTCGCGGCCAGCTCCGCGGCCAGTAGCCTGAGCCGCTCGAGATCGAGTGGACTGATCTTGTCCATCGTTACGTCCCGAAAGTATCGTCTGACCCGAACTGTCGTTAAGTCCCGAACTGCCGGTCGGGCTCGGCAGCCGCGGCCGCCGGCACGCTGATGCCAAGGTGCTGGGCGATCGCGGCCAGCAGTTCGCGTGCCTGATCAGTGGTCATCGCCCTGACCCGTTCGAGCATGTCATCAGCGACGGACGCGGCAGGCCGCTGCGGGTCCAGCAGCCCGGCTGCGTCGTCGCGTCCCGCCGCCCGCAACTCGGTCGCGGTGACGCCTGCCACCGCGGCCATTTTCGCCAGCGTCGCCGCCGGACCGCGGACCGATGCGTAGACGCCTGCACTCACGACCTGGTATCCGCCGGTGATCTGCCGCCACCGGCCTTCACTGATGCCCGCCCGGCGCGACGCCTCGCGCGCCGACAGCCCGCGGCGGGTGAGAGCCGCCGCGATCAGGGCGCCCCAGGGAGGCGGGGCGGGGCGTTCGTTCATGAGCGAACCTTCGCACAGACTTCGCATCCTGTCCACTTTGCATACGAGATCGCAATGCAATCGTTCGCGCAGCTAGAGGTCGGTGCCTTAGTTCTTTGCAGCAAGACAGGAACTTCGCACGAAGATCTTGCCCTTCGCAACCCTTCGCAGTAGCGTGGCCTGCAGAGGTCAGCACTGGTCACTGCATTTGCTGGCATATCCGGAGGGGGCAGGAAATGGGAGTATCGCTCTCCCTGGAGGGGTTTCAACAGGCGGCAGTCGAAGGCGGCCCGGCCAGCACACCCGCACGGCGGAGGAGCAGGCCTGTCTGGACGCACTGGCCGCCTTCCTCCGGTCCGACGCCTTAGGGGCCGGGCGTTGCCTGAGCAAGGTGCCGAGGGCCAGCCTGGCGTCGAGGCTGCTGCCTGCGGCTCGGGCGCTGGTCCGGGCCGCGGACCTGGTTCTGGCCAGCGATCCGGCCGCGATCCGCAGCGTGGAACTCGACTTCGTGCTGTCGCCTGCCTGCCTGCTCGGCCTGTGCAACGGTTCAGCGGGTACCAGTTGCTGCTTGTCGCCTTCCTGCCAGCACGACTGCCACGAAGCGGCGGAAGCGGCCGGGACTGCGGGCCAGGCTGCCGGGTTACGGCACCGCGTCGGCTAGCCGCCCGCCGGGCTGCGTAGGATCGTGGCTCGGCACGGGAGGTGCGTCCATGGGCGAGTTGGTCCTGGTTGAGATCGTCGATGCAGTAGCCACCATCAGGCTGAACCGGCCGCCGATGAACGCGCTCAGCGCCGCTGTCCAGGCGGACCTGTCGGCCGCGGCGGCGCAGGTTGACGCCGATCCGGCGGTGCGCGCGGTGGTCCTGTACGGCGGGGAGAAGCTGTTCGCGGCGGGCGCCGATATCAAGGAGATGTCGGACACCAGCTACGCGGAGATGACAATCCGCAGTGCCCGGCTGCAGGCCAGCCTGACGGCGGTCGCCAGGATTGGCAAGCCGGTGATCGCGGCCATTACTGGCTTTGCCCTCGGCGGCGGACTTGAGCTCGCGCTGTGCGCGGACTTCCGGGTAGTCGGGGCCAGTGCCAAGGTCGGCCAGCCTGAGATCCTGCTTGGCCTGATCCCCGGTGCGGGTGGTACCCAGCGGCTGCCGCGGCTGATCGGCCCGGCCAAGGCCAAGGACCTGGTGTTCACCGGCCGTTTCGTCGGAGCGGAGGAAGCGCTAGCGATCGGCCTGGCCGACAAGGTCGTCCCCGACGATGAGGTCTACCAGGCTGCCAGGGCCATGGCCGCGAGCTATGCGGGTGGCCCGGCCATCGCGATCGCCGCCGCTAAGCAGGCCATCGACCTAGCCCTCGACACCGACCTGGACACTGGTCTTGAGTATCGAGCGGCTAGCCTTCGCCGGATTGTTCGCGACGCAGGACGCTAGAGCCGGGATGACCAGTTTCCTGGAGAATGGGCCGGGGAAGGCGACGTTCGCCGGACAGTAACCGGATAGCCACCAGCACCGGCGGGAGAGCGCATGACTGTGGACAGGGGCGGCGAAGGAGCCGGGCTGCCGGGGAACGATCCGGCGGTTCCGGACAGCCTGTCGCTGGACATGGTGACCGCGGCGCTGCGCGCCGACAGCGGGGACATCGCCATCTATGCCAGGGTGCTGACCGATTCTCTCGGCGAGTCGCTGCCGCCGGATTGCGTCACGGTAGACCGGGACCGGTCGGTGTCGGACCGGATGAAGGGACGGCCGGGCACGGTGACCAAGGTCACGGTCCGGCTCGGCGACCAGGTGATGACCCTCGGCCTCAGCCGCGGCGCGCCCGCGGCCGAGATCTGCCGCGAGGTCAGCGGGAGTGGTGCTGTCACGACAGCAGGTGCCGGTCGGGCAGTGGGCGGCTGAGCTGGCGAAGGCGCTGGTGAGGCACGCGGGCGAGAACGCCGAGACCGCGCAGGCGCTGCGCAGGCTGGTGGCCGGGCGGCTATACGCGCGCATCGCTCGGGGACTCGCCGGCCTCGCTAGTCCACGGCGAGCCGCGCCGTACGCTTGAGCACTCATGAGTGCTCACTGCAGGAGGAGCGATCCGAGGCCTCGGGCCCTTATCGCCTGCGCGAGCGGCTGGGCGAGGGCGGCATGGGCGTGGTCTACCTGGCTAGTGCTCCCGATGGCCGTCACGTCGCGGTCAAGGTGCTGCGGCAGGGGATTCCGGCCGAGGCGACGGCGCGGCGCAGGCTCGCCCGCGAAGTAGACACCATGCGACGGGTGCACAGCCCGTATGTTGCCGAGGTCATCGACGCCGACGTCGAGGGCAGCCATCCCTACATCGTGACCAGATACGTGCGCCGGCCGCACCCTCGACGAGATCTGTCACCGCCGACGGGCCGCTCGCCGGGCCGGCCCTCGCGGCCCTTGCCCGCGGGCTGGCATCGGCGCTGGTCGCGGTGCACTCAGCCGGCGTCGTGCACCGGGACCTCAAGCCCGGCAACGTGATGATCGTCGGTAGCTGACCCGGTAGTGATCGACTTCGGTATCGCGCAGGCAGCCGACTCGACCAAGCTGACCATGACCGGCATGTTCATGGGTACGCCCGGCTACCTGGCGCCGGAGGTGATCGAAGGGCGGCCGAGCGGGCCGGCTGCCGACGTGCACTCCTTCGGCGCGACTATGGCGTACGCGGCGACCGGGAACCCGCCGTTCGGGACCGGCCAGTTCGAGGCCATCTTCTACCGCATCGTGAACGGTCAGCCCGATCTCGGCACCATGCCGGCGCCGATGCTGCCGCTCGTGCTCTCGGCGCTGGCCAGAGATCCCAGCAGGCGCCCGTCGGCCGCCGACCTTGCTGAGATGTCGTCGGTCCTGGTACCGGAGCTGCTCGTGCGCCGGCCTGCTACGGTCGCGGCGGCGGCGCCTGGCCAGCCGATCATGACGGCACAGGATCTGCGGGCTCAGCCGGACGGCAGCCTCGCCGTTGCCGCCGCCAGCCCGCCGCCGGCGCCCGCCTGGCCAGCCTCCCTGCCAGCTTCGGCCGGGCCGGCCCGACCAACGCCGGCTCCGGCCCCGATGGCGCCGACGGGCTCGGCGGTCCCGCTCGCGGTCCGGCCAGGCACCATCCCGATCGGGGTCGCGCCGCCGAGATGACTTCGCTGATCTGCTGACCCCGGTGCGTTACGACCAGCCGCGCGGGTTCGGCATGCCGCCGCCGGGCCTCGCAGGCCCGGCCAGGCCAGGCGGCCCTGCCTTCGGCGCGGGAGGCTACCCGGCAGCGGGCGTGCCAGGGGCTGTCATGCCGCCTGCGGCCGGCGCCGCCCCGACCGCCCGGCCAGTCCCTCGCGGCGGCCGGAGCCCGGCCGCATTTCAGCCGGCACCAGCCAGGACGCCGCTGGTGCTGGCCACGATGGCGGCCCTGATCGCGCTGAGTGTGCTGCTGCCGGTCGCCGGCGCGCTGGTCGCGCTGATCGTGCTGGTACTGCTGCGCGCGGCTGACGTCACCAGCCGCTGGCTGGCCAGGCGGCGGTCCGCGCAGGGCCCGCGGCGCAGTGACCTTGTCTCGATGACCGCCTTCTACCCGTGGGCAGTCGTCCGGTCCGTACTCAGCTTCCTGTTGCTCGCACCGCTGGCCCTGCTGTGCGCTGTCGCCGCGGCGACAGCGGCCGTGCTGGTCGCGGGGCCCGCCGCCGTTGCCACGGGCAGGCGGCTACGCCGTCGGGCGCGCTGGTGGCCTGCTATGGAATGGGCCAGGGTCGGGCGCGTGCCGCCGCCCGCTGAGCCGGTTCTACGGCACCATCACCAGATCGGGGCCTAGCGGCCGTGCTCGGTCGCGATCGCCCTGGGGCGCTCGCGGCGGCCGCCGTCGGCGCGGCAGTCACCCTCGCCCCCGGCTACTGCGCCGGCCACCTGGCAATCAGCTGCAAACCGCGTCTCGTGTCCTACCTGCCACGCTGAACCAGTTGCCTGGCCCACCTGACCGCGGTAGGCCACCGGCTGGTCGGACTGGCTGGGACTGCGGCTCTGGTCGGCGTGACCGCCGGGAGCGGCGTCGGCTGGCCATCAGCGACGGCGGGCGGCGGCCGCGCCGGCACCCGCGGGCAGCGGGTGAATCCGGGTACCCGGCGCCGCTGCGGCTACCGGCAGCGGCCGGACCAGCCCGCGGGCCACGACCTCGTTGGCCAGCCTGATCCGGCGATTCGGGCCCTCCGGGATCCGCAGCTTCTGGTAGAGCCGCAGCAGGTGCTGCTTGACCGCGGCCTCGGTGACGACCAGGTCGGCGGCGATGTCCCGCGCAGTAGCGGGCGCCACGAAGGCCTCGTCGCACAACGCCGGCTTGCACAGCGCGGCGACGACGTCAAGCTCCCGCCTGGTGAGCTCAGGCGCGGCCGACCGGTGTGGCTCGGATTCGGGCAGAGCCGCCTCGGTGGCCAGGCCGCCGACCCGGCAGCGCTGTACCCCGAACGAGAGCACGTCGCCGTCTTCCAGCAGCCGCTGCGCTACGAGCTTGCCGTTGACCCGGGTGCCATGCCGAGATAATCCCAGGTCACTGACGTAGGCGTAGGGTCCGCGGCGGATGATCTCAGCGTGCAGCTTGGACACGCTGGGATGGTCAAGGTGCACGTCGACCGCGGTGCCGCGGCCGACGGTCGTGACGTCGAGCTGGAGCCTGACAATCGCGCCAGTGCTCTCGATCCGGATGTGGGGGGTCTCCATGACGTTCCTCCGGCATGTCCGGCCCGCTACTGAGGTGTCACCTGAGGGTTACCCAGCCGCAGCGGAGTCCATGCCGGCCGTCGGGCTAAGCCTGCACCGTCATGAGGGAGCAGCCAGCCAGCAGAAGTACACTGCCGAGCGGGCACGTGCGCAGGCATTCGGCGAGGAGGGCACATGGCAGGCGAGCCGTCCCGCGGTCTGGCTGACGTCGTCGCGGCGTCCACCGCGCTCAGCGACATCGACGGCCGCGCGGGCCTGCTGTTCTACCGCGGCTATGACATCAACGACCTGGCCGGCCGCGCCTCGTTCGAGGAGATCGCCTACCTGCTGCAGCGCGGCATTGCCCCCGATCACGGTGAGCTGGATGGCTACCGCGCCGAACTGGCCGCAGGCCGGACGCTCGGCGCGCTCGCGGCCGACGACCTGGCCGCCATCGCCCGGCAGCAGCGGCCGATGGCGGCGCTGCGCAGTCTTGTCTCGCTGGGCAGCGCGGGTGACCCCGACACCGAGTCCAACGAGCCGGCCGCCAACCTGCGGAAGGCAGCCAGGCTCACCGCCCAGCAGCCGGTCCTGATCGCCGCCTATCACGCCGCACGTCAGGGCAAGGTCACGCCGGAGGCCGACGACGGCCTGGGCATTGCCGCGAACTTCCTGTTCCAGCTGACCGGAGACAAGCCGTCGGAACGCGCGGCTGAGATCTTCGACACCTGCCTGGTGCTGCACGCTGACCACACCATGAACGCCTCCACCTTCGCTGCCCGGGTCTGCGCCGCCACGCTTGCGGACATGCACTCGGCGATCGTGGCGGCGCTCGGCACGCTGTCCGGGCCGCTGCACGGCGGTGCCAATGAGCAGGTCATGCGCGGCCTGGAGAACATCAGGCAGTCCGGCGACGATCCGGTCGAGGCAGTCACGGCCCAGGTCAGCCAGCGCCTAGCCCAGGGCGAGAAGATCATGGGCTTCGGGCACCGGGTGTACAAGACCGAGGACCCGCGGGCGACTCACCTGCGCCGGATGTCGGCAGAACTGGCCGAAGCCAGCGGCGACGACACCTATTACCTGATGTCGCGCCGGATGGAGGAGGTCGTGCTCAGCCAGAAGGGCTTGTATCCCAACGTCGACTTCTTCGCCGCCACCGTTTATCACTACCTGGGCATCCCCACCGACTTGTTCACGCCGGTCTTCTCGGCCAGCCGGATGGCCGGCTGGACGGCGCACGTGATCGAGCAGCACGCCGACAACCGCCTGATCCGGCCGGACAGCGAGTACATCGGGGACCGCGGCTTGCGCTGGGTACCGCTGGACGCCAGATGAAGCACGCGGCCAAGGCGCCTGCCAAGACGGTCGCCGCGCCCGCCAGCGCGCCGCGGCGCGGGCTGACCGCGCAGCTGCCCTACGGGGTGGTTTTCGGCGGGATGGCCGTCGGCCTGCTGATCATCCGCAGCGGTGGGCAGGCAGTCCGTGGCGGTACGTTGGTAATAGCGGGCGCGCTGCTGGCCGGATCGGTGATCAGGGTGGTGCTGCCGGAAGGCAGAGCCGGGCTGCTGGGATCACGGCGGCGGCTGGTCGACGGCGCGGTGCTGGCCGTGCTCGGCGCTGGCCTGCTGATAGCGGGTCTGATTGTGCGGATCCCAGGTTGACTGAGCCGCCTGGCGACCTCCGGACTGGCAGACGCAGAACGTACCAGGCGCCCGAGCGCCTGGTCAGCTTTCGCCATGGCAATGGCGCCGGCGCTAGGAAGGGAAACGCATCCGCATGTCGAAGATTAAGGTCGCAAACCCCGTCGTAGAACTCGACGGGGATGAGATGACCCGGATTATCTGGCAGTTCATCAAGGACCAGCTGATCCTGCCGTACCTTGACATTGACCTTGAGTATTACGACCTGTCGGTCGAGAACCGTGATGCCACCGACGACCAGGTGACCATTGATGCGGCGAACGCCATCAAGCGGCATGGCGTGGGTGTGAAGTGCGCCACCATTACGCCGGACGAGGACCGTGTCGCCGAGTTCGGGCTCAAGCAGATGTGGAAGTCGCCGAATGGCACCATCAGGAACATTCTCGGCGGCGTGATCTTCCGTGAGCCGATCGTTGTCACCAGCATCCCGCGGTTCGTGCCGGGCTGGACCGAGCCGATCGTCATCGGCAGGCACGCGCACGGCGACCAGTACCGAGCCACCGACTTCGTCGTGCCGGGCCCGGGCACGGTCCGCATCACCTACACCCCGGCCGACGCTGACATCGCTCCGCTTGACCTGCAGGTCGCCGAGTTCACTGGCGGCGGCGTGGCCATGGGCATGTACAACTTCGACGACTCGATCCGTGACTTCGCCCGGGCGAGCATGCGATACGCGCTGGACCGGGGCTGGCCGCTCTACCTGTCCACCAAGAACACGATCCTCAAGGCCTACGACGGCCGGTTCAAGGACATCTTTGCCGAAGTCTTCGAGGCGGAGTTCAAGGCCGAGTTCGAGGCGGCCGGGATCACCTACGAGCACCGGCTCATCGACGACATGGTTGCCCAGGTGATCAAGGGCAATGGCGGCATCGTCTGGGCCTGCAAGAACTACGACGGCGACGTCGAGTCTGACATCGTGGCCCAGGGCTTCGGCTCGCTCGGCCTGATGTCCAGCGTGCTGATGACCCCGGATGGCAAGACCGTCGAAGCCGAGGCCGCGCACGGCACGGTCACCCGGCACTACCGTCAGCACCAGCAGGGCAAGCCGACCTCGACGAACCCGATCGCGTCGATCTTCGCCTGGACTCGCGGCCTGGCCCATCGAGGCAAGCTGGACGGTACCCCGGACGTCATCAAGTTCGCCGAGACTCTCGAGCGCGTCTGCATCGAGACGGTGGAAAGCGGCAAGATGACCAAGGACCTGGCGCTCCTGGTCGGCGGCGACACCCCGTTCCTGACCACCGAGGAGTTCCTGGCCGTGCTGGATGAGAACCTCCGCGCCGCGATGGCCGCGTCCTGACCTAGCGGGCAGCACCGATTGCTATCCGACCGATGAAACGCACTTTCTGACCCGGCCCACCGGCCAGGAAAAGGAGATCAACTGCCATGGCCCGCACAGGTAAGGTAACGGTCGTCGGGGCCGGCTTCTACGGCTCGACCACGGCCCAGCGGCTGGCCGAGTACGACATCTTTGATGAGGTCGTGCTCACCGACATTGTCGAGGGCAAACCCGAGGGCCTGGCTCTGGACATGAGCCAGTCACGGCCGATCGAGGGCTTCGAGACCAAGATCACCGGCCAGACGACCGGCCCGGCCGGCGAGGGGTACGAGGCGATCGCGGGCTCGGACATCGTGGTGATCACGGCAGGCCTGCCGCGCAAGCCGGGCATGAGCCGGATGGACCTCATCGACGTCAACGCCAAGATCGTCAGGAACGTGACCGAGCAGGTCGTCAAGCACGCGCCGGAGGCGGTGCTGATCGTCGTCTCCAACCCGCTGGACGAGATGACCGCGCTAGCAGCCAAGGTCTCCGGCTTCCCAGCGCACCGGGTGATCGGCCAGGCCGGGATGCTCGACACGGCCAGGTTCACCAACTCGGTGGCCGAGAAACTCGGTGTCCCGGTCGGCTCTGTCCGGACCCTCACGCTGGGCTCGCACGGCGACACCATGGTGCCGGTGCCGTCAGCCTGCACCGTGGACGGCAAGCCGCTGACCGAGTTGCTGTCCCAGGCCGACATCGACGCCCTGGTCGACCGGACCCGCAACGGCGGGGCCGAGATCGTGGCACTGCTCAAGACCGGCTCCGCCTACTACGCCCCGTCAGCAGCGGCGGCCAGGATGGCCAAGGCGGTCGCCGAGGACTCCGGTACGGTCATGCCGGTCTGCTGCTGGGTCGATGGCCAGTACGGCATCTCCGGCGTCTACCTGGGCGTCGAAGCCGAGATCGGCGCCAACGGCGTCAACCGCGTGGTTGAGCGCGACCTGACCGAGACTGAACTGGCGGGGCTTAAAGAAGCAGCCGCGGCTGTCCGCGCCAAGCAGGCCGACGTATCGAGTCTGTAAGGCTTTTTGCCGTCCGCGGGGCGCCGGGGTCGGCCCGGTGCTCTGCGGGCTTGGCAGCGGTACCGCTCGGCTTGGCCTTTGCTTGGCCCAGGGCGGGTTAGTCGCGGGGCTAAGGTCGGCCACGCGACGCCCGCTGCCGCGCCGGGCCGACCCCGGCGCTGCGCCAGTGCTGCGCTACGTCGGCCTGCTTGGCGGCCACGTCGATTGACCCGGCGCTCTCCAGCGGTGCGCTACGTGGGCCTGGTTGGCGGCCACGCCGAGCCCGGCTTTGCGGCGTGACGGGCGGTGCGACTCGGGATCCGGCGGTGCAGCGGTGGGGGCAGGGGCGTGGTTGGAACGCCGCTGCCCAAACAAGGGCATGGTTGGCCCTTTGACGCCCCTCCGCCGCCCCCAGCCCGGCAGGGCCGGCGGCTTGGTGGTCAGTCTTGGGCGCAGCGGCGGAGGGCTAGTTCGGCGAGCAGGGCAGTGCCGTCGGGCAGGATCGCGTCGTCAAACACGGCCTCGGCCGAGTGATTGAACGGAGCAGTGAACGGGTCGGTGCCGGGCGGGCAGGCGCCCAGCATCAGGAACGCTCCTGGCACCTCGTTCATCACGTAGCAGAAGTCCTCGGACCCGGTCAGCGGGTCAGGCGCGGCGACGTACCTTCCCTCGCCGAGGACTGCGGCGACGGTCTGCTCGGCGAACTCGAGCTCGGCTGTGTTGTTGATCGTCACGGGGTAGCCGTCCACGAACTCGGCGGTCGCGGTCAGGCCATGCGCGGAAGCGATGTCACGGGCCAGCTTCGGGCCGGCCTGCTGGATGGCAGCGCGTGCCTGCTCGGAGAACGAGCGGACCGTCGCGACGAAGTGCGCGTCGTCGGGAATGACGTTGTCGGCGGTGCCGGCGTGGAAGGTGCCGACGGTCAGCACGATCGGGTCGAAGACGTTGAACTGCCGGGTCACCAGCGTTTGCAGGGCCAGCACGATCTCGCAGGCGACCGGTACCGGGTCGGCCGCGTGGTGCGGCTGCGAGCCGTGCCCGCCACGGCCGTGCACGGTCACGTGCAGCGTGTCGGCGGCGGCCATGATGGTGCCGACCCGGCTGGCTAGCAGGCCGAACGGCAGCTCCGCGGACGCCACGTGCAGGGCATACGCGGCGGCTGGCCGCTCGCCGGCCGCCTCAAGCAGGCCTTCGGAGACCATGATCCGGGCTCCGCCCGGTCCCTCCTCGCCCGGCTGGAACATGAAGATGACGTTCCCGGCCAGTTCCTCCTGACGGGCCGACAGCAGCCTGGCCGCTCCGGCCAGCATGGCGGTGTGCAAGTCGTGGCCGCACGCGTGCATCGCGCCGTCGATCTTCGAGGCGTACGGCACGCCGCTGCGCTCGGTGACGGGCAGGGCGTCCATGTCGCCGCGCAGCAGCACCGTCTTGCCTGGCTTGCTGCCGCGCAGGACCGCGGTGACCGAGCTCAGCCCGTTGCCGAGGGAGATTTCCAGCGGCAGGCCGCCTAGCGCGTCCAGTACCTTGCGCTGGGTCCTGGGCAGGTCAAGCCCGATCTCCGGCTCAGCGTGAATGGCCCGGCGCAGCTCGGTCAGGTCCGCGGCGATCGCAACAGCCTCGTCATGAATCCCGGCCACCGGCTCCACGCTTCCTTTCGTCCGTTAGGTCTCTTGAGCTAAGTTCGGTGCCGACGGCCGGATAAACCGGTCGTAAAAGCCACGGACTGCTGCTCGTGCCCCGGCTGGCGCGGTGAGTACCGCTCGTCCCAGCGGGCAGACTGCTTAGACTATTGCAAACCACCGCGCGGCCGAGTTCCGGCTGCTGCCGGGACGCGGGGACCCGGTGGCGTACGTGCAGGCAGAATCGACGAGGGTCGGGGATCCGGACGTGAATGGCGTCGGCTGGGACGTTCTCCTCGTCCTGGCCGTCATATTGATCGGCGGCTTCTTCGCGGCGGCGGAGATGGCCCTGGTCTCGCTGCGCGAGGGCCAGGTCCGCTCGCTGTCCAGGCGGGGGAAGCGCGGGCAGCGGGCCGCCAAGCTGGCCCAGGACCCGAACCGGTTCCTGTCCTCGGTGCAGATCGGCGTCACGCTGGCAACGCTGCTGTCGGGTGCCTTCGGCGCAGCCCTGCTGTCGGACCGGCTCAGCGACTGGCTGACGCACTACATGCCGCGAGGCGTGGCCGGCCCGGTCGCCCTGATCGCCATCACGCTGGTCATCTCGTTCTTCACGCTGGTCTTCGGCGAGCTGGCGCCCAAGCGGCTGGCCCTGCAGCGGGCCGAGCGGGTCTCGTACGTGGCCGGCCCGGTCGTGGACCGGCTGGCCACCACAGCCAGACCACTGGTCTGGCTGCTGTCCAAGTGCACGAACGCGGTCGTCCAGCTGCTCGGCGGCGATCCCCGGAGCGCCCGAGGCGTGATGACAGATGAGGAACTGCGCGACCTGGTGGCCGGCCACCAGGCGCTCAGCCCGGACGAGCGGCACATCGTCGGCGAGGTCTTCGATGCGGGTAAGCGCCAGATCCGTGAAGTCCTGGTGCCGCGAACCGAGGTGGAGTTCTTGCCCGCGTCCATGCCGCTCCTCGACGCGGTCGCCAGCACCGAGCACGCCAGGTACTCCCGCTTCCCGGTGTACCAGGAGTCCTACGACGACGTCATCGGCTTCGTGCACACCCGGGACCTGCTCAACCGGGACGCCTCCGAGGCCCGGCTAGTCGGCGAGGTGTGCCGTCCGGTGAAGTTCCTGCCGATCAGCAAGATGGTGCTGTCGGCCCTGTCGGAAATGCGCAAGGACCGGGCTCACCTGGCCATCGTGGTGGACGAGTACGGCGGCACGGCCGGCATCGTCACGCTGGAGGACCTGGTCGAGGAGCTGATCGGCGAGATCCAGGACGAGTACGACGAGGAAGCCAGCCATCCCCGCCAGCTGCACGGTGGTGAGCTCGAGGTCGACGGCCTGCTGAATCTGGACGAGTTCGCCGAGCAGACCGGCGTGGAGCTGCCCGAGGGCCCGTACGAGACCGTCGCCGGGTACCTGCTGGCGGCGCTCGGGCACCTGCCGGAGAACGGCGAGTCGGCCGAGGTGGCCGGGCGCAAGCTCACAGTGACCCAGCTGGACGGCCGGCGGATCTCCCGGGTCCTGGTGAGCCCGAAAGCCCCGGTCGGCCCGGCTGACGCTGATGCTGACGCCGCGGGCCAGCCCGGCTAGCCCACTAGACTTGGCGCATGGCCGACGACAACGGGGGCGATGTGACTGACCTGGAATCCCGGCCTGTTCTGGTGGTCGATTTCGGGGCCCAGTACGCCCAGCTGATTGCCCGCCGGGTGCGCGAATGCAACGTCTACTCCAGAGTCGTGCCGAGCACGATGACCGCGCCGGAGATGCTGGCGCTGCGGCCCTCGGCGATCATCCTGTCCGGCGGCCCCTCCTCCGTCTACGCGCCCGGCGCCCCGCCAGCGCCGTCCGGTTTGCTTACCGCGGGGGTGCCGGTCCTGGGCATCTGCTACGGCTTCCAGCTCATGATGGCCGAGCTTGGCGGCGAAGTGGCCCGCACCGGCACCGGCGAGTACGGCGCGACCGAGCTCAGCGTGGCTTTGGAGCCGGGCACGCTGCTGTCCGGCCTGCCGTCGCAGCAGCGGGTGTGGATGTCGCACGGCGACACCTGCGCAGTAGCGCCGCCCGGTTTCGCTGTCACCGCCACCACGGCGGGCACGCCGGTAGCCGTGGCGGAGGCACCGGACCGGCAGCTGTACGGCATGCAGTTCCACCCTGAGGTGCTGCACACCGACCAGGGCATGATCATGCTCCGCCGGTTCCTGGACGCGGCAGGCTGCCAGCCGGTCTGGACCATGCGCGGGGTGATCGACGAGCAGACCGACCGGATCGCGGCCCAGATCGGCGATGGCCGGGCCATCTGCGGTCTCTCCGGCGGGGTGGACTCCGCGGTCGCTGCCGCGCTCGTGCAGCGCGCGATCGGATCACGGCTCACTTGCGTGTTCGTCGATCACGGGCTGCTGCGGGCCGGCGAGGCCGCGCAGGTCGAAAAGGACTTCGTCGCCGCGACCGGGGTCGAGCTCACCGTGGTCGATGCGGCCGCCGTCTTTCTGCGCGAGCTGGCCGGCGTGACCGACCCGGAGCAGAAGCGCAAGATCATCGGCCGGGAGTTCATCCGCGCGTTCGAGCAGGCCGCGCGCGAGATAGCCGGTGAGAGCGATGCGGCCACGTTCCTGGTCCAGGGGACCCTCTACCCGGATGTGGTGGAATCGGGCGGCGGCACCGGCACGGCCAGCATCAAATCGCACCACAACGTCGGCGGGTTGCCGGACGATCTGAAGTTCGAGCTGGTCGAGCCGCTGCGTGACCTGTTCAAGGACGAGGTGCGCCAGGTCGGCGCCGAACTCGGGCTGCCCGAGGCGATGGTCTGGCGGCAGCCGTTCCCCGGGCCCGGGCTGGCCATCAGGATTGTCGGCGAGGTGACGGAGCAGCGGCTGCGGATCGTGTCGGCCGCCGATGCGATCGTCCGCGCCGAGCTGTCCGCGGCGGGGCTGGACCGGCAGATCTGGCAGTGCCCGGTGGTGCTGCTCGCCGACGTCCGGTCGGTCGGCGTGCAGGGCGACGGGCGCAGCTACGGCTATCCGATCGTGCTGCGGCCGGTCAGCAGCGAGGACGCCATGACGGCGGACTGGTCCCGGCTGCCCTACGACGTGCTGGCCAGGATCTCCACCAGGATCACCAACGAGGTCGCCGAGATTAACCGGGTCGTACTGGACGTCACCAGCAAGCCGCCGGCCACCATCGAGTGGGAATAAGCCCGGACCGGTCGCTCAGACCTTGGACCCGGCTGTCCGCTCGGGCGGCGCCAGCGCGCTCTGGTCGGCGGCGTCAGCGTCGGTTGCCGTGCTGATCGGGAGGCCGCCGTCGGCCGGAGCAGAACTTCCCGGACGACCGTCGGCCGCTCGACGGTAGCGCTGTCGCAGCCACACCCCGCCGCCCGCCGCCACCAGGCAGGCCAGTCCGCCCACGGCCAGGCCAGTCCTCGGATCGCTGACCGCGATGATCCAGCCGATGGCCGGGCCGCCAACCGGCGTGGTGCCCTGGAACGCGACCTGCCAGAGCGCGATAGCGCGACCGCGCATGCTCGGGTCCGAGGCCAGCTGGATGGTCGAGTTGCCGATCGCGATGAACGAGACGCTCGCCCAGCCGACAAACAGCAGGGCCGCGTAGGCCAGGACGAGCACTGGCGAGTACGCGCACGCCAGGATCGCCACTCCGAAGCCGGTCGAGGCAATGATCATCGGCCGCAGTCCGGTCCGGCCGCGAGCCGCGGTGAACAAGCCGCCGATCACCGCGCCGATCCCCATCGCCGCAGTCATGAAGCCGAACACCACCGAGTTGCCGTGAAAGGTCTGCCTGGCCAGCACCGGCAGCGACACCTGGAATTCGTACGCGAACAATCCGACCAGGCCCATCATGACCAGCGGGATCGCGATGTCCGGCGTGCGCGACGCGTAGCGCAGCCCGTCCCGGAGCTGGCCGCGGGCCCGCGGCGCCGGCGGGCTGGGCCGCAGCGCGCTCTTGTCCATGATCAGCAGCGACGCGACGACCGCGCCGAAGCTGGCCGCGTTAGCCAGGAAACAGACGCCGACGCCCACCGTGGCGATGAGCACGCCGCCGATGGCCGGGCCGACGGCCCTGGCCGCGTTGACCGTGACCGAGTTCAGCGTGATGGCGTTCCGCAGCTCGTCTTTGCCGACCATCTCGCGGACGAAGGCCTGGCGGGCCGAGTTCTCGAACGCGTTGTTCAGGCCGAGGATCACCGCCAGCAGGCAGATCTCCCAGAACGTCACCGCGTGCAAGACGGTCAGCAGACCGAGGACCAGCGCCTGGACACCCATCAGGATTTGCAGCACCACCATCAGGCGGCGCTTGTCGACGCGATCGGCGACCACACCGCCGTACGCGGCGAAGAGCAGAATCGGCAGCGTCTGCAGCGCCACCACCAGGCCGAGCCTGGTGCTGGAGTGAGTCAGCACCAGCACCAGCCAGGACTGGGCGGTCATCTGCATCCAGGTCCCGGCGAGTGATATCGACTGCCCGGCGAAGTACAGCCGGTAGTTCGGCACCTTCAGCGACGAGAAGGTGGTGCGCCAGAATCCGGGGCGACGGCCGCCGCCAGTGGTTGTCTCGCCGCCTGCTGCCATGCCTGCGCGGTCACCTCACCCGGAACGGAGCCTGATTAATTGCTTCTCGGCAACTAAGTTTACGCCGGGCGCGCGGCAGCGCCAGCCAGGGCCGGGCGTCGGCTCCCGGCTGACCGCGTTCGTGAGCCGGCCGAGACGCTGCTCGCCGCGCTCAGATCGTGAACCGCAGGTTACGCGCGGCCCGCTCGCCGAGCTCATCGTCGCCGGCCCAGTGCACCTTGCCCGCGTCGATCTGGGCCTGCGGGTCGATCCGGCCGCTGGCCAGCTGGACGAAAGTCAGGCTGTCGGTGGTCAGCTGGACGTCGGGACTGTCGACCCGGTCGACTGACCTGGCCCGGCCGTCCACGATGACGGACACCTCCTGGCGGACCGGGCCGGTCAGGTGGAACACGATGCTCTTGCCGTCCGGCAGGCCGACCTTCTTGCCGACGATGTAGCCGATCGAACTGGTCACCTGGGCCAGGGCGATCTCCGCGGCCGGGCCGGAATCGTCAGACGCCCAGCCGAGCGGCGTGGTGATGTCCCGCTCGTGTACCCAGAAATCGAAGATCCTGATCTCCAGGAAGTCGCCATAGGTCTTGCGGCCGATCGGGGTCCACGATGGCCTGGTCAGGTCATCGGAGGTGAGCGTGGCCAGGTCGGCGCGCCGGGCGGCAAAGATGTCGCTGATCACCGCGGCGAACGCAGTGTCGTCCAGCGCAGCGGTCTGCCCCTGGTACGGCGCGACGCGGTCCATCGGCGGCAGGTCCTCGGCGCTGTCGGGCAGCCAGCCGGTCATCACCCGCTCCATCATGCCCAGGTGACTGACAACTGCCCGCGCATCCCAGTCCGGGCACAGGGACTGGGTGTGCCACTGCGCGCTGTCCATCCGCGCGGCCAGCGTCTCGATGGCGTCGTAACAGCGTTCCATGCTGGCCCGGATGGTTGCCAGGTCGGTCACGGCGTCTCCTTCGCGATGGTGATCCAGTCCCGTGCCTCAAGATAGGGCCGGAAGGTCTCGGCGATCGCGTGCAGGTCACCGGGGCTCTTGGGCCGCTGCACCTCATACAGCGCCGGGAACTCCAGCCAGCCGGTCATCAGCTGCCAGAGCCGGACCGCCGCCTCGCCTCGCGGCGGTTCGATCAGCACCGGTCCGAACAGCGCCTGGTTACCCCCGAACACCAGCGTCGGCACGCCCCAGCCACCGAGGGCGGTGACCCGCTCGTGGTCGGCGCGTACCTCGTCGGTCGTGCTCGGATCCTCGATGGCCTGGCGAACGAGCGCCGGGTCGAGACCGAGCTGGCTGGCTATCAGTTCCTCGGCCACCTCACGCCGGTGCGGTTTGCGGCCGTGCACGTGCAGCGCGGTGCCGGCCGCGTAGTACCAGCGGTCCAGCAGCGCCGGGTCGAGACGGCGCAGTAGCGCGCCGACCCGCATCATCGACCACCCGTACGACCACTCCCGCTCCCACGGATGCTTCTTGCCGTCGGCCCGGTTGATCTCCTCCAGGCTGAAGAACCGCCAGCCGACCTGCAAGCCGAGCTGGTCCCGGACGTCGCGCATCCACAGCGACGACTGGTAGGCCCACGGGCACATGATGTCGAAATGAAAGTCGACGGCGGCCGGCTCAGGCATCCGGTTCTCCGGTCAGTAGCGAGTGAGGGCTGCCACCAGGGTCGCGATAACCGCAGGCCCAGGCAAGTCCCGGTCGGCCGGGATACCCGGCAAGCCCGGTCAGGTGACGCGCGACTGATCCAGCGGGATATCGGCGTACGACTTGGTGGCGGTGATCTCGCGCAGGCGGTCCATCGCGTCGAAGACCTCAGCAAAACCCGTGCAGAGCGGAACGGGGCCGAGCCGGACCCGGTCCGGCGTCCGGTAGTCGCCGATGACGCCGGCCCTGATCATTGCCTGGCTGATCTGCCACGCATCGTCATGCCGGAGGCTGACGTGGGCACCGCGCCGGTCCGGATCCCGAGGCGAAGCCAGGACAAAGCCGAGCGGCTTCAGCCATTCGTCGGCCAGCTCGATCAGGTAGCTGGTGAGCTGCTGGCTCTTGGCCCGCAGCGCCACCATGCCTGCCTCGCCGAGCAGCCGCGCGCCTTCCTCGACCGCGACCGCGCCGATGATGTCCGGCGTGCCGGTCAGGAACGAGTCGATGCCGGGCGCCGGATCGTAGGCCGGTCCCATCCCGAACTGATCGCGCTGGCCGAACCAGCCCCAGATCGGCTGCTGCAGCTTGTGCTGCAGTTCGTCGCGGACGTAGAGGAACCCTGGCGCACCCGGCCCGCCGTTGACGTACTTATAGGTGCAGCCAACGGCCAGGTCGGCACCGGCACCGTCGAGATCAACCGGGACCGCCCCCACCGCGTGGCTCAGGTCCCAGAGGGCGAACGCGCCGGCCAGGTGCACCTGGTCGGTGATCGCCGCCATGTCGGCCAGCGCACCGCTGCGATACGCCACGTGCGAGAGACTGACCAGCGCGACCCGGTCGTCGAGCGCGGCGGCCAGCTCCTGCTGGCTCACGCCGGCATCAAGGTCGGTATGAATGATCCGCAGTTCGCAGCCGCGCTGGGCGGCCACCCCCGCCAGCACGTACCGGTCGGTGGGGAAGTTGTCATCGTCGGTGATGATGATGTCGCGGCCCGGCTTGGCGTCCAGCGCGGCGCAAGCCAGCTTGTACAGATTGATGGTGACCGAGTCGCACACCAGGACCTGGCCGGGGGCGGCGCCGATGAGGTGCTCGCCGACCATGTCACCGGCCTGCCGGGGCAGCCGGATCCACTTGTCCCAGGACCTGACCAGGCCGACGCCCCACTCCTGGTCGACCACCTCGGCGATCCGCGCCTGAGTCCGCACTGGCAGCGGCCCGAGCGAGTTCCCGTCGAGGTAGATCAGGTCGCGATCGTGCCGGACGAACCGCTCGCGGAACGAGGCGAGCTGGTCGTCGGCGTCGAGAGCTTGCGCATATGACCGATCTGTCGAGAAAGTCGCCACAACTCCTACCCTAACTGAGAGCGTCCGCGCTCACCCGGTACCCGGCCAGGCCGTGAGATAACGCCGACGGCCCCGCGCGAAACCGCTCGGGGCCCGGCTTAAGATCGGGGAGTGGCTGAGGAACAGGAAATCCAGCGGGTTCTGGTAATCACCGCGCATCCCGATGACGTCGACTTCGGCGCCGCCGGGACGATCGCGCAGTGGACGGACGCGGGCCTTGAGGTCAGCTACTGCATCGCAACCAACGGGGACGCGGGGGGCAGCGACCGGTCGGTCTCCCGGACGGAAATGACGGCGATCCGGCAGGCCGAGCAAACCGCGGCGGCCAAGCAGGTCGGGGTGCACGATCTGCACTTCCTGGGCTATCCGGACGGACGCGTCGAGCCGACCATCGGGCTGCGCCGTGACCTGGCCCGTGTCATCAGGCTGCTGCGGCCGGACCGGGTGATGTGCCAGTCGCCGGAGCGCAACTACCTGCGGATGGGCGCGAGTCATCCCGACCACCGCGCCGTCGGCTCCGCTGCGCTGGACGCGGTGTACCCGGACGCCAGGAACCCGTTCGCCTTTCCCGAGCTGCTGACCGAGGAAAAGCTCGAGCCGTGGACAGTACGCGAGGTCTGGGTGGCCGGCAGCCCGACGCCAACGCAGTACGTCGACATCACACAGACCTTCAGCCGCAAGGTCGCCGCGCTGCGCTGCCACGCCAGCCAGCTGACCGACCCGGACGCGCTGGAGGACATGCTGCGCGGCTGGCTGAGCCGGTCTGCTGCGGCCGGCGGCCTGCCGGAGGGGCACCTCGCCGAGGCATTCCAGATACTGCAGACCGGCTGACGCCAAGGCCGGCCGTTTACCTGCGCTGACGACCCGTTCCCAGGTTGTAGCGATATCACCTGTTTGCCGTGAATTAACGCTCAGGTGGAGAGCTAGTAATCAAAGCGGAACAGTATGCATCTACCTGAGCCGCTGGTCGTCTCAGACATATCCGGTCTCGGCGCGGAGGGTTCCTGGCATGGCCGTCGCGGTGACTGCTGCCCGGCCCGCGCCCGCCGACAATGATGCGCCGCGGGTCATCGTGTCGCGTCCGTCGCGCGCTGACCTGGTATTCAGGTCCGTGCTGCGGGCAGCCGGGTTGTCCAGCTTCCTGATCACCGCGCTGATCCTCATCTTCCTGGTGTTTCGCGGCATGTGGGCGTTCCGGGCGGACGGGCCGAGCTTCTTCAGCAAGCAAAACTGGATCTTCGTCGGCAACCAGTTCGGCATCGGCGGAGTGCTGCCCGACACGATCATCATCGCCACGGTGGCGAGCATGATCTCGATTCCGGTCGCGATCGCCACGGCGATCTTCATTTCCGAGTATGCGCCCGGCCGGCTCCGGCCCGTCCTGATCGCCGTCATCGACCTGATGGCGGCGATTCCGAGCATCATCTACGGCGTCTGGGGACGGTTCTTCCTGATGCCGCGGGTCATCGGCGTGATGGCCTGGCTGTCCCGGCACCTGCACTGGTTCCCGCCGTTCCGCACGACCGTCAGCGCCAGCGCCTCGACGTTTGTGGGGTCGCCTGCCATCGCCGGCATGGTGGTGTCGCTGATGGCGATCCCGATCATCACGTCGCTGTCCCGTGAGGTTTTCTCCCAGGCGCCGCAGGGCGAACGCGAGGCAGCCTATGCACTCGGCTCAACCCGGTGGGGGATGGTCAGGACTGTCGTCGTCCCGTTCGGCCGCGGCGGCGTGATCGGCGCGTGCATGCTGGGCATCGGCCGCGCGCTGGGCGAGACCATCGCGGTCCTGCTGATCATCAACGCCAGCTTCCAGCTCAACTGGCACGTCCTGCAGAGCGGCGGCAACTCTGTCGCCGCCATGATCGCCGGACTCTGGAGCTACGCCAGCTACGGCCAGCTGTCGGCACTCATGGCCGCCGGCCTGGTCCTGTTCGCGATCACGCTGATCGTCAATTCTCTCGCCGCGGTAGTGATCAACAGGTCGCGGTCGGGTGCCGCGACCGCTGACTGACACCGGGCGCCCGCCCGATGAAGGGAATACCCCGATGACTGCAGCAGGCAGTCCGCGGCCGCTCGCGCCAGACGGCCGTGACACACCGCTGCGCCTGCGGCGCGTCGCCTCCGAAGATGTGCTGACTGTGGCCGGTGCTGCCATCGGGTCGCTCGGCCTGACCTGGCTGATCGTCGAGCGGCTGCTGCCGTGGAGCGGCGCCTTCGGTTTCTGGCTGATCTGGTACGCGCTGTTCGTGATCGGGTACGTGGCGGCGGCCGGACTGCAGTGGAGCCGGCTAGTGGTCCGGGACCGGACCATGGCCGTGCTGGTCAGCACGGCCGGGGCATTCGCGGGCGCGGTGGTCGTCGAGCAGCTCGCCTACAGCTTCACCAAGGGCCTCCCCGCGATCAGCCACCTGAACTTCTGGACGACGACCATGGCCACGGCGGCGCCGCTCAGCCCGCTCAGCGTCGGCGGCATCCTGCACGCGGCGGTTGGCTCACTGGAACAACTTGGCCTGGCCTCCGTTCTGTCCGTGCCGCTCGGCATCATGGCGGCGCTATTCCTGGCTGAGGTCGGCGGACGGCTGGAGCGACCGGTGCGCACCATCGTCAACGCCATGACCGCGCTGCCCTCCATCGTCGCCGGCCTGCTGATCTATGCCCTCGCCGTGCTCACCCTGGGCCTGCCCACCTCCGGGTTTGCGGCATCGCTGGCGATCGCCATCGTGATGCTGCCCACGGTCACCAGGGCGTCTGAGGTCGTCTTGCAGGTCGTGCCCGGCACCTTGCGCGAGGCCTCGTTCGCGCTCGGCGGCAGCCACTGGCGGACGGTCTGGAGCGTGATCCTGCCGACGGCCCGGTCCGGGCTCACCACCGCCGTCGTGCTGGCGATGGCCCGCGGTTTCGGCGAGACCGCGCCGGTCCTGCTGACCGCGGGTTTCACCGCCGAGCTGAACACCAACCCGTTCCACGGCTGGCAGGCGACGCTGCCGACCTTCATCATCAACGCCATCCTCAACGACGGCCAGTTCACGTCGTTCGTCGCGCGCGCCTACGGCGCCGGGTTCGCGCTCATGCTGGTCGTCACGGTCCTGTTCGCGATCGCCCGGATCGTCGGTGGCGGCAGGCCGGGCGAGCTGAGCAAACGGCAGCAGCGCAAGCTCAGGCGAGGGATGGCTGCCGCATGACCGGGACCCGTTTTGGTCGCAGTCGCCGGATCGGCGCGCTGGCTGCCCTGGCCGTGGCGGGGCTGGCTGTCCTGTCGCCGGCCGCAGCCGCGGGCGTGACGGTGCCTGGCGTGACGGTGCCTGGCGTGACGGTGCCTGACGTGACGGTGCCTGGCAGCGCCGCCCGACTGGCAGCTGCCTCGCCGTCCGCGAGCCCGAGTGTCTCGCCGTCCGCAAGCCCGAGTGTCTCGCCGTCTGCGAGCCCGAGTGTCTCGCCGTCTGCGAGCCCGAGTGCCTCGCCGTCTGCGAGCCCGAGCGGTTCGCCGACCCCGCCGCCGGGCAAGCCGCGGCCGTCCGGCCCGCCGTCCAAGCCACCCGGCGGCATCGTCGTGCGCGGTCCGAAGATGTGGAATCCGGCGGCGAATAAGGAATACGGCGGCTACAGCTACGTCACGGTCAGCCAGGTCGCCAACCTGACGAATCAGGTGGTGCAGGTCACCTGGCGCGGCTTCACCCAGAGCAGCAACCTGCTGTACGCGCCGCAGGGCACTAACTACCCGGTGATGGTCGCCGAGTGCCACGGCACGCACCCGACCAAGTGGAGCCAGTGCTTCGGCGCCAACAACGGCGGCGTGCAGAACTCGTTCAGCGCCTTCGGGCCGATGAACACGCAGTACGCGACGACCAGGGCCAACGGCACCGGCCAGACACCCATCCTGCTGTTGTCAGCACAGCAAGACCCGCAACTGGGCTGCGACGTCGGCAGCCCGTGCTCGCTGGTGATCGTGCCAAGCCAGGGCGGCAACGGCTTCGATGTCCCCGCCGACTGCCATGACCACAGCCAGGACGACGGGCTGATGGCAACGGGCTCGTTCTCGTTCAGCAGCGCCTACGGGGAGTGCTCGTGGCGCAGCCGCGTCATCGTGCCGCTCGACTTCGCCCGCACGCCGGTGGACTGCCCGGTCAAGAACCCGGCCTTCAGCATTATCGGCTCGCCCATGCTGGCCCGCGCGATGAACTCGTGGCAGGCCGGTCTGTGCGCTGCCACTGACCCGCTCAGCATCCAGTACGACTCGGCCCAGAACGAGCCGCTAGCCAGGGAGGACTTCCAGTCGGGCAGCGACGACGTCGCACTGACCACGTTCCCGGCCACCGGCACGTCCCAGCATCACTACACCTACGCGCCGGTGGCGGTATCGGCGGAGTCGGTCGCCTTCTGGATCGACAACCCGAAAACCGGCGTGCCGGCCACCCATCTCAAGCTCGACCCGAGACTCGTGCTCAAGTTGCTGACCCAGTCCTACGACTTCAATCAGGAAGCATGCGTGGGCGGCACCGTGGCCAAGGGCGCCGGCTGCGACAACGGGGTCGACAACAACCCGGTTTCGCTGTTCACCGACCCGGAATTCAAGCAGCTGAACCCGCGAATCACAGCGTCGTCTGGCGGTTACCAGATCCCCACGGTGCTCTCCGGTGAGAGTGACATGACAAGCGAGCTCACGAGCTGGATAGCGGTCAGCAAGGCCGCCAAGTCGTTTGCCGATGGCGCCTTCGACCCGTGGGGCATGCACATCAACACCAGCTACCTGGATATGCAGCTTCCCGTCGACGCGCTGAGCTCGATGGATCCGTTCCTGCCAGTTGCGCACCGGTACGACCCGGTCTTCCCGCTCAGCCAGGTCGCCGCCTACCAGGTCGAGAACTGGTTCCCCGCGACTAACTGGCAGCCGGACCAGTTCGGGAACTTCGAGACCATCCCGGCCGAGCTGGCCGGCCAGCGGACCCTGTTCGCGATTATGGATCAGGCCGACGCGGCCGCCTATCAGCTACCGGTTGCCGCGATTGAGAACGCCGACGGCAAGTACGTGTCGCCGACCGGTTCCGCTATGGCCACCACGCTGGCGGGCGACATGTCCACGGCGCACAATCACCTGACCCAGAAGGTCAATCAGAAGCGCAAGATCGCCGGCGCGTACCCGCTCACGATGGTGATTTACGCGATGGTGCCGACGAGCGGGGTGTCGAAGAAGAAGGCCGCGGCCATCGCGCGCTTCCTCGACTACGTGGCTGGCCAGGGCCAGCAGCCCGGCCTCGGAGCCGGGCAGCTGCCGCCCGGCTACCTGCCGCTGACCGCCAAGCAGCGGGCGCAGACGCTGAGCGCGGCCCGCCAGGTCCTGGATCAGTCCGGCCGGGTCAAGCCGTCGGCGGCCTGCCCGTTGCCGTCGCCGGTGCCGACGGTGAAACCAGGCCCGGCCAGGCCCGCTATCGGGCTGAGCTCAGTCCGCAACCCGCTCACCGCCGGGGTGGCGGAGTACGCGCTGCCGGCTCTGCTGGTAGCCGGCACGCTGCTGGCGGTCGGCGGCATCTTCGCGCTCGCCATCGGCCGGGGCAGCGCGGCCACGGTCGCCTGGCTGCGCCCGCTGGGGCTAACGAAAATGCAGCTGCCGAGGAGGACGAAACCGTGACGACCAGTCGGCGTTCACGCGGGGCGCGGCTCTTCCTGCTGCTGGCTGCGGCGCTCGCGGCACTGCTGCCGGCGTCCCCGGTACTGGCGAGCAGCAGCACGTCCTACATCGCGATCAGCGGCTCGGGCTCGTCGTGGTCCTCGGTCGCGCTGACGCAGTGGGCGGAGAACCTGCATGCCGATGGCGTCGTCATCAACTTCAACCCGGACGGCTCAGCGGCCGGCCGCGACAACTACATGCAGCAGCAGGTCGACTTCGCGGCCTCGACCCGCCGTTCCGCAACGGCACCGACCCGTTTGACGTCGGCGGCGCGGAGCACCCGCCCGTGGGTTACTCCTACGTGCCGGATACGGCCGGCGGCACCGCGTTCATGTACCACCTGGACGTGGACGGGAAGCTGATCACCAACCTGCGCCTCTCCGGCGAGACGGTCATGAAGATCTTCACCGGGCAGATCTCCAACTGGGACAACAAGGCGATCACGAAGGACTACGGGGCGCAGCTGCCCAATATCCCGATCATCCCGGTGATCCGGTCGGATGGCTCGGGCGCCACTTACTTCTTCACCCGCTGGATGGCGACGGAGTTCCCGGCGCAGTGGAACGCGTTTTGCGGCCGGGTGAGCCACAACCGCGTCGGCGGGGCGGGCAAGCCGTGCGGGCAGACCGAGTTCTACCCGCAGTTCCCCGGCGCGGTCGCCCAGAACGGCTCGAACAACGTGGCGACCTACATCACCGCCAGCTTCGGCCAGGGCGCCATCGGCTACGACGAGTACGCGTACGCACTGAACTCGCACTATCCGGTGGTGGCGCTGGAGAACCCGGCTGGCTACTACGTGCTGCCCACCGCCTCCAACGTGGCCGTGGCGCTGACCCGGGCCGTGATCAACGAGGACTCGAGCAGTCCTGATTTCCTGCAGCAGAATCTCGACAGCGTCTACTCCTACAACGACCCGCGCTCCTACCCGCTCTCCAGCTACAGCTACCTCATCGTGCCCAGGGCCGGGACCACCGTGCCGGCCAACTTCACCCGCGGCGACGGGGTCACCCTCAGCACCTACATCGACTACTTCCTGTGTGCCGGCCAGCAGTGTCTCGGCCGAACTCGGCTACTCGCCGCTGCCGCTGAACCTCGTCACCGGCGGGCTGCTGCAGTCCAGCAAGATGCCCGGCGCGATCTCCCCGCCCAGCTTGTCCAGCGGCTGCCAGAACCCGACGCTCAAGAACGGCAAGCTGGTGGTGCTGGAAGACGCGCCGCAGCCGTCGCCGTGCGCCAAGGTCGGCGAGCCGCTCGACTGCTCCGTGGTCGACGGCAAGGCGGTAGCGGGCGGAGCCGCGGCGAACCCGACCAGCAGCCCGAGCCCGGGCGCAGCGGCTGGTACCGGGACCGGCACCACGACCGGGACCGCGCCGGTCACCATCGCCCAGCGGCCCGGTCACCGGCACCGTTGTTAACCTGGCCGCCACTGACACCAGCCCGACCACGCTGGGATTGCTGACCGGCGCGGCCATCCTGATCGCGATCGCGGTGCCACCCGCCGTGTACGCGACGGTCCGGCGGCGCCGTCAGGAACGGCAGTGACCGCCACCGTGGCCGGCCAGGCTCGCGCTGGCCAGGGCAGCCGGGTCGGCGCGCTGACGGCCGCCCGCTGCGCGGCCGCCAGCATCCTGCTGCTCGGGTTGCTGGCCATCGGGTTCGTCGGCTACATGCTCGTGGTGTCGCGCATCTCCGAAGCCAGCGCGCAAACCCGGCTCTACACCACGTTCGCGGCCCAGCTCAGCCAGGACATCGGGCCGCTCGGACCGGTCAGGCCGGGCGCGCCCGTCGCGGTGCTGGACATCCCGAGTATCGGCCTGGCCAACATGGTCGTGGTCGAGGGCACGTCCGCCGAGAATCTCACCAACGGCCCGGGCCATCTGCGCAACACACCGCTGCCGGGCCAGCTTGGCCTGTCGGTGATCTTCGGCCGGCGGGCCACCTTCGGCGCGCCGTTCGCCCGGCTGGGCCTGCTGGTGCCAGGCGACAAGATCACCACGATCACCCAGCAGGGCACTTCGGTCTACAAAGTCGTGGCCGTCGGCGACAGCCAGCACCCGGTCCGGGACTCCTCCCTCAACCGGCTGGCGCTGCTGACCGCGAGCTCGTCCGCGGTGCCTGCCTACTACCTCGAAGTCGACGCCGACCTCACCAGCACGGTGCACAACGGCCCGGTCGCGATGCCTGCCATCGGGCCGTCAGAACGCGCCCTGGCCGGCGACAGCGGTGCGCTGGTGGGGACCATGATCTGGGGATTCGCGCTCGCCCTGGTTGCCGTCGGCGGAGCCTGGGCGGCCGCGCGATGGTCGGTGTGGCCGGTGTACCTGACGCTGACGCCGGTCGTCCTGGCGGTTGTGTGGAACCTCTACGAGAACTGCGCAGCACTGCTGCCCAACCTGTACTGACGGCTAGCCACCACGACCATGACTACTGACCCAAGCGGAGCCGCGGCGATGACCGAATCACCAGCCGACCAGGCGAGCCCGGACCTGGTCATGACCAGGATCGACGAGGATGCCGATCTGGACGCGCGGCCGGCCGCCGACGGCACGCCGCTGCTCGGGCTGGAGGCCCGGAACATCTCGGCCTGGTTCGGCGACCACAAGGTGCTCGAGCGCGTCGTCGCTGCACATGGAGCCGGGCAAGGTGACCGCGCTGATCGGCCCGTCCGGCTGCGGCAAGTCGACGTTCCTGCGCATCCTCAACCGGATGCACGAGCTGGTCCAGGGCGCTGCAGCTGGCCGGCGAGGTGCTGCTCGACGGGCACGACATCTACGACCCGAGTCAGCCGACCCGCCGAGGTCCGGCGGCGGATCGGCATGGTGTTCCAGAAGCCGAACCCGTTCCCCGCGATGTCGATCTACGACAACGTGGCCAGCGGGCTCAAGCTGACCGGCATCCAGGACCGAGCCAGACCGACGACATCGTCGAGGAGTAGCCTGCGCCGGGCCGGGCTGTGGAACGAGGTGCACCGCAGGCTGCCGCTCGCCGGGCGGCGCGCTGTCCGGCGGCCAGCAGCAGCGGCTGTGCATCGCCCGGTCGCTGGCGGTCGCCCCGGACGTGCTGCTGATGGACGAGCCGTGCTCGGCGCTCGACCCGACCTCGACCCGGCGGATCGAGGAGACGATCGCCGAGATCTGCCGATCGAGGTCACGATCGTGATCGTCACGCACAACATGCAGCAGGCCGCACCGGGTCTCGCAGAACTGCGCGTTCTTCCTCGCCGACGACAGACACACCCGGGCACATCGTCGAGCCCGGCCCGACCGAGCAGATGTTCGAGGCACCCGGCACGACCCGCGGACCGCCGACTACGTCAACGGCCGCTTCGGCTGACGATGACCTGGGGATCTGCCGGGATCGAGCCGGGCATTCCGGCGCAGACTGGTGGCGGGAGGGACTGGTGCGGCGGAGGCCGACCGCCTAAGTTTGGCCACAGGCGCATCTGCCATGTCCCCGGAGGTGCCAGCGCATGACGCACATCACCGTCACGGTCGACGGCGTTCAGTACGTCGATCAAGTCGAACCTCGCTTGCTGCTCGTGCATTACCTCAGAGAAGTCGCTCGGCAAGACCGGTACCCCTATCGGATGCGACACCTCAAACTGCGGTGCGTGCACTGTCCTGATGGACGGGCAGTCAGTGAAAAGCTGCGCGGTCCTGGCCGTGCAGGCTGACGGCTCCGACGTCACCACCATTGAGGGCCTGGCCAACGGCGAGTGGCATCCGGTGCAGAAGGCTTTCCATGAAGAGCACGCGCTGCAGTGCGGCTACTGCACGCCCGGCATGATCATGGCCACCAGCCGACCTGCTCCGCGACAACCCGCATCCCGACCGACGCGGAGATCCGAGACGGCCTGGAGGGCAACCTCTGCCGCTGCACCGGCTACGAGAACATCGTCCGCGCGGTCAAGCGCGCGGCCGAGGCAGGAGCGACCTCATGACCGCGGCCCCGGTACTCGATGACGCTGCGCCCGCCGCCCAGGTCGGCCAGGCCCGGCTGCGCAAGGAAGACGCCAAGCTGATCACCGGCCAGACCAACTGGACCGACAACATCAGGCTGCCCGGCATGCTGCAGCTGGCCTTCGTTCGCAGCCCGTACGCGCATGCGAAGATCACCAAGGTCGACGTCAGTGGCGCGCTCGGCCAGCCGGGCGTGATCGCCGCGTTCAGCGGCGCCGACTTTGCGGCCGAGCAAGGCAGCCTGCCGTGTGCCTGGCCGGTCACCGCGGACATCGTTATTCCTGCGCACCCGCCGATGGCAGTGGACGAGGTCCGCTACGTCGGCGAGGCGGTCGCCGTGGTCGTTGCCAGGGACCGCTTCACCGCGGCTGACGCGGTCGGCCTGATCGATGTGGACTACGAGCCGCTGCCGCCAGTGCTGGACATGCGCACCGCGCTCGAGCCGGACTCGCCTAAGGTGCACGAGGCCGGCAACAAGAGCTACGAGTGGGTGTTCGCCAATGGCGAGGTCGAGGCAGCGTTCCGCGACGCCCCGGTCGTGCTGGAGCGCACCTACCGGCAGCAGCGGCTGATCCCGTCCGCGATGGAGCCGCGGGCGGTGGTGGCGCAGTGGATCGGTGACGAGCTCACCTTGTGGTCAGCGACGCAGATCCCGCACGTGCTGCGGTTCGCGCTGTCGGCGTTCTTCGCCATCCCGGAGCAGAACATCCGGGTGATCGCGCCGGATGTCGGTGGCGGCTTCGGGTCGAAGCTCCAGGTCACGGCCGAGGAAGTGCTCGCGGTGCTGATCAGCCGCAGGATCGGCAAGCCGGTGAAATGGTCGGAGACCCGCAGCGAGGGCAACCTGACCGTGCACCACGGCCGGGATCAGTGGCAGCGGATCAGGATCGCCGCCGACTCCGACGGCCGCATCCGCGGGCTCGATGTCGACCTGCTGGCCGACATGGGCGCCTACCTCATGCTGGTCACGCCCGGCGTCCCGCTGCTCGGCGCCTTCATGTTCCCGGCCATCTACAAGATGGACGCGTACTCCTTCAAGTGCACCGGAGTCTTCACCACCAAGATGCCGACCGACGCCTACCGCGGCGCGGGGCGGCCGGAGGCGACGTTCGCGATCGAGCGGATCATGGACGAGCTCGCCACCGAGCTCGGCATGGAGCCGCTGGAACTGCGGGAGCGGAACTGGATCAAGCACGAGGAGTTCCCGTACACCACGATCTGCGGGCTGACGTACGACTCGGGTAACTACGAGGCCGCGACCGCCAAGGCCAAAGAGCTGTTCGACTACGACGGGCTGCGGGCCGAGCAGCGCGAGCGCAACGAACGCGGCGACACCGTGCGTCTGGGTATCGGCATCTCCACCTTTACCGAGATGTGCGGGCTTGCACCGTCCCGGGTTCTCGGCTCGCTGTCCTACGGGGCCGGCGGCTGGGAGAGCGCCTCGGTCCGGATGCTGCCGACCGGCAAGGTCGAGGTTGTCACCGGCTCCAGCGCGCACGGCCAGGGACACGAGACGGCCTGGAGCCAGATCGTCGCGGACGAACTGGGCGTGCCCTTCGAGGACATCCGGGTGCTGCACGGCGACACGCAGGTCTCGCCTAAGGGCATGGACACCTACGGCTCGCGTTCGCTCGCTGTCGGCGGCATGGCCCTGGTCGGGGCGTGCGACAAGGTCGTGGCCAAGGCCAGGATCATCGCCGCGGCGATGCTGGAGGCCTCAGCGGACGACCTGGAGTTCTCCGCCGGGCGGTTCGCGGTCAAGGGCGACCCGGACGCGTCCACGTCGATCCAGGAGATCGCGCTGGCCACGTTCGCCGCCCACGCCCTGCCGGACGGCGTCGAGCCGTCGCTGGACTCCGACTACACCTATGACCCGGACAACTTCTCCTTCCCGCACGGCACGCACCTGTGCGCGACCGAGGTGGACACCGAGACGGGGTTCGTGAAGATCCGCTCGTACGTGGCGGTCGACGACGTCGGCGTGGTCGTCAACCCGATGATCGTCGAGGGCCAGGTGCACGGCGGCCTGGCCCAGGGCATCGCGCAGGCGCTGTACGAAGAGGGCATCTACGACGACTCGGGCAACCTGGTCACGACCACGATGGCCGACTATCTGCTGCCCTCGGCGGCCGACCTGCCCTCTTTCACTGACCGAACGCACCGAAACACCGGGCCGCCAACCGGCTCGGAGTCAAGGGCGTCGGCGAGGCGGGCACGATCGCGTCCACGCCGGCCGTGGTCAATTCGGTCGTCGATGCGCTGCGGACATTCGGCGTCCGCGATGTCGAGATGCCGTGCACGCCGGAACGGGTCTGGCGGGCCATCAACGCGGCGAGCGGGAACGGAGTCGCGGCATGATCCCGGCCAAGTTCGAGTACGTCCGCCCGGCATCGATCGGCGACGCGGTCAGCGCGCTGGCCGGCGGCGGCGATGACGCCAAGGTCATCGCCGGCGGTCAGAGCCTGCTGCCGCTGCTCCGGCTGCGGCTGGCCTATCCGGAGCTACTGGTCGATATCGGCGGGCTGGACGAACTGCGGGGCGTCACCGACGACGGCGACCACCTGCTGATCGGTGCCAGGACCACGCACTATCTGCTCGTGCACGACCCGCTGATCGCGCGAGCACTGCGGGCTGCTGGCCGCAGGCGGCGAGCACGGTGGCCGACCCTGCGGTCCGGCACCGCGGCACCCTCGGCGGCTCGCTGGCGCACGGTGACCCGGCCGGTGACCTGCCCGCAGTCATCCTGGCGCTGGACGCGACGCTGATCGCGCACGGCCCGGCCGGCCAGCGGGAGATCGCTGCCCGCGACTTCTTCGTCGACTACCTGACTACGGCGCTGGAGCCCGGCGAGATCCTCACGGGCATCCGGGTGCCCAAGCTCGGGACCGACTGGGGATATCGTTATGAGAAGTTCCACCGGACTGCGCAAGCGTGGGCGACCGTTGGTGTCGCGGCGCTGGTGCGGCGCTCCAACGGCCAGGTGGCCGAGGCGAGGGTCGGGCTGACTAACATGGGCTCGGTCCCGATCCGGGCGGCGTCCGTCGAGGCTGCCGCCGCCGGAGTGCACGCCAGTTCTGCGGCCTTGCGGGCCGCCGCGGCGAGCGCGGACGAGGGAACGCAGCCGCCTGCGGACCTGCACGGGGCGCCCGATTACCGGCGCCATCTCGCGCGGGTGCTGACCGGGCGCGCTCTGGAGGCAGCGGCAGGAGTCTGATCAATGGAGCTCGAGCACTCATTCTCGGTGCCGGTACCAGCGGAACGAGCATGGGACGTGCTCCTGGACGTCGAGCGGGTGGCGCCGTGCATGCCCGGCGCCACCCTCGACTCCGTGGACGGCGACAACATCACCGGCAAGATCAAGGTCAAAGTCGGCCCGATCCAGATGGTGTACGCCGGTACGGCCAAATTCACCGAGCGTGACAAAGAGGCCGGCGTCGTCGTGCTGGAGGCGTCCGGCAAGGAGACCAGGGGCGCGGGCACTGCCTCGGCCTCGGTCCGCTCCGAGCTCAAGCCCGACGGTGACAACACCCAGGTCACGGTGCACACCAGCCTCAACGTCACCGGCAAGCCCGCGCAGTTCGGCCGGGGCGTGATGGTGGAGGTCGGCGGCAAGCTGATCGGCATCTTCGCTGCCAACCTGGCCGCGATGCTGGCGGCCGAGCCCGCCGCCGAGCCGGACGACGACGCCGAGGAAGAAGAAGAGCAGGCCGGGAACGTGGCCGGATCGGTTCCCGGCACGACCGACGAGGCGCTGCCGATTGACGTGCTGAGCCTGGGCGCCAGAGCGTGGGGCAGCCTGCGGCATGACGGGATCCAGACGCTCGGTGACCTGACCAGGCGCACTGAGCCGCAGCTGCGGGCGCTGGACAACATCGGTCCCGCGTCGCTGGCGGACATCAAGAACAAGCTGGCCGACCGCGGACTCGCGCTGGCCGATGCAACTGAGGGTTCGGCCGGGACACGGGCGTCCTCGCGGCGATCAGCCCCGCAGAGTCCGGCCCGGCAAGCCCAGAAGAGCTCGGGCGAGGCCGGTGCTGATGGCGGCGGCGCTGCTGACGGCGGTGCTGCTGACGGCGGTGCTCCTGACGGCGGCGCTTCGCCGCTGGCGGGCGACCGGCCGGCCGGCAAGCACGCTGGCCAGGCCGACGACCTGGCCGAGGTGACACCGATCCGGGCAGCCAGGCACGAGGCACCGCCCGCCTGGCAGCCGCAGGACAACGAGGCCATTGACCTGCTCGGCGTTGCCGGCCTGCCGGTCCTCAAGCGGGCCGTGCCCGCCGCAGTCGGGCTGATCGCGGTGATCCTGGTGCTGCTTGGGCTGCGCCGCCGCCGCAACCGGGCGCGCTGACGGGCGCTGGTCTTGTCACGGATCGATGACTCTTCGGCCGCGCTAGGACCCTAACTCTGGCTATCTGCCGGAGAATGGCCACCGACCGCACTATCCGGGGACGGTGGTACATGTTGTCGCTTCGCGCCAGGCGCGTCCTGCAGGCCGGAATCGTCGCGGCTGTCTGCGCGGTGCCGGTCATCCTGCCCGGGCTCGCGCACGCGAGTCCGGTGGCTGCCAGCGGCAACGGGCGCGGTCATTGCTCGCCGGGCGCGCGCACGCTCGCGCCCGCGGGCTCGCATCTGTATCCCGACACCGGCAACGGCGGCTACCTCAGCCGGCATACCTCGGTCTACCTGGTCTACCGGGCGTCGACCAACCGGTTCCTGGCCGGCAATCACGTGGTGCTGACCGACGTCGCGACGCAGTGCCTGACCGGCTTCAGCCTGGACTTCGAGCGCACCTCCGCGAACAAGTCAGCCGGTCCCAACCTGAAGCTCGGCTCGGTGACCGTTAACGGCCAGCCCGCCACCGTGAGGTTCGCGCAGCCGGCCTACCCGGGCGATCCGCCGGCCCGGACGACCCGAACCCGGCCGCGCACGAGGCCTCGCAGACCAACCCGGTCGGCGGTCCGCAGCACAACCCGCTGCCGCCGGCCTGCTCGCCGGAGCTGCCGTCCACGAGCGTGAAGGCGAACTCGCTGAACGGGACCCAGTGCCCGGCCAACAAGCTGATCATCACGCCTCACCATCCGATCCGGGCCGGCGCCACGTTCACCGTGTCGGTGAGTTACACCGGCAAGCCGGGCGTGCACAACGACGGTGACGGCACCACCGAGGGCTGGTTCCGGTCACCGGACGGCGGCTTCGTCACCACCGAGCCGGTCGGCAGCGAGGACTGGATGCCGCTGAACGACTACCCGACGGCCAAGCCGAATTACGACTTCTACGACACGGTGGCGACCGGCAAGACCGGCGTTGCCAACGGCAAGCTGATCGGCAAGACCGTGCACGGACCGGACACTCAGTTCTCGCACGGCTCGGTGACCTGGCACTGGCGGCAAACCGCGCCGATCGCCAGCTACCTGGTCGAAGACAGCGTCGGGAACTACAGCATCCGCTCCTCGACGGCGGCCAACGGGATCAAGTTCTACCAGGTGCAGGACACGGCGATCAGCGCCAAGCAGCAGCGCAAGAACCGCGCGATCATGAACCTGCAGCAGAACATCACCGACTTCGAGAGTCTGTTCAACGGCCCGTACCCGTTCAGCTCCGACGGGATCATCATCGGCCTGCCGCAGGCCTCCTTCGAGGAGGAAATGGAGACGATGATCACCTTCGAGGGCGGCACGATCGATACCGACACCCTCTACCACGAGAACATGCACCAGTGGTGGGGCGACAACGTCTCCGAGGGTGGCTATGCGATGACTTTCTACAAGGAGGGCCTGGCCACGCTGGCCGAGTACCTGTACGCGGCGAGGACCGCGCAGGCCAAGGCCGGCGGCCCGCACCACCGGCAAGGGCCGGGCAGCATTCCAGCGCAGCCTGGTCAGTACCTTCAGCTCGATCTACAAGCTCGGCGGCGGCTTCTGGCAGATCGCGCCGTCCAACCCGACGCCCTACTGGCTGTTCGGCGACAACAGCTACGACCGGCCGGGCGCGGCTTACGTCGCGTTGCGGCAGATCCTCGGCCATGGCAACTTCAGCCGGGCGCTGCAGCAGCTCCAGCGCGAATATGGCGGCGGGAGCATCACCGAACCCGAGCTGGAAGCCGGGTTCGCTCGCTGGCTGCCGAACCACAGCGCGGCCTGCCAGAGCCGGCTGAGCCAGTTCTTCACCCAGTGGTTCGACACTGCCTACGCCAAGGGCGGCGGCACGAACAAGCCGCAGATCACCGGCCCGGGCCTGCCCGGCCCGAACTTCTATACCGCCGCCTGCACTCAGTAGGGCTGTGGCGTCGCGGCGCCGCTACGCGGCGGGCGTTTGTGGCGGCGCCACATGACATTGCGACGATTGCAGGCATTTTCGGCGGCGGTTTGTAGGGGTATGGGGCCACCAAACTGCGCAACGTCGCCAAACCCCGGCCGCAACGTGCCGTCCGGGGTGGACGCTGAACCACGTCGGCCGTGCACTGGCGATCGCGGAGCGCCCCGGCAGGCGTGCGCTAGCGGTCGCTCGGCGCACTTGGCTGGCCGCACCGGCGGCGGCGAGCGTCTCGTGGCGCACCGGCGGCCGTGTTCGGGCGGGCGCGGGGCGCGGCGGCGGGCGTAACCGTAGCCAACCTCGCCCCGCGCCCGCAGGTGACGGGCCGGGCTGCCCCAAGAGTCGCGGTCCCTAATGCCAAGTCCGCAGAGCGCCCCGCGCCCGCCCGAACACCCACAACGACCTAGTCGAGCGCAGACATCACGTGCTTGATCCGGGTGTAGTCCTCGAACCCGTACATCGACAGGTCCTTGCCGTAGCCCGAGTGCTTGAACCCGCCGTGCGGCATCTCCGCGACCAGCGGAATGTGGGTGTTAATCCACACACAGCCGAAGTCGAGCGCCCGTGCCATCCGCATGGCCCGGCCGTGGTCGGAGGTCCAGACCGAGGACGCCAGTCCGTATTTGGTGCCGTTGGCCCAGCGCAGCGCCTCTTCTTCGTCGGTGAACTTCTGCACGGTGATGACCGGGCCGAACACCTCGTTCTGGATGATCTCGTCGTCTTGGTGCAGGCCGTCGACCACGCTGGCCTCATAGAAGTAGCCGCGTTCGCCGGTCCGCTGACCGCCGGTCAGGATCCGCGCATGGTCGGGCAGCCGGGAGATCAGGCCGGACACGTGCGCGAGCTGGTTGGCGTTGTTGAGCGGGCCGTAGGTCGCGTCTTCGTTGTCCGGGCCGGCCGTGACCTGGGTCCTGGCCTGCTCGGCCAGCGCAGCCGCGAAGTCGTCGTGGATGCGCGGCCCGGCCAGCACCCGGGTCGCCGCAGTGCAGTCCTGGCCGGCGTTGAAGTAGCCGGCAATCGCGATCGCCTCGGCCGCCTTCTCCGGGTCGGCGTCGTCGAACACGATGACCGGCGCCTTGCCGCCGAGCTCCAGATGGACGCGCTTGAGGTCGTCCGCCGCCGCCTTGGCCACCTCGATGCCGGCCCGCACCGAGCCGGTGATCGACACCATCTGCGGGATACGGTGCTTGACCAGCGCACGGCCGGTGTCCCGGTCGCCGCAGATGACGTTGAACACGCCCGGCGGCACGAATTCGCTGATCAGCTCCGCAAACAGCAGAGTCGAGACCGGCGTGGTGTCGGACGGCTTGAGCACCATGGTGTTGCCTGCCGCCAGGGCCGGGGCCCATTTCCAGGTCGCCATCATCATCGGGTAATTCCACGGCGTCACCGCAGCGCAGACACCTACTGGCTCGCGCCGGATGAACGAGGTGAATCCCGACATGTACTCGCCGGCCGACCGGCCATCGAGCATCCGGGCGGCGCCGGCGAAGAACCGGATCTGGTCCACCATCGGCGGGATCTCTTCGGACGCGGTCAGCGCGATCGGCTTGCCGGTGTTCTGCGACTCGGCCCTGACAAATTCGTCGGCCCGCTTCTCCAGCGCGTCGGCGATCCTCAGCAAGGCCAGGCTGCGCTCAGCCGGGGTGGCATCGCGCCAGGCCGGGAACGCCTCGGACGCGGAGGTAAACGCAGCGTCCACCTCGGCCTCGCCGGACACCGGTGCCGTTGCGAACACCTCGCCGGTGCTCGGGTCGATCAGGTCCGCGCGCTTGTCGTAGGACAAGTCAGTAAATTGTCCGCCGATGAAGTTCTGCAGCTCAGTTGCCACTCCGGACTCCGTTCCGGTTCATTTACGGGTTTGCTGTTGAGGTCTTGGGTTTTAGCCAGGGCTCGCAGGTGTCCGCTCTTCCATCGCCCACGGTGACCCGTATTCGGTGAGCAGGTCAAGGAACGGCTGCGGCGGCATCGCCTCGGGCCCGAGCACGCCGGTGCCGGACCAGGCGCCTGAGTCCATCAGCTCGAGGGCGACGACCGGGTTGACGGCGGTCTGCCAGACCACCGCCTGCGAGCCGTATTCGGCCATTGTCCAGGCGTTGTCGACCACGTGATACAGATAGACCTCGCGCGCCCCGCCGTTCTTGCCGGTGCCGGTGACCCAGGTACCCGCGCAGGTCAGGCCGGTCATCTTGTCGCCCAGGGTGGCGGGATCGGGCAGGCACGCGGCGACTACGTCGCGCGGCGAGACTTTCGCGTCACCAACGCTGACCGGGTCGGTGGAATCCAGGCCGAGCTTGTGCAGCGTCCTGAGCACGCCGATGAACTCCTCGCCGAGCCCGTACTTGAAGGTGACCCGGCGGGCCTTCACCCAGCGCGGCATCAGCAGCACTTCCTCGTGCTCGACGTTCACGCACTCGACCGGGCCGATGCCGGCCGGGAAAGTAAAGGTCTCAGGCTCGCTGAACGGCGGCGTGGTGAACCAGCCGCGGTCGGCCTCCCAGATCACCGGTGGATTCAGGCACTCCTCGATGGTGGTCCAGATCGAGAAGGTGGGGGCGAAGTCGTAGCCAGCCACCGTGAGGTTCGCGCCGTCCCGGACGCCCAGGTCATTGATCTCGCTGAACAGGTCGTCGGCCGCGTACCGGGCGAACACGTCCGACAGGCCAGGCTCGACGCCGATGCCCGCCAGCGCCAGCTTGCCCGCTTGCTCCCACTGCCCGGCCATGGCGAACTGGTCGTCGCCGAGCTTGACCCCGGTGCTGGCGTACGGCTCGGTCGGATGCGGGTGCGACAAGGACATGGCCATGTCCAGGTAATGAACCCGGGCCGCCAGTGCAGCCCGGAACAGCGGCATCACGAACCGCGGATCAGTGGCGTTCATCAGCGCGTCGCAGCGAGTACTCGGTCAGCAGCGCGGTCGTGGCGGCCTCATCGGTCGCGTCCAGCCGGACGGCGGTATAGCCGTCCTTAGCCGCGGCCGCGCGCTGCGCCCGGCCGAGATCGTAGTCTGCGATGATCAGCTCGGCGAACGCGCGGCGAGCTGCGATCCTGGCGATGGCAGTGCCCACTCCGCCAGCTCCGACAAGCAGTATGCGCATAGAGCCGATCCTAGTCCGGCGGCCGGCCGCGCCCTCGACGGGTCCAGTTGCGCTTTATGCACGATACAACTGAAATCGTTGCCTTCGAGCGCAATACGTGCTAGAACCGTGCCTTACTTACGCACGCGTGCGTCAACTGGCATGCTGGCCGGACGCGCTGGATAGAAACCAAACCCATAGGCATTTGTAGCCTGCGGGCGAGAGTGGATAACCCGAGTTGGGTATACCCGGTTAAGGGGTGGGCATGGCGACTTCGCCAGATGTTCAGCCGATGGAAGATGCCGTCGGCAAGGGACTTAAATCGGGCGCTCTGGGCTTGATCTCGAGCACCGTGATCGCCACGGCTTCGGTCGCGCCGGCTATAGCCTGGCCGCGACTCTCGGCTTCATCGTGGTGGCCGTGGGGGTGAAATCCCCGTTGGTCGCGATCCTCGCCTTTGTGCCGATGATCCTGACGTCAATCGGCTACAGCGAGCTCAATAAGGCCGACCCGGACTGCGGGACCACCTTTACTTGGGCAACGCGCGCATTCGGCCCGAAGACCGGCTGGGCCGGCGGCTGGGCCATTGTCGTCGCGGACGTGCTGGTCATGGCGAGCCTGGCGCAGGTCGCCGGGCAGTACATCTTCCTGCTGTTCAACGCCAACGGGATCGGTCACAACCCGGCCAGCAGCTGGGTGCTGCTCGCCGGGATCCTGTGGATCGTCTTCATGACCTACATCTGCTACCGCGGCATCGAGGTCTCGGCGAACTTCCAGAAGGCGCTGCTGTCGATCGAGATCACCATGCTGCTGGTGCTGTCGGTCGTTGCGCTGATCCGGGTCGGCACCGGCAATCACCCGGCGGTGTCCATTCACCCGAGCTGGTCGTGGCTCAGCATCAGTCACTTGCCGTTCAGCGCCTTCGCCTCCGGGCTGATCCTGATGGTGTTCATCTACTGGGGCTGGGACACCGCCCTGTCGGTGAACGAGGAGACCAAGGACCCGGCGAAGACGCCGGGCCGGTCGGCGATTCTGTCCACCATCATCCTGGTGGTCACCTACGGCATCGCAATCTTCGGCGCCCAGTCCTTCGCCGGCATCGGGACCACGGGCATCGGCCTGGCCAACCCGAACAATGCCAGCGACGTCTTGTCGGTACTCGGCCATGCGGTCTTCGGCGCCGGTACGGTCGGCAACGTCTTCTACCGGCTGCTGCTGATCATGGTGCTGTCGTCGGCGGCCGCATCAACCCAGACCACGATCCTGCCGACTGCCAGGACCACGCTGTCCATGGCCGTGTACAAGGCGCTGCCGGATGCCTTCGCCAAGATGCACCGGCGGTACCTGACGCCGACCGTGTCCACCCTGGTGATGGGCGGCATCTCGATCGTGCTGTATGCCGCGATGAACTACGTCTCCGGTGGGAACGTCATCGCTGACGCGGTTACCAGCTGCGGGGTGTTTATCGCCACCTACTACGGCCTGACCGGCTTCACCTGCGTCTGGTATTACCGCAAGAACCTGACTAGCAGCGCCCGTAACCTGTGGATGCAGGGAATCCTGCCGTTCGTGGGCGCCGCCATCCTGTGGTTCCTCGGCGGCTGGAGCCTGTACCTGGACTACAACCTGACCAGCCCGTATGAAGCCTCGTACACGACATTCACAATTCCGGGCACACAGGTGCATATCGGCGGCGTGTTCATCATCGTGTTCATATCCTGGCTGATCGGCCTGCTCGTCTTCATCTTCCTGCGGATCAAGCAGCCCCCGTTCTTCAAGAAGGAGACGCTGACCAGGTCTACGCCGACCCTGGTTCCCGACGAGTAACTAGTTTGCTGGGCCCGGGCCCGTCCGCGACCGGCTTGATGCCGGCGCTGGCGGGCCTTGTGGTTGCCGGGACCGTGATCCAGCGGCTGGCGCGAGCGCGGAGCCGCCCGGCTGTCGGCGCCAGCGCCTAGGCTAGACACGTGACCACGATGGTTGTCGATTCCCTGCTGGACGGGCTGAACCCACAGCAGCGCGCTGCCGTCATGCACGAGGGCAGCCCGCTGCTGATCGTGGCCGGAGCCGGATCGGGCAAGACCAGGGTGCTCACCCACCGGATCGCCTACCTGCTGGCCGAGCGGGACGTCGCGCCGAGCGAGATCCTCGCGATCACCTTCACCAACAAGGCGGCCGGCGAGATGGCGGCGCGGGCGGCGTCGCTGACCGGGGCGCGGGCCAGGTCGATGTGGCTGATGACCTTCCACTCGGCATGCGTGCGGATCCTGCGCCGTGAGGCCCGGCGGTTCGGCTATCCGTCCAGCTTCTCGATCTACGATCAGGCTGACTCGCAGCGGCTGATGGCGCTGGTCTGCCGGGAGCTGGAACTCGACGCCAAGTTCCATCCGCCGAAGGCGATGATCAACCAGGTCTCGAACCTGAAGAACGAGCTGGTCGACTACGAGACCGTGCTGGCCAAGGCCAGCGGCTACCGGGAGAAGGCGCTCGGCGAGGCCTACGCCGAGTACCAGCGCAGGCTGGTCGCGGCCGGGGCGATGGACTTCGACGACCTCATCATGGTGACCGTCAACCTGCTGCAGGCGTTTCCTGACCTGGCCGCGGAGTATCACGCCAGATTCCGGCATGTGCTGGTGGACGAGTACCAGGACACCAACCACGCCCAGTACGTCCTGGTCAGGGAACTGGCCGGCGCCGGGACCGAGTCGGCGGCCGAGCTGGTCGTCGTCGGTGACGCCGACCAGTCCATCTACGCTTTCCGCGGCGCGACGATCCGCAACATCGAGGAGTTCGAGCGCGACTTCGCCGGTGCCCGGGTGATCCTGCTCGAGCAGAACTACCGGTCGACTCAGAACATCCTGGCTGCCGCCAACGCCGTCGTCTCACGCAACCCCGGCCGGATCCCCAAGAACCTCTGGTCCGATGCCGGCGACGGCCCGCTGATCACCGGTTACGTCGCCGACAGCGAGCACGACGAGGCCGCCTTCGTCGCCGAGGAAGTCGACCGGCTGGCCGATGCGGGTGACGCCGCCCCCGGCGAGGTCGCCGTTTTCTACCGGACCAACGCGCAGTCACGTGTCTTCGAGGAAGTGTTCATCCGGTCCGGCCTGCCCTACAAGGTGGTCGGCGGCGTCCGCTTCTACGAGCGGCGTGAGGTCCGTGACCTGCTGGCCTACCTGCGGCTGATCGCCAACCCCGAAGACGAGGTGTCGCTGCGCCGGGTGCTGAACACCCCGCGCCGCGGCATCGGCGACCGGGCCGAAGAGTGCGTCGCCGCACTGGCCAGCCGGGACAAGATCAGCTTCGCGGCCGCCCTGGCCCGGCCGGACGACGTGCCTGGTCTGGCCGGCCGTTCGGCTAAGGCTATTGAGGGTTTCAACGAACTGATGTCCGGGCTGCGGGCGATGTCGGCCGATCGCAGCCCGGCCGGTGACATCGCCGAAGCGGTGCTCGACCTGACTGGCTACGTGGCTGAGCTGCAGGCCTCCACCGACCTGCAGGACGCGAGCCGGATCGAGAACCTGACCGAGCTCGTCTCGGTGGCACGCGAGTTCGATGCCCGCCAGCCGGACGGCACGCTCGCCGACTTCCTCGAGCAGGTGTCGCTGGTGGCTGACGCCGACCAGATTCCCGACGGTGCGCAGCACGGCGGCATGGTGACGCTGATGACGTTGCACACCGCCAAGGGGCTGGAGTTCCCGGTCGTCTTTCTGACTGGCCTGGAGGAGAACGTCTTCCCGCACGAGCGGTCGATGGGTGACGAGCGCGAGCTGGCCGAGGAACGGCGACTCGCTTATGTCGGCATCACCCGGGCGATGGAGCGGCTGTACGTGACCAGGGCGGCGACCCGCACCTGGTTCGGCCGGCCGAGTTACCACCGGCAGTCCAGGTTCCTGACCGAGATACCGGCTGAGCTGATCGAATGGCGCCGGGATGAGTCTGCGACGGCGCAGCCCGCATCCGAGCGGCTGGCCAGGCGGCCCGGCGTCCGGGCGGTGGGGAACCGGCCGGTGCCGTCACTGCAGCCCGGTGACCGGGTCAATCACGATTCCTACGGTCTTGGCACTGTGCTGTCGGTCGAAGGGCGCGGTGACGATCCGGAAGCCAAGATCGACTTCGGCGGCGACTACGGCGTGAAGCACCTGGTACTGCGGTACGCGCCGATCGAGAAGCTGTAGCGGCTACACCGGCCGCATGCCGTGCCGGCGCATCAGGCCGAGTTCGGTGTCACGGTCCGGCGGCTGTTCGCCCGACCACAGCCCGGCTAGCTCGCGGAAATAGTCGTCCAGGGCGGGTGCATGCAGCACCAGCACCCGCGTCGGCTGGCTTGCGCTGGCGCCGAAGGTGTGCGCGACGCCGCCCGGCACCAGCACGAAGCTGCCGGCCGCCGCTGACCTCTCCTCGCCGTCAAGTTCGAACTCGGCGACGCCGTCTAGCACCCAGAACGCCTCGACCCGATCCGGGTGAACGTGCGCGGGCGGCCGCCGGCCTCCGGCCGGGACAAGCCGTTCGTGCAGCGAGAACGCGCCGCCGGTGCTGGCGGCTGTCGCTTTGAAGAGCAAGGTGCTGCCGCGTACGCTGAGCTGCTCTCCGCCGCCGGGCGGCATGATCGTAAAGCTGGTCACAGTCGTGTTCTAGCACGCGTGGCGCGACCGCTGCCGGTGAGTACCGCCGCCCTGCTCCGGTAAGCCCGCGATTTCGCACGCGAGCCGCAGATCTGCATGCTGCACCAGCAACCGTTGCGGGTCGGGGAACGATCGTAAAACGCCCAGTGGCAGTCATCCGCAGCGCAGGCCTTCAGCCGGGTCCAGCTGCCGGTCGTGGCGGCTTCGGCCGCAATCAGCAGCAGCGCCGCAAGCGCCTGACGGCTGCCGGTCCCGGCCGCCGCGAGCCCGACGCTGCCGTCGGTGCGCACGACAATCCTGGCCTGGGCCGCCGCCGCGGCACCGGCCAGCCGGCTCCTCGCGGTGGCCAGACTAGTTGCGTGCGTGCCGATTGCGCCCGCGTCGGTTGAGCTCGCGTTAGTTGTGTCCGGGCCGGTCGGCTCGGCGGGCGGATGCGGTGCGTGCGCGAGCAGGACTGCCCGCAGCGCCTCGCGCAACTCAATCGCCGCCGCCAGGTCCGCGGGCTCCGACGGCGGGCTGATCTGGCCGCCGGCGTCGGGCCGGCCAGGCCGGCTGCCTGTAGCCATTGGTCCAGAGCGGCCGGGGTGCCGAGCTCGTCGGTCGACTGCTCGATATCCAGCGTGTTCACAAAGGCCTGCAGCTTCGCCAGTTCGCCTGGTGCTTGACCGATCACCGCCATCTGCACCCCCGTGCATTCGCGCACCAGCCACAGCGGCGGTGTCACCAGCATCCTGCCGTCGCCAACGATCTGGCGTCACCACCATTCTACATCTGCTGGTTGCGTCTGGCGAGCGACCTCGTTAGTGTCGTTACTAACAAACAGGGAATGATGGTGACGGTGTGGGCGAGGTGGCCAGTGAACGAGATGGCCAGCGCCCGGGCCGCAGATGGGAGACATGACATGTCAGCCACGCAGGCAAGGAACGACTGGGTAGTGATCGGCGTGCCGACGAGCGCGGGTGCGCATCACGCGGGTCAGGACCGGGCACCCGCAGCGCTGCGTGCGGCCGGTCTCGTCGAGCGGCTGCAGGCGGCCGGGCTCAGCGTCACCGATTCCGGCGACCTGCCCGGCGGGATCTTCGCGACGGATCACGAGCATCCGGGCGCACGCAACCTGGCTGCCGTCGCCCGGGTCGCGCGCGAAGTAGCTGACGCGGTGGCCGACCAGGTCCGGGCCGGCCAACGTCCGCTCGTCCTGGGCGGGGACTGCACGATCACCCTCGGTGTCCTGGCCGGCGTCCGGCGGGTCCACGACGACGTCGGGCTCGCGTACGTCGACGGCGACGCCGACCTCGGGCCGTTGCTACCAGATGGGTCCGGCATTCTGGACGCTACCGGCATCGGGCACCTGCTGGGCGCCGGGGAGCAGGAGCTAGCCGGCCTGGCCGGAGACCGGCCGTTGCTCGACCCGGACCGGCTCGCGATCGTCGGCTGCGATCCGCGGGAGGTCACCGACGCAGGCCGCGCTGTCCTGGCTGACAGAGGAGTCAGTTACACCTCCGGACCTGAGCTCAGCGCAGACCCGGTGACAGCTGCGCGGCGCGCGCTGACAGTGCTGTCCGCCAGTGCGGGCCCGATGGTCGTGCACTATGACGTGGACGTGGTCGACTCGGGCGATCTGCCGCTCGGTAACTTCCCGCATTACAACTCCGGCGTCACGCTCGAGCAGGTGACTAGATGCCTGCAGGTGCTGCTGGCCGCCCCGGCCTGCGCGGCGCTCGTGCTGACCGAAGTGAACCCGAGCTACGACGCCGACGGCAGCGAGCTGGACCGGTACCTGACCGCCCTGACGACCGCGCTGGCTGGCTAGCCGGTTACGCTGAATCAACTGCCCGTTATGTCGGCAGGCAGCGGTCCTTGGTCGGAGGGTTCATGAGCAGCATCCGGGTGATTATCGCCAAGCCGGGCCTGGATGGTCATGATCGCGGCGCGAAGGTGGTGGCCAGGGCACTGCGGGACGCCGGGGTCGAGGTGATCTACACCGGGCTGCACCAGACGCCCGAGCAGATCGTCTCGGCCGCGCTGCAGGAAGATGCCGACGCGATCGGGCTGTCGGTCCTGTCCGGCGCCCACATGACCCAGTTCCGCCGGGTGCTCGAGCTGCTCGCCGAGCGTGACGCGACCGACATCGTCGTCTTCGGCGGCGGCATCATCCCCGATGCTGACATCGCCGAGCTCAAGGAACTCGGCGTTGCCCGCATCTTCACGCCAGGCGCAACCACGACGGAGATCGTGGACTGGGTGCACTCCGCGCTGGGCAGCCAAGAGCCGGTCGGCTAACCCTGCGTCCCGGCCGCGCGGCCGGGACGTCTGGCAGGCCGAGGTGCGGCTACCCGGTGGGCGGCCGGCAACCAGAGCGGGTCTAGGCTTCCTGCCGCGGGGCGCGGGCGCGCCATGATGATCCCCGAGCACGAAGGACGGACCCGAGTGGACCTGTTCGAGTACCAGGCGAAGGAGCTATTCGCCGCGTACGGTGTCCCGATTCCGCACGGCAAAGTAGCCGTTACCGCGGATGAAGCCAGGCAGATTGCGGCGGAGTTCGAGGCGGTCAAGCCCGGAGCCAAACCGCTCGTGGTCATCAAGGCTCAGGTGAAGACCGGCGGCCGCGGCAAGGCCGGCGGCGTAAAGCTGGCCGACAGCCCCGATGAGGCTCGGGACAAGGCCGGGAAGATCCTCGGCATGGACATCAAGGGTCACACGGTGCACTCGGTGCTGGTCGCCGAGGACACCGACATCGCCCGGGAGTTCTACCTCTCCTTCTTGCTGGACCGGTCCGAGCGCACCTTCCTGTCCATGTGCACGGTCGATGGCGGCATGGAGATCGAGGACCTGGCCAGGACGAGGCCAGAGGCGCTCGCCAAGGTAGCGGTCGACCCGCTGGCGGGCGTCGACCACGCTAAGGCGCTGGAAATCGTGCGGGCCGGCCGGCTGCCCGAGGCAGCGCAGGAAGCCGCGGCGCAGCTGGCCGAGCGGCTCTGGTCGGTGTTCACCGACGAGGACGCCACCCTGGTCGAGGTGAACCCGCTGGTCTACACCGGCGACGGCCGGGTCGTCGCACTCGACGCCAAGGTAACCCTCGATGACAACGCTGCGTTCCGGCAGGACTGGGACGCCTTCGCTGACCCGACGGCGGTGGACCCGATCGAGGCACGGGCCAAAGCCAAGCACCTCAACTACGTCAAGCTTGAGGGCGAGGTCGGCATCATCGGCAACGGGGCCGGCCTGGTCATGTCTACCCTCGACGTAGTGGCCTACGCGGGCGAGGAATTCGGCGGCGTCCGCCCGGCTAACTTCCTGGACATCGGTGGTGGCGCCTCGGCCGAGGTGATGGCCAACGGCCTGGACATCGTGCTGTCCGATCCGAGCGTGCGCAGCGTGCTCGTCAACGTGTTCGGCGGCATCACCTCGTGCGACGCGGTCGCCAACGGCATTGTGTCGGCCATGGCCCTGCTGGCTGAGCGGGGCGAGCAGGTCCGGCATCCGATCGTCGTCCGGCTGGACGGGAACAACGCGGCCGAAGGCCGCCGGATCCTGGACGAGGCGGCCCTGCCGGTGGTCGAGCAGGTCGCCACCATGGATGACGCGGCGCGGCGCGCCGCCGAGCTGGCCGCCGCGGCCTCGAACGGAGCATGAGATGGCCATCTTCCTGACCGCTGACAGCAAGATCATTGTCCAGGGCATCACCGGCTCGGAGGGTCGTAAGCACGGTGCCCGGATGATCGCGGCCGGGGCGGACGTCGTGGGCGGCACCAACCCGCGCAAGGCCGGCACGACCATCGAGCTGTCCGGCCGGGACTTGCCGGTGTTCGCGACCGTCGGCGATGCGATGCAGGCCACAGGCGCGGACGTCTCGGTCGTGTTCGTGCCGCCGGCCGGCACCAAGGATGCGGTGATGGAGGCCATCGACGCCCGGATCCCGCTGGTCATCGTGATCACCGAGGGCGTGCCCGTGCACGACACTGCGCAGTTCTGGGCCTACGCCGGCGCGAACGGGCACCAGACCAGGATCGTCGGCCCGAACTGTCCCGGTGTCGCCTCGCCTGGCAAGTCCAACGCCGGCATCATCCCGGCTGACATCACCTCGCAGGGACGGATCGGGCTGGTGTCCAAGTCCGGCACCCTGACGTACCAGATGATGTACGAGCTGCGCGACATCGGATTCTCGACCGCGGTCGGCATCGGCGGCGACCCGATCATCGGCACCACGCACATCGACTGCCTGAAGGCGTTCCAGGATGACCCGGAGACCGACGCCATCGTGATGATCGGAGAGATCGGCGGCGACGCCGAGGAACGGGCCGCGGCCTTCATCGAGAAGAACGTGACCAAGCCGGTCGTCGCCTACGTTGCGGGCTTCACGGCGCCGGAGGGCAAGACGATGGGCCACGCGGGTGCCATCATCTCCGGCTCGGCCGGAACAGCTCAGGCGAAGAAGGAAGCGCTGGAGAAGGTCGGCGTGCGCGTCGGCCGCACTCCGAGCGAGGCCGCCCGGCTCGTGCGCGAGGTCATGCAGGCCGGCTAGCCCAGTTCCGCACGGCGCGCCTCCCCGGCGCAAGCGCGGCGGATTGCCAGGCTTGACTCTTGTGACTGCATCTGCCGTCGGTGCCCCGCGTACTGGCCCGCCAGGTCCCGACCCTGCCGCCGGGACCGGCGCGGGGCAGCCCGCCGACACCGAGCGGCAGCTGATCATCGCGGGCAGCATCGCGGCTGCCGCTGTCACCGCGTCCGGTCTTGCCGTCATCACGCTGCTGGTGCTGGCGGGCTGGATCGCCGCGCCGCATACCGGCGTCGGCCTGCCCGCGGTCCTGCGGACCGCCTCAGTGCTCTGGCTGGTCGGTCATCACGTCGGTTTCGCGTTGCGCGGCGTGGGCCGGATCGGCATGCTCCCGCTCGGGCTGGTGCTGCTGCCGGGCGCACTGCTCTGGCGGGCTGGCCGGTACACCGTGCGGGCCGGTCAGGTCCGCAGGCTGCGCCACGTCGGTTACGCGGCGCTGGCGCTCGCAGTCCCGTACTCAGTGCTGACCGGCATCCTGGCGCTGGCGAGCCGGTCAGCGCTCGCCTCGTCCTCGGTGCTGCAGTCGATCGGCTGCGGCTTCCTGCTGGCCCTGGTGGCCGGCGGGCTGGGTGCAGCCAGGGCACTGGCCAAATGGTCCGCGCTGGTCCGGCTGCTCCCGCAGCGCCCGCGGTCGGTCATCGTCGGACTGGCTGGCGCGCTGGCCGTACTGGCCGCCGCCGGGGCGCTGCTGGCAGGCATCGCGATCGCTGTCCACCTGCACCGGGCCGTGGTCCTGGAGCGGGACCTGGCGCCGGGCACGGTCGGCATCGCGCTGCTGCTGCTGTTGCAACTCGGCTATCTGCCGAATGCAATCACCTGGGCGATCGCATTCACTCTCGGGCCCGGCTTCGCCTTCGGGTCGGCGACCGTGGTAGCCCCGACGGGGTCGGCGCTGGCGCAACTGCCCGCGTTCCCGATGCTTGCGGCTTTGCCCCTCGGCCTGCACAGCTCGATGCCGGGCTGGCTCGAGCCGACTGTGCTCGCGCTGCCGTATCTCGCGGGCGTCTTCGGCGGCGTGCTGCTGGTCAGGGCCGCGCCGGTGCTGGCGCTGGACGCGGCCCCGCTTTGGGGGCTTGCCATAGGCGTGCTGTCCGGCGGTGTGCTCGGCCTGCTCGCGGCGCTGGCGGGTGGCCCGCTCGGTGCGGGACGGCTGGCGGATGTCGGGCCTTCTGCCTGGCAGACGGCTATCGTGGCCGCACTGGAGATCGGGATCTCGGCGGCCGTCTCCGCGGGCGCCGTGAACTATGCCCGGCTCCGCCGGGCCGGGGCGCTCCGCCCGCAATCACGGGCTGCCGGTCGGGACCGGCCAGCCGGCGCCGGTGCCGGTGCCGGTGCCGGGCAAGCTGGTCCCGGCCATGTGATCTATGTCGACCCGTGGGCCGGCGATCCGCCTCATGACCGGTCGCCAAAGGGGCCGGGCCCAGCCGACTTGCCCTAACAATATTGCCGCGCAATGCCCGGCAGATGAACGCGACGAATACGGCCGGCAAATGCCCGGCAATAGCCGCTGAGCCGGCCGGTCGATTTAACCGCTAGCAACCGTGTGACCTGCCGTGATACGAGCAAACCGGCGTCTGCGCCGGCGTCCGGTCTATTGCCGCCGGGGAATAGCACGGCGACGTGCTACTTCATTATGTGGACCGGATTCGTTCACCAAGTCATCAGATATCTGTTCTTTAACGTTTCTTGTTGCCTAATTGATGCTCGTGCATATTTAGCGCGACGGCCATCTGGCTGGTCCGTGCGGAAACTCGCATGTTGTCTGGGCGCTCAATCGTCTGTAGGAGGACGCTTTGCGCATCATGAGAAGTCTGGTCGCGGCCGGCACTGTCGCGGCCGCCGCGATCGGGCTGGCGGTGGCCCCGGCCATGGCCGACCCGGTCAACAACCACTACAAGAGCGTCACTCCCAAGCCGTACGACATCATCGGCGTCGGCTCGGACACGACACAGAACGTCCTCGACCAGCTGACCGTCAACTATGACGCGGCGCAGGCGAAGAGGAAGGTCGCCAACAGCCCGACCAATCCCTACATCTACAGCTGGGACGCGGAGAACCCGAAGAACCCGAACTCCACGGCGATCCAGAACATCAAGGTCAAGCCCGGCTGCAAGGCGGAGGCCCGGCCCAACAGTTCGGGTCAGGGCATCACCGCACTGAGCACCTTCGGCAACACGAAGTACACCTACAAGAAGAAGAAGCACACCGCGCCGTGCGTTAACTTCGCCCGGGCCTCGCGTGGCTACAAGAGCGGCGACCCGCTGCCGACCAAGGGCGGCGCCGAGTTCGTGATCGTCGGCGAGGACGCGATTACCTACGCCACCCCGACCGGCGGCTACGCGCCGAACAACCTCACCCCGTCGCAGCTGGCCGAGATCTTCAGCTGCAATGTTCCCGCAGCGGGCAGCTTCGCGAAGAACACCTGGGGCGCGCTGGGCGTGACCACCAACTCGACGATCGCCAACTCAGTGATCGACCCGATCTACCCCGAGTCGGCTTCGGGCACGCTGTCCTTCTGGATCGCGGCGCTTGGCCTGTCCTCGCTCGGGACCAGCGAGCCCACCTGCAGCTCGGCGGCTGCGTCCGGCGTGGTAGCGCCAGAAGAGAACGAGGGCACCAACGCCGACTTCTACAACAACAACAACAAGGCAGACGGCATCAACCCGAACGTCGTCTACTTCTACTCGGTCGGTGCCTACCTGGCTCAGAAGTACCACTCGAAGGTGTGCGGCGCCGCCCGTAAGGGCAGCGAGAACCACTTCGGCTGCAACCAGACCGGGATCATGAACCTTCGCTCAGTGAGCGACGTCTCCCCGACGTCGGGCAGTGGTGCGAAGGCTCACATCAACGCCGTCTTCTATTCGCTGTCGGCGGTCGCCGGTACCTTCGGCCGCTACCTGTACGACGTCGTGCCGTACTCCGCCAGCACGAAGAACCACATCCCGGCCAACCTGCAGCGGTTCTTCAACCCGAAGAGCGGCCCCTTCGCCAAGAAGGTCAAGGGATACTTCTGCTCCGCCGCGGCGCAGAAGGTCATCGCGGCCTACGGATTCCGGTCCGCGGGTTCGGCCTGTGGTGCGGTAGCCGGCTAGGTCACCGGCAGGTCAGTACGCAACAACGGGCGCGCCGTCGCCGGGGATATCCGGTGGCGGCGCCCGCCTGCGTGCCGGGTCAGCTACCTGCGTGCCGGGTCAGCCGTCGCCGCTCAGGCCGCCGCCGCTTCAGCCGCAACCGACTCAGCCGCAACCGACTGAGCCGCAACCGACTGAGCCGCAACCGACTGAGCCGCAACCGACTGAGCCGCGACCGACTGAGCCGCGACCGACTCAGCCGCGACCCGACTCGGCCCGAATGCGCTCGATGATCCCGGCCACCAGCGCCGCTCGCTGCGGCATCGCGTCCAGTTGCACGTACTCGCCTTCGGCGTGGGCGCCGTCGCCGACCGCGCCCAGGCCGTCCAGCGTCGGGCAGCCCGCGGCCGCAGTGAAGTTCCCGTCCGAGCCGCCGCCGACGGACACGCCGCGCAGCTCGCCCAGCCCGAGGTCACCGGCGGCACTCACCGCCAGGTCGAACAGCGCCGCGCTCGCGCTGGGCGGCAACGGCGGCCGGTTCGGCCCGCCGGTAACCTCGAGCACGGTGCCAGGCACGGCGGATACCAGCGCCTTCAGCTCGCGGTCCACCCGCTCCGCCTCGGCCGCCTCCGCTATCCGCACGTCGATCTGCGCGCAGGCGTGCGCTGGCACCACGTTGGCTGCCGGCCGGCCTGGGCCGTCGTCGGCGTGACGGTGGTGCCGAGTTCCGGCCGGGCGAGCGCGGCGACCCGGCCCAGCAGGTCGGCGAGGGCGAGCAGGGCATTGGCGCCTTTCTCCGGTTCCAGCCCGGCGTGCGCGGCCCGGCCCGTCACATCGACCTGGTAGAACCCCGTTCCCTTCCTTCCGGTTTTAAGAAAACCGCGTACCGACGGCTCGAGGATGAGTGCGGCCGCGGCCCGCCGCGCCGTTTCCTCGATCAGAACGCGGCTGGTGGGCGAGCCGATCTCCTCGTCACAGGTCAGCAAGATTTCCAGGCCCGCCGGATCGGCCAGCGCCGCGACCGCGTGCAGCAGCTGAATCAGGCCGGCTTTCATGTCGAAGCAGCCAGGTCCGGTCGCTGTTCCCGCGGTGCGGTCCACGGCGAACGGCCAGCGCGACAGCGTGCCCGCCGGCCAGACCGTGTCGAAATGGCCGATCAGCGCGATAACCGGCTGGCCGGGAGCGGCAGGCCAGCGCCAGCGCAGGTGGGACCGGTCCCCGGACAGGACCGGCTCACCGGGCCGGCCGATGACCGCCTCGGCGATCTGGCCGACGACGCTGGCCCCGGCCGCGCAGGCGGCCAGATCTGCGGACGGCGTCTCGGCGGCGACCAGCGCGGCCAGCTGCTCGGTCATGGCAGGCAGGCTCGCGCGCAGGCCGGCCAGCCGCCGGGCCGCCGCTGCCGGGGAGTGCGTCATGCGCGTCATCATGCCGCCGCGGGTGTCCGGCGGGGAAGCCGCCGGCCGCCTTGTACGCTGAGACTGCGCAGACAGGCGGCCCGGGGCGGCCTGTCAGAACGGTGGCGGCGGACGAAGGAGCCCACAGTCAGTCAGTCACGATTGCTCGTGCTGGTATCCGGCACCGGCAGCATCCTGCAGGCTCTGCTGGACGCCTGCGCGCAGCCGCAGTTCGGCGCCCGGGTCGTCGCAGTCGGTGCTGACCGGGAAGGCACGGGTGGCGCGGCGCGGGCTGAGGCGGCGGGCTTGCCCGCTTTTGTCCGGCGGGTCAAGGACTTTCCGCAACGGTCGGCCTGGGATCATGCGCTGACCGAGGATTGCGCGGCCTTCGAGCCTGACCTGGTCGTCGCGGCCGGCTTCCTGAAGCTGGTCGGCGCGGAGTTCCTGGCCCGGTTCGGCGGCCGGATGATCAATACGCACCCGGCGCTGCTGCCGTCCTTTCCCGGCATGCACAGCGTTCGGGAGGCGCTGGCCGCCGGAGTCAAGGTGACCGGCTGCAGCGTGATCCTGGTGGATTCCGGTGTGGACAGCGGCCCGATCCTGGCTCAGCAGGCCGTGCCCGTGCTGGACGACGACGACGAGGAATCGCTGCACGAGCGGATCAAGATAATCGAGCGAACCCTGGTGGTCGACACAGTCGGCCGGATGGTCAGGGAAGGCTGGTCCGTGCAGGGCCGGACGGCAAGAATCGGCAGCTGACCGAAGCAAGCGGGAGACGTGGTGACGAAGGTAGCGATCAGGCGCGCGCTGATCAGCGTGTACGACAAGACGGGGCTGACCGAGCTGGCGGCCGGGTTGCACGCGGCCGGGGTTCAGATCGTGTCGACCGGCACGACCGCCGCGACGATTTCGGCGGCCGGCCTGCCGGTGACGCCGGTCGAGAAGCTGACCGGATTCCCCGAATGCCTGGACGGGCGGGTCAAGACGCTGCACCCCAAGGTGCACGCCGGGCTGCTCGCCGACCTGGCCAAGGACACTCACCGCACGCAACTGGCCGAGCTTGGCATCGAGCCGTTCGAGCTGCTGGTCTCTAACCTGTACCCGTTCGAGCAGACGGTGGCCAGCGGGGCGAGCCCGCAGGAGTGCGTCGAGCAAATCGACATCGGCGGCCCGGCCATGGTCAGGGCCGGGGCGAAGAACCACGCCACGGTGGCGGTCATCACGAGCCCGTCGAGCTACCCCGATGTGCTGGCCGCGCTGACGGACGGCGGGTTCACCGTCGAGCAGCGCCGCCGCCTGGCCGGCCAGGCGTACGCGCACACCGCCGCTTACGACGCCGCGGTGTCCTCCTGGTTCGCCGCGGTCTACGCGCCAGACGAGATCGCCGTCGAGTCCGGCTGGCCAGCCATGACCGGCACCGTCTGGGTGCGTCAGGACGTGCTGCGCTACGGCGAGAACCCGCACCAGCGCGGCGCCCTGTACCGGCAGGCCGGCGGGGCGGCGGCCGGCGACGGGGCTGGCGGCGGGTCCGGCGACGGGGGCATTGCTGGCGCGGAGGTGCTGCACGGCAAGGCAATGTCCTACAACAACTACGTGGACGCGGACGCGGCCAGACGCGCGGCGTTCGGTTTCGCCGAGCCGTGCGTGGCGATCATGAAGCACGCCAACCCGTGCGGCATCGCGCTCGGCACCGACCTGGCCGAGGCCCACCGCAAGGCGCACGCCTGCGATCCGGTCTCGGCCTTCGGCGGCGTCATCGCCGCGAACGGCACCGTGACGGCGGAGATGGCCAGCCAGATCGCTGACATCTTCACCGAGGTGATCATCGCGCCTGACTTCGAGCCGGGCGCGCTGGAGATCCTGACCGCGAAGAAGAACCAGCGGCTGCTGCGCTGCGCGGCCCCGTCGGGCCGGACAGGCGGTACGGCCGGCCTGGACTGGCGCCAGGTCAGCGGCGGAATGCTGATGCAGACGACCGACACCGGTACCGAGCCGGGCGACTTCGCGACGAACTGGAAGCTGGTGGCGGGCAACGCGGCCGGGCCGGATGTCCTGGCCGACCTGGAATTCGCCTGGCGGGCCTGCCGCGCGGTCAAGTCCAACGCGATCCTGCTGGCCTCAGGCCAGGCCAGCGTCGGCATCGGTATGGGTCAGGTCAACCGGGTCGACTCCTGCTCGGCTGGCGGTGAACCGGGCCGGTGACCGGGCGGCCGGATCGGTGGCGGCCAGCGATGCCTTCTTCCCGTTCGCGGACGGCCTGCAGATCCTGACCGAGGCGGGCGTGGCGGCGATCGCCGAGCCGGGCGGCTCAGTCCGGGACGACGAGGTCATCGCGGCGGCGCAGGCAGCGGGGGTCGCGCTCTATTTCACCGGCGTGCGGCACTTCTACCACTGACACGCCTCTACCGACGACACCCTGGTCCCACGGGACGCCGGCGAGCCGGCCGTGAACTCGCGGTTGCTCTGCTGCAGTACCCAGGTGTTGCCGTCCGGGTCGGCGAAGGTGAGCCACCGGCCCCACGGTGCCGCTGCGACCTCGTCGGTGTCGAAGCTCAGACCGCGCTGCCGCAGCTGTGCCGCCGTCTCGTCCAGGTCGTCGCAGCCGAGCACGGTGCCGCGCAGCCAGCCTGCCGTCATCTCGTCGAACCAGGTGACCAGGGTGATGGCGCTGCCGCCGCCGGGCGGCCGGAGCATGACCCAGCGCATGTCGTCACCGAAGGCGGAATCGATCTCGCAGCTGAAGCCGAGCACCTCGGTGTAGAAGGTCTTCGCCTCATCCTGGTCGCTGACCGGGACGGACATGACTTCGATGCTGGTCAGTGCCATGACTGGCTACTCCTCGCGGACAGGGGCATGCCGCCAGCTGCGGAACATGCCGGGATAGGCGCGCCAGCCTTCGGTGCAGGACACCGGACTGGCCGGCGGACTGGCCGGCGACGGGGCCGGCCGGCTCGCCTGGGTAGGCGGGCAGCAGCTGGCCGGGATGCGCCGGTACCCACCATGCCGGATCGAGGTCACATCGCCGCCTGATCCAGGTAATCGCCGCGCACGGCGGGCCGCTCCCGCCAGAACCGGTCGAGCTCGTCCAGCCAGTCCCGCAGCTCAGTCAGCGCGGCCGGCCGCAGCCGGCCGCAGCCGGTCGTAGCCGGTCGTAGCTCTCGCGGCCGTCGCGGCGGCAGCTGACCAGGCCCGCCCCGCGCAGTACCCGCAGGTGCCGGGACACCGCGGCCTGGCCCATGTCCAGCCCCGCGGTTAGCTGGCTGACCGCCAGATCGGTGCCCGCCAGCTGCTCCAGCAGGTGACGGCGGGGTCGGGTGAGCCAGCGGCCCGGTTGCGCTCGCGCAGCAGAATTTTCATAAGCGTCAACCCCTTCAGGCCCGGAACGTGGCCCGGATTGCTCGCGGCCTGGCGCCGCTGCCGGTGACTTGGCACTCCCAGCCGGTGAGACGGCAATCCATCCTGGCGGCGCGGCAATGGCCAGGTCACTTGACCGTGCCTTGGCATAGCCGGGGCCTCCCCGAACCGCCGAATCGGGCCATCGGGCAGAATGAGCGCGCGATGACTGCGACGATTCTGGACGGCAAGGCCACGGCCGCGTCCATCCGCGAGGACCTCGCCCGCCGGGTAGCCAAGCTGGCCGAGGCGGGCATTACGCCGGGGCTCGGCACTGTGCTGGTCGGCGATGATCCGGGCAGCCGCTCCTATGTGGCCGGGAAGCACCGGGACTGCGCGCAGGTCGGGATCGTGTCGATCCGCCGGGACCTGCCGGCCGACGCGAGCCAGCAGCAGGTCGAGGACGTCATCGCCGAGCTCAACGCCGATCCGGCCTGCACCGGTTACATCGTCCAGCTCCCGCTGCCGGCCGGGCTGGATGCCCAGCGCGTGCTCGGCCTCATCGACCCGGACAAGGACGCCGACGGGCTGCAGCCGGCCAACCTCGGCAAGCTTGTCCTCGGCGAACCTGGCCCGCTTCCCTGCACGCCCAAGGGCATCGTCGAGCTGCTGCGCCGCTACGACGTGCCGATCAACGGGGCCGAGGTCACGGTGATCGGCCGCGGCATTACCGTCGGCCGTGCGCTCGGGCTGCTGCTCACTCGCAAGACCGAGAACGCAACCGTCACCCAGTGCCATACCGGCACCCGTGACCTGGCCGCGCATACCCGTAATGCCGACATTGTCGTCGTCGCGGCCGGCCGCCAGGGCTGCTGACCGCGGACATGGTCAGGCCGGGAGCCGCGGTGCTCGATGTCGGCATCACCAGGACCGACGCGGGCCTGGTGGGGGACGTGGATCCTGCCGTTTCCGGGGTAGCGGGCTACCTGGCTCCGATGCCCGGCGGGGTCGGCCCTATGACCAGGGCCATGCTGCTGGCTAACGTAGTCGAGGCCGCCGAACGGACGGCGGCGGCAGTCCCGACTGGCTAGATCGCTTTACCCGTCAGTAACATAGGCTCAGCGTCAGGTTCGCACAACGGAAGGTCGGCAGCCGGTCATGAATATCGTGGTCTTGGTTAAGCAGGTACCTGACACCTGGTCGGAGCGCAAGCTGCGGGCTGACGACAGCACCCTGGATCGCGACGCCGCCGACGCGGTCATCAACGAGCTCGACGATTACGCCATCGAGGAGGGCCTGCGGCTGCAAGAGGCGCACGGCGGTGAGGTGACGATCGTGTCGATGGGCCCGGACAAGGCCGCGGACGCCATCCGCAAGGCGCTGTCGATGGGGGCCGACAAGGCGGTGCACGTGGTGGACGACGGGCTGCGCGGTTCTGATGGCCTGGTCACCTCGGCCGTGCTGGCCAACGTGCTCGGCCGGACTGGTTTTGACCTGGTCATCCTCGGCTCGGAATCGACGGACGCGCGGATGGGCACGCTCGCGGCGATGCTGTCCGAGCGGCTCGGGGTGCCGCAGCTCTCGTTTGCCAGCAAGGTCGAGACTGATGGTTCGGCGATCAGCATTCACCGGCAGGCCGACTACGGCTATGACACCGTCGAGGCCAGCCTGCCCGCCGTGGTCAGCGTGGTCGAGAAGATCAACGAACCGCGTTACCCGTCTTTCAAGGGCATCATGGCGGCGAAGAAGAAGCCGGTCGAGACCCTGAGCCTGGGCGACCTCGGTCTGGACGCCAGTCAGGCCGGACTGGCCGCGAGCGCCACCGAGGTGGTCAGCTTCGCCAGCCGGCCGCCGCGCGCGGCCGGCACGATCGTCACCGATGAGGGGGACGGCGGCGCCAAGGCTGCCGAGTTCCTGGCGTCCCGCAAGTTCATCTGACCACTGTTTAGCTGCGCTGCACGCGGAAGGGCTGCCGTACATGGCTGAGATCCTGGTACTTGCCGAGCATGATGGTGAGATCGTCAAGAAGGTCACCACTGAGCTGCTGACGCTCGCCCGCGCGCACGGCGAGCCTGCCGTGGTGTGGACGGGTGAGGGCGCCGAGGGCGGCCGGGCCCGGCTTGCCGAGTTCGGCGCGGTCAAGGTCTACGTGGCCGCCAGCGCCGACTACGCCGACTACGTGGTCGCGCCGAAGGCTGAGCTGCTGGCGCACCTGGTGGCGGAGAAGTCGCCGGCCGCGGTGCTGGTGGCTGCAACCTCTGAGGGCCGGGAGGTGGCTGGCCGGCTCGCGGTCAAGACCGGCTCCGGCATCCTTACCGACGTCACCGGCCTCGGCGACGGCCTGACCGGCGAGCAGTCGATCTTCGGCGGTGCCATCACCGTGCAGTCCAAGGTGCGCACCGGCACGCCGATCATCGCGGTGCGGCCGAACGCTGTCACGCCCGAGCCCGCCGCCGGCCCGGCCGAGATCGAGGCCGTCAGCATCGCGGTCAGCGACGCGGCCAAGGCCGCCCGGGTCACCGGCAAGGTCGTCGCCGAGCGCGGCGAGCGGCCGGAACTCACCGAGGCCTCGATCGTGGTGTCCGGCGGCCGCGGCCTCGGCTCCGGCGAGCACTTCGCGCTGATCGAGCAGCTGGCCGACTCGCTCGGCGCTGCCGTCGGCGCGTCCAGGGCGGCGACCGACGCCGGCTGGTACCCGCACCAGTTCCAGGTCGGGCAGACCGGCAAGACCGTGTCACCGCAGCTGTATATGGCGATCGGCATCTCCGGCGCCATCCAGCACCGGGCGGGCATGCAGACCTCCAAGACGATCATGGTCGTGAACAAGGACCCGGAAGCGCCGATCTTCGAACTGGCCGACTTCGGCGTCGTGGGGGACCTGTTCAAGGTGGTCCCGCAACTCGTCGAGGAAATCGCCAAGCGGGCCGAAGGCTGACGGCCGGCGCTACCGCCGAGGCCGGCCGCGACGGGCAATGCCAGCCTGATCGCAGCTAGGCTGGTCACACCATGTCAAACCTCGACGCAGGCCGTGCTGACCAGGCGCCGGACTCTAATCCGGTCCCGGTCCGTGAGGTGTATCTCGACCATGCGGCCACGACGCCGATGCTTCCTGCCGCGATAGCGGCAATGACTGAGGAACTGGCCCAGATCGGCAACCCCTCGTCGCTACACAATTCGGGCAGGCGCGCCCGCCGGGTGGTCGAGGAATCACGGGAGCAGATCGCTGAGACCTATGGCGCCAGGCCGAGCGAGGTGGTCTTCACCAGCGGCGGCACCGAGGCCGACAATCTGGCGGTCAAGGGCCTGTACTGGGCTAGCCGCGCCGCCGACCAGGCCCGCACCAGGGTGCTGGCTGCCGCGACCGAGCATCACGCCGTGCTCGACAGCGTTCGCTGGCTAGCCGAGCACGAGGGTGCGCAGGATGAATGGCTCGCCGTCGAGCCGACCGGCGCGGTCACGGTGCCCACGCTGGCGGAAGCGATCGAGCAGGACCCGGCCAGCGTCGCGCTGATCAGCGTCATGTGGGCCAACAATGAGGTCGGCACCGTGCAGCCGATTGCCGAGCTGGCTGCCCTGGCCGCTGACTATCAGATCCCGTTCCACAGCGATGCCGTCCAGGCCGCAGGACTGCTGCCGGTCAGCCTGGCCGCCAGCGGAGCGACGGCCCTGACCATCACTGCGCACAAGCTCGGCGGGCCGGTCGGCATCGGCGCGCTGTTGCTGGCCAAGGGTGTCCAGCCGGTTCCGGTCTTGCACGGTGGCGGCCAGGAGCGTGACGTCAGGTCCGGCACGCTGGATGTGCCGGCCATCCGTGCCTTCGCGGTCGCCGTACAGGCAGCTGCCGAGGGCCGGGTCGAAGAGGCCAAGCGGCTGACGGCGCTGCGCGACGACCTCGTGGCCCAGGTACTGGCTGCGGTCCCGGATGCGATCCTCAACGGTGCTCCTTCCGGCCCGCGCCGTCTGCCAGGGAACGCACATTTTTCCTTCCCCGGCTGCGAGGGCGACGCTCTGCTGATGCTGCTGGACGCCAAGGGCATTGCCTGCTCGACCGGCTCGGCCTGCACCGCCGGCGTCGCCCAGCCCAGCCACGTGCTGCTCGCGATGGGCGCGGACGAGGCCAGGGCGCGGGGGTCACTTCGGTTCTCGCTTGGTCATACGTCGCAGCAGTCCGATGTGGATGCCCTCGGCGCCGTCATCGGCGAGGTCGTCGAGCGCGCACGCCGGGCCGCCAGGTAACCGTCAGCCGGGTCACGGGCCGGCCACCGTATCCTGGAGCGGGATGACTACTCTGCGCGTGCTCGCCGCCATGTCCGGCGGCGTCGACTCGGCGGTGGCCGCAGCCAGGGCCGCCGAGGCTGGTCACGAGGTCACTGGTGTGCACCTGGCGCTGTCTCGCAACCCGAGTTCCTACCGGACCGGCGCGCGCGGCTGCTGCACGCTCGAGGATGCCCGTGACGCCCGCCGGGCCGCGGACGTGATCGGCATCCCGTTCTACGTCTGGGACATGGCGGAGCGATTCCACACCGACGTTGTCCAGGACTTCGTCGACGAATACGCCCGCGGCCACACTCCGAACCCATGCCTGCGCTGCAACGAGAAGATCAAGTTCGCGGCCGTGCTGGACCGGGCCGTCGCGCTCGGCTTCGACGCGGTCTGCACTGGCCATCACGCCGGGCTCGAGCCGGTGCCGGGAGGCGCCGGGTTGACCAGGCTGGTGCGCAGCGTCGACCCCGGCAAGGATCAGTCCTACGTCCTCGCGGTGCTGACCGGCGAGCAGCTGAGCCGGGCCATGTTCCCGCTGGCCGGCAGCACCAAGGATGAGGTGCGCAAGGAGGCGGCCGACCGTGGCCTCGGCGTGGCGGCCAAGCCAGACAGTCACGACGTCTGCTTTATCGCTGACGGCGACACCCGCGGATTCCTGCAGCGCCAGCTCGGCAGTGCTCCGGGTCAGATCGTCGACGCTGACGGCTCCGTCCTCGGCAGCCACGACGGCAGCTACGGGTTCACCGTCGGCCAGCGCAAGGGCCTGGGCATTGACGCGCCGTCGGCGGACGGCAGGCCGCGGTTCGTGCTGAGCATCGAGCCGGTCACCAGGACGGTCACGGTCGGCCCGGCCGAAGCTCTGGACGTGCTCGCGATCGACGCGAAGCGACCGGTCTGGTCCGGCTGCACGCCGCCGACTGGTCCGGTCGACTGCCTGGTCCAGCTGCGCGCGCATGGCGAGGCGCATCTCGCCCGGGTCGAGCCAGATGGTGAGACGGTCCAGATCCGGCTGCATGAGCCCGCCCGCGGCATCGCCCCCGGCCAGGCCGCGGTCTTCTACGACGGCGACGCCGTGCTCGGCAGCGCCACCATCACCGCCGCGCGCTGACTCGGGGTCAGTGTCGCCACTAGTGCGCTGGTAGTTGTCCTGCTCCGAAAAAATCAGCTGAGAAATGTCAGTAGCGACCGATATGATCGAACATATGAGCTACTGAGTTAGCCGATCGTTCTGCGGAGGGAGGCGGCCATGACGGACCCCGGCTGGGACATCCCCGGCGTTCCCCGCACTCCCGATTCCCGTACTTCTGCTACTGCTTCTTCCGGTACTTCTTCTGCTTCCGGTACCTCCGTTCCCGGTACTGCGGGCTCGGACCGGCCGGCGCCTGGCGGTTCGGGCCGGGCGAGGTCGTCTCGCCCTGAGTCAGCGGGCAGCGTCTCGGCTTCGGCGGGTTCGTCGGCTGGCGCGTTTGCGCGGCCTGCGGGTTACGCCGCGGGTGGTTCTGGTTTTGGTGCCTCTGCGGCCGGCCCGTTCTCGGGCTCTGCTTCGGGCCCGGTCGGCAGCGTTCCTGGCGACGACGGTCGCGGTGACTTCCTTGCTGGCGGCAGCATGCCCAGCGACAGCGGAGCAGGCGGCAGCGTGCCCGGCGGCGCCAGGCTGGGCGACAGCGGGCTGGGCGGGGTTCGGTCGTTGGAGGGGCCGGCTGAGGCGCTGGCGTGTTTGTCGGCGGCGCTGGATTATCTTGCGCACGCGGATGCGGCTGGCTGGTCTGCGGGGTCGCAGGCGGATTGCCTGCGGGCTTTGGCTGTTGCTGAGGCGCGGCAGGTCGCGGCGCAGGCGCGGGTGCTGGCGGCGTTCAGTGTGCCGGGCGGCGGGCTGGCTGGTGACGGGCAGGGGTCGGCGCGGGTGTGGTTGTCCTGGCAGGCTCAGGCGACCCGCCGGGCTGCGGTGAGTCAGGTTTCGTGGATGCGGCGGTTGCAGGCGCATCCGCTGGTGGCGGCTGCGCTTGGTGACGGGGAGCTGTCGGTGTCGTGGGCGCGGCAGGTCTGTGACTGGAGTGACCGGCTGCCGCCGGCGTGCCGTGGGGACGCTGACCGGAGGCTGCTGTCGGCGGCCGGGTCGGGCGCTGACCTGGCCGGGTTGTCGGGCCTGGCTGAGGAGCTGGTGCGCCGTCACGGGTTGCCGGATGGTGACGGTGACGGGTTCGGGGACCGGCGGGTGCGCCTGGCGCCGACGTTCGGCCGGACCGCGCGGCTGGATGGTGACCTGACCGCGCGGTGCGCGGCGGCGGTTGACGCGGTGCTGGGCAGCTTGTCGGTCCGGCGCGGTCCGGAGGACCTGCGTACCGTGGGGCAGCGGCAGCACGACGCGCTGGAGGAGGCCTGCCTGCGGCTGCTGGGCGCGGACTGCCTGCCGCAGCGGGCCGGGCAGCCGGTCCGCCTCGAGCTGTCCATCAGCCTGGACGAGCTCGCGGCCGGCGGTGCGGGCAGTGCCGGGGGTCCCGGCGCGGCTTGTGACGCGGTTATCCAGGCCACCGTCACCGGCCACCCTGACCACGACCTGCTGGCCCGGCTCGCCGGCAGCGGGCAAAGCCCCGACGACGGCGACCGGGACGAGGCCTTGCTGGCGCAGGCGATCGCGTTGCTGTCGGGGCCCTCGGGCCGCGCTGCGGCGCTGCGCCGCGGCCTGGCCGGGATCCCCGGCGCCGCGGTCAGCCTGCCGCTGGATATCGCCGGCACGCTGGACACCATCCCGGTGCACCTGCGCCGGGCGGTCCGCCAGCGTGACCAGCACTGCCGGTTCCCCGGCTGTGACCTGCCGCCGGCGGCCTGCGACGTGCACCACATCATCCACCGCAAAGACGGCGGACGGCACGCCCTGGCCAACCTCACCTTGCTGTGCCGGTTCCATCACCTGGTCGCGATCCACCGGTGGGGCTGGCAGTTCACCCTGCACGCCGACGGCACCACCACAGCTGTGAGCCCGGACGGCAGCAAAACCCTGCACAGCCATCCGCCACCGGCGAGGGCTGCGTAACCGGGCCAGCACGCCAGCGGACGGGGACGGGACCGGCGCGCGACGGCTCAAGGCCGCCCGCCGCCGGTGCCGTCCTGCCCGCGAATGCGCACGGCGCTCAGGTCGCGTAGCGGCAGCCGTTAGTTGAGGATCGCTGACGGTGGTCGCCACTAGGCTCTGACCGTGACCGAGCGGAGCAGGCAGTTCCCGTGGGCGCCGGGCAGCGCGACCGGGGCCGGATCGATGCCGGGTACCGACCCGGTGGCGGCCTGCCGCGTGGTCTTCGACGAACTGCCGGACCTGCCGTTCCTGCCGGAGCTGCCGGGCCGGGGTCCTGGCGCGGACATGATCGGCAGGACAGCGGCGCTGCTGGTCGACATGCCGGTACAGGCAACGGCGGGCGGCTGGAAACTGACCGACCGGCCGGGCCGCGACCTGAGCCGGGCATCGGGCTATCTCTCGGCGGACCTCGACACGCTCGAGGAGATCGCCGAGGGCTTCACGGGCCCGGTCAAGATCAGCGTGTGCGGTCCCTGGACGCTGGCGGCGGCGCTGGAACTGAGCCGCAGCATCGATCCGGCGCTGCGCGACCCCGGCGCGGTCGCCGACCTGACCGGGTCGCTGGCGGAGGGCCTGGCCGTCCATGTCGCTGACGTCCGGCGACGGATTCCCGGTGCCACTGTCATCGTGCAGATAGACGAGCCGTCCCTGCCGCTGGTGCTGGCTGGCCGGGTGCCGACCGCCAGCGGACTGTCGGTCGTCGGGGCTATCGACATCGCGGTGGCTAGACAGCAGCTCGCCTCGGTGCTCGCCGCGACGGACGCCTTCACTGTCGTGCACTGCTGCGCCGAACGGGTTCCATTCCGGCTGTTGTCCGAGGCCGGCGCATCGGGCGCGGCGTTCGATCTCAGCTTGCTGCGCACTGCCGACTTCGACCTTGTCGCCGAGCTGGCGGAATCAGGGCTGGCGTTGCTGGCGGGGGCCCTGCCGACTGGTCCTCGAGGCGGCCCGCCGCTCGAGCCGCGGCAGACGGCCGCGGCGGTCGCCGAGATGTGGCGCCGGACCGGTCTGCCAGCCGAGCAACTTGCCCGGCAAGTCGTCATCACCCCGGCGTGCGGCCTGGCCGGGTACTCCCCGTCGGCGGCCAGGGAGGCACTCCGGCACTGCCGGGAGGCGGGCGGCATCGCTCCCGAGCTGATTGACCCGAGCTGACCGGCGAAACCCCCGAGCTGACCGACCTGAACTGACCGACCGACCCGAGGAGAGCGGGATATGACGGAGCAGGACCCGCGGGAGCGGCACGCGGAACTGGCCGCCGAGTTGCTGGAACACCAGTACCGCTACCACGTGCTGGACTCGCCGCTGATCTCTGACATCGACTACGACACGATGATGCGCGAGCTCGAGGCGATCGAGGAGCAGATCCCCGAGCTGCGGACGCCGGACTCGCCGAGCCAGCACGTCGGCGGGGTCATCTCGACCGATTTCACGCCGGTCCAGCACCTGCAGCCGCTGGAAAGCCTGGACAACGTGTTCACGCCGGAGGGCCTGGAGGGCTGGAATGCACGGGCGGAACGGCTGGGCGGGGGCGGCCCGTACGTCTGCGAACTCAAGATCGACGGTCTGGCAGTGGCGCTGCTCTACCGCAAGGGTCGGCTGCAGCGGGCCGCGACCCGCGGCGACGGAGTGACCGGCGAGGACGTGACGCCGAACGTCAAGACGATCGCCGCCGTGCCGAACAAGCTGTCCGGCACCGGCTGGCCGGAGGTACTCGAGGTCAGGGGCGAGGTGTTCCTGCCGGTCAAGGCGTTCGAGCAGCTGAACCTCAGGTTGACCGAGGCCGGCAAGCCGCCGTTCGCCAACCCGCGCAACTCCGCGGCCGGATCGCTGCGGCAGAAGGACCCACGGGTGACCGCCTCCCGGGCCCTGAACATGATCTTGCACGGCGTGGGCGTGGTGGAAGGGCTGGACGACCCACCGGATACCCAGTCGGGCTGGTACGAGCGGCTGAAGTCGTGGGGGCTGCCGGTCAGCGACCACTACCAGGTGGTGGCCGACCTGGACGGGGTGGGCGAGTACATCAATCATTACCACGAGCACCGGCACGACCCGCCGTACGAGATCGACGGCGTCGTCATCAAGATCAACGCCATTGAGGCGCAGCGGCAGCTCGGCTCTACCAGCAGGGCACCGCGCTGGGCGATCGCCTACAAGTACCCGCCGGAGGAGGTCAACACCCGGCTGCTGGACATCCGCGTCAACGTCGGCCGGACCGGCCGGGTCACCCCGTTCGCCGTGATGGAGCCGGTCAAGGTGAGCGGATCCACGGTGGAGAACGCCACCTTGCACAACGCCGACGAGATCAAGCGCAAGGGCGTGCTGATCGGCGACATGGTCGTGCTGCGCAAGGCCGGGGACGTCATTCCCGAGGTCGTCGGACCGGTCGCTGACCTGCGCACCGGCGACGAGCGTGAGTTCGACTTCCCGACCGTCTGCCCGGCGTGCGGGATCACGCTGGCACGGGAGGAGGGCGGGGTTGACTGGCGTTGCCCGAACGCCAGGTCCTGCCCCGCCCAGCTGCGGGAGCGGCTGTTCCACCTGGCCGGGCGGGGCGCCCTGGACATCGAGGTACTCGGCTATGAGGCCGCGGTCGCGCTGCTGGACTCCGGCCTGGTGACCGACGAGGGTGACCTGTTCGGGCTGACCGCCGACTCGCTGGCCAACGTGCCGTTCTTCATGACCAAGGGCGGGACTCTGACGGCGAACGCGACCAGGCTGCTGGTCAACCTGGAGGATGCCCGGCACCGGCCGCTGTGGCGGATCCTGGTCGCACTGTCGATCCGGCACATCGGGCCGACGGCGGCCCGGGCTCTGGCGGCCGCGTTCGGCTCGGTGGACGCGATCGCGGCCGCGCCGGAAGCTGATCTTGTGGCGGTGAACGACGTGGGCCCGACCATCGCCCGGTCGGTCCGCGAGTGGTTCGAGGTGGACTGGCACGCCGCGATCGTGGACAAGTGGCGGGCGGCCGGGGTGCAGCTGTCGACGCCTGGCTTCGTCCCGCCACCGCGTGATGAGACCGGCGCGGCGGCTGGCGGCCCGCTCGCGGGGGTCACGGTCGTGCTGACCGGGACGCTCGAGGGCCGGACCAGGGACGAGGCGGCCGAGGCGATCCAGGCGCTGGGCGGGAAGGTATCGGGCTCGGTGTCGAAGAAGACCAGCTTCGTCGTCGCCGGGTCAAACGCGGGGTCCAAGCTGGACAAGGCCGAGTCCCTGGGCGTGCCGGTACTGGACGAGGACGGCCTGGCCGTGCTTCTGTCGGACGGACCAGAGGCGGCGCGCGGCCCGGGCTCGTGATGATCTCGAGTTGTAACGGATAGTACGCAATTGGCTTCGGGAAGTACGTTTTTTGCCGTAGCATTAACGGAAAGCGTTGACCACTGCACACTCAGCGACGGCCCGCCGATTGGGGAGCCATGAAGGACCCGACCGACACCAGGGACATAGGCCCGCGCGTCGGCTCGCCACTGTGGATCCACATGACGGCCGTTACGGTGGCCGGCACCGTCATCTTCGGCCTGGCCGTCAGCTACCTGGTCGATCCGAGCAGGGTGAGCCTGCTCACGTGCATCCGGCAGCCGCTCTTCTGGGTGCTGGCGGTCATGATCCTGGCCGGCGAGATCTGGCCGGTCGTGACGCCGGGCCGGTCCAGCCTGGAAGCGCCTGTTACCTCGATCACCTTCAGCTTCGCCGTATTGCTGGCCTGGGGCCTGCCGGTCGCCGTGCTGCTGCGAGCGATCGCCATCATGGTGGCCTGTCTCGGCAAGCGGAAGGCGCCGCACCGGGCAGCGTTCAACGCGGCAATCTCGACGCTCGGCATGACCGCCGCCGGGCTGGTGCTCTACGCGCTGCACTGGAACATGTCGCCCCTGAATCTGGGTCAGCCTAAGGGCGATGACCTGTGGCAGATCTTCCTGGCTGCCGTGGCGTGGTTTACGGTCAGCTGCCTCCTGATCACCGTTGCCATTGCGCTGCACTCGCGCGAGCCGGTGCTGAGGACCCTGATCAAGAACCTGCCGTACCAGAGCTCGGTACACCTGGTGCTGTACGCGACCGCGCCGCTGGTGGCCGTGGTCATCGGCACCGGCTCAGCGCTGCTGATGCTGCTGTTCGCGTTCCCGCTGGCCGCCATCTACATCAGCGCCGCGGTCTCGGTACAGCGCGAGCACCAGGCGCATCACGACGAGCTGACCGGGCTGGCCAACCGCAAGCTGCTGATGCTCAAGCTGAACGAGACGCTTGCCCAGGCCTCCAGTTCCGGGGCCAAGGTCGGGTTCCTGCTGCTGGACCTGGATCGTGGCCTGAAGGAAGTCAATGACACGCTCGGGCACGCGGTCGGCGACCGGTTGCTGCGGCTGGTCGCGCACCGGCTGACGCACAGCATCCGGCCCGGTGACCTGGTGGCACGGCTCGGCGGCGACGAGTTCGCCGTGCTGCTGCCGTCGGTCAAGGAGGCCTCGGCGGCCCGCGAGGTCGCGGCCAGGCTGCGCGCCGCGGTGGCCGAGCCGATCCGGCTGGAAGGCATGTCCTTCGTCATCGAGGTGAGCATCGGGATCGCGATGTTCCCCGACGACGCGACCGGCGACGAACTGCTCATGCAGCGGGCCGATGTGGCCATGTACCTGGCCAAGCAGCGCCGCAGCGGGGTCGAGCGCTACGTCGCCGACCTGGACCGCAACTCGCCGGCCCGGCTGGCGCTGTTCGGCGAGTTGCGCCGTGGCCTGGACCGCGGCGAGCTGGAACTGCACTACCAGCCGAAGATCTACCTGTCGGACCGGTCCACGGCCGGGGTCGAGGCGCTGGTCCGATGGCGGCATCCGGTCCGCGGCGTCCTCACGCCTGACGACTTCATCCCGGTGGTGCAGCAGTCCTACCTGATGCGGGAAGTCACCGCGTACGTCATCGAGACTGCCGTGGCCCAGGTCGCGCTCTGGCGACAGGCGGGCCACGACGTGCAGATGTCGGTCAACGTGTCCGGTCGCGACCTGCTCGACACCGGCCTGGCCGAAGTGGTCGAGCAATGCCTGACCCGCCATCACGTGCCGCCGTCGTGCTTCATGGTCGAGATCGATGAACGGGTACTGACCAGCGAGCCCGCCCACGCGGTCACCACCGCGGAGGCGCTGGCCGAGATCGGCGTCGGCCTCAGCCTGGATGACTTCGGCACTGGCTACTCCTCGCTGGTCCGGCTGAAGCGGCTGCCGGTCAGCGAGGTCAAGGTGGACTCCTCGTTCGTCGGCCGCCTGCTCGAGTCGCCCGACGACGAGGTCGTGGTGAAGTCGATCCTGGACCTCGCGGCAGCCCTCGGCATCCGCTCGGTGGCCGAGGGCGTCGAGTCGGCCGAGGTCGCCGCGGCCCTGCTCGAGATGGGCTGCGTGGCGGCGCAGGGCTGGCACTTCGCCCGGCCGATGAACGCGATGTCGGCGACCGCGTGGCTGGCCGAGCACCGGCGGGCCGACCTCGGGCTGGCTGAACACGGGCTGGCCGAGCACGGGGGGACGATCGGCCACGTTCCCCGTCCGGTGCCCGAAGGCAAGCCTCAGCAGGCCAGCGCTCTCTAGCCCCGGGCCGGCCGGGTGCCGACCGGTTAATGCGATGGGATGGCCCGGCAGGTGGCCAATAGGATGGCCTGCATGGCAATTACCAGGGACGAGGTCGAGCACCTGGCCAGGCTGGCGCGGCTGGCGCTGACCGACGCCGAGCTCGACCACTTTGCCGGCCAGCTTGACCAGATCATCGGGGCAGTCGCCCGGGTGCAGGAGGTCGCGGCCGAGGGGATCCCGCCGATGACGCATGCAGTGCCGGTGGTCAACGTGCTCCGCGACGATGTGGTGCGGCCGCCGCTCACGCCGGAGCAGGCGCTGGCCTGCGCGCCCGCGGCCGAACAGGGCAGGTTCCGGGTTCCGCGCATCCTGACGGAGGACTGAGATGACCGCCGAACCTACTGAGCTGACCCGCCTGACCGCGGCCCAGATCGCCGCGGCGATCGCTTCCGGCGAGGTCTCCGCCGTCGAGGTGACTCAGGCCCACCTGGACCGGATCGTCGAGGTCGATTCCGACGTGCACGCGTTCCTGTACGTGGCGGGCATCGGCGCGCTGGCCGCGGCCGAAGACGTCGATCGCAAGCGCGCGGCCGGCGAGCCGCTAGGCCCGCTGGCCGGGGTGCCGCTGGCGCTCAAGGACGTCATGACCACCACGGATATGCCGACGACCGCCGGGTCGAAGATCCTGGAAGGCTGGCGGCCGCCGTACGACGCGACCGTCACCAGGCGGCTGCGCGACGCCGGGGTGATCATCCTGGGCAAGACGAACATGGACGAGTTCGCGATGGGCTCGTCCACGGAGAACTCTGCCTACGGCCCGAGCCATAACCCGTGGGACCTCAGCCGGGTCCCTGGCGGCTCGTCCGGCGGTTCGTCGGCCGCGGTCGCCGCGTACGAGGCGCCGCTCGGGATCGGGACTGACACCGGCGGCTCGATCCGCCAGCCCGCCGCGGTCTGCGGCATCGTCGGCACCAAGCCCACCTACGGCGGCTCGTCCCGCTACGGCCTGATCGCGTTCGCCTCGTCGCTGGACACGCCGGGCCCGCTGGCTCGCAACGTGCTCGACGCGGCGCTGCTGCACCAAGTGATGTCCGGGCACGACCCCATGGACGCGACCTCGGTGGACGCGCCGGTACCGCCGGTGGTCGCGGCCGCCCGGCACGGCGACGTGTCCGGCCTGCGCGTGGGCGTAGTGACCGAGTTCAGCGGTGACGGCTACCAGCCAGGTGTGCAGGCCAGGTTCACCGAGGCGGTCGAGCTGCTGGAATCGCTCGGCGCCAAGGTGGTCGAGGTGTCCTGCCCGCATTTCACCTACGCGCTGCCCGCTTACTACCTGATCGCGCCCAGCGAGTGCTCATCGAACCTGGCCCGGTTCGACGCCATGCGCTACGGGCTGCGGGCCGGTGACGACGGGACCGCGGACGCCGAGGAGGTCATGTCGCTGACTCGGGCGCAGGGGTTCGGGGCCGAGGTCAAGCGCCGGATCATCCTCGGCACTTACGCGCTGTCCAGCGGCTACTACGACGCCTACTACGGCAAGGCGCAGCAGGTGCGCACGCTCATCTGCCGGGACTTCGACGCGGCGTTCGAGCAGGTCGACGTGCTGGTGTCGCCGACGACGCCGACGACCGCGTTCGGCATCGGCGACCGGGCCGACGATCCGATGGCGATGTACCTGGCCGATCTGTGCACCATCCCGTCAGACCTTGCCGGGAACGTGGCCATATCGGTGCCCTGCGGGCTGGCTCCGGAAGACGGACTGCCGGTGGGGCTGCAGATCATGGCGCCGGTGCTGGCCGACGACCGGGTGTACCGGGTAGGCGCGGCGGTCGAGGCCGCGCTCGAACAGCGATGGGGAGGTCCCCTGCTGGCTCAGGCACCACCGCTGACGCAGGCGGCACCGTTGGGAGGCGGACGATGACCGTGGTGGATGAGCTGGTGTCCTACGACGAGGCGCTGGCGGTCTACGAGCCGGTGATCGGGCTGGAGACGCACGTCGAGCTCGGCACCGCGACGAAGATGTTCTGCGGCTGCCCGACCACCTTCGGGCTCGAGCCGAACTCGGCCGTCTGCCCGGTCTGCCTGGGGCTGCCCGGCTCGCTGCCGGTGGCCAACCGGACATCGATCGAGTACACCATCCGGATCGGGCTCGCGCTGAACTGCACGATCGCAACCTGGAGCCGGTTCGCCCGGAAGAACTACTTCTACCCGGACATGCCGAAGGACTTCCAGATCTCGCAGTACGACGAGCCCCTGTGCACCAACGGCTGGCTGGACGTGGTGGTCGAGGGGCAGGAATTCCGGGTCGGCATTGAGCGGGTGCACCTAGAGGAAGACACCGGCAAGTCGCTGCACATGGGCGGCGCCACCGGCCGGATCCACGGTGCCGATTACTCCCTGGTCGATTACAACCGGGCGGGCATCCCGCTGGTCGAGATCGTCACCAAGCCGGTGGCCGGCACCGGTGCGCTGGCCCCGCAGGTCGCCCGGGGGTATGTCACCGACCTGCGGGACCTGCTGCGGTCGCTGGGCGTTTCTGACGTCCGGATGGAAGAGGGCTCGCTCCGGTGCGACGTCAACACCTCGCTGGCCGTCCGCGGCGCCACCGAGTGGGGGACCAGGACCGAGACGAAGAACGTGAACTCGTTGCGGTCGGTCGAGCGCGCGGTCACGTTCGAGATCGAGCGCCAGGCCGCGGTGCTCAACGCCGGCCAGCCGGGTGGTGCAGGAGACCAGGCACTTTCACGAGGACAACGGCACGACGACCTCCGGCCGGAGCAAGGAAGAGGCGCAGGACTACCGCTACTTCCCCGAGCCTGACCTGGTGCCGCTGGCACCGGACACCGAGTGGGTCGAGCAGATCCGGGCCAGCCTGCCCGAGCTGCCGGCTGCCCGCCGTAGCCGCCTGCAGGCCGAGTGGGGCCTGTCCGAGGCGAACATGACGGCGCTGCGCAACGCCGGCGCGCTGGACCTGGTCGGTGCGACTGTCGCGGCCGGGGCCTCACCGGCTAACGCCCGCAAGTGGTGGCTGGGCGAGCTGGCCAGGCACGCTAACGAGCGCGGTGTCGAACTGTCGGACCTGCCTATCACCGCGGCGCAGGTCGCCAGGGTGAGCGAGCTGGTCGCAGCCGGATCGCTGAACGACAAGCTGGCCCGGCAGGTGCTGGATGGCGTGCTGGCGGGCGAGGGCGACCCCGACGCTGTCGTCGCCGCCCGCGGTCTCGCCGTGGTCAGCGACGACGGCGCGCTGGCCGAGGCGGTGGACGCGGTGATCGCCGCCAACCCTGACATCGCCGCCAAGATCCGAGAGGGCAAGACGGCCGCAGCGAGCGCGCTGCTCGGCCAGGTCATGAAGGCCACCCGCGGCCGCGCCGACGCCAACCGCGTGCGAGAGCTGATCTTGCAGCGGCTGAGCTGAGCACCTCGACCGTCCGAACGGAGCGACATGGCCGTTATCCACCGCACCACGCTCGTGCCCGGCAAGCTGGAGCTGCTGTCCGGCTGGCTGGTGCAGCAGGACTGGTACCGGCCGCAGCCGTCCGGACCGCAGCCGATTGGACCGCAGCTGACCAAAGCGGGCGGGTTCCGGCTGGACGACCCCGCCGGTGCGGTCGGGATCGAGTTCATGGTCGTGCTCGACGGCACGGGCGAGGACGCGATCGCCTACCTGATGCCGCTGACCTACCGCGGTGACCCGCTGCCCGGCGGCGACGGCGCCCTGATCGGCACTACTGAGCACGGCGTGCTCGGCCACCGCTGGGTCTACGACGGCGCCCGCGACCCGGTGCTGCTGGGCCAGGCCGCCGAGCTCATCGCTGGCCGCGCGCAGGCACAGGCACAGAGCGAGAGCAACAAGCCTGACCTGACGGTCCGCTCCGAGCCGCTGGCTGGCTCAGCGGCCGGGCGGCCGGAGATCGACTTCGTTCGGGTGCTGGGTACGGCCGGCGGCCAGGCCGGGCCCGGTACGGTCAGCGCGACGTGGACGGCCGCGGACGGCAGCCAGGCTCGCGGCGTGGTGATGACTGCCCGGCAACCCGCTTAAGCTGAATCAGATGGTGACGTCTCACGCTGGCCCCGGCAGTAATGACGCGAGCGGCTGACCGAGGAAGTCCTGCGAGCCTACGAGGGCACCGCTGATCCGCGGCTGCGGGAGTTGCTGACCGCCCTGATCAGGCACCTGCACGCGTTCGCGACCGAGACAGGGCTCAGCACGCAGGAGTGGATGGCGGGCCTGGAGTTCCTCACCGCGGTCGGGCAGAAGTGCGATCCGAAGCGGCAGGAGTTCATCCTGCTGTCCGACGTGCTCGGGCTGTCCTCCCTCGTCGAGACCATCAACGCGGCGGAGGGAGCGACCGATCCGACTGTGCTCGGGCCGTTCTACCGGCCGGGGGCACCGCACAAGCAGCCCGGTGACCAGATCGGCCGGCCGCAGGACGGCGAGCCGACGCTCATCCGCGGCCGGGTGACCGACCCGGCCGGCCAGCCGATCGCGGCGGCGACGCTCGACGTCTGGCAATGCGACGGCGAAGGCCGGTATGACATCCAGGATCCCGCTCAGCCCGATTTCAACTTGCGCGGCATCTTCACCACCGGCCCCGACGGCAGTTACGCATTCAGGACGGTCCGTCCGGTGAGTTACCCGGTGCCGGTCGATGGACCGGTGGGGACGGTGTTCGCCGCGTCTGGCCGGCATAATTGGCGAGCCGCGCACGTGCATGCGATCGTCTCCGCGCCTGGATATCAGCCGGTGACGACGCATATCTTCGATGCGGCGAACGAGTACCTGGGCAGCGACGCTGTCTTTGGCGTCCGCGACTCGCTGATTCAGGAGTTCAGGCTGGCCGGCCCGGCCGATCCGGCCGACGTCCGGTACGTCGTGGACGCGGATTTTGCGCTCGCCCCGAGCCGCGGTGGCCGGTGACTGCTGCCGCCGGGTAAGCTGGCGTCATGCAGTCCTTCGCGCATCAGGAGATGATGCCCCGCTAGCCGGGGCCATCTCACGCTGCCAGGACTAAGTCCGCACGAGGCCCTTCAGGGGCCTCGATTCATGTGCGGGGTCGGTGCCCCTGATGTCAGGAGGTTCCGATGACCAGGCTGTATCTCAGCACCACCATCCCTTACGTCAACTCGCGCGCCCACGTCGGTCATGCGCTGGAACTGGTGCAGGCCGATGTGCTGGCCCGCCATCATCGCCGGATCGGCGACGAGGTGCGGCTGCAGAGCGGTACCGACGACAACTCGCTCAAGAACGTGCTGGCCGCGCAGGCCGAGGGCATCAGCACCAGGGAACTGGTGAACCGCAACGCGGGCGAGTTCGCGGCGCTGCGCGAGCACCTGTCGCTCAGCTTCGACGACTTCATCCGTACCAGCAGCGACCCCCGGCACCGGCCGGGCGTGGAGCGGCTCTGGCGGGCCTGTCAGGCCAGTGGTGACCTGTACCGGAGGGCCTACCAGGGGCTGTACTGCGTCGGCTGCGAGCAGTTCTACCCTGAGGCCGAGCTGGCCGGCGGCAACTGTCCGGAGCACGGCACGCCGCCGCAGCTGGTCGAGGAGGAGAACTGGTTCTTCCGGCTGTCGAAATACGCCGGGCAGCTGACCGAGGAGATCACTTCGGGGCGGCTGCGGATCGAGCCGGCCAGCCGGCGGAACGAGGTACTCGGCTTCATCGCCTCAGGCCTGGCGGACTTCAGCGCCTCCCGGTCAGTGCAGCGGGCCCGGGGCTGGGGCATTGAGGTACCCGGCGATCCGAGCCAGGTGATCTATGTCTGGTGGGATGCGCTCGGCAACTACGTGACCTCGCTGAACTTCGGCGCCGAGGGGGCGCGCGGAGCCGACTACCGGCGCTGGTGGACCGACGCGGACCGGCGGGTGCACGTGGTCGGCAAGGGCGTGCTGCGCTTCCACGCGGTCTACTGGCCAGCGATCTTGCTCTCCGCGGGCCAGCCGCTGCCAACCGAGATCTTCGTGCACGACTACCTCACCGTCGACGGCGCCAAGATCAGCAAATCGGCGGCGGGCGGGCTGGCCAGTGACAACGACCCGGTTGTCCTGGCGGACCGGTACGGCACCGACGCCCTGCGCTGGTGGCTGGTGCGCGACGTGCCGCGTACCGGCGACACCGACTTCACCGTCGGCAAGCTCATCGCCAGGGCCAACGATGATCTGGCCAACGGCCTCGGCAATCTGGTGAACCGGGTTGTCTCGCTGGCCCACGCCTACCGCGGCGGAGTGGTCCTGCCCTGCGGGCCGCCGGGCAGTCGCTGGCTGGCGGCAGCAGCCGACGGTCATCTGGCCGGCTCGCCTGGCGGGGCGACTGGCCCGCCGACGCGGCCGCGCTGCTGGCGGCGATCGAGCGCGCGCCGGAAGCGGTCCGGGCAGCCCTGGCCAGATGTGACTTCCGGACCGGCGCCGCCGCGGTCTGGGAGATTGTCGAGCAGGCGAACAGGTACGTCGAGGCGACCGAGCCCTGGCACCTGGCCAGGGCCGAACGGGCCGGGGACGTCGCTGCCGGGCGGCGGCTTGACCAGGTGCTCGGCGCACTGATCGCGGCCTGCCAGGTGCTCGCGGCCGAGATCTGGCCGTTCCTGCCGGACCTGGCGGCCAGGGTGGCGGCTGCCTGCGCTAACTCCGGCGGCCAGCTCCCGCCGCCTCAGCCAGTCTTCCCGCGGATCGAGGGGCCGTGGTCTGCGGCGGGGGATCAACACCAGCAGCAGTATCCTGCCGTGGCGGCCGGTCCCGGCGCAGCCCGCCCGCTGCAGCCGGCCGCCCGACGGTGAGCGAGGTCCCCTATGGCTGTTCACACCTTCTGGGTGCCGGCCGAACCGGTCGCCGAGGCGCTGGAGGGCGTGCCCGGCGCCGTCGTCGAGGTAGTAGCGCCGGACGGGCGGCGCTGCCGCCGTCGGCGGCCAAGGTCGAGTTCTACGTGCCGCCGTTTTTCCCGTCGGCCGAGGCGGTCGAGGCCATGACCCAGATGCCACGGCTGAAGGTGGTCCAGACGATGACGGCCGGCTTCGACCGGGTCCGGCCGCTCGTCCGGCCGGGGCCGTGCTGTGCAACGCCCGCGGGGTGCACGATGCGAGCACCGCGGAGTGGGTAATCGGCGCGACCATCGCCGCGCTTCGCAAGTTTCCGTACTTCGCCACCGAGCAGGCCGCCGGACGGTGGAGCTACCGGTTCACCGACTGCCTGGCGGGCAAGAAGGTCCTGATCGTCGGGCACGGCTCGATCGGCCGGGCGGTCGAGCGCCGGCTGGCCGGCTTCGAGGTCGAGATCAGCCGGGTGGCCAGAACGGCCCGCGACGGCGTCAGCCCGGTGTCGCAGCTGTCAGGCCTGCTGCCCGGTGCCGACGTGGCGATCATGCTGGCGCCGGTCACAGCCGAGACAGTCGGCATGGTCGACGCGGCCTTCCTGGCCCGGATGAAGGACGGCGCGCTCTTGGTCAATGCGGCGCGCGGCGTGCTGGTGGTGACCGATGACCTGGTGGCCGAACTACGCTCGGGACGCCTGGCCGCCGTGCTGGACGTCACCGATCCGGAGCCGCTGCCGGCGGGCCACCCGCTCTGGGCAATGCCGAATGCATTCATTACGCCGCACGTAGGTGCATCTACCCCTTACTCGGCTATGACGGCGCTGACCTTCATCCGCGAGCAAGCTGAGCGTTACCTGAATGGCGAGCCACTTGCGAACGTCATCACCGGCGATTATTAGATTCCTGCAGGTCACAGCCTTGATCACGAACTGACGCAAAGTTGTCGCCGTGTGTAGGCCCTTCCTCAATCGAAGCGTGACCTGTGCGCCATAGAGTGCATCCGCTTTACTAATTCTGCGAGCACAAGATGTTCCCGGCGGACGGCGCTTGCCTGCCGGGTTTGTGGACACCGTACGCGTGTCGTGTGCTGCCGTCGCTCAAGGACGAGCCGCAGGCATGACCTCCCTGCACAGCCATGCGGCCTGCGGTGTCTTAGCTCGCTCAGCACGAGTTCGGTCTGGTCATACGACACAGCCGACAGGAGGTCTGAGTACTGCTATGAGTCCGTCCGCCCCTGCCTGGACCGCGCTCGGTGTCGTGGTTGCCCTGGCGGCAATCGCGCTGCTGGCACGCCGCTGGCGTGAGGGCACCGCGGCGAACCGCTGGCTGGCGGTCGTGGCAGTGGCCTGGGGCGCGGCTTTCGCGGTGCAGGGCGTCGGCACCGGCGCAGTCAGCTCCTCGGTGATCCAGCTCACCCTCAGCGACCTGCTCGCCTTGCTCGGGCTGCCGGCCCTGATCGTCGGCCTGGTCCGGTTGCGCGAGGCAGATGGCCGCCGGGACGCGGGCCCGGCCGGTGCCAGCCCGGCCGAGGCCCGCCCGGCCGGTGCGAGCCCAGCCGGTGCGAGCACCGCCGATGCCAGCACCGGCGAGGCCAGCGATACGGCGGGCCACCGCTTCGGTGGCCGGCTCTGGGGAGGCGGCCGCGCTGTCGATGGCTGCCTGCTCTGGCTCGCGATCTTCAGCCTCGGCTGGATCGCCGTTCTCCGTTCGGCCTATGCGGCCGCCCAGATTGGCCCCGGCTACTTCGTCGTCGAGCTCATCCACCCCGCCATCGACCTGGCCGTGCTCGGCGGCACGCTCTGGCTGGCCATCAGGGCCGGACGTCGCGGGATCGCGCCCTACCTGGCGCTGTGCGCGGCCACCGTCGGAGACTTCCTTGCCGTTCAGGCGCGAGCCTCCGGCGTGCACCCTGGCAGCTGGCCGCAAGTGCTGTGGCTCGCGGCGCTCTGCCTGCTCGGTGCGAGCGCGTTCGGTACCTCGGGGCGCGCGGCCGACCCGGTGGCCGGGTCAGATGACGATGAGGCGGCCGCGGCTGAGCCACCGCTGGCTACGCTGATCGCGCTGGCGTCGGCCGGAATTGCCGCGCTGGTTACCTTCATCTTCGCGATCGTGACCTGGGGCAGCAGCGGTCCGGTGCCGCTGATCGCAGCTGCCGCCGTGATGCTCGGCCTGACCGCGAAGATCGTCGGCCTGCTGCGGCAGGCAGCCGCGATGTCGGCGCTGGCCGAGGAATCAGACAGCCAGTTCCACCAGCTCGCGGACCGGACCAGCGACGTGGTGCTGTTGTGCAATGACGCTGGCCTGGTCGGCTACGCGAGCAAGGCCGTGGCGCACTTCGGCTACGCCCCGGCTGAACTGACCGGCATCAAGCTGCCCGACCTGGTGCATCCCGACGATGTCCGGGACGCGATGACGGCGGCGGCCTCGGCCCGGGCTGGCGGTCCGGCCACGGCCGCGGACTTGGCCTGCCGGGTCAGGTCGTCAGACGGAACCTGGCGGCACGTCCGGGCGAGCATCTCCCGCTACTCCGAGGCGAGCCGGCCCGATCTGCTGCTCATCACGGCCAGAGATGTGAGCGACCAGGTCGCGCTGCGGCAGCAGGTCACGCACCTGACCTTCCACGACGGGCTTACCGGTCTGCCGAACCGGTCCTACCTGGAAGAACGGGCCAAGGACCTGCTAGCCCGGCAAGCTGCGGCCGGTTCCGGCTCAGCGGAGCGGATCGGGGCCATCTTCGTCGACCTAGACGGATTCACCGCTATCAACGACTCGGTCGGCCACGGAGCTGGTGACCTGGTCCTCGCGCAGGCTGGCCGGCGGCTGCGGGGCACGGTCCCGGCGCACGACACGGTAGCCCGCTGGGGCGGCGACGAGTTCGCCGTTCTGATCGAGGGCGCGGCCAGCCCGCAGGAGATCGTCGACGTCGCCGAGCGGCTGGCGGGCGCCATTGCGGCCGAGCCGTTCCAGGTCGCAGGCCGGGACATGTCGATCACCGCCAGCCTCGGTGTGGCGTTCGCCGACCCCGACGTGGCCGAGCACCTGCTGCGCAACGCCGACCTGGCCATGTCCAGGGCCAAGGATTCCGGTGGCGGCCGGGTCGAGGTCTTCGCCGCGCACATGCATGTGGACGTGATCCGGCGGCTGGAACTGGCCACCGATCTGCGGGCGGCCATCGAAGACGGCGATCTGAGCATCGAATACCAGCCAGTGGTGGAGTTGTCGACGGCCAGGGTGAGCAGTGTCGAGGCGCTGGTCCGATGGTCGCGCGACGGCGTTGGCGTGGAGCCTGCCGAGTTCCTCGGCGTGGCGGAGGACTCCGGCCTGATCATCGGGCTAGGCCATCTCGTGCTAGCGCGCGCGTGCCGGCAAGTCGCCGCCTGGCGGCAGTCAGGCTGGCTGGTCGGGCTGTCGGTCAACTTCTCGCTGCGGCAGCTTAGCGCGGCCGGGTTCGCCGAGTCGGTGCTGGCGGCGCTGGATGATTCCGGGCTGCCGAGGTCGGCCCTGACGCTCGAAGTGACCGAGCGGGTGCTGATCGAGATCGGCAGCCCCGCTATGGACGGGCTGGCCAGGCTGCGGCAGCTCGGCATCCGGCTCGCGATCGACGACTTTGGCACCGGCTACGCTTCGCTGGCCTATCTGCGCCAGCTGCCGGTGGACATCATCAAGATCGACCCGTCGTTCGTGGCCGGACTCGGCACCGACGGCACGCTCGCCATGCTGACCAGGACGATCGTCCAGGTCGGCCACGACCTCGGCATCGAGATCGTGGCCGAGGGAATCGAGCGGCCCGAGCAGCTGGAGCTGCTGCGGGCCATGGGCTGCGGCCTCGGTCAGGGCTACCTGGTGGCACGGCCGATGACCGCGACGGGGATCGAGTCAATGGCGCCAGGCCCCGGCGTCCACCTGGCACCCGCGGATCAGCCTGCCTTCTCCGGCGAAGGTTCAGGCCCCGGCGGTTCGCTGGAGTCGGCCGCACCGACTGCCGCGCCGGCGGGCTAACGCCACCGACCTGTCAGGACCTCTTGGCGACGATCTCCACGAGGTTTCCGTCCGGATCTCGTAGCAAGGCATTCCGGTTGTTGTTGCCGGTGTCGTGCGGCGGCTGAAGCACCGGTACCCCGGCGGCCGCCAGTTCCGCGCAGGCCGTATCCACGTCGTCGCTCCAGACGACCAGGACCATGGCCGGGCTGCCGGGCGCGGCCTCGATGCCATGCACCCTGCTGGCCGCCTCGACGGTGCCCAGACCGACGGTGAAGCCGTTCAGCTGGAGTTCGACGTGCTCGGGGACGCCCTCGGCCGGAGTACGGAACGTCTCTGCGAAACCGAGGAGATCGCGATAGAAGCGCAGCCCGGCTTCGATATCGCGGGTATAGAGGTTGACGAGGGCCGTGATGAACATGTCGAGCGATTTTAGCGGTGCTGGCCGGATCCCGGAATAACGGTGACGGGCCGCATCGGCCGACCAGGCTAGGCCATCACGCCGATGGCCTAGCTTCTCAGGTACTGCTGCAGGTTAGTTCTGCACGCTCTGCATGCTCCGCTGAACCCGCTTGCCACTCCAGAGCAGCAGCACTGCGGCCACCAGCGGAACCGCGCCGATCCAGTAGCCATGGGTGACGAGGATGAGGCCAAGGCTCAGGTCGAAAAGAGCGGCGCCCACGCGCGTCCTGACCGAAACCTCGGGGTGCTGGTAGTCCCATGACCCGATCACGTGCAGCCTGCTGAGGACCGACGGCGGGGGAGTGACGTTCGTCTTCTGTGCTTGCATCGGATGCCTCCTTCGATCTGCGGTACCGGTCGATCCGGCCGCCTATCAAAGTGATATCACTTTGATAGGCGGCCGTCAAGAATTCTGGCGACGTCACCAGAGCAGCTGGCTATCGGGAGCCACGGCACAGTCCGGCACTGCGGTGACCGTGAAGCAGCAGACAACCCGATCTATAGACTTTGAGCCTGACGCCGCGATTCCGGAGGATCTGTGTCTGCACCCGTCGTCCTGGTCACCGAGGAACTCTCGCCGGCCGGCATCGCCCTGCTCGAGTCCTCCTTCGAGGTTCGCTATACCGACGGATCCGACCGGAGCAAGCTGCTCGCCGCGCTCGCCGACGCCGACGCCGTCATCGTGCGCAGCGCTACCCAGATCGACGCTGAGGCCATCGCGCACGGACCACGGCTGCGGGTCGTGGCACGGGCGGGCGTGGGCCTGGACAACGTCGACGTGGACGCTGCCACCAAGGCCGGCGTCCTGGTGGTGAACGCTCCTGCCTCCAACATCGTCAGTGCGGCCGAGCACGCCGTGGCGCTGCTGCTTGCCCTCGCGCGCAACGTGCCGCAGGCGATGGCCGCGCTCAAGGAAGGCCAGTGGAAGCGGTCGAAGTACACCGGCGTCGAGCTGCAGGACAAGGTGGCCGGAATCCTCGGCCTGGGCCGGATCGGCATGCTGGTGGCCGAGCGGCTCGCTGCCTTCGGCATGACGATCATCGCCTACGACCCGTACGTCCCGGCGTCCCGGTCGACACAGCTCGGCGTCCAGATGGTCGGCCTGGACGAGTTGCTGGCCGAGGCCGATTTCATCAGCGTGCACTTGCCGAAGACCGCGGAGACCACCGGCTTGATCGGCGACCGCGAGCTGCATCTGGTCAAGCCCGAAGTCCGCATCATCAATGCCGCCCGTGGCGGCATCGTCGATGAGGCCGCGCTGGCCAGCGCGCTCAAGGAAGGCCGGGTGGCCGGCGCAGGCGTCGACGTTTACGTGCGGGAACCGTGCACCGACAGCCCGCTGTTCGAGCTGGATAACGTGGTCATGACGCCGCACCTGGGGGCCAGCACGAGCGAAGCACAGGAGAAGGCCGGCACCCAGGTCGCCCGGTCTGTGCGGCTCGCCCTGGACGGAGAGTTCGTACCCGACGCCGTCAATGTTCAGGGCGGCGCCGTGGCCGAAGAACTTCGGCCGTGGCTTCCGCTGGCGGAGAAGCTCGGCCGGATCTTCGCCGCGCTGGCCGGCGGCGCGGCGCCGGCGGTGGCGATCGAGGCTAAGGGCGAGCTGGCCGGGCTGGACGTCAGCGTGCTGGAACTGGCCGCGATGAAGGGCCTGTTCGGCGCCGTCGCGGAGGAACCTGTCACCTACGTGAACGCACCGCTGGTGGCGAAGGAACGCGGCGTCGAGATCACGCTGAGCACCGACGAGGCAAGCCCGGACTGGCGCAACCTGCTGACGCTCCGCGGCACGGCGCCCGACGGGCACCTGACATCCGTCAGCGGCACGCTGACCGGCCTGCGCCAGGCGGAGCGGCTGGTCGAGGTCAACGGACTGGATGCGGAGATTGCCCCGGCCGATCACATGGTGTTCCTCGGCTACAGCGACCGGCCGGGCGTCGTCGGCACGGTCGGCCAGATCCTCGGCGGACGTGACATCAACATCGCCGGGATGCAGGTCTGCCGGCACGCGCAAGGTGGCGACGCGCTTATCGTGCTGACCGTTGACTCGGCCGTGCCGCCGGATCTGCTCGCCGATATCGCCAGCGCGATCGGAGCGGAGGCAGCCAGGGTGGTCGACCTGGACCAGGCCTGATCCGTCGCCGACCCGTCCGCGTGACCCGCCGGACCTTGCCAGCTGGCCGCAGCCGGCCAGTAAGGTACTCCCGTGACAGCACAGAGCATCCGGCTTGCGGTGATCGGCGGCGACGGCATCGGCCCTGAGGTCGTCGCGGAGGCGATCAAGGTGCTGCGTGCCGTCGGCACGCTGGCCATCGAGCCCACTAGTTACGACCTCGGCGCCCAGCGCTGGCACCGGACCGGCGAGGTGATGCCGGATTCGGTCCTCGGCGAGATCGCGCAGCATGACGCGATCCTGCTCGGCGCTGTCGGTGATCCGGGCGTCCCGAGCGGGCTGCTCGAGCGCGGCCTGGTGCTGCGCGTGCGCTTCGAGTTCGATCAGTACGTCAATCTCAGGCCAGTCCGGTTGTACCCGGGCGTCGCGTCGCCGCTCACCGCGGTGCGGCAGGAGTCGGTCGACATGCTGGTCGTGCGCGAAGGGACCGAGGGTCCCTACATCGAGGCCGGCGGGATCATGCGCAAGGGCACCCCGCATGAGGTGGCGACGCAGGAGAGCATCAACACCGCGTTCGGTGTCGGCCGGGTGGCCAGGTACGCGCTGCAGCGAGCGGCCGAGCGGCCGCGGCGCAAGCTGACCCTGGTGCACAAGAGCAACGTGCTGGCCTACGCCGGTGACCTGTGGCGCCGGACGGTCACGGACGTATCCGGCGAGTACCCGGGCGTGACGACCGAGTACTGCCACATGGACGCGGCCGCGGTCTACTTCCTGACCCATCCGGAACGGTTCGATGTCATCCTGACCGACAACATGTTCGGCGACATCCTGACCGCTCTCGGCGCCGCGGTAGCGGGCGGCATCGGCCTGGCCGCCAGCGCCAACATCAACCCGGAGCGGACGGCGCCCAGCATGTTCGAGCCGGTGCACGGCAGCGCGCCCGACATAGCGGGCAAGCAGAAGGCGGATCCCACCGCGGCGATCCTGTCGGCCGCGATGTTGTGCGAGCATCTAGGTCTGTCAGCCGAGGCGGCGCGGATCGAGCAGGCAGTCTCGGATGACTTGCTGGAGCGGCAGGGCGCGTGGTCGCCGCGCTCCACGCCCGAGATCGGTGACGACATCGCGGAGCGGGTGGCGGGCTAGCGCAGAGCTTGCGGGTTGCGGCAACGGCGCCGGCCCGGCTAGGAGGACCTCGATGACCGCAGGTGCGAGGGACGCGATCTCGTTCGAGATCCAGCCCTCCCCGTCGCCCGTGCCAAGCCAGCGCCGCGCGGAGCTGCTGGCCCAGCCGGGCTTCGGCCGGATCTTCACTGATCACATGGTGACGATCGAGTGGGACGAAGGACGCGGCTGGCATGACGCCCGGCTACGGCCGTACGGGCCCTTCAGCCTCGACCCGGCCACCGCGGTATTGCACTACGCCCAGGAGATCTTCGAGGGCCTGAAGGCCTACCGCCAGGCCGGCGGCGCCGTCGTCATGTTCCGGCCTTACGCGAACGCGGCCAGATTCAACCGCTCGGCCGCCCGGATGGCGATGCCGCAGCTACCGGAGGATACGTTCGTCCGGGCCATCGAGCTGCTGGTGACCCAGGATCGGGACTGGGTACCCGATGCCGAGGAGCACAGCCTTTACCTGCGGCCGTTCATGATCGCGACCCAAGTCGGCCTCGGCGTCAGCAGGCCTTCTTCGTCCTACACCTTTACGATCATCGCCGCCCCGGCCGGCGCCTACTTCTCCGGCGGCGTCCGGCCGGTGTCGGTCTGGCTCGCCGACTCCTACACCAGGGCTGCACCCGGCGGCACGGGTGCGGCCAAGACGGGAGGCAACTACGCAGGCGGCTTTGCCGGCCAGCTGGAGGCGATCGACCACGGCTGCGAGCAAGTGGTCTGGCTCGACGCCCGGCAGCACCGCCTGGTCGAGGAGATGGGCGGGATGAACCTGTTCTTCGTCTACGGCTCCGGCCCGGACGCCAGGATCATGACGCCGGCCCTGACCGGCACGCTGCTGCCCGGTATCACCAGGGCGTCCCTGCTGGAGCTGGCGCCCGAGCTGGGCATCGGGGTCGCAGAGGGCTCGATCTCGGTGGCGGACTGGCAGTCCGGCTGCGCGGCGGGTGAGATTACCGAGGTATTCGCCTGCGGCACCGCCGCGGTGATTACCCCGGTCGGCGAGGTGAAAGGCCGGGCGAGCAGCTGGACCATCGGCGGCGGCCAGCCAGGCCCGGTCACCACCCGGCTGCGCCAGCACCTGCTCGGCCTGCAGTTCGGACAGCTACCGGATCCGCACGGCTGGGTGCACAAGATCTGTTAGCGGCGTCAGGGACCGCAACGGGTGCTACAGATCTGAGACTACGAAGAGACTTCGCCGGCCGCCGACATCGCGGCGGCGGCACCTAGCATGCCGTTATGTCTCCTGATGAACTTGCCCGCCTGACCAGACTCGAGCTGCAGATCGGCTACCTGTACCCGCACCTCGGACTTGACCCGGCCGCTGCCGTCAGCGGCACCGCCGTCAGCGGCACCGCCGTCAGCGGCACCGTGCGCGCGGCGTCAGCGCACCGCAGCAGGCTTCGGCTACGACGCCATGCCGAGCGCCGGCCCGCCTCCTGGCCCGGCCGGGGCGGCGGTACCGCCTGAGCTCGTCAGTGCCCTGCAGCGCGGCAAGCTGATCGAAGCGATCAAGATCTACCGGAGCATGACCGGTCTCGGCCTGGCCGAGGCCAAAGCCGCGGTCGAGGGCATGGCCGGCCAGTACCGCTAGGTGCTGGCTGCGTTACTGGCCGAGTAGCCACCGGCCGGGCGCCACCAGCTTGGCTGCCTGGACCGGGCCCCAGGATCCCGGCTCGTACGGGACGACACGCGGCGGCTTGGTCAGCAGTGGCTCGGCGACCTTCCAGACCGCGGCCAGGCCGTCCGGCCGGGTGAACAGGGACCGGTCGCCGATCAGCACGTCATGCAGGAGCCGGACATACGGCGGCAGCGGATCCGCGCCCTTCATGCTGGCCAGGTTGATCGACGCGGTGGTCTCTTCGAGCTGCAGCCCGGCGCCGGGCTTCTTCGCCACCAGCGACAGGTCCAGCTCGCCCTGGCCGGCCAGCGAGAACGCCAGCACGCTGGGGTCGGCGGGCAGCTGGTCCGCGAGCGGCCCGTCCGGGTTGCGCAGGATAAGGCTGACGCGCTGCCGAGACTCAGCCAGCCGCTTGCCGGTCCGCAGGTAGAACGGCACGCCGCGCCAGCGCGGGTTGTCGATCCACAGCCGGGCCGCGACGAAAGTGTTCTGCTGCGAGCGGGGCTTGATGCCGGGCACGTCGCGATAGCCAGCGAACTGACCGAGCACGACCTCCTTCGGGTCCAGCGGCCGGAAGGACTTGATGACCTTCTCCCGTGCTGCCTGCAGGTCGGCTGCGGCGAGGCTGGCCGGTGGCTCCATCGCGACCTCGGCCGCGACCTGGAACAGGTGCGTCACCATCATGTCGAGCACCGCGCCGGTCGCGTCGTAAAACAGTGCCCGGTCGGAAATGCCGAGCTTCTCCGGCACGTCGATCTGGACCGAGTCGACGTGCGCTTTATCCCAGGCGGCCGCGAACAGGCTATTGCCGAAGCGGACCACGTGCAGGTCCTGGGTGGCCTCCTTGCCCAGGAAGTGGTCGATCCGGTAGACCTGCTCCTCATTCAGCACCGAGTGCACCGCCCGGTCGAGGGCGCGGAACTTCTCCGGCGAGGTACCGAACGGCTTCTCGTAGACGACCCGCGCCCCGGCGGCCAGGCCGTGCTTGCCCAACGCCTTGGTGAGCTCGGTGAACGCCACCGGCGGGACCGCGAGGTAGTGCACTAGCTGCGGGTCTCCGCCGAGCATCGTGCGCGCCTTGTCCAGTACGTCCAGCAGGCTGCCAGGATTGTCGGTATTGAACCCGCCGCCGGCGAAGTACAGCCGCTCGGCGAAAGGCTTCCACTCCTTGGCCTTGGGCTTGGGGCCGAAGTCCGCCAGCGACTCGTGCACGTGCTTGCGGAAGTCCTCGTGCGCCACGTCACCCCGGCCGTTGCCGACCAGCAGCCACTTCTTCGGCAGCAGGCCCTGCTGGGCGAGCTGGTAGAAGGCTGGCAAAACCATTCGCTTGGCCAGGTCGCCGGTAGCGCCGAAGAGGACGAAGACCGTCGGGCCCGGATCGGGTGTCGCTTTCCTGACCTGCTTCGCGGTTGCCATGGCTTCGGCCTACCTCACGGCGGGGCGATCAAACGCCCCGGCCGCCTGCTGTCCGGCGGCACCGCTCAGCAGCAGGCCAAGCCCGAACTCGAAATCCGCCACTGGATCAGCTGGTTCGGCCAGCGCGGCGGCGAGCTGCGGGAAGTCAGCCCGGCGCAGCCGCGGTCCGGTGGCCGCCTGGTCGCCCAGGCCCGGCAGAGCGCCGGGCTGGCAGATCAGCGTGCCCAGCAGGTAGGCAGCCAGCGCCCGGACTATCCGGATGGCGTCCGGACGGGCGAACCCGGCGGCCTGCAGCGCCGCCAGCACGCTCTCGGCGGTGCGGGCCGCGCCCAGGGCCCGCCGCGGCTGGGCGGCCAGCAGCAGCGCGGACCAGGGCCGCGTGGCGACCGCCTCCCGGAGCGCGACGACCTGCGCCTTGACCTGGTCCGGCCAGCCGCCGGTTACCTCGGGCGTGGCCAGCCCGGCCAGCGCCTCAGCTGCCACCTCGTCCAGCAAGGAAGATTTCGATGGAACGTGGTGATACAGGGCCATCAGACTGCTGCCCAGCTCGGTCGCTAATCTGCTCATAGAAACCGCGCCGGCGCCCTCGTGTTCGAGAAGCCCGATCGCGGTGGCGACGATGCGCCGGCGGGTCAGCTGCATGGCGCCAACCGTACGCACTGGCCCTGACACTGCGGCCCTGACACCGGGCGGCGACGCCGGAGTGCGAGGATGGGCACCTGCCCGTCCGCGCCAGGAAGGATTATCCGATGGACGACAAGGACATCCTCGGCCACATCGACGAGCTCATCGCCACCGAGCACGACCTGCGCAGGCGGCTTGCGGCCGGGGAACTGACCACGGACGAGGAGCATCAGCAGCTTCGTGATACCGAGGAGCAGCTGGACCAGGCCTGGGATCTGCTCCGGCAACGCCGGGCCCGCCGTGAGTTCGGTGAGGACCCGGGCGCGTCCACTGCCCGCCCGGTGAGCGAAGTCGAAGGCTACATGCAGTAACAGCCGAAGGCAGTAACAGGCGCCGCAGTAACAGGCACCGCAGTACCAGGTACCGCATCTGAACGTGCAGGAACGGGAGAGCATGCGCATCGCAAGGTTTGCCGTCGGCGATGAGGTTCGGTACGGGGTAGTCGACCCGGAGAACGGCTCAGCTCCGCCGAACGGGCACGGTGCCAGCCCGGCTGAGCTGATGGTCGCGGAGATCTCCGGCCACCCGTTCGTGCCAGGTCCGGACGGGGTCGCGCTGACCGGCGCGCGCTATCCGGTCGCCGATGTCCGGCTGCTGGCACCGATCCTGCCGAGCAAGGTGGTGGCTATCGGCCGGAACTACCTCGAGCACGCGCGCGAGCTCGGCAACGAGCCGCCCGCCGAACCGCTGATCTTCCTCAAGCCATCGACCTCGGTCGATCGGGCCCGGCGACCTGATCGTCCGGCCGCGGCAGTTGTCCCAGCGGGTCGACTTCGAGGGCGAGCTGGCGCTGGTATTCGGCAGGCTGTGCCGCGAAGTGCCGGAGGAGCGAGTGCCGGAGGTGATCTTCGGCTACACCTGCGCCAACGACGTCACCGCCCGCGACCTGCAGGCCAGCGACGGCCAGTGGTCCCGGGCGAAGGGCTTCGACACCTTCTGCCCGCTCGGACCATGGATCGAGACCGAGCTGGATGCCTCCGACGTGGCCCTGACCACGACGGTCAATGACGAGGTGAAGCAGGACTCGCGGACCTCGCTACTGATCCACAGCATCGCCAGGCTGGTCAGCTACGTGACCGCGGTCATGACGATGCTCCCCGGCGACGTGCTGCTGACTGGTACGCCCGGCGGGCGTCGGCCCGCTGGTTGCCGGAGACAGCGTCTCGGTCCAGATTGAGGGCATTGGCACGCTGACCAACCGGGTGACCGACAGTAGCTGATCCCCGGATCTGTGCTGAGAATCACAGCCCGGCCGCAGGTCAGCCGGCCTGTACATACCCCCGAAAATCCCCGTATACGGCTGTGCGATGATGGTAGCCAGCGTCCGTGCGGAGGAGCCGGGCCGAGCCTCGTCGATCTCTTTGGCTCGCGCTTCCGGCTTCGGCTACACTTCACTGGCGCGCACGGGTTGATCCGAACGCGTGATCCCATGGGGTATGGGGTAATTGGCAGCCCGACGGGTTCTGGCCCCGTTAGTCTAGGTTCGAGTCCTGGTACCCCAGCGGTAACAAGAGCAAGTAAGCGCGGCTGCCGTCATGGCAGCCGCGCTTGTTGCATCAGACCCGGCGCCGCCGGTAGCCGGGCCCGACTCCGGCCCCGGCCCCGGCCTCGGCCCCGCTCCATGCCAGTCACCCGCAGCAGCAGCAGCACGACGATGGCGCCGATGATCGAGCCGATGATGCCGACGGTGCGGAAGTGGTGGACCTCGATGGTGTGGTACTCGACCAGTTCCCAGAGGAACCCGCCGACGAACGAGCCGACGATGCCGAGCAGGATGGTGCCGATCAGGCCGATGTCGTCCCGGCCGGGGACCAGCAGGCGCGCGATCAGGCCGACGATGAGGCCGACGATGATCAGTACAACAATGAATGCCAACATGGGCCGGGAAGTACCAGGAAACAAGCGATTCAATCGTGCCGGGCGGAGTTGCCCGGCGGCCTGGTTTGGCGGGGACAGCTGCGTTGCGCTAATCTGATGCCCCGGCAGGCGGTTCGTCAGGACCGCGTGAATGCCGGTTTTCCGTGTGTTAGCCAGCCGCCCGCAGGGGTGCGCCGGGCGCCCGCGCGGAAGCAGCGAAAGTACCTGGCCCCGTCGTCTAGCGGCCCAGGACGCCGCCCTCTCAAGGCGGTAGCGCCGGTTCAAATCCGGTCGGGGCTACTCGTGAAGCAGCAGTTCAAGGGCCTGATCACCGGAAGCGGGGGGTCGGATCCTTGATCATTTGTCCGTGGTTTGTCCGTGACTTCTGCCGCTATGTAGCGGCAGCAGGTGCCACAGAACGTGGGGCTTCGGCACCTTGCCTCCGGCGGAACGAGATCGCTGTGATCCCCGGGGACGGCGCCACAGCCTGAGGTGTTCCAAACTCCGACGACGCGGAATCAGGTAGCCAGCTGGAGGGCCTGGCTAGCGAGGTTCTCCGGGAAGATCCCGGACTGGATCGTCCAGATGCCGGCCGCTTCGTAGATGTGGTCAGGTCCTCCAGCAGGCGCCAGCCGACGCCCTTGCGCCGGGCCGCGGCGTGTACGTAGACGGAGTGTTCGACGACTCCGGAGTACACGCAGCGATCTGAGACTGAGGAGGCGGCAACCCAGCCGAGTACCTGGACGCCATCGATCGCGATGAACCGATGATCCGGCAGCCTGCCCGCCAGGAATTCGCTCCAGGTCGGAGCCTGGGTCTCGAAGGTCGCATTGCCCTCGTTAATCCCCGCCTGGTAGATGGCCAGGACCGCCGAGGTGTGCGCGTCGGTCATCGGCATGATCTGCATTTCGGCGGAGTCCTTATGCCTCGGACTGCGCCGCAGGGGAAGACTTGATCGCCTGGACGATGGCCGAGTTCAGACCGGATCCAGACTGCGTGCGTCGTGGTGATGCTGACCCCTGTGAATCCGGCTGCGACGAGAAGTTCCCGGTACTCGTGCTGGGTGAGCGTGCCGCCAAGACAGCCAACGAGTTGTTCGGCTTTCGCGCGCTGAACGGGGTCTATGTCTTGGTCACAGATGACATCGCTGACGCCGAGCCGGCCTCCAGGACGCAGCACCCGGAATGCCTCGGCCCGGCACTCGCGGCTTATCCGCGGACAGGTTAATGACGCAGTTAGAAATGACCACGTCGACGTGGTCATCGGGTAGCGGGATGTCCTCGATGCGGCCGGGCTGGAAACGCGCATTGAGGACACTGGCCCTGACCGCGTCAGCCTGCGCGAGGCTGAGCATGTCCGTGCTGGCGTCCAGTCCGTAGGCGATGCCGCCCTCACCCACCCGGCGCGCCGACAGCAGCACGTCGAGCCCGCCGCCCGAGCCGAGATCCAGGACGGTCTGGCCGGGTTCGAGTCTGGCGACCGCGACGGGGTTGCCGCAGCCGAGGCTGACGCTGAGGGCCGCTTCCGGTGCATCGGAAAACTCGGAATACGCGGTGGCCCCGAAGCATCCCTCGGCGAACGCGCCTGGCTCGCAGTCCGTGATCGCCTCGCCGGCGATGGCGGAGCGTGCGAGCGCTGAGTAGCGGCCGATGATCGTCTCGCTGGCCCGATCTATCTGTCTGGTCGTCACTGCAAGGCTCCCTACGTCTGTGAGTTCGCGGCTGTGGGCACGGGCTTGCCCATCACGATGTCGGCTGCTGTCGGAAAGCAGTCGACGCATGCGTCGTTGATCCGGTAGTAGGTGGCGGTGCCGCGGTGCTCAGCTAGCAGGAACCGGACGTCCGCCAGGACTTTCAGGTGAGCTGAGACTGTGGACTGGCCGACGTCTACGGCGGCTACGATCTCGCCGACGTTCAGCGCGGCGCCGCGGCGCGCCAGTAGGGAGACGATCTGGATCCGGGTGGCGTCGGCGAGCGCTTTGAACCAGGTGGCGTACTCGGCGGCCGTATCGCGGTCGAGTGCCTGAGCGTGAGCATTCATCGTTAATCGACGATAGACGATGAAGTGCGAAAAGAAAAGTGCGGAAGGACCTCAGGCGACAGCTGTGGCGACAGGATTGCTGATCAGCGCGCTGAGAGCAGTCAGTGCCTCGAGCCTGGCCCGGTAGTAGACCCACACGCCGCGCTTCTCGCGCGCCAGCAGGCCGCTGTCGTGCAGGATCTTCAGGTGGTGGCTGATCGTGGGCTGCGAGAGGTCGAATGCGCTGGTCAGATCACACACGCATACCTCGCCGCCCGGGTGCGAGGCGATCAGCGAAATGAGCCGGAGCCGGACAGGGTCGCCGAGTGCCTTCAGCAGCGGCGCGACCCGCTCGGCCTGCTCGCCGGTCAGGGCGCTGTCCGCCAGGGGGGAGCAGCACACCGTGCTGTCCGGCTGGCCCAGCACGATCAGAGACTTAGACATAGTTCTATATTGACAGGAGTCGATGCTTGTGGCAAGCTCCTGGACATAGACGAACGTCTATGTTCTGATCTCTGGAGGTTCTCATGTCTGGCCGCGTCCAGCTCGCTCTCAACGTCAACGACCTGAACGAGTCCATTGCCTTCTACAGCAAGCTCTTCGGCGCCGAGCCGGCCAAGCTCCGGCCCGGGTACGCGAATTTCGCTATCGCCGAGCCGCCGCTCAAGCTCATCCTGATGGAGAACCCTGGCCAGGGCGGCAGCCTCAACCATCTCGGCGTCGAGGTGGCCGACACCGACGCTGTAGACGCCGAGCAGACCAGGCTGGCCGAGGTTGGCCTGGCGTCGACCGATGAGCGCGACACCACGTGCTGCTACGCCAAGCAGAACAAGTTCTGGGTCGAAGGCACGCCGAACGGCGAGAAGTGGGAGATCTACACGGTGCTGGAGGACAGCCAGACGTTCTGGGGCGACGACGCCGCCGCGGCAGAGCGCTGGGGTGCTGCCGAAGCCCAGCAGGCCGACGCGGCGGCCCAGCCGGCCACGCGCTGCTGCTGAGTCTGTGACATGCGCTCGGGGCCACGTGCACTGGCCCCGAGCATCGTGTCTGCGGCGTTGTGCAAGCCAGTCCTGGTTATGGATTCTCCGACACTAGGGAAACGAAAGGTGAACAGTTGGTGATCGGATTCGAAGCCCGGACTCCGGTGTCTGCCTGGGACTCTGTCGTGAAGTACCGTGGAAACGTGGTGAATCTTGTAGCTGGCCAGGGCGAGCTCGCGGCCAGCGAGGACAGGGCAGGCGGGGCAACGTGCCTGCCGCTGTCGATCTCCGCGCCCCTGGGCCGGGAGGCAGCCGAGGGGCTTTCCCGCTTGCTGAAGGCGGTCGCGGATCCCACGCGCCTGCAGCTGATCAGCCTGATCAAAGCCGCGCCCCAAGGCGAGGCGTGCGTTTGCGACCTCACCGAGCCGCTGGGTTTGCGTCAGCCAACGGTTAGTCACCACCTGAAGGTGCTCGTCGAAGCCGGGCTGCTGAGCCGGGAGCGGCGGGCCACCTGGATGTGGTACGCCCTGGTCCCGGGCGCGCTGGATAGCCTGGGCCAGCTGCTTCGCTAGGCTCATCAGCGACCTCTCGTCAGCCTGGCCGCGTCAACGTCAAAGACATACCCGATTCCCCGGACCGTGCGTATCCGCGGCGAGGCCGCCTGCGGGTCGAGCTTTCTGCGGAGTCGCCGGATATGAACTTCAAGGGTCTTGTTGCCGTCTGCGTAGCCTGCTCCCCAGACAGCATCGAGCAGAAAGCGCCGGCTGAGCGCGCGGCCAGCATTCTCGAGCAGGACGTGCAGCAGCTCGAACTCTTTGGGGGATAGCGAGACCTCGGTGCCATCGGTGAAGACCCGGTGGCCGTCCAGGTCAATTCCGACCCCGTTGACGCGCAGCAGCCGGAGATGGCCGATGGTGGCCGGCCGTACTGTTTCATAGGTCGCGCGCCTGCCGCCGGTCACGGTCCGCTCTCGGTTCCTGGCGCTGGCATGGACCGGTGGTCACCAGTGAAAGCCGCGGCCCGTCGGGAGCAATTGCGCAGGCCTGCGGACATAGGACATCTGCTGGTCTTCATTCGGCTAAGGCCCATCCGCTGGCCAGGCTCCCGAGCGGCGGTATGCCCGGGGCAGCCGCATTGATGACGACCCTGAACAAGTCACTGCGGAGGACCGCGACGGTGAGGGCGGCAGGTCGGTTGCTCGAGGGATCGTTGAAGCAAACTGCGACGGAGATCGCCGGGCTGCCGGGCCTCAGTTCCAGCATGCCGGGCCACCGATCTTGCCGGTGCCTGCACCTCGATGTGCATCGCGGCCGGCACTGGCGCGGGCCTGCGCTCGCGATCGTCAGCCGCGGCCACGGTTGGTACGTGGTCCAGTGCAGTGTCAAGCGATGTGATGCCGACCTGGTCGCCGTCGTCCTGAAGACCTAGCTTCGCGGGCAGGTAGGTGGTGGTCAGGGCAGCGCGGCGTCCGTTGGCCGCCCACTGACATCTGATGATGCTGGCCGCCGCGGTTGGCTCGACTCCCAGCATCAGCGCGACGTTCTCGGGCAGGCGCTTCCAGGCGACGTGCCGCGCTATGCAGCTGACGGTTGCGCCCATCGGGTCGATGTGAGTGCTAGGACCCGGGAGCCCTTCCAGCGCGATGAGGTACTCGGCCGGGCTGACCCGGTAGATCCGGCCATCGGGCGTCTGGCGTAGCAGATGGCGGGCTTCGAGTTGCCGCACGGCACAGTCAATCTCGACCACGGTCACTTGGAACCTGCGCGCCAGCATGGACGGCTGCGGGAGCCGCCATCCCGGCTCGTGGCCGAGGATAAAAACAGCAAGCCTCTCGGTGAGCACAGCCGTCTTTCGAGCCGGCGCGCTCCGGGTCCTCCCGGTCGGCGTGCTCGCAGGTCTGGCTGCTGTTCGGCGCGCTCAGCGCTGTTACCCGACTTTCCCGGAGATGTAGTCCATGGTGGCCTGCTCGGCTGGCTGGCTGAACAGCTCCTTCGTGGAGGCGGCCTCTACCAGCTGCCCCGGGGATCCTGGCCCGCGCACGGTCATGAAGGCTGTGATGTCGGAGACCCTGGCTGCCTGCTGCATGTTGTGGGTGACGATGACGACGGTGTAGTCCTGCTTCAGCGTGCCGATGAGGCCTTCGATGACCTCAGTGGAGACGGGGTCGAGCGCCGAGCAGGGCTCGTCCATCAGCAGGACCTGAGGTTCGACGGCGAGGCTGCGGGCGATGCACAGTCGCTGCTGCTGGCCGCCGGACAGGCTGGCGCCTGGCTTGTCGAGGCGGTCTTTAACTTCTTCCCACAGGCCGGCCTGGACCAGTGACCGTTCCACGACTTCGGTCAGGTCTCTGGCCCGGCGATCCTTGCGCGGCCCGAACTTCAGCCCGGCCGTCACGTTGTCCGCGATCGACATGGTGGGGAAAGGGTTGGGGCGCTGGAACACCATGCCGACGTGTCGGCGGACCTGGACGAGGTCGACTCCGCGCTCGTAGATGTCGGTGCCGTCGACGCGGACGCTGCCGTCTACGGACGCGCCCGGCACCGTCATGTGCAGGCCGTTGAGGCATCGCAACAGCGTTGACTTGCCGCAGCCAGACGGACCGATCAGGGCTGTCACCTTGCCGGGCTCCATCGAGATGCTCACGCCGGTGATCGCGGCCCTGCCTCGGTAACTGGCCGTGAGATCCGTGACCCGGATGTGGCCGGTCGCGGCACCAGCAGGCAGGTGGGCCGGTTCGGTCAGGCTGGGGATCGGCTCGGCGGGCTCGGCCAGGGACATGTCAGCTCCTTGTGCTGGAGGCGCGCCGTCCGATGAGCCGGGCGGCGATGGCGAATATCAGGACGATGAGGATGAGGGTGAGCGCACCGGCCCACGCCCGGGCCTGGGCGGCCTGGAAACCCGCTGACGGCGTCGCCGAAGATCTGCAGCGACAGCGTGGACATCCGCTGGGTGGGGTTGGTCTGCATGAACAGGTCGTTGCCGAGCGCGGTGAGCAGCAGCGGCGCGGTCTCGCCCATCGCGCGGGCGACGGCCAGAATACGCCGGTGATGATCCCGGCCCGCGCGGTCGGAAGGACCACCGACACGATCGTGCGGGCGCGGTGACGCCCAGCGCAGCGGCTGCCTCCCGCAGGCTCACCGGGACCAGCCGCAGCATCTCGGCCGTGGCGCGGATGACCAGCGGGAGCATGACCAGGCCGAGGGCGAACGATCCGGCGAGGCCGGAGAACCCGAAGTGGGTGACCCAGATGGCGTAGATGAAGGCGCCGGTGACGATGCGTGGGCACGCCGACGAGTACATCGGTGATGAAGCTGGCCGCGGCCGCCAGGCGGCCGCCGTACTCGACGATGGCGATCGCGGCCGCAGATGCCGACAGGGACGGAGATCACGGTCGCGATGCCCACGATGATCAGGCTGCCGACGATGCCGTTGGCGTAGCCGCCGCCGTAGGACGCCGGGTTGCCGGGCGGGGTCTGGGTGAAGAAGGTCAGGCCCGAGGTACTTCAGGCCCTGCGCTGGCGACGTAGACCAGCACCCAGGCCAGGACCGCGACCGCCGCGGCGACCATCGCGGCGAGACAGTACCGTCATGACCCGGTCGCGGCGGTGGCGCCAGCGCCAGGCCGCCAGGCTTGCTGTCGCGGCCCGGTTGGCGAGCGTGAGCTCCTGGACGGTCATCAGGCCAGGTCCGCTCTGGTGCGGCGGACGACCAGCTTGCCCGCGACGTTGACGATCAGCGCGATGACCAGCAGCCACACCGGCCACAACGAACAGCGCCTACAGGTGGAACGGCTCGGTGGCCTCGGTGAACTCGTTGGCGATGACTGACGCCATCGTGGCGCCCTGGCTGAAGATCGACTTGGTGATGGACAGCACGTTGTTGCCGATGACCATGGTGACCGCGATGGTCTCCCCGAACGCGCGGCCCAGGCCGAGGATGGCCGCGCCGACGATCCCTGACCGGGACCGGGGCAGCACCGCCGTGCGGAGCATTTCCCACCGGGTCATGCCCAGCGCCAGCGCCGCCTCCTTCTCGTCGGCTGGCGCAGTGGCGAAGACCTCCCGGCATAGCGCAGTGACGATAGGCAGCACCATGATCGCCAGGATGATGCCTGCGGTGAAGTAGGACAGCCCGAAGAACGGGCCGGCGAAGACCCCGCCGATCAGCGGGACCTTGCCGAGCGTTGAGGTCAGGAAATTCACGACCGGATACAGCGCCGGGATCAGCGCGAAGATCCCCCAGAACCCGTAGACCACCGACGGGATCGCCGCCAGCAGGTCAACCAGGTACGAGAGCGGCTTGCGCAGCCAGGCCGGCGCGACGTCGGTGATGTACAGGGCTATCGCCGACGGCCATGGGCACGGCGATCAGCATGCCGATCACTGAGGTCAGGACCGTGCCGTAGATGAACTGCACGATGCCGTACGGGTTGGGGTGCGTGCCGGCTGCGGTCGCGGCCGACGGCGCCCACCGGTCGCTGCCCAGGAAGCTCGCAGGGCCCGTAATGACGCAGCGCGGGCGTTGATTCTGCGACCAGGAACGCCGCCATGGCCAGCAGGATGACAACGACAAGACCGGCCGCTGCGAGCATGCTGGTCCGGAAAACCCGGTCCCCGTAGCGCCGCGTTCCCAGGAACCTGGCCGTACCTTCAGACGATGCGGGGGAGGAGGTCATATGGCATCCCCGCGGGCCGGCCGGGCCGGGCAGGGCGCCGTTGCGCCCTGCCCGCCGCCGGCTTGATCCTGTTAGGCAACGGGCTTCCCGTTGACCGTGATCAGCTTCAGCTGCGCGTAGGCCAGCGCCTGCAACGACGAGCCCAAGCGGTGCGTAGAAGACGCTGGAGTTGAGGTCCTGCCCCGAGGTCAGCACCCAGGCGAAGAAGTTGACCAGCCCGGCCGCGACGGCCTTGCTGGTCTGGTGCTCGTAGATCAGCGCGTAGCTCGTCCCGGAGATCGGGTAGACGTCTGCGTTCGAGCCGTCGGTCAGGAAGATGTTCAGGTTCGGCCGGGAAGGTGACGCCGTCCACGGCCGGGATGATGGTTGCCAGGCACGGCTCGATGAAGTTGCCGGATTTGTTCTGCACCTGGCCGTAGGTGATGTGCGCGGAGATGGCGTAGTCCGACTCCACGTAGCCGAGGCCGCCCTTGGTCTGCGCCACAGCCGCGGCGACGCCCTCGTTGCCCTTGCCGCCGATACCGACCGGCCAGGCCACCGTCTTGCCCTGGCTCGTGGTCGACCCGCCGAGCTTGGACACCCACGTCGGCGACACCTGGGTCAGGTAGTGGGTGAAGATGTTCGTCGTGCCCGACCCGTCGGAGCGGTGCACGACAGCGATCGCCTGGTTAGGGAGCTTCACGCCGGGGTTGAGTGACTTGAGCGCCGGGTCGTCCCAGTTGGTGATCTTCCCGGCATAGATCTCGCCGAGCACGTTGCCAGTGAATTTCAGCCCGGACGGGACGCCTGGCAGGTTGTAGGCAGGCACGACTGCTCCGAGCAGAAGCGGTATCTGCAGCACAGGGCCGCCCTTGGCCCCGGCAAGATCGGTTGAGTCCATACCGGAGTCGCTCTGCCCGAAATTCACGGTGTTGGCCTGGACCGCCGCGACACCACCTCCCGAGCCGATCGACGCGTAAGCAGCGGCGACGCCGGTCGCCTTGTTGTAAGCCGACGCCCAGACCGAGTACAGCGGCGCGGCGAAGGTCGAGCCGGCACCGCTGATCGTCTGCGCCCCGCCCTTGATCGTGCCGATCGGGTTCGGGTATTTCGGAGTCGTATTGACAGCCGCGGCGCACAGTTTCGCGTTCTGGGCACCGAAGCTCACGTTGGCGGCAGTTGTTGCGGCGGAGCTACTGGCGGCATTGCCTGTGCTGCCGCAAGCCGAAGCTGCCAGCGCCACGCCGAGCGCGCCGACGACCACGGCGGAAATCCTCGATTTCATTCGCCCCTCCTGGGCCGGGCCACGCCGGTCGTGACCTCGTTCGGTTGCGAAGGTAGGGACGGCAAGTGACTCTCAGCAGGCGCTCAAGTGAATGCAAGGTTAACATCAGTTTTCATCTATATACACCGGGATCTATTATGCAGCTAGTGGCCTTCCGGTGGTCATTTCTGCGACTTGCAGTGCCGGCTAGATGCATGTCAAATTAGACGCATGTCGAATCAGCAGGAGTCCGCGGACGCCGACCCGGTATGTTGCACCCCGCTGGCGTCGGAGCCGCTGTCCGCCAGCGAGGCGGAGGAAATGTCCGTTCTGCTCAAGGCGATCGCCGACCCGGTCCGGCTCCGGCTCCTCTCCCTCATCGCCTGCCATGAAGGCGGCGAGGCCTGCGTCTGCGACCTGGCGGGCGCGTTTGACCTCACCGGACCGACGATCAGCCACCACCTGAAGGTGCTACGCGAAGCCGGACTTATCGGCTCTCAGCGGCGCGGGACGTGGGTCTACTACTGGGTAAGTCCGGGGATGCTGGCGCAGCTGTCCGCGCTACTCGCACCCCGTGCGTCGGATCTGGCGGTCGGCCGGTGAGTCAGGCCTCACTGTCCCGCCGCCTGCTGGCAGAGTTTCTGGGCAGCCTGCTGCTCGCTGCTGTTGTCATCGGGTCCGGTATCGCCGCCCAGACACTGTCGCCTGGAGCCACGGGGCTCGAGCTGCTGGAGAACGCGGCCGCAACCGCTGCTGGCCTGTTCGCGATCATCTTGATGTTCGGGCCAGTGTCAGGCGGGCACTTCAATCCTGTCGTGTCGTTCGCCGACGCGGCGCTGGGCGGCATGAGCTGGCGCGACGCGGCCGCCTACCTGCCAGCTCAGGTCGCCGGCTGTATAACGGGTGCCGTCGCGGCGAACCTCATGTTTGCCCGCGCGGCCGTTTCTATCTCGGCGAAACACCGGGCGACGCCGGCGCATCTGCTGTCCGAGGTCATCGCGACAGCCGGGCTCATGCTTGTCATCTTCTCCCTGGCCCGCAGCGGCCGGGGAAGGACAGCGCCGGCCGCGGTTGGCGCGTACATCGGCGCCGCATATTTCTTCACCTCGTCGACTAGCTTCGCGAACCCGGCGATCACCATCGGGCGCATGTTCTCGGCTACCTTCGCCGGCATCGCACCGTCATCGGCTCCCGGTTTCATCGGGGCGCAGATCGTTGGCGGCGTCGTGGCGCTAGCGATCATCAAGCTGCTGTATCCGCACGTCACCCCGGAGGAAGCGGCAGGCATGGTTGTGCCGCATTCGAACGGCCTGGCGGCCAGCAATGGCGAGCACGGCTACCACGCCGTCTCGCCGGAAGACAGATCAGCTGGCCGGCCCGGTTCCGGGACGCCGGAAGACCAATCCGGCCGCCCGCACGTCACCGACCGAACCCGAAAGGAGTCCGCAGATGCATCTGGTCGCTATCGGCGGCAGTGACGCTGGCATCAGCGCCGCGCTCAGAGCCAGGGAGATAGATCCGCAGGCCGAGGTGACCGTCGTGGTCGCCGACGCCTACCCGAATTTCTCCATCTGCGGGATCCCGTATTACGTGTCCGGGGAAGTCACGCACTGGCGCAACCTCGCACACCGCACGACTGATGACTTGCTGGCCACCGGCATGAACCTGCGGCTTGACACCACCGCCCGGCGGATCGATGCCGGCGCGCGCAAGCTCCTGGTCACTGGACCGGACGGCGGTGAAGAGCTCCTCGGCTACGACAAGCTAGTCGTCGGCACCGGCGCCGTCCCCGTCGTTCCGCCGATCGATGGCCTGAGGGGGCCCGACGCGCTCGGCGCAGACGACGGCGTGCACCTGCTTCACTCCATGAGCGACACGTTCGCGGTGATGAACACGCTGACCAAGTTCTCGCCCGAGAACGCGGTTATCGTCGGCGCCGGCTACATCGGGCTGGAAATGGCCGACGCTCTGATCACCCGCGGACTGTCGGTGACACAGATGGAGCAACTCCCCGAGGTGCTGCCCACCGTCGATCCCGACCTCGGACACCTGGTACACGACCAGCTGACAGAGCACGGTGCCGACGTGCTCACCGGCACGACCGTCACGAAGATCGCACGAGCAAGGGAAGGCGCCAGCGGCCGGCTCACCGTCGAGGCCTCGACGGTCGCTGGCCAGCACATAACCCGGTCGACTGACCTCGTCCTAGTCGTCGTGGGCGTCCGGCCTGACACCGAGCTTGCCGTCAGCGCCGGCGCCATACTGGGCGCCAAAGGCGCAATCGCCGTCGACCCGCAGATGCATACCAGCGTGCCTGACGTCTTCGCGGCCGGCGACTGCGTCGTCACCCACCACCGGCTGCTAGGAGAGACCTATCTGCCTCTCGGCACGACGGCCCACAAGCAAGGCCGCGTGGCTGGCGAAAACGCCCTCGGCGGCAGCCGCGAATTCGCGGGCAGCCTTGGCACGCAAGTAGTCAAGATCTTCGAGCACGCCGCCGCCAGAACAGGCCTGCGCGATCACGAGGCCGTCGCGGCTGGATTCGATCCGGTCACCATCGGGTCAGAGGCAGACGACCACAAGGCCTACTATCCGGGCAGCCACCGGATCGCCATGCGGTTCACCGGAGATAAAGCGACGGGCAGGCTGCTGGGCGTCCAGCTCTTCGGGCACCGACAGGCGGAGATTGCCAAGCGAGTCGACATCGCCGCCGCCGCGATCTTCCACGGCATGACCGTCGACGCTGTCAGCGACCTGGACCTCTCCTATACACCGCCGCTGGGGAGCCCATGGGACGCCGTACAGATGGGGGCGCAGGCCTGGGTTCGCGGCACCAAGCCCTTGTGACGTGATCTGCTCGCTGGTGCGTCGTTTACACTCGGTGACCACGGCGGAGCCTCGACCGACATGGTTCCATCGCGCCAGCAGGGACCGATGACATGTTGCGCGCGGTTGGCCGAGCGGTCACGTCTGACGAAGTCGCCAGTCCACCTTGACTGTTCGAACACATGAGCGAATGATGGACTGGTGCCGAAAGACGCTCCCTGGGCTCCGCCGACCGTCGCTCTGGCCAACGGAACGGTCGCACACCTGCTGGCCTGGGAGATGCACGAGCGCGACGGCTCCTGGCAGGCGTGGATCTCGTGGGTCCAGCAACTGGGTAACCGGCCGGTCCACAAGGTCGTTGCTGTCAGCGCATCTGGTCTTAAGCCTCTCGAAGAGCCTGAGGTGTACGCGAATGTTCCCCGGCGGGTGCGTGGCAACGACGGCATGATCCGGCGTTGGGCTGGCGAGATCGGGTGAGATGTCAAACGTCGCTGCGACTTGCGGATAAGAACGGCACCAGGTCGCCACTTGGCCGGGTCGCTGATCCGACGACATGCCGCCGAGTCACGGCAAGAGGAACAGCGGCGGCATCCATTTGTAGCGCGGTGAGCAGGGTCCGCGTGCTTCACCTGCCGCCGCGAGCCCGGCGCTGGCGCACCCCGTCAACCACCGAGGTGGAGCTGCGAGCTGACGAACTGATGCCCGGTGGCTGAGACGCTCGCCTGATAGCGTCTGGGATCGCGTCAGTAACGTCATCGGTGACGCCTCCTGGTCGATGCCGAGTCGGTCAGACAATCGCGCTACCTGCCTGGCGACGGAAGCGTCCGGCATCGCGGCGACTACCGTCGCCGCGGCGCGGAGAGCGTTGATACGCCCGTCGGCGTAGTCGAGCCAGCGACTCCATTTTTCTAGCTCAGCGTCGACGACGAGGTCTGCCAGCGGCAACGTCTGGCGGTGGAGGAGCATGGCCAGTGTCTCGGGCCCGCCGTTGCCCAGGATGCCCGCGGGGTCCTGTCCGGGCGGCAGCACTGCCGCCGTTATGTTCGGAGTGAACTGCCTCAGCACGTCGTAGGCCCGGATGGCCGCGTGACTCCCGGCCTGGTCCGGATCAAACGCGACCAGGACGCCGGATGCAGACACGTCGCAGGCACGGCTGAGCGCGCTGGCCTGGCCAGCAGTGAATGCGCTTCTGCATGGAGCAACGCCGGCCCGGCGTCCGTGACAAGCGACCGTCACTTGGCGGGTCAGCCCGTCCCATGACGCAGGAGCGTATCCGGCTTGCCAGAGCTGCTGGATGCCGCTGCCGAAGCCGCGCCGGGACAAGTAGTCGGGCACCCATCCGGCCGGCAGGTGCTGCCGGAAGAACACGCACGCCGCTTCATTGACCTGATCGTGCTGTACCAGCTTCTGGGCATGTTGCGGATCGGTTTCGCAAGCGATAGCTGCGACCGGGTCACCCGGCACTGGCCGCAGCCGGGCGGTCAGGCGCGCGGCCACGATCGAGATGAGGGCAACGCACAAGCATAGGAAGAGCGCGACCACGGTCACGGCGGCTGTCGGCGTCCTGGCGTGTCCGGTGGGAGCACGAGCGTGCGCCCCCGACGGCGTGGTCAGCGGTCGATGGCGGCCATGTTCGCTTTGTCGTGGCGCTCGCCGGCGGCGGGCGTCAGGTTGTTGAGCCGCTCGAGCTCGTCAGCTGCTAAGACGCCCGTCAACCCTATGCCGGCCCGGGCAGGACAGCTCGCTAACCGCTCCCTGCCGGCGGCGATGTTCATCAGCACCGCCTCGCCGGGGCCGCGCGCCTCCGGGCCGATGCCGGCAGAGAAGCGCAGGTCGCAAGCGACCAGCCGCACGTACGCGCAGGGGCCATAGCTTGGCGATGTCGGGGCTGGTCAGGGCGGTATGCAGCGCGGGTCGCAGCCGCTCGGACGGTATGGCGCGGGGGAGGCGGAGCGCGCGCCGGACGTCATGGTGATGGACGAGCGTCTCGACCAGGCCTACTCGGCTGCCGAGCTCGGCGGGGCTGCGGGTGATCGGCAAGCAGTGCGAGCAGCGGCTTATGGGCTCTGCTTGCTGTATCGGTGAGCGCGGCGTCGTTGACACGGCCGGGCCGGAACCGGACGTGGGCCACGACCGCGACTAGGGCGCCGGCCTCCAGGTCGTCGTAGCTCTTGACGTGCGCCACGCCGTCACGCACCCGCCACCACGCGCACAACGTCGGCGCATCCCACTGCTGCGGCGTCAGGGTGGCAAGGAACGCGGCAAGATCCGAGCGCTCGTCTCTAGCCAGTTGGCGAACGTCCACAAAGTGCACGGTAAGGCGCCTGTCGCTGTATCGGCGGAGTTGCTGTGGCGTGCGATTGGACCGGCCGGCGTCCTGGCGCCGCCGCGGACCCATCAGTTGCAAGAATCCGGCTTCAGTTGACTTGGCTGTACAACTGTTTGAGAATCTGAACATGGGTTCAGCACGAGAGGACCTAACAGCAGCGGCGGCGATCCGGAACGCGGCGATGGAGTTGTTCGCGGAGCGCGGGTACGCCGGCGTGACGGTCCGCCAGGTCGCTGCCGCCGCGGGCGTGTCGCCGCCGCTGGTGATCCATCACTACGGCTCGAAGGAGAACCTTCGGGCAGTGCTGGAGGAGCGTGTCGCGGCCTTCGTTGAGTCGATGCTGGCCGATCTTGCGAGGGTGCCCGAGGAGGGTGGTAGCGCCAGCGTGGCCGAGTTGTTTGCCGCCCGGCTGGAGCGCGAGCCGGCGATGGCGGGTTATGTCGCGCGGTTGCTGTGTGATGGCGGCGCGGCTGGGGTGGCGCTGTTCGGGCGTCTGTACGAGGTGACGCAGGAAGGCATGAATGCGCTGGGGAAGGCGGGGGTTATCCGGCCAAGCCGCGACGAGCCGGTCCGCGATGCCTTCCTGCTGAGCAATGACCTGGCGATGCTGCTGCTGCGCCCGCATCTGTCGGAGGTTGTCGGGATTGATCCGCTGTCCCGCGATGGTCTGGTCCGCTGGTCGGCGGAGGTCGTCGATGTCTACACGCGCGGTGTCTTCATGCCAGCTGCTCTGGAGGTCCCAGGCGGGGAAGCGCAAGCGGACGGCGATCAGGAAGGTGCGGATCGATGACGAGTGCCATCGTGACATTTGGGCTTACTAAGCGATACGGCAGCACCACCGCGGTTGCCGATCTGAACCTGCGGATTGAGCCGGGAGAGGTGTTCGGGTTTCTGGGTCCGAACGGGGCGGGGAAGTCGACGACGATCCGGATGCTGATGGACTTGCAGCGGCCAACGAAGGGGAGGGCCACGCTGTTTGGGCTCGATGCCGCTAGTGACAGCATCGAGATCCACCGCCGGATCGGGTACCTGCCCGGCGACCTCGAACTCTTCCCCCGCCTGACCGGTCAGCAGCACATTTCCTGGTTCGGCCGCGCCCGTGGCGGAGCCGATGACTCCCTTGTTAAGCGGCTGGTTGGCCGGTTCCAGGTCGTCGTCGATCGTCCGGTCCGCGAACTGTCCAAAGGCAACCGGCAGAAGATCGGCCTGGTCCTGGCCTTTATGCACCAGCCCGAGCTGCTGCTGCTCGACGAGCCGACGTCCGGGCTTGATCCGCTGATGCAGCACGAGTTCGAGGGCCTGCTGCGGGAGATGGCCGATCAGGGCCGGACGGTCTTCCTCTCCTCGCACGAGCTGGACGAGGTGCAGCGCGTCACCGACCGGATCGGCATCATCAAGGCAGGAAGACTGGTGGCCCTCGACACCGTGGACGGCCTGCGCCGAGCTGCACCGCAGAAGATGGAGGTGCGCTTCCGGCATTCCGTTGACACTGCGGCACTGAGCGCTGTGCCGGGCGTCAGCATCACTGCGTCCGACGGCCCACGGCTGACGCTCGACGTGACCGGCGAGATCGGGCCGGTGCTGAGAGTTATCGCCAGCAATGACCCGGTCGATTTCGTCGCCCGCCACGCCGACCTCGACGAGTTGTTCCTCGACTTCTACCGGAAGGCGCCGGAATCGGATGCGTCGCATGCTGGCTGAGGTCACCAGGCTGGACCTGCGGCTGCGGCGCCGCAGCGCTATCGGTTACGCGGCCGGGATGGCCCTCTACACCTTCGTGGTGGTGGCGCTCTACCCGTCGTTCAGGAACTCGACGTCGCTCAATGGCCTTGCTGGCTCGACCGCTGCGGCCTTGTTCGGCGTCAGCGGGCCGCTGACCTCGCCCGGCGGCTGGCTGAACGGGAACATCTACGGCAACTTCTTCCCGCTGATGATGCTGCTGCTGACGATCGGCTACGGCGCCGCCGCGCTGGCCGGTCAAGACGAGGACGGCACCCTGGCCATGATCGCAGCGCTGCCGATGCGCCGGATGACGATCGTGTTCCAGAAGGCCGGGGCGATGGCCCTGCAAGCGCTGCTGCTGGCAGCCGCCGTCACTATCTGCGTCTTCATCGGGCGTGGCTTCCAGCTGGCGATCAGTCCGGGCGACGCGATCGGCATCTCGGTCTCCCTCGTCTTGATGGGACTCGACTTCGGACTGTTGACTATGGCCGTTGGCGCGGCCACTCGACGGCGGGGAACAGCCTTGGGCGTCGGCGCGGGCGTTGCCGCCGCCTCGTATCTGCTCAGCTCACTGGCTACGACCATCTCCTGGATCCGGCCCGGCCGTTACCTGTCGCTCTTCTACTGGTCGGTGGCCAACGACCAGATCAGCAGGGGAGTCAGCCTCGGCGAATTCGCCGTCTTGATTATGGTCGGCCTGGCGGTCCTGCTTGCTGCCGTTGTCACCTTCCGGCGGGCTGACCTTAACTAGCTCACCGTGATCAAGCGGCCTGGCCGTCTGCGGTTGAGTTGGGTCAGCCTCGCGAGGGAGCTCGATGTCGATGCCGCGCCGCAGGAGCCTGCGGGTGTAGTTGATGCCGCAGGTCAGCCGTCGTGCCAGGCCTGTGGCGATGGCGCCGGCGAGCATGACGGGCAGCTCAGGCCGTAGTTGCCGGTCATTTCGATGAGGCTGGCGATGGAGGTGATAGGTGCCTGCGCGGCGGCGGCGAAGACTGCTCCCATGGCGATGACCCCGTAGATGGCGGGTTTTCCGGCCGTCGGGCCGAACAGGTGATCGGCGATGATGCCGAAGGCCGTTCCCGCCATCGCTCCGGTGAATAGGGACGGCGCGAAGACGCCGCCGGAGCCGCCGATGCCGATGGTCAGGCTGGCGTGAGCATCTTGCCGGCCATCAGGATGAGCAGGAACCACAGGACCTCCGAGCGCGACGCTGCCGGTCAGGCAAGGGATGAAACGGCTTTGCTCAGCGCTTCTGCGGCGAATCGAGGGCTTGCTCGGGCGCTCCGCGTTCCCGGACGTCCGCGGCGGGGTACGGCTCGGCCGTAGCGGGGCTCCACCGGGCCACGAGCGGGTCGAGGAGGGGGACGAGGTGCTGGAGCTCGTCAAGATGGGCCGGGGCCAGCTGGGTCAGCCGCTTCTCGACCTGGGTGGTTAGCCGGACCCTGGTGATGCGGCCGTCGTCGTCATCGCCCCATCGCTCGACCAGCCCCGCGGCCTCTGCTCGGTCGACCAGCTCGACGGTGCTGTGGCGGCGCAGCAGCAGGTAGCCGGCCAGATCGCCGACCGTCGGGCCGTTCTCGCCGCGGGGTGGCCTTTGACCGCTGCTGTACTGACCCCGGACGTTAGTGACGCGACACGATACGGATGATCTTGAAGTAGGGAGGGCCTTCCGGGTTCGGTGTGGATTGCGACATTCACGCCGAGCAGCCGGGAGGCCCTCATGTCCCACCGTAATGCCCCGCTGACCGAGACCGGGCGGCTGCGCCTGGCCCGCTGCATCGTCGAGGACGGCTGGCCCGTCCGGCGGGCCGCTGACAGTGGACCGTGTTCTCCAAGATCAAGGCCGGGCCCCGCTGCAGGGATAGATGTCAGAGCGAATCCACAGGGCTCCTTCGCGGTGCCCGCTCGGCAACCGTCACCCTCAGCCCAGCCGACCGTTGAGTCGAGGATCCGTGCTGGCGCTTGTCAAGACGGGTTGACCTGGAAGGTGAAGCGAACGCCCGATTGGGCGGGGCCGCGTCAACATCCGCACCGGACCTGCCGCCACCGGATTGCCTGCCGGGCTACATCTCAAGGACAGCCCGCCGAGACCGGATGTGGCGGGTCGCAACCATTCTTAGTGCAAGGTAGAGGGCTGCCGTGATGATGAAGCCGACGTAGAACGCAAGGTCGGCGCCGTGGAGCGCCTTCGCGACCGGCCCCTCGACGGTGGAGGTGTTCATGAACGGCACCATGGCCGCGTAGCCGAGCACAAAGGCGACGATCGCGGGCCAGCCGCTGCCAAGGTTTCGGAACCTCAGCGCATTCCGCAAGTACGACGGCGTGTAACGCTGCCTGTTGCGGAGCCAGTCGATCATGACGATCGCGCAGAACGGGGCGATCCAGTAGCCGATGAACAGCAGTATGTTCTGGAATTTGCCGGATGTGTCGCCGGCGTGCATCCACAGGATGGCCGCGAACGCCAGCATTGCCACAAGGGCGGCCGTGACCGGCCGTTTCACCCGGGCGCCCAGCGCCTGGAATGCCAGTGATCCGGTGTAGTCGTTCATCGAGTTGGACGTGATCGCCCCGAAGACGATCGCGATGAGGGCCACGACGCCGAGGGTCCCGCCGCCCATCAGCGCCCGGACGCCGGCCGCGGTCTGGTTCCCCAGCACGCTGGCCCCGGCCAGCCCGAGCGTCTCCACCCAGACGTATGAGGCAGTGAGGCCGCCCAGGGTCAGCCAGAAGATCGACGTCTGCGAGGACGCCGGCCTCAGGTACCTGCTGTAGTCAGAGGCGTAGGTCGCCCACGAGATCCCCTGGCTGAGCGCAATCGTCACCATCAAGACGAACGCGCCGATCAGCGCGCCGCCATGAACAGCGTTGCGCGGCAGCACAACGTGATACTGGAAGATCCGCACCGTCAGGACAGCGAACAACACAATGAGGACGGCCGATCCCCACGACTGCAGCCGGTGCACGAACTCGTAGCCGTAGATGCTGACCAGGCCCTCCAGGGCCAGAACGATCGCTACGCCGGCCCAGAACGGGACTCCGAGCAGCAGCTGGGCGGCCTGCCCGCCGAACAGCCCGACGAGCGCGTCCCAGGCGATCGACGATAGCCACTGCACCGTGCCCGGCACGACGATGGCCTTCCCGAACGGCAACCGCGCCATCGGAACCTGGCCAGTGCCCGTCCGCGGTCCCCAGGTGCACAAGACGGCCACCGGCACAGAGCCGATGAGCGTTCCCAGAATGATGGCCACCAGGCCGAGCTGGAACCCGAGCCCGAGTGCCACGGCCAGCGTGCCCGCGAAGACCCCGGACAGCTCCATGTTCGGCGTGAACCACACTGTGAACATCCGATAGACGCCGCCATACCTGGAGTCTTCCGGAATGGGGGCCATTCCCTGGCTTTCCAGCGCCAGGTCGCCGGTGCGGCTGGGCCGCACACCCTCGAAAACGCTAAGCTCGTCGATCGTCCTGGGCACGGGAACGCTCCCTTCGCCGGCATGACCCGGATCAGGTTCCTGCGGTCGGCGGCTGGCTAGCCACCCTCTCAGCCCGGTACGCACCGGACTCCCGCGCGTGAATGGGAGCCTATCGCCCTCAGCACGCGCGCGCGGCGATCAGGTCGCCGTATCAGCCGAGGGCGCCTTCGCCGCGCGCTGATGAGTCTCGACGTCGACATGCACGAGGCTGGACCGCTAGCCAGCTAGCTACTTCGATCTGAAAACTCGCCTGGCGGTTCGTGATCGCTGGTTAGCTGGCCGGCAGGATGGCCTCGACCCCTTGGGCTAGGAGGGATCGAGGCCGTCGTGTTCCGCACCTTAGGTGATCAGGTGTCATTGTGGGAGTCGCCGCTGCCGGATGAGCTGTTGCGGCTGCCGGGTGAGCTGGCGCGGGTTGATGCACTGCTGGATGATCCGGCCTTCTTCGCCCCGTTCGCGCCGTTCTTCGATCCGGTGGACGGCAGGCCTTCCACGCCGGTGGAGGTCTATCTGCGGATGATGTTCCTGGAGTTCCGGTACCGGCTGGGTTTTGAGAGTTTGTGCGCCGATGTCAGCGACTCGATCACGTGGCGGCGGTTCTGCCGGATACCGCTGGACGGGAAGGTGCCGCACCTGACGACGCTGATGAAGCTGACCAGCCGTTGCGGCGCGGATGCGGTGCAGGGCTGTAACGAGGCGCTTCTCGCGAAGGCAGCGCAGGCGAAGCTGCTGGGCACGGGCCGGGTCCGCGCCGATACCACCGTCGTGCCGGCCAACGTCGGCTACCCGACCGACTCGAGGCTGCTGGCCAAGGCGACCCGGCGGATCGCGGCAACCGGACGGCGGATCCAGGCCGCCGGCGGGGCCACCCGGACCCGGGTCCGGGACCGCAGCCGGTCGGCGCAAACGGCCGCATGCGATCGCCTCGAAGCTGGGACTGTGCGGCGTGCAGCGGCGCGAGGAAGCACAGGCCACGGTGCTACGCGTGACCGGGGAGCTGGCCGGCTGGCGCAACGGGCCGCAGCGGACGCTCGCCGGCTGCTGGCCAATGCCCGCCGGGCGCTGCGCCGTGCCGAGGCCAAAGCCGCGGCCCTTTCCGCTGCCAGCGGCCGTGACCCGGCCGGCCTGCTCGACGTGGCGGCGCAGATCACGGCGCAGACCCGGCAACGGCCTGCGGCATCATCCCGCACGGGGCCCCTTTTGCGGGGAATCACGACGGTGCGGGCGCCCATCTCGTGCAGGGCGTCGTAGACGGCTTTCTCGCCGTAACCGCGGTCAGCCGGTGGCGGTCCGGGGCTTGCGGCCGGTGGTTTTGATGACCTGGTCGATAGCCGGGGCGTGTTCCGGGACGTCGGCCGGGTTGTCCTGTTCCAGGGTGTGGTCGAGCACCGTCGTCGTTGTCGGTGACCTGGCCTTTGTAGCCGAACTGGACAGCTTTGAGTGGTCGGGGCATATCGAGGTATGGATGGGGGGACGGAGGCGGCGCGCATGAAGGCACCCAGCGTTCTGGCTGGCGAAATCGAGCGGCACGCCGAGCCGCCAGCTGGTAACGGGGAACGGTTCATGGGCTACGGGGTCATGGGCCTGCCGTTTGCCTCCGGGCACGTGCTGGCCCTGCGGCGGTTCCCGGCCTCATCGATCGGCCCCGCCTATACCTCGGTATGGCATCGTGACGCATCGGGCCGGTGGGACTTCTGGCAGGACCAGCCGGACGACCAGGCCTGCTCCCGCTATTTCGGATCCGCCCTCGCCGAGACCCGGCGGGCGCAGATCGAACTGGACTGGCCCGGCGAGTCCACGATGCGAGTGGCCATCGCAGAAGCGGGCTTCACCTGGACGATGACCATGGCGTCGTCGCCGGTGACGCGGGCCCTCAGTGCCATCGGCGCCCGGCTCCCCGACCGGATGTGGCATGCGACCCCCGTGCTGGCTGTGCTGGGACCCACCGCAGGCGTGGCGCTGCACGCGGGCCGGGTCGCGATGGCCGGCCGGGCACCAAACGGTCAGGAGTTCGTCGCGAACCCGCTGCGGATCTGGTTGATCGCAACGTCAGCGGCTTGCCTCGGTGACCAGCAGCTCGGTGCGCCGGCACCACTCGGCCGGCAGGCTCGCCTCGGAGACTTCTGGATTCCGCAGCGCGGGGTATTCGCTATCGGGCGCGCGTTCTTCGGCGAGTCCTAGATTTACTCAGAATCTTTGTAGATCTCGTCCGAGACCACTGCTGACATGAACCTGTCCAGGCGGTCGGTGACATCTTCCGCCATGATCGCGATCAGCGCCACGCGGCCGTCCGGGTCCAGGACCGGCGCGTTCACCCCGCTCCAGTAATGCCTGGCGAACAGGCCCGGGCTGCCCGGCACCTCGATGTCACTCTTCTGGAACTCCATGGCGTGGGGCTCGCCCGTGGCCAGGACCTGGCGCAGCAACGCGATCGTGTTGTGCACGGTCGTTGCGGCGGGATCTGATGGATTGCTCGGGAATGCGTCGAAAACGTTACGACCCAGCAATTCGTCCCGGCTGCGGCCCGTCGCTCGCATGGACGCCAGGTTCACGTCGGCTATGGCGAACTCCGGCGTCAGCAGCAGGACCGGGATCGGGAGCTGTCGGTATACCTCCGCGTAGTCGACCTCTGGTCCGGCCATCACTTCTCCCTCCGGGTCTCCAGCCGCTAACCCTCCCCGGCCCTGAAGCGCCTGAACCGCCCGTGGCCGGATGACGGCGCAGAGCCCTGAAACGGCCAAAACAGGCACGACCCTAGGCCGGAAAGCCGGAAATATGCCGACCGGGTGGGCGCCGACCGAAACCGCCGCCCCGCACAGGCCAAACGGCGGTTATTCCTTGAGGTCGATGTAGATCCGTCCGGCTAGTTCGCCGGTTCGGATGCGCACGTCGCCCGACACGCCGAGGGCGATCCTGACGTCGCCTTCGAAGTCGCCAGCCAGAGCCCAACTCGCCAGCGCCGGGTATCCCGGCTTGTGAACACCGCTGGGCACGGTAGGCGTGCCCGCGGCGGTGTGCGCCTGAGCCGGCCGGATCACGATGAGCAGGTAACTCGAGCCGGGCATCGTGATGGTCTTGCCTGACGCGTCGGCAATGACATGGTCCACGACGCGCACTGTGTAACTGGGGATTGATCCGTGCACGTCCAGGACGACGCGGTCATAGCCGCATTCAGGATGCTGCGCTACCCGGACGGCGGTAATCACCGGCACGGGCGGCACAGCGACGTGGTGCGTCACCGTGACCGGTGCGGCTTGCCCGGGAGCGACGTCGCAACCCGCGGCCAGCGACGGTGCCGACGCGGACGTCGATACCGACGGGTTAGCTGTCGATGCTGAGGTGGCTGGTGGGGGACCTGACGGGTTCGGGGTACCGCTCGCCCCGCACCCTGCCGCCGCGCCGGTTACGACGGCGAATGCACACAACGCGACCACACGAACTCGGACGGAGCTGCCCATCACGCTCTCCCTGCTGCCATTTGCGTGCTGCTACTCTCGCGCCTCTTGGCCCTTCTGACCAGAGCGGACCGCAGCAGGGCTAGCCGCGGCGGTGCGACTGCACGACCGTGGCGATAACGGCGATGCCGTCGGCGATCTGCGCGGGGCTGCTGGCGGCGTAGCCGAGCACGAGCCCGGGCGGCCCTGGCCGCTGGCTGTGCCAGGAGAGCGGCTGGGTCTTCACCCCGGCCGTGAGCGCCGCAGCGGCGATGTCGGCATCCGGCCAACCGGATCCGAGGTCGCCGAACGTCAGCGTCAGGTGCAATCCGGCCGCGGCGCCGTGCACCCGCGCCCGGGGCAGGTACTCGCGGACCGCCGAGATCATGGCATCACGGCGGCGCACGTGCCGCTTGCGCAGCAGCCGGTGATGCCGTTCCAGGTCGCCGGACGACATCAGTTCGGCCAGCGTGAGCTGGGGCAGGACGGCGTTGCCGAGGTCGGTGTTTCGTTTGGCGGCCACGACCGCTTCGTGCAGGTCCGGCGGCACCAGGAGCCAGCCGACCCGCAGAGCCGGCGCCAGCAGCTTGGAGACGCTGCCCGCGTAACAGACCCGGTCAGGAAGCACCGCACGCAGGGCCGGCACCGGCGGCCGGTCGTAGCGATGCTCAGCGTCATAGTCGTCCTCGATGACGAGGCCGCCGCTCAGCGCCCATTGCCGCAGGTCGCGGCGCCGACTCCCGCTCAGGACAACGCCCATCGGGAATTGGTGCGCCGGGGTCATCATGACGGCGGCCGCGCCGCTCGCGCGCAGGTCGCTGACTCGCATGCCGCTGTCGTCGACAGCTACCGGCGGCGTCGCCAGGCCCCAGCTCTGCAGTTGCTGCCGCGCGCCGAGGGAGCCCGGGTCCTCGACTGCGACTTCGGAGAGCCCGGCCTGGCGCAGCGACCGCGCGAGCAACGCGAGGGCCTGGGCCACCCCCGCGGTGATGATCACCTCGTCCGGGGCGGCCCGGATGCCGCGGTTGCGGGCCAGCCAGTTGGCCACTGCGACCCGGAAGGGGGGCGCCCCGCGCGGGTCGCCGTAGCCGAAGCTGGCCGGCGCCAGGTCGCCGAGCACTGTGCGCTCCGCCCGCAGCCAGGCCGAGCGCGGGAACGCGGCCAGATCGGGCACTCCCGGAGACAGGTCGATCCGGCACGCAGCGGCCCGGAGTGCATCGAAGACCTCGGTGCCAGGAACGCGTACCGGAACCGGCTGGCCTTCGCTGTGCGCCGAGCTGGCGGCCGTCGGCGAAGACTGGCTACGGCGGTGGCCCGATGTGATGGTGGCGAGCTCAGCTGGCGCCGCGACCACTCTCGTCCCCGCCCGGCCGCGACCTGCGACTTGTCCCTCATCGGCAAGTCGCCGGTAGGCCTCGGTCACCACGCCACGGGACACGCTGAGGTCGGTCGCCAGTATCCGGCTGGACGGCAGCGCGCTGCCGGCCGGCAGCCGACCATCAGCGATCGCGTCACGCAACTGCGTGGTCAGCCAGTCCGACAGACCGCCTGATGGCGCCGAAGCCCGATCGAGCTGAAGGAAGTCGGTGCTCATTATGGACCTGCAGGTTCGGCTTGCATTGGACCTTTCTATCAGTCCATTATTCCGGCAGAGTCACGTTCCGTGGCTACTTTCCTGCACCGCGGCGCGACGACGCCGGGACCGCGCGCCATCGCTCCCGGCGTTCTCGGTATGGCCCTGGTCGGCAGCAGCGTGGCCGTGTCGGCCACGCTCACGACCGCGCCGCTGCTGACCGCGCAAGCCATCCGCTACGCCGTGGCCGCCCTGGTGCTCGTCGCGCTGGCCCGCAGCCTGCACATCCCGATAGCGGCACCGCGCGGCCGCGAGTGGCTGTGGCTGGGCGGCATCGCCGCCACCGGCCTTGTGCTGTTCAACATCGCTGTCGTCCGCGGCGTGGCCCAGGGCCAGCCGGCGACGATCGCCGTCGCGATCGCGTGCGCGCCGGTTGCGCTCGGCGTGATCGGTCCAGTCCTGCAGCGTCAGGCACCGCAGCGCAAGATCGTCCTGGCGGCCATTGCCGTCACCGCCGGGTCAGTCCTGGTTGAAGGCGCCGGTCACGTCCATCTGATCGGGATCGCCTGGGCTGTCGTGACGCTGGCCACCGAATCCGCCTTCACGCTGCTCGCGGTGCCCGTGCTCGGGCGGCACGGAGCCTGGGGAGTCTCGGTCCATTCGGTATGGCTCGGCGCCGCCATGTTCACCGTGCTGGCGCTGGTGACCGAAGGGCCGGCTGCCGCTGCGCGGCTTTCGGCGGCCGACGCTGGCGCGATCGTGTACCTGGCGGTGCTGGTGACCGTGGCGGCGTTCGTGTTGTGGTACTCGACGGTCGCGGCCCTCGGACCCGGCCCGGTTGGCCTGCTTACCGGCATCGCGCCCGTCGCGGCCGCGCTGGCGGGGATTGCTACCGGCAGCCGGGCACCCAGTCCGCTGATGTGGGCCGGGATCGGCGTGGTGCTGGCGGGACTCGCGGCCGGGTTGCGGCCGGGCCGGACTGCGTCCCATCCGAGGAAGCCGGCCGCGACGGCGGCTCCCCGGCAGGACGCACCCCGACGCGACGCACCCCGGCACGAAGAACACTGCCTGGCTGCGCCCGCGGACGGCAGGGTTGGCTGATGCAATTCTCGCATTCCCAGCAGATCTGGGCGGACTTCCCCGAGCTCGCCGCCGGCGCCGCCTTCGCGACTGGCATCACGGCCAGCGACAGCGCCGTGCGTTCGGTGGCGGAGCGGGTGGGCCGCTTCTACGCCGTTGCCGATGCTCAGCTCGCGGTCTCGTCGGAGGCCGAGCTGCCGCAGACGCAGGCGTGGCGCCGGGCCTTCGCCCGGATGGGACTCAAGCCGACGCAGTACCGGTGCGCGTCCGAGGCGCTGTTGCGGCGCTACAAGAAGGAGCGCTCGCTGCCCTCCATCCATCCGCTGGTTGACCTGTGCAACGCAATCTCGCTGGCCTACGCCATCCCAGTCGCCGTGCTTGACCTCGATCAGGTGGCCGGGCCGCTCGAGGTCCGCTACGCCGACGGCACAGAGAGCTACCTCGCCTTCTCCGGCGAGGCCGAGCAACCGCGTGCGGGCGAGGTGATCTTCGCCGACGGCGCCGGCCAGGTGCACGCGCGGCGGTGGACCAACCGTCAGAGCGCGCTATCGGCGGTGTCGCCGGCCACCAGGACCGTGCTCATCGTCGCCGAGGCGATGCACGAGTCCGGCCGCGCCGACGTGGCGGCCCTGATCGCGGCCGTCGCGGCCGAGTTGGCCGCCAGCTGGCCGGTCACGGTCCAGACCGGATCCCTGCGTCCTGACCAGTCGTCCTTCTGCCCTCGTGTGGAGGCCCCGAGTGAGCGCTAGGTGCCGGTCTTCCGGCGGGCCGGCGCCCGTCCGGCCGGCTGGCTGGGTCGAGGACGGGCGGCGATCTTCGGGATCGGCCGTTCCTGCTGGCGCCCAGCCGCAAGGGTGAGCCGCGTGCCATGGTGCTCGATCTCGAGTGGGTCCCCGTCGGCCAGCAGGTAGCGGGCCGACGGGTGAGTAATCTCTACCCGCAGCAGCCGGCCGCGGATCAAGATGGTGAAGGCGAGTCTGGTGATGCCGTCCGGGAGTCGCGGCGCGAACGACACGGTGCCGTCGTCGTGCCGCAGGCCGCCGAAGCCGCCGACGAGCGCGATCCAGGTGCCGGCCAGCGATGCGATGTGCACGCCGTCACGGCTGTTGTGCTGCAGATCATCGAGGTCAATCAAGGCTGCTTCGCCCAGGTAGTCATAGGCCAGGCCCAGCTGGCCGACCTCGGCCGCCATGACCGCCTGGCTGCAGGCGGACAAGGACGAGTCGCGCACCGTCAGCGCCTCGTAATAGTCGAAATTCCGCTCCTTCTGCTCGGCGGTGAAGGCCTTACCGCACAGTTGCATGGCGAGCACGAGGTCGGCCTGCTTGACCACCTGTTTGCGGTACAGGTCGAGATACGGGTAATGCAGCATGAGCGGGTAGTGGTCGGCGGGCGTCCGGCGAAGTCCCAGACCTGGTGCCCGGTAAAGCCGCTGGCCTGCGGGTGCACACCGAGCGCCTCGTCGAACGGGATGAACATGGCCTGGGCCGCGTCCCGCCACCCGGCCGACTCTTCCGGGTCGATGCCGAGCTCGCGGGCCCGGTCGGGATACTTCTCCGCGCAGGTGGCGGCGGCCAGCAGGTTGTGCTGGGCCATCAGGTTCGTATAGACGTTGTCGTCGGCGATGGCGCTGTACTCGTCTGGCCCGGTCACACCGTCAAGATGGAACCGGCCCTCGCCGTCGTGGTGTCCGAGCGACCGCCAGAGCCGCGCTGTTTCGACGAGCAGTTCAAGGCCCTCGCCCCGGTCGAACTCCTCGTCGGCACTGGCGTCGATATAGCGCACCACGGCAGCGGCGATGTCCGCGTTGACATGGAAGGCTGCCGTGCCGGCCGGCCAGTAGCCTGAGCATTCCCGGCCCGTGATCGTTCGCCACGGGAACGTGGCGCCCTTGAATCCGAGCTGAGCCGCGCGCTGCTGGGCGAACGGCAGCGTCTTGTGCCGCCAGCGCAGCGCGCTCGCTGCGGCGGCCGGGATGGTCAGTGCCAGCGCGGGCAGCACGAACGTCTCGGTGTCCCAGAAGGCGTGGCCGTCGTAGCCAGGCCCGGTCAGGCCCTTGGCCGGGATCGGCGCGCCGCTCGCCGCGCGCGCCGGCCTGCAGAACGTGGAACAGCGCCGAATCGCACGGCCTGCTGGATCTCGACGTCGCCGTCGACCTCGACGTCAGCGCGGCTCCAGAAGTCGTCCAGGTAAGCACGCTGCGCCGCGAGCAGGCCGTCCCAGCCAGTTGCCTGCGCGCCGGTCAGCGCCGCCCACACCTGGTCGCGGACCGCGGTCAGCGACCGCTCGCCCGACCAGCCGTACGCGACGAACTTGATCACGCGCAGCCGCTGGCCGGGCTCCAGCGGCACCGAGGCAGTGACCAGGCCGCCGTCTTCGAACGCCTGCGACTCGATGCGCATCGCCGCCGGGCGCGTCGATGAGATGGTCCATCGCCGCCGCCATCCGCAGGCCGCTGTGCTGAGTCCGGTGCACCAGCACGACCGGCTTGCTCGCGCGCCGCGTAGTACTCGCTCAGCAGCGGCTGGTCCGAGATCGGCCGCGCCCCGCGGATCGCCGGCCGTCTGACGGCAGCTGCTCGTTCGCGACGAGCTCGGACTGCACTGTGATCTGCAGCCGGCCGTCGACGGGCTCTACCTCGTAGCAGATCGCAGCGATGGCACGGTGCGTGAAGGACACCAGCCGGGTCGAGGTGACCCGGACCGATCCGCCCGCCGGCGACACCCACTGGCATTCCTGGTCAGCGTGCCCGCCCGGAAGTCCAGCACGCGCTCGTGCGAGCAGCAGTTTGCCGTAGCGGACGTCGAATGGCTCGTCGTCCACGAACAGCCGGATCAGCTTGCCGTTGGTGACGTTGATGACCGTCTGCCCAGCCTCCGGCCGCCGTAGGCGGCCTCGGCGTACGGCAGCGGCCGGACCTCGTAGACGCCGTTGAGGTAGGTTCCGGGCAGGCCGTGCGGCTCGCCCTCATCGAGGTTGCCGCGCCAGCCGATGTGGCCGTTGGAGAGCGCGAAAACCGACTCGGTCTGGGCCAGCTGGTCGAGATCGAGCCCGGTCTCCCGCAACGACCACGGCTCCTCGGTGAACTCCGGTTGCTTGATCATGACTGCCCCAGCAATTCGCTCAGATCGCGGACGACGGTGTCCGCGCCGTGCTCGCGCAGCGCATCTGCCTGCCCCACCCGGTCGACGCCGACGACGAAGCCGAACTTCCCAGCCCGGCCCGCCTCGACCCCGGCCAGTGCGTCCTCGAAGACGACGGCGGCAGCCGGCTCAAGCCCGAGCGCGCGGGCGCCCGCCAGGAACGTGTCAGGGGCAGGCTTGCCGCGCAGGTGGTCGCGCTCGGCGACGATGCCGTCGATCCTGGCCTCGAACAGGTCCTCAAGGCCGGCCGCCACCAGCACGTCGCGGCAGTTGGCGCTGGAGGACACGACAGCGCGACGGAGGCCAGCGTCGCGGACCGCGCGCACGTAACGCACGGAGCCCTCGTACGCCTGCACGCCGTCCGACCTGATCTTCGCCAGCAGGATCTGGTTCTTGCGGTTACCGAGCCCGTGGACCGTCTTCGCGTCGGGCGAGTCGTCCTCGCTGCCCTCGGGGAGGTCGATGCCGCGCGAGGCCAGGAACGAGCGCGTGCCGTCGACCCGCGGTTTCCCGTCGACGTACTGGTCATAGTCACCAACCGGGTCGAACGGCACGAACTGCGCCCCCGTACTGCGTGATCGCTCGCGCAGGAAGCTATCGAACATCTCAGCCCATGCGGCGTCGTGCACTTTGGCCGTCTCCGTGAGTACGCCGTCCAGATCGAACAGGCAGCCGCGGATGCCATCGGGGAGCCCCAGCACCCGACCAGCCTACGACGAGGCTGGCCGGCGGACGGGCCCCCGCCCGTGCGGCCACGTTCCGGTTCACTGAAGTTCATGCCGTGCCGCGCGCGGTAGCAGCCTCGCCGAGGGCAGGATGGTGACCAGCCGTCAAGCCGCGGGCGCCTGATCGGAGGTCAGCAGATGGCCGAGGAAATCCGGCTGGTCGCAGCCGTGATGTTCGTGCGGAACCTGGATAAGTCAGTCACCTTCTACCGCGAGCTGCTCGGACTGGAGGTCGCCGACAGCAGCCCTACTGCCGCCCTGCTGGTCACCGCCCACGGCTCACAGCTGGTGCTGCGGGCGGTCGGCGAAGATGCGACGCACCCACTCGGATCCATCGGCGTCCAGTATCTGGCCTGGCGCGCGGCGACCAGGGCGGACCTGGATCGCCGGGCCGAGATACTGCGGCAGCATTCCGCCTACCGGGAGACCCGCACGGAGCAGGACGTTACCGTCGTCGAGGGACGGGACCCGGACGATCTTCCCGTCATGATCGTCTATGCGGCTGACAGCCTGCGGTCGATGCGCGAGCTGCCGGCCCGGATCTATGCCTGGTAGTCGGGATCTGTCCTGATAGGCCGGATCTACGCCTGGTAGCACGGTCTAACCGGTTACCCGGATCCGGCGCCCGGTGACCTGGCTGACGGACATCCGGACAAAGACGTCGCGCTGGCCGCCTGGCCACGGCCTAATTCCCAGCGCCGCGGCGTGCGCGAGTTCGGCTGGCTCGGTGATGAGCTGAGCGGTGCCGGTCAGCAGAACGCTCCAGCCCTCCGCCATCACGTCGTCCAGGTGGTCGACGTCGAACGACACCTGCTGCTGATGGACCGCGTCCTGGCCCAGTACCTCGGCGATGCTCGTGTGGCGGCCAGTTCGGAAGATCACCTCGTCCCCGTCCATCATGTAATTGACCGGGATGGCCACCGGTCCCCGGCCGGGCTCGTCGAACAGGAACCGGCCGATTCCGCCCGCCGCTACATGCGTCCGGCATTCGGCCTCGGTCAGCGTCTCGAGCACCGGCTGAGCGCCAGCATCCCGCTGGCCGGGTGGCTGATTGAGACCGGCGCCGGTGAGGGCGCCGGGCTGCACGTTCAGCGCGGCCGCCAGCCGGGTCAGCGAGGCGTGCGTGGGATTGGCCGACATGCTGGACTCCAGGTAGGCAAGGTAGTCCGGCGACATCCCGGCGCGGTCAGCCGCCTGGGCCACAGTTAGCCCGGCGCGCCCGCGGTGCTCGGCGATTCGCCTGCCGAGATCGGTGCCCGCGGCTTCAGCATCACTGGACATGCTCGCCTCCCCTGGTGGCCGCCGATCCAACTGTAGGGACCCGGGGCCGAGCAGGGTGGGTCCTTGCCGTTCACGGCGCCGCCGACGACGGTCGCAGGCTGGTGGCGCTCTGGCCGGAAGGACTAACGGCCCCGGCTTTCTGGGCACTATGGCGGTAGTCCCACCCGGCGTTCCGGTCAAGGCTGGGGTTGACCTGGCGGGGAAGGCCGGGACGGAACAGGGGTCGTCATGAGCAAGCAGACATCACTGGTGGGGGCGCACACGTTCCTGCGCAGGCTCCCTGACAACTACGTCGCGCAACTGGCGGCGGTTGCCCGGCAGGTGAGCCTGCCTGAACGGCACAGGCTCTTCGAGGAAGGCGGTACCGCGGACAGATTCTGGCTCGTTGACGCGGGCCAGGTCGCGCTCGACGTGCTGGTTCCTGGCCGCGGCAGAGTACTGCTCGAATTGCTCGGTCGCGGGGACGTGATCGGCTTGTCCTGGCTTCAGCAGCCCTATCAGTGGCGATACGGCGCGACCACGACCCAGCCGGTGCGGGCTACTGAATTCGATGCGCGGGCCGTCCGCGCGGCATGCGCCGCGGACCCGGCCTTCGGCTACGCCGTTGTCACGCTCTTCATGACAGTGGCGGCGCGACGTCTGCAGGCGACCAGGATGCGGCTGCTCGAAGCGGCGGCGGCTTCGGCGCGTTAGGCAGGTTCACGTTCGGCGCGGCGACCAGGGACTTTCGGCCCTGGTGACCAGCTGCGGGCAAGACGATCATGAAAGTTGGAGAACTCGCAAGCGCCGGAGATGGCGCGCACTAAGACCGGATATGTCCGGCAACCGGCCCAGCTAAGGCACGGGCAGGCTGGCGCGCAGCCGTCGAGCTGTCGTAACGGGGGGAACCATGGCCGAGTCGCTTTCCGAGTCTCAGATCGCCCGCATCATTGACGCGGCGCGGGCCGCGCCCTCGGTGCACAACACCCAGCCGTGGCGTTTCACCGCCAGGCCTCAGGGTGTCATTGAGCTGCACGCTCAGATCGGCCGGGCCCTGCCGGTGTCTGATCCGAACGGGCGAGCGCTCTACCAAAGCTGTGGCGCCGCACTGTTCAATGCCAGGCTCGGAATCCGGATGACCGGCCATGACGCGGTGGTCGAGTTGCTTCCGCATCCGGAATACCCGATTACCACGCTGGCGGTGATCCGGATCGAACCCGGCGAGCCGCCAGCCGCTGCCGAGCGGGAACTCTTTGCCGCGGTCTGGCGGCGGCACACCAACCGCGGGCCGTTCGCCGACTTGGCAGTGCCGGAGGCCGTCCGGCTCGAGCTGGAGCGGGCCGCCCGGCCCGAGCGGGGCGCCGTGCGGTGGCTCGGCCAGCAGGAAGCCGGGGCCGTGCTGATGCAGGCTGATCAGGCCGGGCAAACACTGGCTCGAGACGCTGGCCATGAATCCGAGCTGCGCCAGTGGATCGCCACCAGCAGCGATCAGGACGGCATTCCGGCCAGCGCGCTGGCGGCCCGGCCAGCGAGCGTGCCCGCACCGGTCCGGGTCGATGACTTCGCCGCGGCAGTACCGGAAACCGGTCGGCCCACGGCGACGTACGAGAGCTCGCCGCAGCTCGCCCTGCTCACCGCAGAGTCAGACGAGCCGGAAGACTGGCTGCGGGCCGGGCAGGCGCTGCAGCGCGTTCTGCTCGTCGCCACGACGCATGGCGTCGCCGCATCCTTCCTCGGCCAGCCGATCGAGCTGAAGGACATGCTCGGGGACGCGACGCCGCCGTCGTCGCTGCCGGCGAACCTGCAGATGATCATGAGATTCGGCTACGGTACGCACGTCACAGCCACTCCTCGTCGGCGTCGCGATGACGTGCTTCGCCACGACTGCGAGCCGCGGTGCGGCCGGGGCGCCCTGGTCGAGCTGTAGCTCCCGGCCTCACACCGGGTCAGCGGCGAGCGGGCGGTCCAGCGGTCACGGGAAACCTGGCCGCAGGGACAGGAAACTGGCTCAGGTCGCTCGGCAGGACGAGGACCGGCAGCATCGCCGCCCGCAGCACATGCGCTGCCACGCCGCTGGCCGGCACATGCGGGCCGGCCGGATGCTTCCTGGGCCCCAGCACGATGACCCGCGCATCGAAGTCGTCCGCCGCGTCGAGAATGACCCGTGCCACGTGGCCGCAGTCGGCCTCCCTGATCAGGCCGTCGGCATGGACCCCAGCCGCCCGCAGGCTGGCGACGAGCGCGTCCACCGCCCGGCGGCCGGAGGCACCGCCGTGGTCCAGCATGTTCCTGGCCAGCAGAGCAATCGAGAATTCCCGCACGTGTAAGACGATGACGTGTTCGGCGCCATCCGTGACCAGAACCTTGATCAGGCCGGCGACGGCGGTCAGGTCCGGCAGGCCGTCCGCGGGAACGTCGATAGCAAGCAGAATGTTCGATCGCATGGCCAGCCTCCGCAGGCACTCGGTGTCAGATACGTGCTTCTGACCACGAGTCTTGTGCTGCTGGCGATCGGTGGGCAGGGCCTTAGGTCACCGGCCAGCCGCCGAACGTCTGCGCTGCTAGCGCTGCTGGGAACGCGGCTCCTGCGGGTCGAAAATCCTGGAGGCGTACGCCGCGGCCTGGGTGCGCCGTTCCATGCCGAGCTTGGCAAACAGGGCCGACACGTAGTTCTTCACCGTCTTCTCGGCCAGGTACATGCGCTCGCCGATCTGCCGGTTGGTGAGGCCCTCGCCGATCAGCTCGAGGATTTTGCGCTCTTGGGTAGTCAGCCCGGCCAGCGGATCCTTCCGGTTCGCGTTGTCGCGCATCCGGGCCATCACTCTGGTGGCCGCCTCCGGGTCCAGCATCGACTCACCAGCCGCGACCGTTCGTACCGCGCCGACCAGGTCGGTACCCCTGATCTGCTTGAGTACGTAGCCTGCCGCGCCCGCCATGATCGCGTCGAAGAGTGCCTCGTCGTCACCGAACGAGGTCAGCATCAGGCAGCCCACCTCAGGCATCCGGGACCGGATCTCACGGCATACGGTGACACCGTCGCCGTCGGGCAGCCGTACGTCCAGCACCGCGACATCCGGCATCAGCGCCGGGATCCTGGCCAGCGCGGACTCCGCAGTCCCGGCCTCGCCGATGACCGTGATGTCCGGCTCGGCCTCCAGCATCTCCTTGACCCCGCGCCGGACGATCTCGTGATCGTCGAGCAGGAACACCTTGATGCCTGCCTTGCCTTCAGCTCGATCCGCCATCTGCTGTCGCCCTCCGGGCTGTGCCAGAAACCATTCCACGACGGGAACGTGGCCGTCCCTAGCCGGTCCTCTCACGATAGTGGCGGCTACCCAGGCCAGCCTAAGGACCTAAGTCCCGATGATCACCGACCAAAGGACTCAGATTCGCTCCTGTGGCCATGCCGGTGGCACCGCACCGCCCCGGTCGCCTCGGACGATACGCACGAACTGGCTGGGGGAGACCATGGCGATGTGGCCGTCGGAGAGCCATTTGACCACATACGGCGGAGATCCGTCCGCATGCGGGGTGCCGATGATGAGGCCCGTCCTGGCCGGGTCGCCTCCGACGATGATCCGGTCGCCCACCTGTGCATACATTGCGACGCTCCTCACCTTCGGCTTGAGTACTCCAGCATGCGCGGGCAGCGGGCCGGCCCGCCGCAGTCAGACGACCTGACCATCAGGGACCTTCGCCACCGTGATCTCGGTCCGGGTCGGCTCGCACCGGCCCGGTGGCCGGCGCCGCGTTCTGCCCGGACCAGTCGCGACGCCAGATCAGCCGGTGCACCGGGATCAGCCGGGGAATGTCCCGCAAGCCCGGCAGGAACGGGACGAGCAGCAACAGCAGCGTGGCCAGGCCAGTCAGGTAGATGGCGATCAGGTCAGCGTTGGCCGAGTTGCCGAGCGCCGGGATCTGGTACCACATCGTGTACAGCCACAGCCACGGCTGGCCTGGGTAGCTGCCAGTCTCGTTCATCACGCCCCACTGGTCGCCGCCCAGGTGCATGGCCTCGGCCTTGTTGCCGAAGTACTGGCCGTCCTCGATAAACAGCAGCGGCATCGTGTAGTTGGTGCCGTAGAACGTCCGTCCCGCCAGCAGGTCGGTGTCGAGCGCGCCGCTGCGGGCCATGGTCAGCTCGGTGGCGAGCATGACCGGCACCGGGCCATCATTGGCCGCCGGGACCACGGCCACGCCACTGTGCACGACAGCCTTGGGAGCCACTTTGACGTACGCGTTCGCCCAGGCCAGTTGCTGGGCCGCGGGTGCCGAGGTGTAGCTGGCCAAGGCGGTGGCGAGGGCCGGGTCAGTGGGCGCCAGCGTGGCCAGTGGCGCTAGCACGAAAGCCTTCGCCGCGTTAACCGGCTGCAGTACCCCGGCCATGTGCTGGGGCGAGAACAGCAGCCGTTGTGAGACGTTGCTGACGTGGTTGTACGGCGGGCCGTATGTCGCGGTCTCGCTGGTCCCGTTCAGCTCGGTGGCTGCGGCGCCGAGGAAGTCCGCCGGGGCGATCCGCGACCAGGTCTGCACGGTCACGGAGGGGACGTCGGGTGAGGACAGCAGCGCCGCGAGCCCGAGGGTCAAGGCGAGTGCGACCACGACGGCAATCGTGCCCTCCTTGAGGATGTCGTAGCGGCGAGTCGGACCGCGCCATGGTGCCGCGTCTGCCGCGTCTGCCGCCTTTCGGGCGGCGCGGCCACGGCAGCTGACGCGCTTGGCCGGCAGCGGGTGGCTGACACCGCGGACCCGGACCAGCAGTACGTGCGCGCCGACGATAGCGATCAGGACGATCGGGATCAGCACGATGTGCCACATCAGCATCTGGCCGAAGTTCATGACGTTGAAGAAGCCGCCAACCCCGGCTGCGTTGAATGCGTCCTTGCCGCTGGTCGAGATCCACTGCGAGTCGAAGTTCTGCTGCGATACGTAGCCGGTGAAGCACTCCACGATCGAAGCCAGGAACGCCACGACGCCCGTGATCCAGGTCATGGTCCGGCGGCCGCGCCAGGCAGCCATCCAGAACTTGCCCCACAGGTGGATGACCAGGAACGCCATGAACAACTCGACGCTCCACAGGTGCATGCTGTTGAAGAAGTGGCCGACGGTGTTGTAATGCCACCAGTCGGGACCGCCGAGCGCCAAGGCGAATCCAGATACCAGGACCACGCCGAACGCGGCCAGCGCGGCCACACCGAACACGTAGATCCAGGACGCGACGTAAGCGGGCTGCCGATCCGGTAGCAGCTTGCCCGGCGGCAGCAGCCGCAGCGCCAGCCGCCTGACTCTGGCCGTCCACATGTCGCCGTCGGCGTCGTCAGCTGCCGAGGAGGCCTCACCAGCCGGAGCGCTTGCGGTACCCCTGTGTGCCTCGGCGGGATCGCCGGCCTCTGTCGCAGGCTGACTGCGATGCCGGTCCGGGAAGGGAATGAGCAGGGCGAGCCCGAAGATGGCCACCATGACGCCGATCAGCACCAGGTTCGCCACCGAGATATCAAAGATCGACCACTTCCAGAAACTGCCCGGATTATTGAGGTTGATGGCGGAACTAGCTGCGGCCAAACTGTGCAGGCTCATCGAGTAACTCCCTGCGCGTCAACGCGGCCCCAATGGTCGCGAGATGACCGTCGCCTAGGCGCGCGCCTAGGCGATAGTGCTGACAGTCACGCGGTGGCGGGTCTTTCGTCCCGAGAGCGACACCAACGCTCTTGCGGCATGAAGCTGCCTCCCGGGCCGCTGGCGCGGGCCGGGAGGCAGCTGGATTGTTCACCGCATGCATGGGTCAGCTGGCGCTGGCCTGAACGCGGGTCGCGATCCTCGGCAGAACTTCGGCCTCGGGCGCGGTGCGCCTCAAATGCACGAACCCGAGGACTGACAGGATCAGCATCAGTGCGGCCCCGATGAGTGACGCGATCGCGGCCATCAGCGCGATCTGACCAAACTGCCAGAACCCGTAGGCCTCCAGCAGCATGCTGCGCAGCGTGGTGCCGCGGAAGACGGTCTGCACCTGGCCAGCCAGCGCGACGTTGTTCGGCGCGGCCAGCGACGCGGCGGACAGCTGCGAATAGGTCTTGCCGCCGCCGATCAGGAACAGGTGCCGACCAATGAAGTAATTGGCGTAGGTCTCGGCCTGGGCCCCGGTCGTCATGGGCTGGCCCGCGTACTTCGCCATCTGGGCCCGGTTGGCGGCCGGGAGGATCTTGAACTCCGGGCTGCTCGTAGTTGGGAAGACGATCTTCTGCGCCGACAGCTGGCTACTCACCTGGTTGTTGGCGTACGAATGTCCCCAGACCAGCAGCACGCCGGCAATCACCAGCATGATGGCCACGACCAGGCCAGCCGCGGTGGCTAGCGCGTCAAAAGTCCTTCTCCGCATTTCAGTTCTCCCTCGCAGTGATCCAGGCGGTTGGCCCGGCTAGCAGACTTATTAGCTAGCCAGAGCTTGCAGCCGCCGGGCCCGCGGGCCGCAGGGTCCTGCGGCCCCGGTGCACAGGACTTCCGTCCTCTGTTGCGACGGCTGGCTTCAAACGGCGCCGCTGCCAGGAACCCCTCCAAGTCAGGATCCGCCAGCTACGGATATGCCTTGTGCCGCCGCAGACCTGCCGTCAGTCCCGCGGTCGCCAGGTCTTTCGCCTCTACCCACCGGCGCCCGGCGCCGGCAGGCTGATCGTTGACCTAGCGAGGAGAAGGCCATGAGGGAGCAGGCTATGTCCGACGTCATGCTGGAGATCCTGGATGAGACTGAATGCCTCAGGCTCATCGAGCCTGGCGGCATCGGCCGGCTGGTATTCAACGGCCGGTTCGACCTGACTGTTCTTCCGGTCAATTACAAGCTGCAGGCCGGCGCCATCGTGTTCCGGACCGCACAGGACGGCGCAACCGAGGAGGATCTCCGCACCGGGATCTCGCGTGCTGAGTACCGGGTGGCTTTCGAGGTTGACGACATCGACCCGAAGGCACGTGAAGGGTGGAGCGTCCTTGTGCAAGGCCCGGCCCATCATCTGGATTCGGCCGAGGAACGGGCGGAAGCGCTCGATGCCGGAGTCGAACCCTGGCCAGGCGGAGAACGCGAGCACTTCATCCGAATCACTCCGGCGCGCATCACCGGCCGCCGAATCAGGCATGCGCCGCAGGCCTAGTCTCAATCCGCGCACAAGCGATGTCAGGAGTCAGCAATGCGAGCGATGGTCTACCACGGTCCTGGCAACAAGGGATTCGAGGAAGTGCCCGATCCAGAGACCACCGATGACGGAGACGTCATCGTGCGTGTCGATGCCACCACGATCTGCGGGAGTGACCTGCACATTCTCGCGGGAGATCTACCAGTTGTCCGTGCCGGCCGGATTCTCGGCCATGAGGCCGTCGGCACTGTCCAAGAGGTCGGCAGCGCCGTCCGCACGATGGGCGAAGGAGATCGTGTCCTGGTGTCGTGCATCTCCGCCTGTGGCGCCTGCCAGTACTGCCGCGAGAGCCACTACGGCCAGTGCCTGGGTGGCGGCGGCTGGGTCCTCGGCCACACCTGCGACGGAACGCAAGCGGACTATGTCCGGGTGCCCTTCGCGGACACCTCCACCTACCGGCTGCCGGACGGCGTCACTGATGAGCAGGCACTCATGCTGGCCGACATCCTGCCGACAGGCTACGAGGTCGGGGTGCTGAACGCTGGCGTCCGCCCCGGAGACGTCGTGGCCGTGGTGGGGGCTGGCCCGGTCGGGCTGGCCGCCATCATGGGTGCCAGGCTGTTCAGCCCGAGCCACATCGTCGCCATCGACGTCGCGGACCGGCGGCTTGAGGCAGCCAAGCAGTTCGGCGCTGACGTGACGATAAACAACGGCGTCACCGATCCGCTGGGCGAGATCCAGGCGTTGACTGGCGGCCTCGGTGCGGACGTCACCATCGAAGCTGTCGGCAGCCCGGAAACCTTCGAGCTCGCGGTGCGGCTGACCAGGCCAGGGGCGCGGGTAGCCAATGTCGGCGTGCATGGCAAGCCAGCCGCCCTGCACCTGGAGGACCAGTGGATCAGGAACCTGACGATCAGCACCGGGCAGGTGGACACGTACTCGACGCCAACGCTGTTGCGGCTGATGTCCAGCGGACAGCTCGATGCCAGCAAGCTTGTCACGCACCGGTTTGGCTTCGACGACTTCGATGAGGCTTACGACGTCTTCTCGCGGCCGGGCGAGACTGGCGCGCTGAAGGTCGTGCTGACCAGCTAAGGCTGCGCTCAGATAGCGGGCAGGCGACCAGAGCCATAGCGAATAGGTAACCGTCCGCGACAACCTCGATGAGGGACGAACGTCCCACATTCCCTGGGCTTGATGGCCCTGGCTGAATCTGGCCGGTGCGGGCGAACCTCAAGGTGGGACTACCGAAAGCGAAGAGGCGAGGATGAACAGCGAGCAGCACCAGACGGCAGCGGGCCGCATCGTCGTCGGGGTCGACGGCTCGGCAGCGGCGAACGCGGCCCTGGCCTGGGCCACGCGACAGGCAGAGCTAACCGGCGCTACGGTCGAGGCAGTGATCGCCTGGCATTATCCGGTTGCGGCGGGCGGTTACGGATTCGCGCCGGTCGCGGCACTCGACGACACCGACTTCCAGACCGTCTATGCGCGGGTGCTGAGCGATGCTCTCGCCCTAACAGTCGATCCGGCAAGCCCGGTGAAAATTAGCACGATCGTGCGTGAGGGTAATCCGGCCCAGGTCTTGCTCGAAACCGCAGAGGGCGCGGACTTGCTCGTCGTGGGCAGCCGCGGACACGGCGGCTTCACCGGCGCGCTGCTCGGGTCGGTTAGCCAGCACTGCGCGCATCACGCGCCGTGCCCGCTGGTCATCGTCAGGGACGCAGGCAAGCCCTGAGGCCGTTCCCGGGGCAAGGAAAGGGGAGTCCGATGAATGCCACAGTCAAGAGCGTGATGACGCCCCGGGTCATCGCGTTGAAGCCGGACGCCGACTTCAAGGAAATCTGCGGAGTACTCCGAAGGTACCGGGTGAGCGCCTGCCCGGTCATCAACGACGCCGGCCAGGTGATCGGCGTCGTGTCCGAAGCGGACCTGCTGTGCAAGGTGGCCGATCCTGATCTGCCATCTGGCCTGATCAGGTTGCGGTGGAAGCTGGGCGAGGAGTCGAAGGCGACGGCCGTAACCGCCAGCCGTCTGATGACCTCCCCGGCGGTGACCATCTCTCCCGGCGCTTCTGTCACCGAGGCCGCGAGGCTCATGCAGAACCAGCGAGTGAAGCGACTGCCCGTGGTGGCGGCGGGCGGCAAGCTGATCGGCATCATCAGCCGGGCCGATGTGCTCAGCGTCTATGAGCGCCCGGACGCAGAGATCAGGGACGAGGTGCTCGACATCATCATCGCGGGCGAATTCGCGCTGGACCCGGCCGGCTTCCAAGTAGGCGTGCGGTCCGGCGTGGTGACGCTGACTGGTGTGGTCGAGCGCGCTGACATCGCCTTGCCACTGATAGCGCGGATCCGGCACGCCGAGGGCGTCGTCGCCACCAGAGACCGGCTGTCGATCGGCGCGCAGGGTACCTGGTCGGGCCAGCTCGCCAGCACTGTGTCCGGCCAGGCTGTGGCCGGGTGATGTCCGGTGGCCCGCGACCGGCTCCGGTGCCGAAAGGGCGGCGGTAGCCCAGCCCATCACCCGCGTGGAACGAGGACGGCCTCGGCAAGTTCCTGCGCCCGATCGCCGCGCTCAGCATCGGCCGCGGCGTCGTCTTGAGTTGCGTGATCATGGCTGAACTGACCCTCGGGGCCCACGACCACCACCGGGCAGTGCGCCCGGCTAAGGCAGGTCCGGATCACCGGGCCGATCGAGCGCCCGACCAGGTGCCCGTCGGCTGAGCCGAGCACCAGCAGATCGGCTCCAGCTGACTGCTCGACCAGCGCCCGCTCGGCGGTGCCCTCAGCCACCTCCACCGTGAGGTTGCCGTGCGGTCCCTGCCCGAGAACGGACTGCACGGTCGCGGCCAGTTCTTCGCCGGCGCGCTGGTGCCTGGCCGCGAGGTCGTCTCCCGACACCGGCGGTGCGTAGTAGGCGTGCGGCTCGGTGCTCCAGATCAGAACCGCCTTGAGCTCGCCGTGCCGCCGCTCGCATTCGTCGGCCGCCCAGCGCAGCGCGCCAGCCGACGCGGGTGTGCCGCTGACTCCGACCACGATCGTTGGCCTGTATGTTTCGCGATGCATGACACCCTCCGGTTCTGGTGGCCCGCTCCGCCCGACACTGATAAATCATGGCGCTCATGGACTGACTCTCGTTTCCTGTCACCTCCACTGTGGTGCGGAAGCAGAGAGGAAAGTAGGGCCGAAGGTAAGGAGGGGCCGTGACCTGGGTCCCAGGCCTCGACCTGGCTTAGCCGCCGGGCCAGCCGCCGGCCCGGTTGCTACGGCCGCCGTTGGTTGCCAGCACAGCGCGAGCCTGCCAGGCCATCTCGATGTCCTCCCGCGCGGTGACTACCACCGTTGCTACCGCTGCTGCCGGGTCGCTGACGTCCGCGTCGGCCGTCGCCTGATTTCGGGACTGGTCGAGCTGGATGCCGAGAAACTCAAGGCCGGCCGCCGCCGCCGCCCGGATCACCGGGCTGTGCTCACCGATGCCGCCGGTGAAGACCAGCACGTCCAGGCCGTTCATGGCGGCGGTCATCGCGGCTATCTCGCGGCGCAGCCGGTGTAGGTAAACCTCGATCGCCAGCTTCGCCGGCTGGCGGCCCGCCCGGACGGCCGCCAGCACATCCCGCATGTCGCCAGACGGGATGCCGGATAGGCCAGCCAGCCCCGACTCCTGCTCCAGCCCGGCCGAGACCTCATCAAGGCGGAGTCGCCCGTGTTCGAGCAGCCAGATGACCAGCCCGGGGTCGACGCTTCCGCTCCTGGTCGCCATGACCAGGCCGTCCAGCGGCGTAAAGCCCATGGTGGTGTCCTGGCACTGCCCGCCGCGGACGGCCGCCAGCGATGCCCCCGCGCCGAGATGACAGCTGACGATGCGCAGGTCAGCGAGCTCCCGGCCGAGCAATTGCGCCGCGCGCCTGGTCGCGTAGGCGTGCGACAGACCGTGAAAGCCGAAGCGGCGCAGGCCGAAGCGCCGCGTCCAGGTGTCCGGCAGCGCGTAGCGTGCGGCTGCCGCCGGCATCCCGGAGTGAAACGCGGTGTCGAAACAGGCCACGCTCGGCACCTGCGGCAGCGCCTGGCGTGCCGCCTCGATGCCGGCCAGGGCTCGCGGCTGGTGCAGTGGCGCGAGCTCGGTCAGCTCGCCGATCGCGGTGACGACCTTGTCGTCGATCAGCACCGGCCGGCTGAACTTACTGCCGCCGTGGACTACCCGGTGTGCCACGACAGCCGCGTGCGGTGCAGCCGAGGCCAGGAAGCTCGCGAGCTCCGGGTGATCCGGGCTGCCGTCCCACCGGTCCAGGTCCAGGGAGTCGGCGACTGCATCATCGGGATCGAGGACAGCCACCTTGAGACTGCTCGATCCGGCGTTGACAACGACTGCGGTCGATGATCGGACGCTCGCTGGCGGCGGCCTCTCAGCCGTCATGGTCGTGACCTGGCCAGATCCAGTTCGTGACTTCCGGTAGGTCCTCGCCGTGCTGCCTGGTCCAGGCCCGGTGCCTGGCCCTGGTGTCGACCATCTGCTGCCGCAGCTGCCCGGCCCGCTCGGCCAGTCCTGGCACCCGGTCGATGACATCCATGACCAGATGGAACCTGTCCATGTCGTTCATGACCAGCATGTCGAACGGTGTGGTGGTCGTTCCTTCTTCCTTGTAGCCGCGGACGTGGAAGTTGTTGTGGGCGTCCCGGCTGTAGGTGAGCCGGTGGATCAGCCACGGGTAGCCGTGATAGGCGAAGATCACCGGCCGGTCCGGCGGGAACAGCGCGTTGAACTCCGCATTGCTCATCCCGTGCGGGTGCTCGGAGTCCGGCTGAAGCCGCATGAGGTCGACCACGTTGACCACCCTGACCCGCAGGTCGGGCAGGTCGCGGCGGAGGATGTCGGTGGCCGCGAGAATCTCCAGCGTCGGCACGTCGCCGGCGCAGCCGAGCACCACGTCCGGCTCGGCGCCGTCGCCGTCGTTGCTGGCCCAGTCCCAGATGCCGGCTCCGCGGGTGCAGTGCAAGATGGCGGCGTCCATGTCCAGCCAGTTCGGGTTCGGCTGCTTGCCGGCCACGATGACGTTGACGTAATCACGGCTGCGCAGGCAATGGTCGGCGACCGAGAGCAGGGTGTTGGTGTCCGGCGGCAGGTAGACCCGGATGACTTCGGCCTTCTTGTTCATCACGTGGTCGATGAAGCCAGGGTCCTGGTGGCTGAAGCCGTTGTGGTCCTGCCGCCAGACGTGCGAGGTCAGCAGGATGTTCAGCGAGGCCACCGGCCGCCGCCAGGGCAGGTGCCGTGACACCTTCAGCCATTTGGCGTGCTGGTTGAACATCGAGTCGACGATGTGGATGAACGCCTCGTAGCACGAGAACAAGCCATGCCGGCCAGACAGCAGGTAGCCCTCAAGCCAGCCCTGGCACGTGTGCTCGGACAGGATCTCCATCACCCGTCCGTCGGCGGCCAGGTTCACGTCGACCGCCAGCGTCTGCTCCTCCCAGGTCTTCCCGGTGACTTCGAGCACGGCGTTCAGCCGGTTGGACTCGGTTTCGTCTGGGCCGAAGATGCGGAAGTTGGACTGCGCCGCGTTGAGCTGCATCACGTCCCGCAGCATCGCGCCGAGCACCCTGGTTGGCTCAGAGACGTCAGTACCCGGCTTCTGCGCGTGCACAGCGTAATCGCGGAAGTCCGGCAGCTCCAGGTCGCGCAGTAGCACGCCGCCGTTGGCATGGGGTGACGAGCCAAGCCGGCGCTCTCCGGCGGGCACGTGGCCGAGCAGATCGGCCTGTGGACTGCCGTCGGGCCCGAACAACTCCTCGGGCCGGTACGACCGCATCCACAGCTCAAGCTGGCGCAGATGATCGGGGTTGGCGCGCACCTCAGCGAGCGGTACCTGATGCGCGCGCCACGTCCCTTCTACCGGCAGCCCGTCTACCTCAGCGGGCCCGGTCCAGCCCTTGGGCGTCCGCATCACGATCATCGGCCAGCAAACGCCCGGCCGTGACTGGCCAGCCCGGGCCCGGCCCTGGATATCGCGGATCGCCGCGATCGCGGCATCGAGCGTCGCTGCCATTTCCTGATGGGGAACGTAGCCGCCGGTGCTGGTCACATACGCCGGCTCGTAGCCGTAGCCACGCAGCAGAGCGTCGAGTTCGTCCTGTGGCAGCCTGGCCAGCACCGTCGGATTGGCGATTTTCCAGCCGTTCAGATGCAGGATCGGCAGCACCGCGCCGTCGCGGGCGGGGTTAAGGAAGCGGTGTGAATGCCAGCTGGTCGCCAGCGGGCCGGTCTCTGCTTCGCCGTCGCCCACCACGCAGGTGACGATCAGGTCAGGGTTGTCGAATGCCGCGCCGTGCGCGTGCGACAGCGAGTAGCCGAGCTCGCCGCCCTCGTGAATGGAACCCGGCGTCTCCGGTGAGACGTGACTCGGCACGCCGCCAGGAAAGGAGAACTGCCGGAACAGCTGCTCCATGCCGCCGGCGTCGCGCGGGACGCTCGGGTAGACATCGCTGTAGCTGCCCTCCAGCCAGCTGTTGGCCAGAGCGGCGGGACCGCCGTGGCCCGGACCGACGACCATCATCATCTCGGCGTCATGCGCGACAATCGCCCGGTTCAGGTGCGCCCAGATGAAGTTGAGGCCCGGTGTGGTGCCCCAGTGACCCAGCAGCCGCGGCTTGATCTGCTCGGGCTGCAGCGGCTGGGCGAGCAGCGGGTTGCTCATCAGGTAGATCTGGCCGACCGCCAGGTAATTGGCGGCTCGCCAGTACCGGTCCAGGATCGTGGTGTCGGTAACCGAGAGCGGGACAACTCGCGTCGCGCTGCTCATGCGTCCCCGCGAACCACAACGACCGGGCACGCCGCGTTGGTCACGCAGTGAATGCTCACCGATCCGAGCATCATCCCGGAGAAGGCGCCGTGCCCGCGGTGTCCGACGACGAGCAGATCGGCGTGCTGCGACTCCTCGACTAGTACCGGCGCAGGATGTCCGTACGCGACCTTGGCCTGTACGTTGTCCGTCGCGGCGGTCCCCAAGGCATCGACCAGCGCCTGCTCGAGCGCGTTCTGCATAGTTGCTCGTATTTCATCGGAAACCGTCGCGGCTGCGACGCCGACCGGCGCCGCGCCAACGGGTGCTGAATCGTGGCAGGACAACACCGCGGTGATCTTCGCGCCGGTGGCCCGCGCGTAGCTGGCAGCCCACTTCAGCGCCCTGATCGACTCGGCTGAGCCGTCTACACCGACGACGACCTGTGGTTCCGAACCAACAGTAGCCATGGAGGCCTCACGTTTCGTTCCCGTTGCCCGAGCCATCACGGGCGCTTACCTCCATGCAACCGCGCAGGGACGTAGCCCGGCCAGGGCCGATGGTCCCGGCCCTGGCCTCTGTTTCGTCCGGCCGGCCCGTCGTCCGGATACCGGCGGGCCAGGTTCGCGGCTGCATGGGCTATGGCTGCATGACGATGCGAGCCTTTGCCTTACCGTGCAAGACGTCGGAGATCGACTCGTTGACCGAGGCCAGATCGCGGGTCTCGTAGATCACCCTGGTCCGGCCCTGTGCATGCAACGCGAACACGTCGATCAGGTCGGCCCGGGTCCCGACGATGGAGCCGATGACCGACGTTCCGTTCAGCACCGTGTCGAAGACAGGGAGGCTGAGCGAGCCGGCCGACGGAAGGGCGACGAGCACAAGCCTGCCACCGCGGCGCAGCCCGGCATACGCGGCGGCGAAGGACTTGTCGTCGACGGCAAGGCCGATGGCGACGTCGGCCCCGCCGTGCGCCTGCAGCACAGCGGCGGGATCCTCGGACCGGGCATCGACGACGATGTCCGCGCCGAGATCCTTGGCCAGTTGCAGCTTCTCGTCGGTGACGTCGATGGCGGCAACGGTGCCGCCAGCGATTTTTGCGTACTGCAGCGCCAGGTGGCCGAGTCCGCCGATGCCGGAGATTGCCACCAGGTCGGCCGGGCGCACGTTGCCGACCTTGACTGCCTTGTAGGTGGTGACGCCCGCGCAACTCAGCGGAGCGGCGTCGAAGGAGCTGATGCCAGCCGGCACTTTCGCGGCGAACGCCGCCTCGGCCAGGAAGTACTCGGCGTAGCAGCCGTCCACCGAGTAGCCGGTGTTCTGCTGCCGCAGGCATAGCGTCTCCCAGCCGGTGAGGCAGTGCTTGCATTCACCGCAGGCATAGCCGAGCCACGGCACGGCGACAGTCTCGCCGATGGTGACGCTGTTCACGCCAGCGCCGATCGCGTGCACGGTGCCGACGCCTTCGTGACCTGGGACGAAGGGCGGGGTCGGCTTGACTGGCCAGTCGCCGTTAGCCGCATGGATATCGGTATGGCACAGTCCGGAGGCCTCCATCCGAACCGTGATTTGTCCGGGTCCGGCTTCGGGTATCGGCCGGTCTTCGATGACCAGCGGCTCGCCGAACTGCCGCACAACTGCTGCTTTCATTTCTGACCTCCTGATGGAGTGATGGGTAGTTACGCGCGTGCGCTCAATCTGGTCACCTGCCTGCAGGTACCACGACGACCGGGCAGCTGGCGTGATGCACGACCTGACTGCTGACCGAGCCCATCAGCAGCGAACCGAAGCCGCCGCCACCGCGGGTGCCGACGACCAGCAGGTCGCTGTCCCTGGCCGCGTCGATCAGTGCCTGAGCGGTAAATCCGTTCACCGCGCTTACGGTCACGGACTCCGGCTGGTCGGCGCCGAGCTTTGCTGCCACGTCCGCGACCGCGGATTCGGCCGACTTGCGGATCTTGTTGACTTCGTCCTCGTCGCCGGGCAGCGTCACCGGCTGACCGCTCCAGTAACTAGCCATCACGGAGTGAACGGTGAGCACGGTCAGCGGCGCCTTGCGCACGGCCGCCTCGGTCATCGCCCATTCCAGTGCCTTGGTGGAATTGTGCGATCCGTCAATGCCTACGACTATGCCGGACATGGTGAACCTCTCTTTCTGGGGAGCCGTCAGAATGCCAGCCCTGTCCCTTTGTCACAGGGTGAGCTGTCGCCTGGATCCGACGACAGGGGCGTAGTGCCGGATCCGGATAGGCCATTGGTCCCGATCTGGCCAGCAGGCGCGCTGGGACCGGGCGGGTAGACGAGCGCATTCCCATCGGCCGCAGCGGCCTGATCGTGCTCGCGCAGCTGCATTTCCTGGGCTCGTTTGAACTGGTGCCTTCGGCCACCTGTGAACGGGACCTTCGGCCCTGCAAGCGCGGCCCGGCAATGGCAAGAATCAAAACCAGAACGGAATGGCAAGAAGAAACTAGGAGGCGTTCCAATGACCAATCCACTGGCTTTTATCGGTGAGCCCTCGCAGCGCCGCAACGTCCGGGCCTGGGAATGGGTGAAGGAATCAAAGGTCATGGCAGTCGGCTGGCTGGCCATGCGGGTCTGGCTCGGGATCATGTGGATCCAGGCGGGCTGGGCCAAGCTGTTCGGCGCAGAGAACCCCTACTTCCTCCACCACAACGGTGCCGGGGTGGCCGGCTTCGCCGCGCACGGCACGCCCGCCTACACCTGGTGGGGCACTTTCCTGCACGGCTTCGTCGTACCGAACGCCGGCGGGATCGGCATCCTGATAGCGGTCGCGGAGTTCGTGATCGGCGTCGCTCTGGTGGCTGGCTTGTTCACCCGGATCGCTGCGCTTGGCAGCCTGGCGCTGCTGTTCACCTATGTGATGTCGGGCACCGCCAGCGTCTGCGCCTTCTACGCGCTGTTCGCCATCGTGATCCTGACCATGTGGCGGACCTCCAGCTGGATCGGATTCGACGGGCTGATCGCGAGCTACCGGCAGCGCCACCACCACGACCGCTCCCTGCACAGTCCCATCCGCGAACTCCTCAGCCACGTCGCGACCGGGACCCCCGCCGCCGACAAGACCGCGTGACGGTCCGCCTCCTCGGTCACGCCAGCACTGATGCGGCCCGCCTACTGCGGGCCGCATCAGCGCGTCTGCGCAGTTCGTTGGCAGCAGCTGGCAGACGTATGATCACAGCGTCTTCGGGGCAGTAACGCTGGGAGCCATACCGGTGGGAACCATGAAGAAACGGCCAGTTCTCCCAAGCTTGCGGCTCGATGAGCTGCTCGAGGAACTCCAGGCCAGACTGCAGACCATTCTCGCCACCAGAGACCGGGCCAATGCCCTGTTCGAAGCCGTCATGGCCGTGGGCAGCAACCTGGACATCGAGGTTGTGCTGCGCGGGATCGTCGAAGCTGCCGTCACGCTGGTGGACGCCAGGCTACGGCGCCATGGGAGTAATCGGCGAGGGCGGGACGCTCGCCGAATTCATCCCCGTCGGGCTGACGGAGGACGAGATCATCCGGATTCATCACTGGCCGGAGGGCCGTGGCCTGCTAGGTGCGCTGATCACCGACCCGAAACCGCTACGGATTGCTGACCTGGGTGGCCACCGGCTGTCCTCTGGTTTCCCCGATGGCCATCCGCCGATGACGTCGTTCCTCGGCGCGCCAATCCGGATCCGCGACGAGGTGTACGGGAACCTGTACCTGACCGAGAAGCGCGACGGCGGCCAGTTCGACGAAGAGGACGAGGCCGTGCTGGTGGCGCTGGCGGCCGCGGCCGGCGTGGCGATCGAGAACGCCCGGCTCTATGACGAGGCCCGCAGGCAGCAGCGCTGGCTGACCGCCAGCGCCGACGTCACCAGGACGCTGCTGTCCGGCGCGGACGTCGGTGACGCGCTGGCGCTGATCACCGCAGAGCGCGCTGGAGATGTCCGGCGCTGACCTGGTCGTGCTGGCGCTGCCCGCCGGCTGACGGCAGCAGCTGCAGATCGAGCATGCGGCCGGCGATGGGCGCGGAAGACACGCTAGGTCTGGTGCTGCCCACCGACGGGTCGGCATCCGGTCACGTCTTCACCAGCGGCCAGCCGCTGGCCGTGGACGACTTCAGCCAGCGACGAGCGAGTCGCGCAGGTCGCCAGGGAGCACATGAACCTGGGTCCGGCGGTCGCTGGTTCCGCTGGGCGCGGCGGGCAATGTCCGCGGCGTGCTGACGGCCGGGCCGCCGGCCTGGGTCGATGCCGCTGGCCCCGGCGGCGAGTGCGACATGCTGGTCACGTTCGCCGCCCAGGCCGGCGATCGCGCTGGAGCTGGCCGAGCACCGCCGCCAGGCCGAGCGGGTCGCGGTGTTCGAGGACCGGGACCGGATCGCCCGGGACCTGCATGACCTGGTCATCCAGCGGCTTTACGCCACCGGCATGTCGCTGCAGGGCACGGTCGTCGCTGATCGGCACGCCGGAGGTAGCGCAGCGGGTCAGCAGCGCGGTCGACGCGCTGGACGAGACGATCAGGGAGATCCGCTCGTCGATCTTCGCGTTGCAGACACGGCCGGAGGCCGAGGCCGCCTGGCCTGCGCGCGCGGATCCTGCAGGTGGCCGACGAGATGACCGGGTCGCTCGGCTTCCCGCCGGCGCTGCAGCTGGACGGCCGGCTTGACGACGACGTCCCGGCGATGTCGGCGAGCACCTGCTCGGCGCGCTGCGCGAGGCGCTGTCCAATGCGGCCAGGCACTCCGGTGCTAGCAAGGTCGAGGTGACCGTGCGGGCCGACGCCGAGCCTCTCGCTGACAGTGCGCGACAACGGATCGGGCATTAAGGACACCGGCCGACGCAGCGGGCTGAGCAATCTCGAGCAGCGGGCGACGAAGCTCGGCGGGATCGTTGCGGATTCGAGCGCGCGCCGGGGCGGCGGCACGCGAATTGGACTGGCGGGTCCCGCTGGCGGTCCGCCATAGCCGGCCACGGGCTAGCGAGGAGTCTGTCCGGCCGCCAGCAGGTCTAGCGACCGGCCGGCGGCGCCGTGCTGGTGCCAGTCCCGGTGGCCGCGGCGGGTGTGCGAAACCTGTCCACCATGACCGCTGCAATGGCACCGAGGACGGCGTAGGCGCCGAGTGTGATGAGTGCGCCTGCCGCGCCGTAGCCCTGGAAGTAGACGACGTCGCGCATGGCCGTGACCGCGGCGCCGGGCGGAAGTGCCTGGCTGATATCCCGCCAGGGGTTGGGCAGCAGTTGCGGGGCGGTGCTGCCGCCGGCGGCGGGATTGCCGACGACGACGAACACGAGCAGTCCTACCGCGGTGCCGGGCAGGCCGAGCAGCACCTGGAACGCGGCGATGGGCATGGCCATCGACAGGACGAACAGCGTCGCCACGCCCCAGACCGCCAGGAAGTGGTCCGGGAACGCGCCAACGATGACGTTGGTCGCGAGGGCCGTCAGCACCCCGGCGCCGGCCGCCAGGATGACCAGCGCGGTCAGGCGTACCGTCACGGTCCGCTTCCGGGTGACCAGGTAGATCATGGAGGTCCCCAGGATCGCCACGATGACCAGGCTGATGGTGGCGGCGAAAGAGGTCCCGCCGGTGGAGTCTGAGCGCGGCAGCGGGGCCAGGTCCTGGACAGTCAGCCGCTGGCCCTGGGCGTGTGCCGCGCCCTGGAACGTCTTCTGCAGCAGCGCTGCGACGAAGCTGCTGGCGGCGTTGGCTAGCAGCAGCACCGGCGGCGGTCCGGGCGTCAGCGCGCCGTAGATGCTGCGGTGCAAGATGGCCGTCCGGGCAGCCGCGGCCGCGCCGTATGCCCGGACTGCGAACGCGCCGGGAGCGTCGCGGTTCAGCTGGCCGGTGTCGGCGGCGACAACCGGCGGGGGCCCGACTATTCCGAGCGGAAGGTTGTGCGGCCTCGGCTCGTGGTTGGCCGCCACGTTCGAGCTGACGAAGACAAAACCCAGCGCCAGCATTCCAGCCAGAACGAACAAGATCTTCCGGTTGGCGGGCGAGAACACACCTCTGATCACGTCACGCAACGTGCCCGATGGATGCCAGCGCTAAGCGCGGTCCAGGCCAGCGGGCCGACTCGCCCAATCCGCGTGATCACGGTCGGCGGCACGGTACAAATCGAAAGACAGCCGCCCAGATCTGGTCGCGCCTGACCGGGTCCTCATCGTCCGCACGCGCGGGACACCAGGGCCTGGCGGGGCCTGGAATTAATGCGCAGCTTCGCCCGCAACGTCCGCTCTGACGGCCAGCGGGAGCAGGTCGTCCAGCGCCTGCCCGGCCGCGCTCGGTCAGGCGGACCGCGCGAGTGTCCCGGCAACTGCTGACCCAGCCGCGTCCGGTGAGCTGCCGGTACAGTACGGCGCCGAGCGCGCCCCCGAGGTGCGCCCGGCGCTCGGTCCAGTCAAGGCAGCTGCGAACCAGCGGCCGGGATCCGGCGGGCGTCAGCGCCTCCGGCCCGGCCAGCTCGGCGAACCAGGTCCGGCCCGCTGCGGTGATCGCGATCCCGTCGTCGAGGCTGATAAGTCCCGCGGCCACCATGCCGTCGAACAGCTGTACGCCGAGCGCGCCCGCCAGGTGGTCGTAGCAGGTCCGCGCGGTGGCCAGGTCCTCGGCCGCGCGGACAGTGCGCAACGAGCGCGCCGGAGCGGGCTGCGCCGGCCAGCGCCAGATCCTCAAGCAGCTGTGCCACCTGCGGGCCGGCCAGTCGCAGGTACCGGTGCCGGCCCTGCCGGACCTCGGTGAGCAAGCCAGCGCTGACCAGCTGATTCAGGTGGCCGGTCGCGGTAGGTCGGCCGATGCCGGCGTAGCTGGCCAATTCGGCCGCGGTCCAGGCCCGGCCGTCGAGCAGAGCCAGGCACATCGCGGCCCGGCTCCGGTCGGCCAGCAGCGCGGCGAGGCCCGCCACCGATTCGGGAGCCAGGATCATCCCGATCACCACCCCTCCGCGAAGCCGCCAGGACTTCCGACCCTAGGCGGCGAATCGTTCGGCCGCGACCGAACTAACTCCCGCCTACGCTGCCAGCATGCTGACAACCTCGGAACCGGCCGGCGTACCGGTCGCGAAACTGGCCACCTGGCTGCCGTTGCGGCGCTGGCAGGATGCGCTGCGTGCTGCGGGTACGCACCAGCAGGGGGAGGACTGGATCGTGTCCGGCGCGGCCGCGGTGGCCACCGCCCTGGCCTCGGCGACCCTGCGCGTCGCACCGCCTCCGAGTCGTCCCGGCCCTGCTGCCGAGCTGCTAGCCCGGATGGCCAGGTTCAGCAATGGGGCTGAGCATGAGCTTCGTCGCCGGCTGCTGGTCCAGCTGATGCCGCCAGCGGCTGAGCTCGCTCCGGCGGTCGCCGCGAGTGCGCGCGAGTACCTGGCCCGGCAGCCCGCCGAGTTCGACCTCATGCCGATGGCGCGTTCGCTGCCGGCCGAGGTGCTGGCCGCCGCGATGGGCCTGCCGCCGGACGACGCGGCCCGGGCGGCCAGCCTGACCGGCCTGCTCTGTGATGGGGTGACGCCGAGGCTGCCGGCGAGACAGGGCAGCGCCAAGGAGGGCGAGCACGCTGCGGATGGGGCCGCGGCCGGGTTGCTCGCGTTGCTCGCTGCGGCTGGCCTGGCCGATGGCGGCAGTGACGAGCTAGCGGCAGCGGCCAGCATCCTGTTCCAGGCACGAGATGCGACGGCCGGCCTGATCGGCCTCGCCGTGCTCGCGAACACCGCCCTCACCGACGCCGGGCTGACACCCGCCGAGCGCGTCGAGCAAGTGCTGCGGCAGGATGCACCGGTGCAGAACACCCGCCGGATCGCAGCCGAGGAGACGCCCCTAGGCGCCGCGGTCCTGCCGGCCGGCGCGCCGGTGTGGATCTTCCTGGCAACGGCCGAGTGCGGCGACCCGGTCCCGGCGACGTTCGGCACCGGACCGCACGGCTGCCCGGGCGCGGCCCAGGCGACCACGATCGCCCGCGAGATCGTCACTGTGCTCGACAGGCAGGGCTGGCGCCCGGTCGCCGGGCAGCAGATCGACTGGGAACCGCGGCCAAACGTCCGGGTGCCGCGACGGCTGATCGTGGCCAGGCCATGAGCGCCTTCGCGGCATTGCACCGGCGGGGCGAGCCGTTCCTGCTGCCCAACGCCTGGGATGTGGCCTCGGCGCTGCTGCTGGCCGACGCCGGGTTCCCGGCAGTCGGGACCACCAGCCTGGGTGTCACGGCCGCGGCCGGCCTGGTTGACGGGGACGGCACCGGCCGCGCGGCCACGCTGGCGCTGGCCCGGCTGCTGGCGCCGCGGCTGCGGATCCCGCTCAGCGTCGACCTTGAGAACGGGTACGCCGACGACCCGGCCGAGGTGGCCGACCTGGCCGTCGAGCTAGCCGCGATCGGCGTGGCCGGAATCAACCTCGAGGATGTGGCGACCGGTGGTGGTCTGCGCGGGCCGGCCGACCAGGCTGCCATCCTGACGGCGGTCGGCCGGGCCGCGCCGGAACTGTTTGTCAATGCCCGCACTGATACGTACTGGCTGAAGTCGGGACCAGAGGCCAGCCGGCTGACCGACACCATCGGCCGCCTGCAGGCCTATGCCGATGCGGGGGCCAGCGGCGTCTTCGTGCCGGGACTGTCCGACCTGCAGGCCGTCGATGTGCTGACCACGCGGGTCCAGCTTCCGCTGAACCTGCTGTGGCAGCCAGGCACCGACCTGGCCAGGCTCGGCGAGTGCGGCGTGGCCAGGGTCAGCACCGGGTCCGCTCCGTACCGGCGTGCGCTGGCGGCCGCCCTGGCCCTCGCGGTGGCGGCCACCAGCGGCACCGCGCCGCCGGACGGCGAGGTCAGCTACCACGACCTGGTGGACCTGCTGCGGCAGGCGTAGCCGGGCTACTCCAGCTCCACGCCCTGCTCGAACGCGTACCGCACCAGCTGCGCCTTGTTGTGCAGCTGCAGCTTGCTGAGCGTGTTCTGCACGTGGTTCTGCACGGTTCGCGGCGACAGCGTGAGCCGCTCGGCGATCTGCGGATAGGTCAGGCCGGTGGCGACCAGGCGCAGCACCTCGGTCTCCCGCTCGGTCAGCTGCGGGGTACCCGGCGCGACGCGGGCAGGCGCCTGGGCGAGCCGCCGGTACTCACCGAGCACCAGCCCGGCCAGACCGGGTGTGAAGACCGCCTGACCCGCGGCCGTGGCTGCGACGGCGTCGACGAGCTCTTTCAGTTCGGCAGACTTGAGCAAGTAGCCGCTGGCGCCGGCAGTGACGGCGTCGAGCACGTCCTGCCGTTCGCCGCTGGCCGACAGCATCAAGATCCGGATCGACGGCAGGGCGGCCAGCAGCCGGCCGATCACCTCCGCGCCGGAAGCGTCCGGCAGGTTCAGGTCGAGCAGCACGACGTCGGGCCTGGTCGCCGCGGCCACCCGCAGCGCTTGCGCGCCGTCGCCAGCAGTCCCGACGACGACGTATCCGGCCTCGGTCAGGTTCCTGGCCGCGCCATCGCGCCAGATCGGGTGGTCATCGACGACGAGGACCCGGACCGGCTCGTCCGGCTCAGTGCGGGACACGCAGTTCCACCTCGGTTCCGTTGGCCGGCGCTGACGTCACGGTCGCGGTGCCGCCCGCCTCGCGCATCCGGCCGGTGATCGACTGTGACACGCCCAGCCGGCCGCTCGCCGCGGCCGCGGCCAGCCGGTCAGGGCCGAATCCCTGACCGTCGTCGCGGACGGTGATCCGCACGGCCGGCCCCTCGTCCTCGACGAGCACCCAGCCGTGGGCGCCGTGACCAGCATGCCGGCGCACGTTGTCGACCGCTGCGTGCGCGGCGCTGCTGAGCGCGCGGGCCGCTGCGGCGGGCAGCAGCACCGGCGTGGCGGGACAGGCGACGGTGATGTTGCCGTCAGCCAGCAACTCGATCAGCGCCCGGACGTCGACCTGCCCGGTATCCGCGTCCGGTTCGGCGCTGATGCCGGAGACTAGCGACCGCAGCGCGGTCTCCTGCTCGGCCGCCAGCCGGCCGAGTTCGGCTGCCTCGCCACCCAGGTCCCGGCCGCGGCTTGAGACCAGGGCCAGCACCTGAAGTACCGAGTCGTGGATGCCGCGGGCGATCCGGTCGCGCTCGGCGACTGCCGCCTCAGTCCTGGCCGCCCGGTCCACCGCGGCCTCGGCCTGCAGTCCGAGCCGGACCACGTAACCGCCGATGCCCCCGGCGATGAGCACGAGCACCGTGTTGTTGAACGTGCTCTGCGGCAAGAACGCCTGCCGCTCGGTCAGGTCGGCGGCCGAGAGGACGAGGCCGCCGGCCAGGCCGGCCCACGGACCGCCGGCCACCGCGCAGGCCAGGACTGCCGACACCGCCCAGGTGGACGGGATGGTCGGAGCGCCCGCGCTGATCCGCGCGGCCGTGTCGATCCAGCGGGTGCTGAGGATCACGGCCGCGCAGACAACGACATCGGTGACGATAAGCCAGGGCACCCGCCCGGCGGGCCGGGAGTAGGCGGCGATGGTCACGACGGTCCAGACGGCCATGGCGGCCAGGGCCAGGTAGCCGCCCGTCGGGTGCGCGTAGTGATCGTCGTTCCGGAAGATCAGGAAGGCCGCGTAGGCCAGGGTGACAATCCTGAAGACGGCGACGACGCGCCACATCCGGTCGGACATACGGGTTAGGTTACGAGCAAAAGGCTTGATTCGGCCGATCTGCCAGGGATTCCTGCCGGCGATACAGATGACCAGGGTCGTCTGCCGTACTGCCAATCGACGGTTCCTGACGGCAATGGCACGAAACGCCGGTTGCCGGTCAGAAGCCCGGGCGCAGCCGTCGGTGCTGAGATCCTCGGGCGGGCGAGCACGTGGTGGCCCCGAGGTTGACCCATGGGGCTCAGGACCTTCGTGTCGTGGTGAAGCAGCATTTTCCGCATAACAGCGCCTCGTCACCAAAGCGCGCTAAAATGCGGGATTTGTCGCTGGCTGTCGTTGGCTAGTGAGCGGAGGGAGCAACGGGGATGCACCGAGCACTAGTCGCGGTTGCCGGGCTGGCCGTCCTGGCGGGCAGCGCGGCCGTGATGGCAATTCCGGCGCAGGCAGATCCGGCGCGGCTAGTTGCTGGTCAGCCGCCGGTGCATGCCCAGAGCGTGCAAGACCGGTTCAACGAGGGGGCCGCGCACTCGCCGCAACTCGAGCGCATGCTGGCCGGCGCGGCCGCCAGACCGCCGGGCCCCGAGGCTGGCCGCAGGAGTCCCGGCCAGACCGCCAGTGCGCGGTCGGCGGCTGTGGCGCAGCCAGCCGCGTCCGCCTCGCCCAGCGCAGACGGCGCGTCGACGGTCGAGGGCCTGGACGTGGCCTCGTTCCAGCACCCGTCCGGCGCGGCTATCAACTGGAGCGCGGTCGCCAGTGCCGGCTACCGGTTCGCCTTCATCAAGGCCACCGAGGGCAGCTACTACCTCAACCCGTATTACGCCAGCGACTCGGCGCAGGCTCAGGCAGCCGGCCTGATCGCCGCGCCGTACGCGTTCGCGATCCCGAATTACTCGGGCGGCGCGTTCCAGGCCGACTACGCGCTCGACCGTGCGGGCTACGCCGCGAACGGGCAGATGCTGGCGCCGATCCTCGACATCGAGTATGACCCGTATGCGGCCAGCGACGGTACCAACACCTGCTACGGCCTGAGCTCAGCCCAGATGGTGTCCTGGATCAGGGCGTTCACCACCGAGACGCAGCGGCGTACCGGCAAGCTGCCGGTCATCTACACCACGGCCGACTGGTGGAAGAGCTGCACAGCCAACAGCACCGCGTTCGGCGCTGACCCGCTGTGGATCGCGGGCGAGACGAGTTCAGGGCCGATCCTGCCGCCGAGCAGTGACTGGGCCGGCTGGACCTTCTGGCAGTACACCGCGAGCGCGACGCTGCCATCGGCGATCACCGGCAGTTTCGACGCCAGCTGGCTGAGCAGCGCGGCGCTCGAACTCGCGGCGCCGGCCACGCAGAGCAACCCGGCCGGGGCGTCCGTGAGCCTGACGCTGAACTCGCTCGACGGCACGGCCACCGCCGCGACTTACAGCGCGACCGGGCTGCCGTCCGGGGTTTCGATCAACGCCTCGACCGGAGTCATCAGCGGGTCACTGCCGGCCGGTGCGGCCACGTTCCCGGTCTCGATTACAGCGTCGGCCACCGGCGCGCCCAGCGTGACGCAGAGGTTCACCTGGTATGCCCACGGCAAGGCCAGCTTTGGCCGGCTTGCGACCCAGCACGGGACAGTGGCCACCCCGGTGCGCCTGTCGGTCTCGGTGAGCGACGGACTGAGCGGCTGCACGCTGCAGTTCCGCGCGTCCGGCCTGCCGCACGGGCTGTCGATCAGCAGCTGCGGGCTGATCAGCGGCTGGCCGTCGGCGGGCGGGCATCCCACGGTGACCGTGTCGGTGACCGACAGCTCCGGGTCGACGCTGGCGACGCACAGCTTTAGCTCGGAGATCGGCCCGGCGTCCGGCCAAGGTCCGGCGGGGCAGATCAAGCTGCGCCGCGATGGCAAGTGCCTGGAGGTACGCAGCACGTCCGACATCGCGATCGGAACCTGCAGCACCTCGTCCAAGCAACGGTGGACGATCACCGCCGACGGCCGAGTGCGCAACGGCGCTGACTGCCTGGCGGCCGCGGCGAAGACCGGGAACGCCCCGCTCAGCCTCAGGCCGTGCAGTAGCTCGGCCCAGCGCTGGCAGCTTGGCTCGGCCGGGTCGCTGACCAACCTGAGCACCAAGACCTGCCTGGTTGACACGGGCACGAAGAACGCCTCGCGTGCCTACGCCGCGGCCTGCTCCGGCAGCACCAGTCAGCAGTGGACGCTTCCGGCCGGGCCGCTGACCTCGGGTATCCCCGGCCGCTGTGCGAGCAGCCTGCACGGCGTCACGTTGCGGTCGTGCAACGGACTGGCGCAGCAGGCCTGGACGCTGAGCCCGAACGGTCACGTGACGGACGGCGGCAAGTGCCTGGGCCTGGCGGGCGGCAAGACAACCAAGGGCACGAAGCTCTCGCTGGCCAGTTGCTCGACGTCGGCCGGCCAAGTGTGGCAGGTCACTGGCGGCCCGCTCGGCGTGCAGATCGTCAGCCCGATCGCCGGGCTCTGCCTGTCCGATCCTGGCGACGCGACCAAGACCGGCACGGCGCTTCGGCTCGAACCGTGCGTCGCGGCGGACCCGGGCGTGAGCTGGCGGGTCAGCTAGTGGCCTGACCGGCTAGCGGGTGGGGCGGCGCAGCCGGGCGGCGTCCAGCGGCGGCGCCGCCAGCGGCTCGCCCTGGTAGCCGCCGACGGTGCCGAACTCGCCGGCCCGCCAGCTCGCCGTCGCGGCCGTGATTTCCTCGGGCGTCCGGGCCACGAAGTTCCACCACATCAGCAGTTGCTCGCCGAGCGGCACGCCGCCGAGCAGGAGCAGCGTGCTACCCGGCCGGGCCGCGACGGCTGCCTCGTGCCGTCCGGCCGGCAAGTACAGCAAGTGGCCGGGTTCGAGCCGTACCCCCTCCACGCCGCCCTCCCCGGCGGCCACGAAGATCACGTGCTCGAAGTCGGGCCGGAGCGGCAAGATGCAGCTGGCCGCGCGGGCGGTGGCGGCCAGTTCCGCGCCGAGGATGGGGGAGAACGTGGTCGCCGGGGACGCGGCGCCGGCCAGTTCGCCCAGGAAGACGGTGATGTCGAAGCCGCCGAGACCGGCCGCGGGCAGGCTGGCGTGGTGCTCGAAGGCTGGCTCAACGTGGCGGCTCGCGTCCGGCAGGGCGACCCACAGCTGCACGCCGTGCAGCACTCGGTCGTGCGGGGCCGGGGATTCTTCCGCGTGCGCGATGCCCCGGCCCGAGGTCATCAGATTGAGCTGGCCGGGCTTGATCATCTGCTCGCTGCCCAGGCTGTCGCGATGGAGCACGTTGCCGCGCAGCAGCCAGGTGACGGTCTGCAGCCCGATGTGCGGATGCGGCGGCACGTTCATGCCGGCCGCGCCGTCCACGTCCATCGGCCCGTAATGATCGACGAAGCACCACCCGCCCACGCTGCGCCGCAACCGCAGCGGCAGCATGCGGCGCACGGTCATGTCGCCGACGCGGGCATTGCGGGCCTCGGTTAGTTCAAGGTCATTACCTTCGGGAACGGGGTCGCCCGGCACCTCCACGTTCGCCTCGACGGTGCTCATTGGCGTGACTCCCTTGTCGTGCCACGGGTTGGCGGCGCTGCCTGTCGTTGCCGTCAGTCTGCCAGCGCGCTCTGATCCTGGCCGGTCAGTGCGTCCACAAGCTCGGTGAATCTGGTCCCGCCGCTCAGCCTGAAGGTCCGGCCGCCAGGCAGGTCCCAGCGAACCCAACTGGTGATCCCGGTATGCCGACGGTAGCTGGCCGGCGACATCAGGCCAGCTGGCTCGTTCAGCAGCAGGCTCGGCGGGCGCAGCCTGAACTTGGCCACGCACAGCGCCCGGTGACTCGTCACAGCAAGCCAGACCCGCTCGCCGAAGATCTGGCCGACGTTAACCAGCGCTACTCCGGACGCGGCGGCGATCAGATACCTGACAGCGGGAAACGTGCTGCCCAGGTAGCTCATAGCCGTGATGCAACTGGCAACGCCGAGTCCCGTGGCGATGGCACGCTTTGCTGGTACCGCCCGGCTCGCCGGGGCGCAGTCCAGTAGCTCTTCACCCGGCTCGAGCAGCGGCCGCACATACCTCGATGTCGCGACCTCCAGGTCACGGGCCATCCGTTCCGCTCGCTTGCGCCCGGAATCCTGCCTGCGACTGGTGATCGCCGTGGCGGGCGGCTGCGGGAAGTCGGGGTCGTGCCCGGAGATCACCGCATTACCTGGGCCGGCGATTGGGCAGCTCCGAGAGTCGCTGGCGCTGATGCGATAACGCCGAGAGCCGCAGCTGCGGTTAGTACCCGGTTCAGGTCTCGCCGCTTGTCCGATTCGGCGTGCAGGCGGAAATTCCCGGTTCCCAGTAGGTCCACCGTGACCGACGTCGTCCGGCGGCCATTGCGGTAGCCGGTAATTCTGGCCTGGTCTAGCGGCGCGGCGCGGAAATGCTTGAGGCGTTTACGGAGCCGGGTTAGCTCGCAGCACACCACACGCTGTGGGGCGACGGCAACGACAGCCGGCCGATACACAAACAACGTTGCCCACGCGAGCACAGAGGTCGACAGGAAACCAGTGAGGGAATCTGCCAACGCACCCCCTGTTCTGCGCTCGTGAGATTGCGTTGATTTAACCGGACCTTCGGTGCCGTCGGCAAGGACGGTGACCTCATTGGTCTTACGCTCATAAATTCGACAACAGCTAAGAATGTCAGTGTCACTCGATATTATGAGCTATAACCTCGGAAGGACGGTGAAGCAGATGTCAGGATTCGGAATCAACGAGCTCGGCCAGCTTGACCTGTTCACCGAGGATGCACCGCGGCCGGTCGATGCAGACAGCTGGGAGCCTGACCCGGTGCTGGACGAGTGGATCGCCGACGGCTGGGACCCGAGCGAGGTATTCGCTGCCGACGAGATCGACGCGGACGTTGACGAGGAGAGGTGGCTGGCCGGAATGCCGGCTGACGTCCGGGCCGCGTACCTGGCCGGGCCCTGGACCGGATCCGGCGAGTCGATGGCCGCTGGCTTCCTGCACCGCGACCGCGATGAGCACACGGGGCTCGGTTTCGCCTCGGGTGGTGCCTACGACGTGCTCGCGCCCGGCGCACCGCTGGCCAGCCTGACCGAAGCAGCCGTCAGCAGCGGGCACGGGCAGCTGGGCGAGTCCGAACTGATTGGCGTGCTGTGCGCATGGCGGCGGATGTCCGCCTGGGCCGCTGCCGGTGAGACCGCGACCGTTCTTGCCCTCGCCGCGCGCCGGGACGCGCAGTCGCGCGAGCTGAGGAACCCGCACCTTGCCGAGCATGTAGCCGACGAGATCGGCGCTGCGCTCACGCTGACCAGCCGGTCGTCCGACCGGTTGCTCTCCGTTGCCACCAGCCTGGGCATGCTGCCCGACGTTCTCGTTGCGCTTGAGCGCGGGCAAATCGACTGGGCTAAGGCATGCGTGTTCGCCGACGAGCTGAGCGTGCTGCCGGCGGACAAGGCAAGGATGATTGCCAGCAAGCTGATCGACCAGGCGGCTGACCTGACGACCGCTCAGCTGCGCGGCAGGCTGCGCCGGGCGGCGCTGGCGGCGGACGCGGATGCTGCGGAGCAGCGGCGGCGGGATGCGCGCACGGACGCCAGTGTTCAGACCTGGGAGGAGACTTCCGGCAACAGCGCGCTGGCGGGCCGCGAGCTCGACCCGGCGGACGTGATCGCCGCCCACAAACGGCTGACCGCTATGGCGAAGTGGCTGCAGGCACACGGCGCGACCGGAACGCTCAGCCAGATTGAGGCCGAAGTATATCTGGCGCTGCTGGCAGGACGCCCGGTCGAGGCGCTGCTGCCGGTCGGGCCACTGGACGAAGACACGGCCGCCGAGCTGTCCGGACGCAGTGGAGCCGGCAACGATGGCTGGCCTGCGGTGACCGGGACCATCAACCTCACCATGCCGCTGTCGGCCTGGTCGGGCGGTAGCGCCGTCGCCGAGGTCGCCGGGTTCGGCCCGGTGGACGCGGCCACCGGCCGGGAGCTGGCCGCCATGCTTGCCTCGGCTGCGGGTTCGCGCTGGTGCCTGACCCTGACCGACGGCGACGGCCGGGCAGCTGGCCACGCCTGCGCTCGCCGTGGCCCGGCCGGGATGGAATCCGGCATTCAGTGGGCCCGCGGGCTGCGCGGCAAGCTGAAGATCCTCGAGACCGGCGCGTGCCACCACGCGCGCGAGTCCGGCAGCTACCGGCCGCCAGCCTCGCTTCGGCACCTCATCGAGATCAGGCAGCGGACCTGCACGGCTCCGGGCTGCCGCCGTTCGGCGACCGATTGCGATCTTGACCACGTGGTGCCGTTCGATCAGGGCGGCCGTACCTGCGAGTGCAATCTGCATCCCGTGTGCCGCCGGCACCATCGAGCCAAGCAGGCTCCCGGCTGGCACCTCAAGCAGCCCGAGCCCGGTCACATGACATGGCGGCTGCCCAGCGGCCGCGCCTACGAGACGGTCGGCGACGTTTACTGAGCGAGCGCGAGCGACCTGATTACAGCTGCCATGCAGACAGGACTACCAGTCCGAGGCCGACAATCACGACGACGGAAGACCCGTATCGATACCCGGCCGAATCAATGTAAGCCACATCGGGCTTGGCCGGGTCGTAGACAACCTTCACCTGGCTGCCAACTCTGGGATACGTGAACAGCCGGCCTTGCCGCATAGTCACGCGCATCGTCGTCCCGTTGAGCGTGTGGAAATCCACGACAGGAAAGCTCGCCCCCGACCTGCCAGTGAAGCGGTCCTCATAGTCGACGATGGTCCCGCTCACGCCGGTTGCTCTCCCGAGCCTTCGAGATCGGAGCTGCCCAGCGATTCCTCCGCTGGCGAGCGCTAGTCCGACAACAAGCAGAGCAACGGTCATGAGGCATCCACTGTCGTCGATACATCGCGGTCACCGCTGATGGTGCACTCTAAGCGGTGAATCAACGGTATGGATAGGCAGCCGACGGGCGCCTGGCCTCACAGCGGCCCGACCGGACAACCGCTGACCTTTATCCCGTCTGACGACTATCCCTGATCACGCCGGCATCCGCTCACGCTGTCCCGTGGCTGCTTGCCGCTGCGATCAGCCAATGTCGCCTGTCAGAAGACGACGAGTTCGTCAGCGGTGGCGCCGGTCAGCTGATAATCCGAAGGCTCAGCGGGCCGCCCGGCGCACAATCGCATCAGCGTCGCTCCGTCAGTGACCAACCGGGCCTCGGGGCGGCCGGGCGCGGGGACGCCGAGCGACAAGGTGCGGCTGGGCAGGGTGACCTCAGTCAGCGTGACTGCCTGGTGTCGGGTCCAGTCGCTGAGCAGCACGCAGGCGTCGTCGAACCCGTCGCCCGCATAGGCCAGCGGCTCGCCGAGCGCAGCGCGCACGTCACCGCCGTGCAGCCACTCCCCGAGCGCGATGACATCCAGCGTGCCGCCCGCCGCACCGATCACGGGACCGGCCTCCAGGTAGCCGTCCGAGAGCTCTCGCAGAAGTCTCGGCAGCGGCCACCCGCGCCGCTCCGCAACGTCGATTTCGTTTAGCTCAGGCGTGAATGCATGCAGCTGTTGCGTGGCCACCCTGGTCAGCGCGGCGCCGCAATGAGCAAGCACGTCGCGCACCGACCATCCTGGGCACGCTGTCGGGCGGTCGAAGGCCTGCGCGGGGGTCCGCCGCAGAATCGGCAGCAGGGCATCGTGCTCTGCACGGAGCAACCGCGCCGGACGCTGGGCGTCACGGGTCACCATGGCGTCATCCTGGCACCCGGGCTGTCATGCGGATCATCATGGCACGGGGTTCATACACGAGTCGTGCTTGCCGCAACGGCCGGACAGGCCGAGCCCCTGCATCGGCCTGTCCGGTAGCGGCGGGCCCGCCTGTTTCGCGGGCCTGCAGCGGTTAGCTCTCTTTGCCGTTGCCGTCATAGGCGACGACCGCGAGCACGCCGTCGCCGTTGGCCGGCGCGTGCAAGACCTTCTGCACGGCGTGCGTCGCCGGGTTGAACCAGACGATCGAACTGCCTGGTGTGCATTCGGTCCGCTCCTGCACGAGCATCCGGTCACCTGATGTGGCCACGACCACGTTGTTGCCGGCGCTTCCCGGCACGATGACCTCGGCGACCTTGGTGTTGCCGGGCGCCTGCTTGCCGATGAAGGCGGTCCCGCAGCCACCCAGGGCCTCGACGTACAGGCCGCTCGGGAACCGCCAGCCGTCGATGTTGCCGTAGTCACCGTCGTCGCCGTTGCCCACCGGAGTGATGGCCCGCGGCGCGGCACCACTGACCGGAACTAGCCACAGCCGCGCGACTGACAGGCCGTCGGCCGTGGGCGGCGTCGGCCAGCAGCTCGCCAGCACCGTGCTCGAGTTCCACCAGCGAGCCGGCCTGCAGCCGCCCCATTTCGTGTCGGTCCCCGGCACCGGCAGCCTGCGGACAACACCGCCCGCGTTGCCGATCAGCGTGAGCCCCTGGCCGCCGCCGACCACGTCGGTCAGGCCGTTCGGCGCCGGGATGGCCGAGTTGTACTGGCGGCCGCTGATGAGGGTGGCCTGCCACCGGCCAGCCAGGTTGTACCGGGCGATGCCGTGGCCGGTGGAGACCAGGATGTTCGCGCCGCTTGGCCGGGTGTAGCCCAGCACGTTGTCATCGATCGACGGGAGCTTGAACGAGGTCACCTTGCCGCTCGCCAGCGTCAGTTGCTGCAGAGCCGCGCCTTGCCATCAAAGTCCTGCAGCAGAACGCGCTTCTTGTCGCCGGACCATGCAACGAGGACCAACGGCGACTTGGTGGCCGGCCACCGGTGCACCACGTACGCGTGGCCGGCCGGGCTGACCAGGTAGAGGCTGACCGCGGCGGCGCGCTTGTAGCTGCCTTTCGTGTACTGGGCGAGCGCCCAGCCGGCGCCAACCTGGCTCCACGGGATGCCGCTCGCAGTGGCGGCGCTGGCCTGGCTCGGCGAAAGGTCAGCGGCAGTTTGCTGGACCGCGACTCCGGCCGTGGCTCCACGTGAGGGCTGACCTCCGCCCGCTGCCGGGGCGGCGATAGCCGTCGCGGCGCAACCGGTCACGGCCAGGCCTGCGGCCACCGCAACCACAGCGGCGGCACTGAACACGCCTCGCCGCCGGGCATCGGCCGATGGCACTGCACTGCCGTCTGTACGAACACCCGCAACTGCCTGCCTGACTGACAACCTCATCAGGAACCCTCCTTAGGACTTGCTGTGATCGAATACTGCGGCTCACGCGCGACGGCCAGCAAGGGGAGGCCTCCCCATCTGGGGAGGCCTCCCCACCTGCGGAAACGTCACTCGCGGGAAGGCTCGGTGGGCGGCGCAGTCCCATCACGATTGACTGGCGGGGCGAAGTCCGCCTATGGTCCGCAGAGCCGCGGATATGACGGGGGCCTGGACGTGCTGCTGATCGTGATGTACGAGTCGGGTACCTGGCGGGTGAAGCCGGACCGGCAGTGCACCTTCGGCCGGGCGGCCGGTTGCGACGTCGTCCTGCCCAATGACGACCGCGGCGTATCCCGTAATGCTGGCAGCTTCGACTGGCGGAACGGTTGCTGGTGGCTCACCAACACCAGCGCGTCGTCGATGCTGTTCCTGTCCGGGGACAAGGGCTTCCGGGCCGACATCCCGCCCGGCATGTCGCTGCCGCTGCAGCAGTGGCACGCCAAGGTCAGGCTGGACGGAATGATGGACAGCTATACCTTGCGGATCCGGCTGCCGGAGCTGGACGAGGAGGACGAGACCGGCGAGCTGGCCGAGGCCGTACCCGGCGAAGCGCTGCCCGGGGTGGTGCCGGTCACCAGCACGAAGCTGCGCGCGCCGTTGAATGACGATGACCGGCTCGTCCTGGCGGCGCGGTTCGAGGACTACCTGACCTGGAAGCACTCCGGTGCCGCGATGCCGCGCAGTGCCAAGCAGACCGCCGAGCGCATCGGCTGGAACGCGCACACCGTCTCGAAGCGCTGCGAGAATATCCGCAATCGGTACGTCCGCATCGGTGTCCCCGGCCTGCGCGGCCCGCGTGCCCTGGAAGAGCTCGCAGCGCTGCTGATCTCGACCGGCGAGCTGACCGGTGACGACCTGCGGCGGCTACCGCCGCTGCCGCCGTCCGGCTAACCGGTCAGCCGACCAGGGTCTTGACCGCCGCGGTCATCTCCGACAGCGCCTTCTTGGCGTCGGCGAAGTACATGCTGGTCTTCGGGTCGACGTAAAGCTCATTGTCGATGCCCGCGTAGCCGTGGCCCATCGAGCGCTTGATCACGATGATGCTCTTGGCGTGGTCCACGTCCAGGATCGGCATGCCGGAGATCGCGGTCCCGGACCGGCGCGCGGCCGGGTTGGTGACGTCGTTGGCCCCGATGACCAGTGCCACGTCGGCCCGGTCGAACTCGGGGTTGATCTCGTCCATTTCCTTGAGCTGCGGGTAGGGCACGTTCGCCTCGGCGAGCAAGACGTTCATGTGCCCGGGCATCCGGCCGGCGACCGGGTGGATGGCGTAGCTCACTTCGACGCCGCGGGACTCCAGCACGTCGGCGAGCGCCGCTACCTCGTGCTGAGCCTGCGCGGCGGCCAGGCCGTAGCCGGGCACGATGATGACCTTCGAGGCGTAGGCAAGCTGGATGGCCGCGTCGTCGGCCGCGATCGACTGGACGCTGCCGCCCGGTCCGGCCACCGCGACCGCGGCATCCCCGGTGCCGAAGCCGCCGACGATGATGTTGGGAATCGACCGGTTCATCGCGTCGGCCATCAGCTTGGTCAGGATGCCGCCGGAAGCGCCGACCAGCGCGCCGGCGATGATCAACGCCCAGTTTCCGATCACGAAACCGGCCATCGCGACCGCGGTCCCGGTGAAGGCGTTCAGCAGCGAGATGACCACCGGCATGTCCGCGCCGCCGATCGGCAGCACCATCGAGACACCGAAGATCAGCGCGGCGACGAGCACCACCAGGAGCAGGCCCGTGCTCGGCGCGGCGATGATGTAGGCGCCGGTGCCGACCGCGATCACGGCCAGCAGCAAGTTGACCAGCCGGGCACCGGGGAAGCTCACCGGGGCCGAGGTGATGATGCCCTGCAGTTTGCCCGCCGCGATCAGCGAGCCGGAGAACGTCACGCCGCCGATGATGACGTCCAGCACCGTGGTGACGGACGTCGTCGCCGACACTGCGGCTCCGGCCTGCATGTAGTCGTGCAGCCCGACCAGGGCCGCCGCGCCGCCGCCGACGGCGTTGAACATGCTGACCAGCTGCGGCATGGCCGTCATCTGCACGGTCCTGGCCGAGTACAGCCCGGCCGCGCCGCCGACCAGGGCACCCGCCAGCATCACGGCCCAGCCGGTGGCAGTGATGCCGCCCTCGTGAATGACGATCGCCAGGGTGGCTGCCACCGCGATGACCATGCCGGCCACCGAGACCTGGTTGCCCCGGCGGGCCGTGCCGGGATTGTTCATCAGGTGCAGGCCGAACACGAAGCAGGATGCGGCCAGGACGTAGATCAGCTGGGTAACCCAGTCAAATGTGCTCATGCGGACTTGTCCTGGCTCTTGTGGCCATTAGCAGAGGGCGGGGCTCCGGTCACAGAGGGCGGAGCTCCGGCCGCCGGCACGGCCGGCCGCCGCCGGAACATCTTCAGCATCCGGCCGGTGACCACGTAGCCACCAACCACGTTAGCCGCGGCAAACGCGGCGGCCAGGAACGCGATGATGTAGCCGATGGTGTTGTGCGCGGTGACCGCGATCAGCATCGCCCCGGCCAGCACGATGCCGTGGATCGAGTTGGCCGCAGACATCAGCGGCGTATGCAAGGTGGCCGGGACCTTGCTGATGACCTCAAAGCCCACCCAGAGGCTGAGCACGAAGATCGTGACGTCAACGAGCAGCGTCGGATACACCAGCAGCCCCTTCGTCGGTATCGGTCGCGGGTGGAGCCAGGGCCGGGTGCACGATCGCGCCGTTCCTGGTCACGATGACTCCGGCCTGCAGTTCGTCGGTGTCGTCGAGCGCGAGTTCGCCGTCTTTGCTCAGATAGAGCAGCAGCGTGCTGATGTTGCGGGCGTACATGGCCGACGCGGCGGCAGGCATGCTGGACGGCAGGCCGGCCGCGCCGATGACCGAGACGCCGTTCTCGGTCACCACGGTCTGACCGGGCACCGATCCGGCCACGTTGCCGCCGAGCACGCTCGCGCCCATGTCGACGATGACCGAGCCCGCCGCCATCTCCTTGAGCGCGTCCTCGGTGACGAGCAGGGGCGGTCGCCGGCCGGGTACCTGGGCGGTGGTGATGATGACGTCGTGCCGGGCGATGTGGTCGGCCAGCTCCTGCTGCTGGGCGCTGCGCTCCTCGTCGGTCAGCGCGCGGGCGTAGCCGCCGTCACCAGACGCCGGTCCGACCGAGCTGAGCTCGATGAAGGTCGCGCCCACCGACTCGGCCTCGGTCCTGGTCTCCGGACGGACGTCGTAGGCGCTGACCAGCGCGCCGAGCCGCCGCGCGGTCCCGATTGCCTGCAGGCCAGCGACGCCGGTACCGAGTACCAGGACCCGCGCGGGCCGGGCCGTCCCGGCCGCGGTGATGAGCATCGGGAAGAAGCGGCCGAACTCGGTCGCCCCGATCAGGGCCGCCTTGTATCCGGCGATGTTGGCCTGGGAGGACAGCGCGTCCATCGGCTGGGCCCTGGGCAGCGTGCGCGGGATCATGTCGAGGCTGACTGCCGTCACGCCGGTCGCGGCCAGCTCTTCGACTAGGCCGGGATCGGCGAGCGGGCTGAGCATGCCGATGACAGTCTGACCCGGCCGGAATGCCGCCGTGGCCGCCGTATCTGGCTTGCCCACCATCAGCACGACATCAGCGGCCAGCGCCTCGGCCCGGCTGACGATGCTCGCACCGGCTTCGGCGTAGCTGTCGTCGGTATGCCAGGCGCCATCGCCCGCGCCGGACTCGACCAGTAGCTCCAGCCCGGCCGCGCGCAGCTTGCCCACGGCCTCCGGGACCAGCGCCACTCGGCGCTCGCCGGGCGCGGTCTCCTTGACCACGGATACCTTCATAGACGGCTCTCACTCGGTCGCCAGGGGGTATTGGGCGGTCCGTCGCCAGACCGCAGACTCAAGTATGGACCGTACCGGGTAGTCGCCGGGTCCCGGCGCTCCCGAGGGACTCACCGGTGACCAGCCAGAAGCCCCGACGTACAGTCGTGGTGTGCGCACGCCGGCTCGTGGGCACGAGTAAGCAGGGGGGACGATGCCCGAGTTCACGCAGCCGCCTGATCAGCTGGCGAGGAAGCTGGCTGATGCGCGGCGGCGGATGGCCGCACTGGACCTGCCGCGACCGCTGGCCGCCCGGCTGCACCGCCAGTTCATCGCGGTGTGCGACGCGGTCAAGACGGCCGGAGCGGACCAGGCCAGCTGCGAACGGCGGCTGGCGGCGTTCGTCGCGGCACTGGAGCAAGCGGCGGCCAAGATATCCGGACATCCGCGCGAGAATTAATATTTCGCCGCAAAAACCGGTTTGTTATCGCGCCTACGGCAAGACCATGCCGACACGGCTACTTTTCGCACCGGGTATTTGTGCGGCGACGCTGGATCGCTTAATTTCAGGGCCATCAGAGGTCGCGAGCACGGCTTCGCAGCCAGCGCGACCTCCCGCTTGGGGGAACCGCAGGAGTGGAAAATGAACAAGCGTGACCTGGTCGATGCAATTTCCATGAGAATGGGCGACAAGAAGACAGCCGCCGAGGCAGTGAATGCGGTGCTGGACACAATTCAGGAGACGGTCGCCAGCGGCGACAAGGTCTCGATTACCGGATTCGGCGTCTTCGAGAAGCAGATCAGGCCGGCTCGCACTGCGCGTAACCCGGCCACCGGGGCATCCATCAAGGTGCCGAAGACCTCAGTGCCGAAGTTCCGGGCGGGCGCGGACTTCAAGGCCATGGTCAACGGCAAGTAGCCGCTCAGCCGCTTGCGCGGCGCAGCGGGCGGGACCACCGGGTTCCGCCTGCTGCGGCCTGCCCGGCCTAGGATCGTCGCCGGGGGTCAGATGGTCGCCGACGAAGGTCAGGGTGTCGTCCGCCGGGAACTGCCGGGCGACCTGAGCCCGGCCGCCGTGCTTGCCCTGCTCCGCCGCGATCCGCATCCGTTCGCGCTGACCGGCCGCTGGGCGGGCTGTGAGGCGGTGCTGGGTTCGCGGCCGGCCGTGGTCGCTGCCGCGCCGGGTGATCTCGACCGGATTCTCGGCGGGCGCTTCGGCCTGGCCGGCGGCCCGGCGCACTTCGCCGGCGGGTGGGTTGGCTACCTGGGTTACGGCCTGGCCGGCCGGCTGCACGCACTGCTGCCCGCAGCTGGCGGCCCGCGTCAGCTGCCGGACTGCTGGTTCGGCTACTACGACCACGTCCTGGTCCGCCGCAGCGGTCACTGGTTCGTTGAGGCACTGGCCGACGGCCTGAGCGCGGCCGAGCTTGACGCCCGCTGCCGCGAGCTGGCCGCCGGGATGACATCGGCTGGTGCCGGCCGGGAACCGTCCGGCGGAGAACCGTTCGAGTGCGGCCGGTTCGAGGTCACGCCGTCGCCTGCGGAGCATCGCCGTGCGGTGGCCCGGGCGGTGGAGCTGATCCGGGCCGGTGACATCTTCCAGGCCAACATCACCCTCCGGCTGGAAGCAGAGTTCGCCGGCGATCCGCTCGACCTGTTCTGCCGCGGCGTCAGCACGCTGAACCCGCCGCACGCCGCGTTCGTGCGACTCGACGCGGACCGGGCCATCGCCAGCTTCTCGCCTGAACTGTTCCTGCGCCGGGCCGGCGACGAGGTGACGACGAGCCCGGTCAAGGGCACCGGCCCGCGGTCGGCGGATCCGGCTACGGCGGAGCGTCAGCGAGACGACCTCACCGGCTCGGCCAAGAACAGGGCCGAGAACGTGATGATCGTCGACCTGATGCGCAGCGACCTGTCCGCCGTCTGCGAGCCCGGCACGGTCACGGTGCCGCGGCTGGCCGCGGCCGAGCCGCACCCTGGCCTGTGGCACCTGGTCTCCGATGTCCGCGGCCGGCTGACAGCCGGACGGACGGACGCCGACCTCATCGCGGCCACGTTCCCGCCCGGATCTGTCACCGGTGCCCCGAAGGTCCGCGCGATGGAGGTCATCAGCGCGCTGGAACCGCTGCCGCGCGAGGTCTACACCGGCGCGATCGGATACCGCAGCCCGGTCGCCGGGCTGGAGCTCAACGTGGCGATCCGGACCTTCGAGTTCGCCACCGGACGGGTCTGGCTCGGCGCTGGCGGCGGCATCGTGGCCGACTCCGATCCGGCCGCCGAGTATGCCGAGTGCCTGGTGAAGTCGCGGCCGCTGATCGAGAGCGTCGGCGGCAGCTTCGGCACCGCGGCTGGCCCGGACGCCAGCCCGCAGGCCGCCTCGCGGTCGCTCGCGCCGCGGCCGGCGGCGGGCATCTTCACCTCGCTGCCGGTGACCGGCGGCCAGACGCACGGGCTGGCTGAGCACCTGGCCCGGCTGGGCGCCAGCGCCCGCGAGGTCTTCGGCAAGGACCTGCCGGCCGAGCTGCCCGCCCTGGTCGCGGCGGGCCTGGCCGGCGGCGCCGAGGCTGACCTGCACAGCGGCCGGCTGCGGATCACCGTCCGGCCGCTCGGCGGGCCGTTGCACTGCGACGTCGAGCTCGGCCCGGCCGGCCCGGCTCCTGACCTGGTCCGGCTCCGGCCGGTCGAGATGGCCGACTGGCGCGGCGGGCACAAATGGGCCGACCGGCGGCTGCTGGCCGCCCTGGCGGCCGGGGCTCAGCTGGCCGGCGGCGAGCAGCTGCTCCTGGTCGATCCGGCCGGCCAGGTGCTGGAGACCGACAGGGCGAGCGTGTTCGCCCTGGCTGGCGGCGTGCTGCGGACGCCGGCGACCGATGGCCGGATCCTGCCGGGCATCATGCGCGCGCGGGTGATCGCGACTGCCCGCGCGGCCGGCCTGACCGTCGACGAGGGCCCGCTGCCGCTCGCGGAGCTGCCCGGCGCCGCCGAGATCTTCGTGACGAACTCGATCCGCGGCCTGCGCTCCGCTGCGCTCGGTGACCTCGCCGCCGGGCCTGGAGCGGTGAGAGGCCGGCTGGCGGCAGCGGTGGCCGCCTGGCCCGACCAGCACACCCCTCAGGCGCCGGAACGTGGCCCGGTCACCGCGCGGCCGATCCGCCCGTTCGCGGCCGGAGCGGCTGGTACTGGCCCGGCCGTGCTGGTCATCGACAACTACGACTCGTTCACCTACAACCTGGTGCATCTGCTGCGGACCGCGGGCGCACGAGTCGAGGTGGTACGCAACGACGAGGTCACCGCGGCGCAGGCGGCCGGATCGGGCGCGGCCGCCGTCGTGCTGTCGCCCGGGCCGTGCGCGCCAGCCGAGGCAGGCATCTGCGTCGACCTGGTGCGCGCGCTGCGCGGCCGGACCCCCGTGCTAGGCGTATGCCTGGGTCATCAGGCCATCGCAGTCGCCTACGGCGGTCAGCTGGAGCGGGTGCCGCCGGTACACGGCAAGACGTCGGTGATCGAGCACGACGGGCAGGGCATCTTCGCCGGGCTGCCGGGCCAGTTTCCGGCCGCCCGGTACCACTCACTAGCGGTGACGCAGGCCGGGCTGCCGTCCGCGCTGCAGGTCAGCGCGCGGGCAACCGGGCTGGTTATGGCCGTCCGGCACCGTGACCACCCAGTCGACGGCGTGCAGTTTCACCCGGAGTCGATCCTGACCGGAACCGGCGCGCTGCTCATCGGCAACTTCCTGCGCCGGGTCCGGGCCACGGCCTAGCACAGGCGGTTAGCGCAGGCCGGGCCGCTTACTCAGCGCGCTGCCGATCAGCCGGTCGATCAGCTCGGGGAAGGTCTTGCCGCTGGCCTCCCACATCTTCTGCCAGTAGGAGGCAGGCGACAGGCCCGGCATCGTGTTGATCTCGTTCACCAGGATCCGGCCATCGCTGGTGTAGAAGAAGTCCACCCTGGCCAGGCCCTCGCAGGAGACCGCGTCGAACGCGGCCGCCGCCAGCCGCCTGATCTCCGCGGTCGCGCTGTCCGGGATCGGGGCCGGGATCGCCATGCCGCTGGCCGCATCGAGGTACTTCGCCTCGAAGTCCCAGAACTCCTCGCCGCCGTCGACGAGCAACTGGCCGGGCATGCTGGTCTCCGGCGGCCCGCCGTCCGCGCCCTGCAGCACGGCGACCTCGATCTCGGCGCCGTCGATGGCCGCCTCCACCAGCACCTTGGGGTCGTAGACGGCGCGCGTTGGCGATCGCCTCGTGCAGCTGGGCGGTGTCGTGCGCCTTAGCGGTGCCGATGCTGGAACCGCCTCTGGCCGGCTTGACGAACAACGGCCAGCCGAGCTCGGCGATGTCGTCGAGGACCCGCTTGGCCTCGACCGTGCCAGCCGCGGCGGCCAGCTCGGCCGGGGTGAATCCGGGCCAGTCCCGCGCGGTCACCACGACGTACGGGCCGAGCGGCAGGCCCTTGGCCGCGAAGACGAGGTTCATGTACTCCTTGTCCATGCTGACCGCGCTGGCCAGCACGCCAGCCCCGACGTACGGGACGCCGGCCAGCTCCAGCAGGCCCTGGATGGTGCCGTCCTCGCCCCAGGGACCATGCAGGATCGGCAGCACGACGTCGACCTCGCCGAGCAGGTGCGGGATCTGCGCCGGAGCGCTGGCCACCATGCTGGCGCTGGCCGCCAGGTCCGAGCCGGCCCACGGAACTACCTGCGAGCCCGGCTCGGCGATCGCCTCGACCGAGGGAAGCTGGCCGTCGGTGACAGCGAGCCGGTCCGGCGCGTCGGCGACCTGGACCCAGTTGCCCTCGGTGGTGATGCCGATCGGGATGACCTCGTACCGGGAACGGTCGATGGACCTGAGCATGTTGCCGCCGCCCATGCAGGACACCGCGTGCTCCGGGCCCCTGCCGCCGAAGACGACCGCGACCCTGATCTTGCGCTGCTCGCTCACCACATCCTCCAGTCCCCGGTTACCGCGTCCGCATCTCCCCGTGCCGCCCAGATTCCCCGTGCGCAGCCTGCCCGGTGCTCCGGCGCCGTAACGTCAGACACCGTAGCGCTCGGGCTTAGCGGATCTGCTGGCAAGCAGCATCACCGCCTCGCCGATCTCCAGGCCGTCGTGCATCACCCCGGCGATCACCTCGGTGATCGGCATCTCCACCTCGTGCTCGCGGGCCAGCTGCAACACCGACTCCGACGACTTCACGCCCTCGACCGTCTGCCGGGTGCTGGCCAGCACCTCCGCGAGTGGCACGCCGCGACCGAGCTTCTCGCCGAACGCACGGTTCCTGGCCAGCGGCGAACTGCAGCTGGCGACCAGGTCGCCCATCCCGGCCAGGCCGGCGAAGGTGTGCTGGTCGGCACCGAGTGCCTGGCCGAGCCGGGCGATCTCGGCCAGCCCGCGGGTGATCAGCATGGCCCGGGTGTTGTCGCCGAGGCCCATGCCGACCGCGATGCCGACGGCGATCGCGATCACGTTCTTGACCGCGCCGCCCAGCTCGCAGCCGATCACGTCGGCGTTGGTGTAGGGCCGGAAGTAGCTGCTGTGGCACGCCTTCTGCAACTGCGCGGCGACCGCCTCGTCGGCGCAGGCGACGACGGTGGCGCAGAACTGCCGGGCTGCGATCTCCGGCGCCAGGTTCGGCCCGCTGACGACCGCGATCCGGTCCTGGCCCGCCCCCGTCACCTCGGCGATCACCTGGCTCATCCGGTCGCCGGTGTGCAGTTCAATGCCCTTCATCAGGCTGACCAGCAGGGCACCAGGCGGGAGGAAGTCGCCCCAGGCAGCGAGGTTTTCCCGCAGCGACTGAGCCGGGATCGCGAGCACGACCAGGTCGGTGCCATCCAGCGCCTGCGCCGGGTCGGTCGTGGCCCGCAGCCCGGCGGGCAGCGTGATACCGGGCAGGTAGCCAGGCGAGGAGTGCGAGGTGTTGATGTCGTGCGCGAGCTCCGGCCGCCGGCACAGCAACGTGGCCGGGGTGCCGGCATCGCAGAGCACCTGGGCGAAGGTGGTGCCCCACGCCCCGGAGCCGAGGACTGCCGCTTTCATCGTCACGGGGCGGGATCTCCGACGCCCGCCGCGTCCGGACCCGGCTGGCTGGCGTCGGCCAGTGCGCGCAGATCCTGGCGCAGCTTCCGGCGTGCCATCGCCGGGTGGTAGAACTCGGCCGGCGGTGGCAGCTCACGCAGCTCACCCAGCAGCCTGGTGACCTCGTGCATGATCTTGTCGGTGGCAGCCCGCAGCACCTTGCTGGTCAGTGACTGGCCGGCGAACTCGGACAGGTCGACCGGCGGTCCGGCGACGATCTGCACGGTCTTGCGCGGCAGGAACTTCGGCACGAACGAGCCGTAGGGCAGGATCCGCTGCGCGCCCCAGTGCGCGATCGGCACCACCGGGATGTCGCGCTCCAGCGCCAGCCTGGCCACCCCGGTCTTGGCGACCATCGGCCACAGCTCCGGGTCCCTGGTGCAGCTGGCCTCGGGATAGAAGATCACGCTGGCGTCGTTCTTGGCGGCCAGCTCGGCGGCCTGCCTGAGCACCAGTGCGGCGTCGGTCTGGTCCCGGTACACCGGGAGCTGGCCCAGCTTGCTGATGATGGTGCCGAGCACGGGAATGCCGAACAGCGACGACTTGGCCAGGAATACCGGGTAGCGGCGGGCACTGTCGGCGAACAGGGAGACCGCGAAGATGTCCATGTAGGACAGGTGGTTAGCGGCCAGGATCACCGGCCCGTCGGCCGGGATGTGCTCCTGGCCACGCCAGTCCAGCCGCATCATCATCCGGATGCCGGGCCGCAGGATGATCTTGGAGAAGTTCCGCCAGGCAGTGGAGTAGCTGCCGTCAGCCGGCCTGCGCGCCTTCGTGCCTGCCATCGTTCCCTCCGGCCGTCGGCGCCCGGAATGACGCCGTGGTCTGCCTCAGTCTGTCCGGTCCCGCGATGCCGTGTCGAGGCGTCGCGGGAGGATCATACGCATGGCACCCGACGTCGACACCCCGCCAGCCGCGCTGACCTGGTCGCTAGTAATCCCCGTCAAGGTACTTGCCAGGGCCAAATCGAGGCTCACCGGGCTCGGCGGCCAGCGCCGGTCACAGCTCGCGCTGGCGATGGCGGCGGACACCATCGCGGCCGCAGCAGCCGCGGCCAGGATCGGCGCGGTGCTGGTCGTGACCGACGACCCGGAGGTCGCCGAGCTGGCGTCCGGGCTCGGCGCCCTGGTCCTCCCCGATGCCCCGGCGGCGGGCCTCAACGAGGCCCTGGCGCACGGGGCCGCCTATGCGCACCAGCACTGGCCGGAACGTGGCCGGGCCGGGCTCGCGGGCGACGTGCCCGCGGTCACCGCGAGCGAGCTCGACGCCGCGCTGGACGCGGCCGGCCGCCTCGGCAACGCCTTCGTCCCCGATGCTGAGGGCAGCGGGACGACGCTGTATGCAGCCGCGCCGGGCAGCGGATTCGAGCCGCGGTTCGGGCCGGGATCGCGGGCCGCCCATCTGGCCGGCGGAGCGGCCGAGCTCGGGGCGACAGGCGAACTGGTGCTGGCCGGGCTGCGGCGGGACGTCGACACCGTCGCCGACCTGCGGCTGGCTGCGGCCATCGGGGTCGGCCAGCGGACCAGGGAATTGCTAGCGGCCGACGGCAGCTTGGCTGCAGCCGTCGGCCGCGATGCGCCTGAGTCCTCGGTGCCAGAGTCCTAAATGTGGACGATCGGGCAGGTCAGCGTCCTGGTGATGCCGGATACTCCCTGGATCTGCGCGACCACCAGGCGGCCGAGGTCGTCCACGTTGTCCGATTCAGCCCGCACGATCACGTCGTAGGGCCCGGTTACGTCGTCGGCCTGAGTAACGCCGACGATCTGCCCGATAGCCAGGGCAACCTCAGCTGCCTTCCCGACCTCGGTCTGGACGAGAATGTACGCCTGCACCATGTCGCCCTCCACGGTCGTGGTTGTCACGGTAACGCTACCGTAGTCACGTCCCGGGCCAGCGCACAGGAGTGAAGCCAGGAGGCTGTCGTGACAGTCGCTGATCTTGGCGAGTTCGGCCTGATTGCGGCGATTCAGGCACTGCTGCCGCCGGATACTTCCTCGGTCGTCGGGGTCGGCGACGACGCGGCCGTGCTCCGCGCCCCGGACGGCCGGATGGCCGCGAGCACGGATCTGCTGATCGAGGGCCGGCATTTCCGCCGGGACTGGTCCTCGGCCGACGACATCGGGACCAAGGCAGCGGCGCAGAACCTGGCCGATATCGCGGCCATGGGAGCAGTCCCGACGGCGCTGCTGTTCGGCCTGGCGGTCCCTGGCTCGCTCCCGGCCGACTGGGTACTCGGCGTGACCAGGGGACTGGCGGCCGAGTGCCGCCGGGCCGGGGCCAGCATCGTCGGCGGCGATGTGACCAGTTCGGACACCGTGATGCTGGCGATCACCGCGCTCGGCGACCTGGCCGGGGCTCAGCCGGTCACCAGGGCCGGCGCCCGGCCGGGTGACCTCGTCGCGGTCAGTGGCCCGGTCGGCCGGTCCGCGGCGGGCCTGGCCATGCTGGCGTCCGGCGGTGCGGCCGACCACCAAGGCCAGCCGAGTTCGGTCGCGGCCGAGCTGATCGCCGCGCACCGGCGGCCGCAGCCCGATTACCCGGCTGGCCCGCGAGCGGCCGCGGCCGGCGCGACCGCCATGATCGACATCAGCGACGGGCTGGTCGCCGATCTCGGCCACGTTGCCGCGGCGAGCTCGGTCCGGCTCGAGCTCGACTCGGCCCGCCTGCCCGGCACCGACGTGCTTGCGGCCGCGGCCGCAAGGCTGGGAACTGACTGGCGGCCGTGGGCGCTGGCTGGCGGTGAAGATCACGCTTTTGCGGCCACGTTCCCGGAAAAAACGGGAGCGCCGGCCGGCTGGACAGTGATCGGGCAGGCCCGCCCCGGACCTGCGGGGATTCTGGTCGACGGCCAGCCCTGGACGGGTTCCGGCGGCTGGGATCATTTCGCTAAGCCCGGCAGTTAACGGCCTAGGTGATCATCGTCGCTGCTTGGGGACTGGCAGATCACAGCCGGGCTTGATATAACCCCCTTGATGTCACGCCATCGCAGAGAGCGCGTGCCCCGGCACAGGGCGCGACGGCCGGCCGAGAATCCGAGCCGCCGCGTCCGGGTTACTGCTGCGGTGGCGGCGGCGCGGACCGCGCTGCACGACACCCGGCCGGAGGACACCCGGCTGGAGGACACCGACGCGACCGATACCGCGCCGTTGCCGCGGCTGGCCCGGATACCGCGGTCACAGGCCAGCGAGGACCCGACGCGGCCGCCGCGGGGCCAGGAGAGTGGCCTGTCCGGCGTGCTGCGCGGCGCGGCGCGCGGCCTGGTGGCGACACCCTGGTTCGCGGCCGCAGCCGGATTCGTGCTCGCGGCCGGGATGTGGATGTACTCGCCGCACGCTCAGCTCAAGTTCCCGACGGCGGAACCGGGAACTGTGCATTGCGCGCAGAGCGGCTGCCCGGGGCCCTCGGCCGGTGGCGCTGGCTCGCTGGCGGTCACCACGCCGGGAGTGCCGATCGCGCACCACCACAAGACATCGGCTCAGCGCAGGCAGAACGCCGATGCCGCGTCGGCCAGGAGCGCCGCAGCGGGGCTGACGTTCACCTTCACGATGGTCGGACAGCGGAACGGTACCTTCGACGCGATGATCGCCGTGACCGGCAAACCGGCGGCCGCGCACTGGCAGCTCGCGTTCCAGATGCCCTCGGACACCATCAAGTACGTGATGGGCGCCAACTGGCTGTCGTCCTCTGACCACTCGGGCGGGATCGCCAGCCCGCTGACCGGGTCGCCGCGGCCGGGGGGTAACGGTGACCAGCACCGTCACGACGGCCAGGACGGCGTGATGTTCATGATCGTCGGGACCGGCCGCCCGGTCACTCCGTCTGGGTGCTTCTACGACGGGGCTAGCTGCCGCTTCACTGTCGGGAAGCCGCCGCAGCCCGGCCGGCACTAACCCGTCCGGACGGCAAAACCGGCGATCATCGCGCGCAAGGTCGCGGCTACCTCGTCCCTGGTTCGCTCGGGCTCGGCCGAGCTGGCGATCATCACCCCGGCCCTGGTGAGCGTGCCGAGCAGCAGCCTGGCCAGCGTCTGCGGATCGGGCACCCGCAGCTCGCCCTGGGCGTTGGCGAGTTCCAGCGCCGCCACCGTCGCCTCGAACGCGTGCCGCTCGTCCAGTTCGATGAACCGGGTCAGCCCGAGCACGGCCGGCCCGTCGGAGATGAGGATCCGCTGTACCTCAGGTTCCAGCACCTTGTCCAGGAACACCCCGAAGCCCGCCGCGAGCAGGCCGACGGCGTCCGTGGCGGTGGCGGCCGCCTGCAGCGAGGCTGCCATCAGGTCGGCGTGGACCTGCTCGAAGACCGCTTCGAAGACCGCGGCCTTGGTCGGGAAGTGGTGGTAGAGCGCGCCGGTGGTCACCCGCGCCTGCCTGGCGATGTCCTCGACTGAGGTGGCCGCGAAGCCCTGGCCGCCGAACAGCACCCGGCCGGCCCGCACCAGGGCGGCCCTGGTCTGCGCCACCTGCTCGGCGCGCAGGGACGCGGCCGGCGCCGGGTCCGCGCTGCTGCCGGTTGCGCTGCCGCCGGTTGCGCTGCTGCCGTCGGGGCTGGTGTTGCTCACCACAACTGTCTAGCTCACTCCCGGACCTTGTGCACATTGACGCGCTCTGACATAGTGACACTATGTGAGAGATTGAAGTTATCCCACGGAGGAGAGAAATGCTACGAGCGATCGAAGCAACCAGGGCGGACCGGGCCGCGCTGCTGGACATCGGGGCGGGCCTGACGGCTGAGCAATGGCAGGCCGCATCTGGCTGTGCCGGCTGGACTGTTCAGGACGTCGTCACTCACCTGGCGAACCTGTTCTGGCTGGTCGTGGATACCAGCAAGCTGCCCGATACCAGCGGGGAGGCGACCGAGGCGGCGCAGGACATCGGGGTCGCGGCTCGCCGCGGCATGACGCTGGCCGACACGCTGGCCGACTACGAGAAGGTCAGCGACATCGGCCTGCAGCGGCTGAGCGAACTGGCCGAGGCTGACTTCGAGCTGCCGCTGGGTGACTTCGGCACCTACCAGTCGCCAGTGCTGGCCAGCGCCTACGCCTTCGACCACTACACCCACCTGCGGGCGGACCTGTTCGCGCCACGCGGCCCGCTGGCCGGGTCACCGCCGCCATCGGACGAACTGCGGCTGGCGGCGGCGCTGGACTGGATCGAGGCCGCGTTGCCGCAGCAGAACCCGGCCGCCGCCCTGGCCTGCACCCTGAACATCCAGATCACCGGCACAGGGGCCCGCGTGATCACGTTCGGGTCCGGCCAGGCGATGGCAACGATCTGCTCGGATGCACCGGCCCTGGTCCGCTGGGTCACGCACCGGGGTGAGTGGGCCGACCTGGGCGTCGTGACGAGCGGCGATGCGCCGGCCCTGGCCACTGCCCGGACGCTCAAGGTGTTCTGACCCGGCCATAAGGTGGCGGCATGGAGCCTGAACCGCTGCCGCCGCCAGCACTGCCCGTCCCGTCGCGGACGCCGGCGCCGCCGCGCGTGCTTGCCATCGCCGGCTCCGATTCCGGCGGCGGGGCGGGCATCCAGGCGGATCTGAAGACGATGCTCGCACTCGGCGTGCACGGCATGACGGTGATCTGCGCGGTGACCGCGCAGAACTCGGTCGGCGTGCAGGGCTACTGGGAACTGCCGGCCGAGGCGGTCACCGCCCAGCTGGACTCGGTACTCAGCGACATCGGCACGCAGGCGATCAAGACCGGGATGCTCGCCTCGCCGGTCCTGGTCGGCGCCGTCTGCGATGCGCTGGCCGAGGTGGCCGCGCCGGTGGTGGTCGACCCGGTGGCGGTCTCCAAACATGGCGACAGCCTGCTGTCCGCGGGCACGCTGGAGGCGGTGCGGGACCGGCTGCTGCCGCTCGCGACCGTGGTCACGCCGAACCTGTATGAGGCGGAATTGCTGACCGGCATCGCCATCAGCGACGAGAACCAGATGCTTGCGGCGGCACGGGCCATCATCGCGATGGGCCCGCAGTGGGTGCTGGTCAAGGGCGGCCACCTGCCCGGCCGCCCGGTTGACCTGCTGGTCGACGGATCGCAGGTCATCAGGTTCTCCGGCGACCGGATCGCGACGGTGCACACGCACGGGACCGGGTGCACGCTGGCCTCGGCGATCGCGTCGCGGCTCGCGCTCGGCGACGACGTGCCGGCTGCGGTGCAGGCGGCGAAGGAGTACGTGACGGGCGCGATCGCGGCCGGATTCCCGCTCGGGGCCGGGATCGGCCCGGTCGACCACGGCTGGCAACTGCGGACTGCGGCCGCCACCCGCCAGTAGGGCTGCCCTTCCGGGGGCCGGGCGGACGGCAAAAAGCCCCGGCGCGAACCGGGGCTGGGAGAGCCGGACAGGGTCAGTACGTGGCAGGACCCTTAGCGGGTGACCTTGCCCGCCTTGATGCAGGAGGTGCAGACGTTCAGCCGCTTGGGCGTCTTGCCGACCACAGCGCGCACGCGCTGAATGTTCGGGTTCCAGCGACGCGGGGTGCGGCGGTGCGAGTGCGACACGTTGTTGCCGAAGCCCGGCCCCTTGCCGCACACATCGCAGACGGAAGCCACGGGATCGCTCCAGTTCGGGTGATAGTCAGACAGGTCAACCAGCAGGCATAGCCATGCCAGTCGTCAGAGGATATCCGACGAACCGGGTCCGGCGCGAGCCGGGCCAGAATGCGGCGAAGCGACGGCTCGGCTGACGGCGGCCCGGCCTATCCTGGCCAGGTGGTGAGAGGACGAGTGGTGGACACCGCAGTGGTGACTGAGCAAGGGAGGCAGGAGCGGTCCCGTGGCTGTCCTGGCTGACCCGCTGCGGCCGGTTCTGGGCGACAAGGCAGCCAAGAAGCTGGCCTCGGTGCTGGACCTGCAGACGGTCGGCGACCTGCTGGGCTACTACCCGCGCCGGTATGACAAGCGCGGCGAGCTGACTGACCTCGCCGGGCTGCGTGAAGGCGATCACGTGACCGTCCAGGCCGAAGTCGCCTCGGTGTCGACCCGCCGGATGCGGAACCGGCCGGGCACGATCTTGGAGGCGGTCGTCACCGACGGCACCGGCCGCCTGACCCTGACCTTCTTCGGCCGTGGCCGGCAGGACTGGCGGGAGCGCGAGCTGGCGCCCGGCACCCGCGGCCTGTTCTCCGGCCAGGTCTCCAGCTACCACGGCAAGCGGCAGCTCGCCCATCCTGACTACGAAGCTGCTGCGAACGGGCCCGATCCCGGCTGCGGCGGCGGCCGAGTTCGCCGCCGAGCTGATCCCGGTGTACCCGGCGACCAGCCAGCTGCCGTCCTGGAAGATCGCGGACTCGGTGCGCCTCGCGCTGGACTCTGCTGGACGTGCCCGACGACCCGCTGCCGGCCGAGATCCGGCAGCGGATGCGCCTCTCGGCTACGCCGAGGCGCTGCACGCCATCCACCGGCCCGTCGACGAGGACGACTGACCGGCGAGCCGAGCCCGGCTGAAATGGGACGAAGCGTTCGCGCTGCAGGTACTGCTGGCCCAGCGCCGCCGGGCCGCGTCCAGCTACACGCGCCATCCCGCGGCCGCCGGTGCGCGGCCGGGCTGCTGGACGCGTTCGACCAGGCGCTGCCGTTCCAGCTGACCGCGGGCCAGCAGACGGCCGGCGCCACTATCGCGGCCGACCTGGCACGAGAGCATCCGATGCACCGGCTGCTGCAGGGCGAGGTCGGCTCGGGCAAGACGATCATCGCGCTGCGGGCGATGCTGCAGGTGGTCGACGCGGCCGGGCAGGCTGCGCTGCTCGCTCCGACCGAGGTCCTGGCGCAGCAGCATTACCGGTCGATCGCCAGCATGCTCGGGCCGCTCGGCATGGCGGGCCAGCTCGGCGGCGCCGACCACGCCACCACGGCTGACGCTGCTGACCGGCTCGATGGGCAGCCGCGGCCCGGCGCAAGGCGCTGCTGGAAGCGGCGTCGGGCGGAGCCGGGATCGTCATCGGCACGCACGCGCTGCTCGAGGACAAGGTGCAGTTCGCTGATCTCGGCCTGGTCGTGATCGACGAGCAGCACAGGTTCGGCGTCGAGCAGCGGGACGCGCTGCGCGACAAGGCCGGAGACGGCCGCCCGCACATGCTGGTGATGACCGCCACGCCGATCCCGCGGACGGTGGCGATGACCGTTTTCGGCGACCTCGATGTGTCCACGCTGACCGAGCTGCCGGCTGGCCGGTCGCCGATCAGCACGCACGTGGTCCCGGTGGCCGAGCGGCCGCACTACCTGGCCAGGACCTGGGAGCGGATCAGGGAGGAGGTCGGCGCCGGGCGGCAGGCTTACGTGGTCTGCCCGCGCATCGGCGGCGACGGTCCCGACGGCGGCGAGGACGCCGGGGTGACCGGACCGGGCGCGGCTGTCCGGGCTGGCTCGCCGGGTGACGACTCCGCTGAGCTGTTCGACGAGCCGGAAGAGACCGCCAGCGCGGCCGCCCATCGCGGTGACTCGACCTGGCGGCAGAGCTGGCGGCAGGCCCGCTGGCCGGCCTGCGGCTGGCGATCCTGCACGGCCGGCTGCCGGCCGATGAGAAGGAAAAAGTGATGCTGGCCTTCGCCGACGGCCTGGTCGATGTGCTGGTCACCACGACCGTCATCGAGGTCGGCGTCGACGTGCCGAATGCTGTCGTGATGGTGATCATGGACGCGGACCGGTTCGGCGTCTCCCAGCTGCACCAGCTGCGCGGCCGGGTCGGCCGCGGCCGGCACGCCCGGCCTGTGCCTGCTGGTCACCGAGGCGCCGGAAGCGGCCCCGGCCCGGGAGCGGCTGAACGCCGTCGCCTCGACCTTGGACGGCTTCGCGCTGTCCCGGATCGACCTGGAGCAGCGCCGCGAGGGCGACGTGCTCGGCACTGCGCAGGCCGGCCGCAAGTCCAGCCTGAAGCTGCTGCGACTGCTGCGCGACGAGGATCTGATCGGCCAGGCCCGCGAGGAAGCGATCGGGCTCGTCGAGGCTGACCCGGCCCTGGCCGGGGAACCAGGGCTGGCCGAGGCCGTGCGGAGCTGATCGACGTGGAACGACCGCGTTCCTGGAAAAAGCATGACTCGCGGCGCCCGGACCGCGACGCGTGCGAGCTCGGACCGGAAGCCCGGTGACCAGGATCATCGCCGGGCTGGCGGGCGGGCGCCGGCTGGCCACCGGGCCGGACAGACCACCAGGCCCACCAGCGACCGGACCAGGGAGGGCCTGTTCTCGACCGTCGAGGCCATCCGCGGCGGACTGGCCGGGGCGGCCGTGCTCGACCTGTACGCGGGCTCGGGCGCCGTCGGGCTGGAGGCGCTGTCTCGCGGCGCGGCGGAGGTTCTGCTCGTCGAGGCCGACGGCCGGGCGGGCCGGGTGATCAGGGAAACATCGCATCGTCGGACTGGCGGGCGCGCGGCTGGTGACCGACAAGGTCGCCCGGCCGCTGGCGCGCGGGCCGGACGGCAGCGGCCGCGCGACTTCGTGTTCGCCGATCCGCCCTATGCGGTCGGCGACGACGAGCTCACCGCGATGCTCGGACGCTGCTGGCGGCTGGCTGGCTTGCCGCCGGGGCGCTGGTCACGGTCGAACGGGCGACCCGGTCAGGGCCACTGACCTGGCCACCTGGCTACGAATATGACCGATCCCGCAGATACGGCGAAGCGACGCTCTGGTACGGTCTGCGCCGCAGGTGCACACCCTGCTGCGATACCCCCGACGGGAGAGTGAACCCGAGTGCGGCGCGTAGTCTGCCCAGGCTCCTTCGACCCGGTGACCAACGGCCACCTCGACATCATTACCCGTGCCTCCCAGCTGTACGACGAGGTCGTCGTCGCGGTAGGCCGCAATCCGTCGAAGAACTCCCTGTTCACCGCCGACCGAGCGGGTCGAGCTGATCCGCGAGGTCACGCCGCAGCTGGAAAACGTGCGGGTCAGCCTGTTCGACGGGCTGATCGTCGACTTCTGCCGGACCAATGACATCTCGGCGATCGTCAAGGGCCTTCGGGCCGTCAGCGACTTCGACTACGAGATGCAGATGGCGCAGATGAACTACAGCCAGGCCGGCGTGGAGACGCTGTTCATGACGACGAACCCGCGCTACACGTTCTTGTCGTCGAGCCTGGTCAAAGAGTTCGCCCAGTTCGGCGGAGACGTCAGCGGGCTGGTCCCGCAGTCGGTCCTTGACCAGCTCAAAAGCCGCCTGGCCGAAGGCTGACCGGGCCGGGACCCGGACGGCCAAGTTGGGATTGCCGCAGGCCAGCCGGTAAGCTAGAGCGACACCTTGCCACCATTGCTCATTGCCATGCCACCCGTTCCACAACACTGCCATGCCACCTTCTTCGACCAGGCACGCTAAGGGGCCGGATCCGCGTAATCCGCTGGTCTTCGATACCAGGGATCTCGGGCCCGGATCGGCGCGTACCCTGACGCGTACGGTTCCCGCGCCGGAACACCTGAGTGTGGACATGGCGCGGGTCCCGGCTGGCGCCGACCTTGAGCTGGAAGTTCAGCTTGAGGGGGTCGCCGAGGGCGTGCTAGCGACGGTCAGTGTGACTGGTCCGCTGGCAGGTGAGTGCGCCAGGTGCCTGGAGCCGTTCACCTCGGCGATCAAGGTGCGGTTCCAGGAGCTGTTCGCGCTGGACGACCCCGCGGCTGAGCTGGCCGAGGGCGCCGACGCCGAGGAAAGCTACCGGCTGGACGGCAGCGGACTGCTGGACCTAGAGCCCGCGTTGCGGGACGCGATTGTGCTGGAGCTGCCGCTCTCGCCGCTGTGCGAGGACGGCTGCCAGGGTTTGTGCGTGGAGTGCGGGATCAGGCTGGCCGACGCCGAGCCCGGTCACCGGCACTCACAGCGCGGTGCCATGTGGGCCGCGCTTGAGGGCTTTGCGGCGGAGCAGCCGGACGGCGAAGAGCCGGACGGCGGTTCGCGTGAGGAAGATGTACCGGATCCGGCAGCCGGACCGGCCCAGTTGAGTGACCGGACCGACGCGCCGGGACAGGCATAAGGAGCATGAAGTGGCAGTACCGAAGCGCAAGATGTCGCGCAGCAACACCAGGTCGCGGCGGGCCCAGTGGAAGGCGACGGCACCGCAGCTGATGACCTGCCCGAACTGCCGTGACCCGAAGCTTCCGCACACCGCTTGCCCGACCTGTGGCACCTACAACCGGCGCCAGGTAATCACGCCTTCCTGACGCTCAGCGGGGCCGGGCCGATGGCGGCCAGGCCCCGTCAAGCCGGGGCTCGGGGCGCTGCGAGGAGAGGCAGGCTGGTGACTGACTCATCTGCTGGCAAGGCGGCGGGCGCCGCCGACAAGCCTGCCAGCGGCGATTACCCGGCCGCTACCGATAAGTCGGGCGGGCAGAACGAAGGCTTGCTGCGCGCGCTACATGCGCCGGTCGGCTCGGAGTTGCTGGAGCGCGCGCTCATGCACCGGTCGTTCGCCTACGAGAATGGCGGCCTGCCCACCAACGAGCGGCTGGAATTCCTGGGCGACTCGGTCCTCGGGCTGATTGTCACCGACACTCTGTTCCGGTCGTACCCGGACCTGCCGGAAGGCCAGCTCGCCAAGCTGCGCGCCGCAGTGGTCAACATGCGGGCCCTGGCCGGTGTCGCGCGCGGGCTGGACCTCGGCTCCTACGTCCGGCTGGGCAAGGGCGAAGAGGGCACGGGCGGCCGGGACAAGTCCTCGATCCTGGCCGACACGCTGGAAGCTGTCATCGGTGCTGTCTACCTCGATCAGGGCCTGCCGGCCGCGGACGCGCTGGTGCACCGGCTGTTCGACCCGGTCATCGCCAGGTCTGCCCGGCTCGGCGCGGGCCTGGACTGGAAGACCTCCCTGCAGGAACTGACCGCGAGCGAGATCCTCGGCGTGCCGGAGTATCACGTCGAGGAGAGCGGGCCGGACCACCAGAAGTCGTTCCGCGCGTTCGTCAAGATCGGCGCGCAGACCTACGGCGAGGGTGAGGGCCGGTCCAAGAAGGAAGCCGAGCAGCAGGCGGCCGAGGCTGCCTGGAACGCGATCAGCGAGGGCCTGTCGGCCAGGGCCGGAGCGGCCGACAGCCCGGCCGCCGACGGCAACGGCACGCCTGGTGGCCGCGGCACCGCGGCCGGCCGGTCTGGCCACTCCGACCGGGCTTGACCGGTGCCCGAACTGCCCGAGGTCGAGGTCGTCCGGCGCGGGCTCGAGCAGTTCGTCGTCGGCCGCGAAATCGCGTCGGTGTCGAGGTCCTGCATCCGCGTGCGGTACGGCGGCACGTGGCCGGGCCCGGCTGATTTCGCCGCCGGCTCACCGGGCGGACCGTCGACGGCGCCCGGCGGCGCGGCAAGTACCTGTGGCTGCCGTTCGGCGATGACGCGCTGCTCGCCCATCTGGGCATGAGCGGCCAGCTGCTCGTCGGCCCGCCGGACGAGCCGCTGTCACCGCATGTCCGGGTCCGGTTCGCCTTCGCCGACGGCGGCCCTGAGCTGCGCTTCGTCGACCAGCGCACGTTCGGCCACCTGCTCGTCTCGCCCGGCGGCGCCGGCTGCCCGCGACCGATCGCGCACATCGCGCCCGATCCGCTGGACGCCGCCTTCGACCCGGACCGGCTTCGACGGCCAGGCTGCGCGCTCGCGGCGACCGGGATCAAGCGGGCGCTGCTCGACCAGTCGCTGGTCAGCGGCATCGGCAACATCTACGCCGACGAGGCGCTGTGGCGGGCCAAGCTGCACTGGGCCAGGGCCGCCGACCGGCTCGCGCCGGCCAGGTGGCCGGCTGCTCGGCGCCGTCCGCGAGGTCTTCGGCGAGGCGCTGAGGCAGGCGGCACGAGCTTCGACGCCTGTACGTCAACGTCAACGGGGAGAGCGGCTACTTCGACCGGTCGCTGAACGTCTACGGCCGGGAAGGCGAGCCGTGCCGCCGGTGCGGGACGCCGGTACGGCGCGAGCCGTTCATGAACCGCTCGGCTTACAGTTGCCCGGTCTGCCAGCCGCGGCCGAGAAACGGCCGGTGGTGACCCCGGCGGTGAGCGCGCCCGTGGTGAGCGCGCCCCTGGTGAGCGCCGCCGTGGTGAGAGCCGCCGTGGTGAGAGCCGCCGTGGTGAGCGCAGCCGTGCTGAGCGCGGCATGAGCGGGGTCCGGCTGACCGCCTGGGCCGAGGGACGGGTCCAGGGAGTGGGGTTCCGCTGGTGGGTCAGGTCACGTGCGCTGGAGGCCGGCCTGACCGGGTTCGCGGAGAACCTGGCCGACGGACGGGTCAAGGTTGTCGCGGAAGGGGCCGAGGCCGGGCTGCCGCGAGCTGCTGGCCCGGCTGGAGAGCGGCTTGCCGGGCAGCACCGGGCCCGGACTTGGCCCGCCCGGCCGTCTCAGCCGGGTGACGCACCGGTGGGGCGATCCGAGCTGCGACTTCCCGGGGTTCACGGAGCGATAAAGCCGGCCCCCGGACCGGGTTTCGGCCGGTCGTGTAATGATTACAGGTAGTGATGATTACGGCACCGAGGGGCATCGAGACAGGCGCCCGGCAGACATGCTCCGGACGGGCGCACTGTGGGCCGGCGGGGTGTTCTCGGCCGGTGCCGGCAGTTTTCCAGATCAGGTCCGATCCGCTCCTGCGGTCTTCTACCGGGCCTGTGACCTGCGGGATCGCCAAACTTGACCTTATAGCCTTGACGGTGGGACCATAGAGGTGTTAACACGCGCGCAGCCATGTCCGGCGTCTGCGTGCCAAGCCCACTCTGGTCACTCAGTGTGGAGGACCCTACACAATGGCAAAGGCTCTACTAGGCCACGTCGGCGGGCCGGATCCCCGCATGGTCTCAGAGATGCGCCGTCTGCAGCAACGAGTACGCGACCTGGAGAACGAGCTTGCTCGGCTCCAGGAAGAGAATGATGTGCTTGTTGCCTCAGTCGGTAATGACCTGCTGATCCCGGTTCGCGAGCCTGCACTCGCTTAGCGAGCGCAAGCGGCCAACAGGAAACCGACGGTGAGGGACGCTGATCGGCGTCCCTCTTCCGGTTTCCCTGACCAGCCCGAGCTGACCGTCTCCTCTCGGTCCGCCCGTGGCGGCTCTTGCTAACCCATCCCGCTTGACGGCTTCTCCGAGCTGACCAGCGGCCTTGAGGCGTCGGTTACGTTGAGGCGCGCCTCACCCGGTACGGCGGTCAGGCCGTGCGTACGCGGCGGTAAAGCTGAGGGCGGCCGGCAGGTTGCGGCCGAAGAAGATGCCGTCGTGGCAGCCGGGCAGGATGGCCCCGGCTGGCTGATGCCCGGTCAGGCTGGCGAGCCTGCTCCTGAGCACGCTGGCCTGCGGCTGGAACGGGTCGTCGGTGCCAGCGCTTACCCAGGCCGGGACCCGCCGCAGCGCGGCGATCCGGGTCAGCACATTGTTGCGGGCGAAATCGGCCGGACTGTCGAATGAACCCCGGTTGGCCGCTATTGCGTCACCGTAGGTTGCGAAAATAGCGGGCGACACGGCCGCCACAGCGGCCGCGCTCACCGGTCCGCCCGTGGCTGCGAGCAGTTCGGCCAGCAGCAGTGCGCCGTAGCCGCCCATCGATTCGCCCGCGATGCCGATCCGGCTGGTCACCAGCCCGGCGGCAGCCGCTCGCGGCAGCACTTCGTGCACGATCATGCCCGCCGGGTCGTCGCCATCGGCTCGCTTGTGCCAGTAGGTACTGCCGCCGTCCACGGTGATCGCGGCGACATCGCGCAGCTTGGCGGCGGTCATCGCGGCCGACACCGGGCCGGCCAGGCTGGCTGCGTCGCCGCCGGAGCCGTGCAGCACGATCAGGACGCCCAGGCCCGCCGCCTGCACGCCGGCCGGCACCAGCGTCACCATGGTGACCGGCCGGTGGCGGTAGGCCGAGTAGAAGGAGATCTGGTGCCGGGCCGGGGCCGGGCCGCGTGCTCGCGGCAGCGCCGCTCCGCAGGCGCCGTCCAGCCGGGCCAGCGTGTATTTGCCGGGGAGAGTCCCGTCCTGGATCAATTCGTAGCCGGCCGCTGCTCCGCCCAGCAGGACGGCGATGCCGCCGGCCAGGACGATCCGGCGGGATGGACGGGCCGGTCCGGGCGGCTGTTCACGCTCGCGCACGGATTACCTCCGGCCTGGAATGCTAGGACCGCTTCGGTGCTGGATTGTCCAGGCCGGCCAGCTTGGCGCGCACCTGAGCCGCCTCCGGGTGGTCGGCGTCGCCGAGTACCGCCAGCCCGGCCCGCCAGGATGCTGCCGCCGCCTCGGCATTGCCCGTTGCGGCATGGCTGCTGCCGATGCCGAACAGGCAGTACACCTCGCCCAGAGTGTCGCCCAGGGCCCGGAACTCCGCGGCGGCTCGCTGGTAGGACTCGATCGCGGCCGCGAAGTCACCCTGGTCCGCGAGCGAGTCGCCGATGTGGTTCTCCGCCATGGCCAGGCCGTCGCGGTCGCCGAGGTCACGGTAGATTTCCGCTGCCTGCCGGCAGTAGTCGAAGCCGAGCGCCGGGTTCCCGGCGGTGATGTGCAGTCTGCCCAGCAGGATCAGGGCCGCAGCCTGGCCAGTCCGGTTCCCGGCGCGCAGCTGCAGGTCCAGCGCGAGCTCAAGATGGTGCAGCGCCTCATCGGTCTGGCCCAGGTCGATCAGGCACATGCCGAGCAGGCTATGCGCGTGACCCTCGCGGAAGCCGTCGCCGCTGTGCTGGTAATCCGCCGCGGCTTGCCGGAAGTGCGCGGCCGCCTCCTGCCATTGCCCGGTGTAGTAGCACGCCTGGCCAAGCTGGGCGTGCATCAGGCCGGCCGCGAGGTCATCCGCACGCGGCCGGATGGCGGCCAGCGCTGCCTGGCAGGCCGCCTGGTACTCGGGGAGGTAGCCGTGCCGGTAGAAGTACTGGCCCAGCTGCCAGGCGAGCTGCCAGGAATGAGTGGTGAAGTCGTGTGCCGCGGCCCAGGTGGTGGCGGCGAGGAGCACCGGCACCTCGCTGGCAAACCAGGCGAAGACGGCGTCCCGGCCGTCGGCCGTCTCGACTGTGACACCGGGCGCCGGGCCGGGCAGCGGCACTGGCGCCGGGCGGTTAGCGCCGCGGATCTGCGCGGTTGCCTGCTCCGCGCTGTACAGGTAATGGTCGAGCAACCGGTTCATTGCCGCACGCCGGTCGTCGCGGCTGTCGGTCTGCTCAGCGAGTTCGGCCGCATACGCCTTGAGCAGATCGTGGCAGGAGAACCGGCCGGAGGAGTGCTCGGTGAGCAGGCTGGCAGCGGTGAGCTCGCGCAGCGGCTGGCGGGCCTGTCGCAGCGTCAGGCCGGCCAGGCTGGCCGCCGCGGCGATGCTGATGTCGGCGCCGGGATGCAGCCCGATCAGGCGGAACATCCGGGCCGCAGACTCAGATACCTGGCTGACCGACCAGGAGAAGACGGCCCGGATGCTGGTCGCCGCGTCATCGCCGGCGCCGAGTTCGAGCGTGTCGAGGCGGCCGTGCTCACCGGACAGGTCGGCGGCGAGCGCGGTCAGCGGCATGGCCGGGGTGGCCGCGGCCCGGGCCGCGGCGATGGCCAGCGCGAGTGGCAGCCGGGCGCACATGCTGATCACCTGGCGGACCGCGCCGGGCTCGGCCGCGAGCCTTGGCCGGCCGAGCCTGGCCGCCAGCATGTCGGCGGCATCCTGCGCGGTCAGCAAGTCCAGCCGCAGCAAGCTGGCGCCGTCGGCGACGGCCAGGCCCGCTAGTTCGGCCCGGCTGGTCACCAGGACGAAGCTCGCCGGCGAGGCCGGCAACAGCGGCCGAACCTGCTCGGCATCCCTGGCGTTGTCCAGCACGATCAGTAGCTGGCGGCCGGCGCCACACTGCGGTACAGCGCCGCCTGTGCGGCGGCAGACGGCGGGATCTCGCTGGCGGGGACACCGAGCGCGTCGAGGAAACCGCGGATGACTTCCTCGGGTGTGAGCGGCGTGCCGCCGGGATCAAACCCGCGCAGGTTGACATGCAGCTGGCCGTCCGCGAACCGACTCGCTACCCGATGCGCCCAGTGCAGGGCGAGCGTGGTCTTGCCGACACCGCCGGTACCGCCGATCGCGGTGATCGCCACCGTGCCGCTCGCGGCGCCGTCCCTGGCCAGCTGCGCGTCGAGCTCGGCCAGCTCGTCGGCGCGGCCGGCGAACTGCCGCACATCGGCCGGGAGCTGACGCGGCACCGCGGCACTGCCGCGCCGGGCCGGCCCGGGCAGAGTAAGCGAGGGATCTGATCGCAGGATCCGCGCCTGCAGGTCACGCAGCTCGGGCCCCGGGTCGATGCCGAGCTCGTCGGCCAGGAGCCGCTGCGCGTCCTGATACGACTCCAGCGCTTTGGCCTGCCGCCCGGTCCGGTACAGCGCCAGCATCAGCTGCCAGCGCAGTCGCTCCCGCAGCGGAAACTCGGTGACCAGGCGCGCGAGGCCTGCCACGCTCGCCGCCTGCCCGGCGGCGAGTTGCGCGTCAGCATGACTCTCAATGGTGGCCATCCGCTGCTCGTCCAGGGCAGTGGCCATGGCGTCCAGTTGCGGTGACAGCCCGGTGATGTCAGCGAGCGCCGGGCCGCGCCACAGCGCGAGCGCGCGCTCGAATTCGTGCACCGCCGCCACTGCCTGGCCCGAGCGCAGCAGCTCGCGGCCGGCCGCGGCGAGCTCGGTGAACTCCTGGACGTCGAGCCGGTGGCCGTTGAGCGCGAGCAGGTAACCGGGCTGCCGGGTCACCAGGTGCGGGCCTGGACCCGTCTCGTGCCAGTCCAGCCGCGAACGGAGCTGATGCACCCGCGCGTGCAGATTGCGTTCGCGTGGCCGGGAGGGCTGCTCCTGCCAGAGCGCGTCGATCAGGGCTGCGATCGGGACGACCCGGTTGGCCGACAGCGCGAGCATGGCCAGCAGCGCGAGCAGGCCCCGCTGCCGCACCGGAACGGGCGTGCCGCCCACGAGTACCTCGACCGGCCCCAGCAGTGCGACCATAGTGGTCTCGCTGTCGCCGGGCCACTGCTCCATGGCCGGAGCATAAGTCCTGGCAACTCTGGCGAGTAGCCAAGTTACGCCCGAAGACGGCGCATATCGGTTCCGGCGCACTATCGAATGCGCTGGGTCGCCGCCACTGCGCGGTAAGGTGCCAACGACGGTGGCCGGATGCTGCGGCATGTCCGCGGCCTGGTGGCCAGCAGCTGGGGAGGAGTCGGCGGGTGTACCTGAAGACTCTCACCGTGCGCGGCTTCAAGTCATTCGCCTCCGCCACCACGCTGCGGTTCGAGCCGGGCATCACGTGCATTGTCGGCCCCAACGGCTCGGGTAAGTCGAACGTCGTCGATGCGCTTGCGTGGGTGATGGGCGAGCAGGGCGTCAAGCCGCTGCGCGGCGGAAAGATGGAAGACGTCGTCTTCGCCGGCACGTCCGGCCGGCCCGCGCTCGGCCGGGCTGAGGTGACGCTCACCATCGACAACAGTGATGGGCTGCTGCCGATCGATTACGCCGAAGTCACGATCAGCCGGCTGCTGTTCCGGTCCGGGCAGAGCGAGTACGCCATCAACGGCGACACGTGCCGGCTACTCGATATCGCCGAACTGCTGTCGGACACCGGCCTTGGCCGGGAGATGCACGTCATCGTGGGCCAGGGCCAGCTCGACGAGGTGCTGAACGCCGGCCCCGAGACCCGGCGGGCGCTGATCGAGGAAGCCGCGGGCGTGCTCAAGCACCGCCGCCGCAAGGAAAAGGCAGTCCGCAAGCTCGACGCCATGCAGGCCAACCTGACCCGGCTCGTAGATCTCACCGGAGAGCTCGGTCGTCGGCTCAAGCCGCTCGGCCGTCAGGCGGAGATCGCGCGCAAGGCCGCGGTGATCCAGGCCGACCTGCGCGATGCCCGGCTCCGGCTGGCGGCCGACGACTACACCACACTGGCCGCCGAGCTGGCGCAGGACCGCACCGAGGAGAACGCGGCCGCGGCCGTGCGGACGTCCCTGGAGACCTCGCTGGCGCAGGCCAGGGAACTGGAAGGCGAGCTTGAGGCGGCCGAGCAGCAGCACGCGCCCCGGCTGGCGGCTGCGCAGGAGGCGTTCTTCGGGTTGTCCGGCCTGGCCGAGCGGATGCGCGGCGCTCAGCGGCTGGCTACCGAGCGGCACCGGCACCTGTCCGCGCCCGAGCCACAGCGGGCCGGGCGCGACCCGGACGAGCTGGAGGCCGAGGCCGCGCAGCTGCGCGAGCAGGAGAAGGAGCTGGCGCAGCGACTTGCGGCGGCCCGGCAGCAGCTGACCACCGCGATCGCGGGCCGGACCAGGGCCGAAGCGGCGCTGACCGACAACGAGCGCCGGCTGGCAGCCGACGCCAAGGCGGCCGCGCAGCGGGCCGACCAGCTGGCCCGGTTGCGCAGTCAGGCCGAGTCGGCGACCAGCCGGGCGACGGCGGCGCAGGAGGAAGCCGGACGACTGGGCGAGGCCCAGGCACAAGCCCGGGCCCGGGCCGAGCAGGCACAGGTCGAGTACGCCGCGCTGCAGGATCTGGTGTCCGGACGGGAAGAGGGCCGGGCCGATCTGGCGGGCACGCACGAGCAGGCAACCGCGGCGCTGACGGCCGCGTCGGGCACGGTCGCCCAGCTCCGCAAAGCCGAGCATGCGGCCAGCGACGCCAGGGCCGCGCTGCGGGCTCGCGTGCAAGCGCTGACCGAGGCTGTCACCAGCGGCGCGGACGCGGCCGAGGTGCTGCTCGCCGGCCCCGGCACCTTCGGCGGAGTGCTGGGCCCGCTCGCGCAGCTGCTGACCGTGGCCGAGGGCGCGCAGGAAGCCATCGCGGCCGCGCTCGGCGCGGCCGCCGGCTGGTCGTCGTCGACGGCGTCGACGCCGCGGTCGAGATCATGGCCGCGCTGCGGAGCCAGAACGCCGGCAAGGCCGGGCTGGTCGTCGCCTCGCCAGCCGCCCCGCAGCCCCGGCGGCCCGACGACATCGGCGCGCTGGCGGCGCAGATCGGGCCGGGCCGCGTCTCGCACGCACTGGACCTGGTGACTGTGCCGCCCGGCCTGGCCGCAGCCGTCGCGGCGCTGCTCGGCAATGTCGTAGTGGTGGACAGTCTCGCCGACGGCGTGCGGGTGCTGCAGGCTGACCCGCGGCTGCGGGTGGTCACGACCGGCGGCGACGCACTGGGTGCGCACTGGGCCCGCGGCGGTTCGGCGGGGGAGCAGAGCCTGCTGAGCCTGCGCGTCGCCGCGAGCCAGGCCAGCTCCCAACTGACCGAGGCGGAGACCCGGTGCCAGCGCGCTGAACGGCAGCTCGCCGCGGCGCTGGAGGACGAAGCGCAGGCCCGCCAGATACTGGCGGAGGCGGCGGCGGGGCTGCAACAGGCGGACGCGGCCGCCGCCGAAACCTCGGGCAAGCTGGGCTCACTGGCCGGACGGGCCAGGGCGGCGCGGGACGAGATGGGCCGACTGACTGCCGCCATCGCAGCGGCGGAGAAGTCCCGGCAGCAGAGCCTGGCCCAGGTCGAGGAGGCCAGGGCGAGGCTGGCCGAGCAGGAAGCCCGGCAAGCCGAGGCACACGCTGACGCCGAGCCGGATACCGACGCGGACGAGGTGCCGGCTGACCGGCAGCAGCTGGCCGACGACGCTGTCGCGGCTCGCGGCGCGGAAATGGAAGCCAGGCTCGAGGTACGCACCGTCGAGGAACGCCAGCGGGCCATCTCCGGCCGGGCCGACGCGCTCGCCTCGGCTGCGGTGGCAGAGCGGCACGCCACGGCGCGGGCGCTGGCACGCGCGGAGCGCCGGGCAGAGGGCGCGCTGGTTGCCAGCGCTGTGGCGGAGGGTGCCCGGATCGCACTGGCCAGGATCGAGCAGTCGGCAGCAGCGGCGGACGCCGATCGCCAGGCGGCCGAGGAGGCGCACAAGGGCCGGGACGGCGAGCTGAAAGCGGTGCGGGCCAGAATCCGGGACCACGCCGAGGCGCTGGAGAAGGTAGTCGACAGCGCGCACGGCGCCCAGATGGCGCGGGCGACCCGGCAGCTGCAGCTTGAGCAGATCGCGGCACGCGCCCTGGAGGAGTTCGCGGTCGAGGCGGATGCGCTGGTCGCCGAGTACGGGCCGGACATGGCGGTGCCCGGCGCCGACGACGGGCAGCTCGCGGTGCCCTATGACCGGGAAGCCCAGGAGAAGCGGGCAGCGCACGCGCAGCGCCAGCTGGACCAGCTCGGCAAGGTCAACCCGCTGGCACTGGAGGAATTCGCGGCACTGGAGGAGCGGCATGCGTTCCTGGTCGCCCAGCTGGAGGACCTGAAGAAGACCCGCCGTGACCTGCTGACCGTGATCAGAGAGGTCGACGAGCGCGTCCAGCAGGTCTTCACCTCGGCGTACGCGGACATCGCGGGGGAATTCGAGTCGATCATCGCCCGGCTCTTCCCCGGCGGTGACGGCCGCCTCGTGCTGACCGATCCGGACGACATGCTGGCCACCGGGATCGAGATCGAGGCCCGGCCGCCGGGCAAGAAGGTCAAGCGGCTGTCGCTGCTGTCCGGCGGGGAGCGGTCGCTGACCGCGATCGCGTTTCTGCTGGCCATTTTCAAGGCCAGGCCGTCGCCGTTCTACGTGCTGGACGAGGTCGAGGCAGCGCTGGACGACACCAACTTGCAGCGGCTGCTGGAGATCCTGGCCGAACTGCGGGATGTGTCGCAGCTGATCATCGTCACCCACCAGAAGCGGACGATGGAAGTCGCCGACACCCTGTACGGCATCAGCATGCGCGGCGACGGCGTGTCGACGGTGATCAGCCAGCGGCTCCGGGAGCGGGAGACCGTCTGAGGCCGCGGCAGGCCGGCCTGACAAGAAGGCCGTCGCCGTCTGTCAGACTAGTTCCGCCATGGTTCACGATCTGATCTACGCCGCCATCGCTGTCGTCGTCGCGGGCGGCGGCACCGCAGGCCTCATCCCCTACTTCCGGACCCGGCGCCAGCGCGGGCTGCCGCCGAACAGCCGCGGCGGCGTCGGCACGCTAGAGCGGCCGTCTGACGCCGAGAACACCGAGGCCGGGCCGGCCATGCTGGCGCCCCCAGAGGAGAGCGCCGGGACGGACATCGCGGCGCCGCCGGACCTGGCCGAGGTGCCGGGCACGGTCGTCGAGAAGCCGCTGCCGTCGGCCGGGCGGCTGACCCGGCTGCGCGGCCGGCTGGCCAGGTCGCAGTCTGCATTCGGCTCGGTACTGCTGGGCCTCATCTCCGCCGGCAAGCTCGACGAGCAGGCCTGGGAGGAGATCGAAGACACGCTCATCGGGGCGGACATGGGCGTCGGGCCGGCCCGCGAGCTGGTCGAGCACCTCAAGACCCAGGTCAAAGTGGCCGGCTCCAACGACCCGGCCGAGGTCAAGGCACTGCTGCGGTCTGACCTGATCGAGATGGTCGGCGCCGACCTAGACCGGACCCTGCACCTGGCCCGGCACGGTGACCGGCCCTCGGTGGTGCTGATCGTCGGCGTCAACGGGACTGGCAAGACCACCACGTGCGGCAAGCTGGCCAGGGTCCTGGTCGGTGACGGCAAGACGGTGGTACTCGGTGCGGCCGACACGTTCCGGGCCGCCGCGGCCGAGCAGTTGCAGACCTGGGGCGAGCGGGTAGGCGCCCAGGTCGTGCGGTCCGACCGGGAGGGCGCGGATCCGGCCAGCGTGGCGTTCGAGGCGGTCAACGTCGGCATTCAGCGCGGCGTCGACACCGTCATCGTGGACACGGCCGGGCGGCTGCACACCAAGACCGGGCTGATGGACGAGCTCGGCAAGATCAAGCGAGTGATCGAGAAGCACGGCACCGTCGATGAGGTGCTGCTCGTCCTGGACGCCACCACCGGTCAGAACGGCCTGCGACAGGCGCGGGTCTTCGCCGAGGTCGTCGACATTACCGGCATCATCCTGACCAAGCTCGACGGCACGGCTAAGGGCGGCATCGTGATCCAGGTGCAGCGCGAACTCGGCGTGCCGGTGAAGCTGGTCGGCCTCGGCGAAGGTCCCGATGACCTGGCGTTCTTCGATCCCGAGGTGTTCGTCGACGCCATCTTGGGCGGATAGCGGCCCAGCCGGGCAGGACAGGTCGTATCCCTGGCCAGCCACGGCGCGGTCGTTCCCGGGCAAAAACTTCATCTTGCATTCTGCAAACGGCGAGCCAACCGCGACCTGGAGCCCTACGCTGGCCTCAGCGCTGCATCTCAATGTGCCTGGGCCGGGACTCGCGGCTCAGGCTAGAGATGCAGCGCCTTCCATTGCGATCGATCGCAGAAAAGGACGGCCTCCCCGGCGAAAGCGGGCATCTAGGGCCGTTTCCTTCTCCCTTATCCGCACGCACTGTAATGGGCGTTGCCTTCCGTAACTGCGCTATTTAGCAGTTTCACTGGCCACGGCGTGCTGCCAGCCAATTTCTCATGTTGCAAGGCGCAAATATCTGACTGCGGATATTTTCGCGTCTTATGCTGAAGGGGCTACCTAGCATTCCGTGCTGGGGCGGTTACCAGATCAGGTCAGGCGCCGCGACGCGGCCGCGCGCGGGCGGGACGGAAGGGGCCTCTTGATTCCCTGGCGCGCAGGACAGACCTCGCCCACCCGGCCGCAGGCCGGCCGGACCGCCGCCCCCGCCGCGCCGCCGTCTTTAGCCGCGTTCTCGGCATTAGCCGGGTCTCGGCGGGCCCGCGCCCAAGCGGGGCGGTGACTGCGTGGCACGGGAAACGGTGGCACGGGAAGTTGACCACTCGTCGGTCAGCACGCTCAGCGCCCCTGGCGGCTCCCTGGCCGACAAGGCCGCGGCCGAGCGACGGGCGCAGCCATGGTGGCGACTACGGACCTGGCGCAAAGACCTCGACGCGCTGACCAAGCTGCGTGACGGCCTGCGGGCGATGGAGATCGTCGAGACCGACGACGCCGCGTTGCCGGAGGCGCCCGCTCGGTCCGCGTCCGGGGCCGATGGTTCTGGTGCAGGCGTGGCTGGGGCCGCGGCCCGGTCGCAGAGCGCCGCCGGGACCGAGATCGCGGCCGGCGGCAAGATCCCAGCGAGTTCGACGGTGTCCGGGTCCGAGATCGCTGGGTTCCAGGCCAATGGGTCCGGCCCTGCTGCCGGGTCACAGACCACTGCCGGGTCCGAGGCGGCTGCCGGTTCCGCGGTGCCTGCTGCCGCGACCGCCAGCGCCGGACCCGATCCGGCCATCGTCGCGATCAGGGATACCTTCCGGTACGTCGCCGACGCCGGTGACGAAGCGGTCGCCTACTTCTACGCCTGGCTGTTCCTCAAGCAGCCGCAGTTGCGCGAACTGTTCCCGCCCGCCATGGACGAACAGCGGGACCGGCTGTTCGCCTCGCTCGGCCGGATCGTGGAGAGCCTCAGCACGCCGGACGAGATGGCCAGTTACCTGACCCAGCTCGGCCGCGACCACCGCAAGTACGGGGTCGAGCCTGAGATGTACGGCGCGGTCGGCGAGGCGCTGATCGCGACCCTGCGGGCGTTCGCGTCGTCGGCATTTACCAGCGAAGCCGAGGAGATCTGGGTCCAGACGTTCGCCGCTGCTTCGGCGCTGATGATCAGGTCGGCGGAGGAGGATGCGGCGGTCGCGCCGGCCTTCTGGACGGCCGAGGTCGTCCAGGTCGAGCGACGCGGCCGCGACATCGCCGTGGTCACGGTCGCTCCCGACCGGGTGCTGCCCTATGCGGCCGGACAGCACCTGACGCTGCAGACTCCGCGCTGGCCGCACGTCTGGCGGCCGTTCTCGATCGCCTGCATGCCGCGCGACGACGGCCTGCTCAGCCTGCATGTGAAGGCCGTGCCCGGCGGCTGGGTCAGTACCGCCCTGGTCCATCACACCCGGCCGGGCGACGAGCTCATCCTCGGCCCGGCGATGGGCACGATGACATTACCAGCGGCCAGCGGCCGGGACCTGCTCTGCGTCGCGGGCGGGACCGGGCTGGCCCCGGTCAAGGCCATCATCGAGCAGGTCGTGCGCAATTCGGCCGCCCGGCCGCGCCGGGTATTCCTGTTCTACGGGGCGCGCAAGCGCGAGGAACTGTATGACCTGAAGGACCTGTGGCGGCTCGCGGATGCCTGGCCCGGCTTGCAGCTCACGCCCGTCACTTCCGACGACCCGGCGTTCGACGGCATGCAGGGCAACGTCGGCCGGGTCGCCGCCCGGTACATGCCGCACCCGGACTGCGAGGCCTATATAGCCGGGCCCGCCGACATGGTCCGGGAAACGATCCGCGTACTGACCAGGGCGGGAATGCCCAGGGGCCGGATTCACTTCGACGACGCGCTGCTAGCCGGACGGTCCCGCGTGGGCAGCGGAACGTGACCGCCGCCGGGCCTGGCCGGCCCGGCGGCGGGCGCAGCTAGGCCAGGCGCGGCGCCCGCCGGCCGAGAGCCTGCGGCGGCGGGCGCAGCTAGGCCAGGCGCGGCGCCCGGCCGGCCGAGAGCCGGCCCGGCGGCGGGCTCAAATAGGCCAGGCGGCCGCGGCCAGGCTGACAGCTGCGACCCGGCCGGGCCACGTTCCCTGGCTTAAAAGCCGCTGGCTGATCCGGACCAGGACGGAAGGCCGTCCGCGGGCCGGTGAAAGTTGGGTGAGGCGTCGAAATTCTCGTAATAGCGGTGGAACACCGTCGTCGAGGAGGAGGCAGCCGGCGGCACGATCCAGGTCCAGTCGGCGGGGCAGGCACGCCCGTGTGCTTCCTCGAGCTCCACGTGCTTGAGGAAGCGCACCGACTCCGTGTGATGGTCGGCGATGGTGACGCCGGCTGTGCTGAACGAGTGCAGGACCGCCTGGTTGAGCTCGGTCAGCGCCCGGTCTTTCCACAGCGTGCGCTCGTTGCTGATGTCCAGGCCCATGGCCGCGGCCACCCGGGGCAGCTCGTTGTAACGGGCAACGTCGCCCAGGTCGCGCGAGCCGATCTCGGTGCACATGTACCAGCCGTTGAACGGCGCGGCCGGGTAGCGGATGCCGCCCGCCTCCAGGTGCATGTCGCTGATCACCGGGACCGCGTACCAGCGCAAGCCGAGCCCCGCGAACCACGGCTGGTCTGGATGTCGCAGCGGGACCTGCAACACCGCGTCTGGCGGTACCTCGTGCCAGCTCAGGTCGCCGCCGGGCGCCGCGATCAGCAGCGGCAGCAGGTCGAACCGGCCGGGAGTGTCCGGGCCGCGCCAGCCCAGATCGCGGGCTAGCCGGGTCAGCTCGGCGTTCGCCGGGTCGCCGGTGACCGGTCCGCCGGGCACGGATTGGTGACCGGCAAAGCGGACAAGTTGCGGGCTGAGGATCCGCGCGCCTGGCCGCTCGGGTGCGTCCGGCGCGAACACCGTGATCAACGGCCTGATCCGGCCGCTGTTGGTGGCCGCCCGCAGGTGCTCGACGGACTCGGCCGCGATCTGGCCGGGCGCGCTCACGTGCCGGCGATCCCGGACCCGCAGGCTGCGCCAGTACAGCCTGCCAATGCACCGAGCGCTGTTGCGCCATGCCACCTGGGCCGCGAAGGTCAGCTCCGCGGTCGTGTGCCGGTAGGTACCGGTGGACTCGACTTCGCGGCGGATCTGCCGCAGCCGGGCGACGGGCGAGTCAGCTCCGTGGTTCTCGGCCTGATTCTCCGCGTGGAACAGGGCGATGAAATTCTCTGCCTTGGCTAAAAGCCCGGCATCGTCGCCCGACCGGTTGTTTTCCGCCGGGCCGACCAGCCGTAAGGCAGGATCCGCCGGGCAGCCGGTAATGGCCGACGTTGTTTCGCCGGAATCAGCTGTCTGCGCCTTGTCTGGCGCGTGCCTCGGCAACCCGTGAGCGCCCTCCGGCAAACCGCCGTGCCGACTGCCTCGTTCTAATCGAGCACGCGATCGCCGCCATCGTGAATCAAGGAGATAACGCATCTGACCGGCAGCCACCAGTAAACCTCCGCATATCGCCATGTCAGAAAATCTCAACATCCAGAACGTTACGTGCCGCTCAGGGGTCGGACAAGAACCAATTGCTATCTGCATCTCTCACCCTGCACTGATGCCCCGGGTTGGCCCGCTGCGGCCCTTCTGCCGCGGCGGCCGGCCCGGCTCCGGCTCGGCTCCGACGCGGCATCCGGGCGGCTCGGGCGCGGCTCGGGCCGGCCTGGTCGGCTCGCCCGGAGCCCGGCCCGGAACTCAGCCTGCATGCCGCGGGCCGGTCACCCGATAGCCTTGGACCAGCAAGCGTCTTCGGGAGGACGGCAGCTACACGTGTTCGAGACACTTTCTGACCGGCTCAACCAGGTCTTCTCCTCGCTGCGCGGCCGCGGCAGGCTGTCGCAGGCCGACATCGACGCCACCTGCCGTGAGATCAGGATCGCACTGCTGGAAGCGGACGTCGCCCTGCCCGTGGTCCGGGAGTTCATGGCCAAGGTCAGGGAACGGGCCAGCGGCAGCGAGGTCTCCGAGGCGCTGAACCCGGCCCAGCAGGTCATCAAGATCGTCAACGAGGAACTCGTCGCGATTCTCGGCGGCGAGGCCCGCCGGCTGCGGTTCGCCAAGGTGCCGCCGACCGTGATCATGCTCGCGGGCCTGCAGGGCTCAGGAAAGACGACGCTGGCCGGCAAGCTGGCGCTCTGGCTCAGGTCGCAGGGCAACACGCCGTTGCTGGTGGCCTGTGACCTGCAGCGGCCCAACGCTGTGGAGCAGCTGGAGATACTCGGGCAGCGGGCAGGCGTGCCGGTGTTCGCGCCGTTCCCTGGCAGCGGTGTCGGCGATCCGGTCCAGGCGGCCAACCTGGGCATCGCCGAGGCCCAGCACAAGCAGCACAACGTGGTCATCATCGACACGGCCGGCCGGCTGGGCATCGACACGGAGATGATGCAGCAGGCCGCCGATATCCGGGACGCGACCGACCCGGACGAGATCCTCTTCGTCGTCGACGCCATGATCGGCCAGGACGCGGTGCAGACCGCGCAGGCCTTCCTGGATGGCGTCGGCTACGACGGCGTGGTCCTGACCAAGCTCGACGGCGACGCGCGCGGCGGGGCGGCCCTGTCCATCGCCGAGCTCACCGGCAAGCCGGTCATGTTCGCCTCCACCGGCGAGAAGCTGGAAGACTTCGACGTCTTCCATCCCGACCGGATGGCGTCGCGCATCCTTGACCTCGGCGACGTCATGACGCTGATCGAGCAGGCCGAGCGCAGCTTCGACCAGGACCAGACGGCCGCGATGGCCGGCAAGCTGGCCTCGGGTGAGGGCTTCACGCTGGAGGACTTCGTCGAGCAGCTGGCCATGGTCCGCAAGCTCGGGCCGATCAGCAACCTGCTCGGCATGCTGCCCGGCGCCGCTCAGAACCGCGAGGCGCTCAGCCAGGTCAGTGACAAGGACCTCGACCGGGCCGCGGCCATCGTGAGCTCGATGACCGTCGAGGAACGCCGCAACCCCAAGATCATCAACGGGTCGCGGCGGTCCAGGATCGCCAAGGGTTCCGGTGTCACGGTCGGCGAAGTGAACCAGCTCATCATCCGGTTCCAAGAGGGCCAGAAGATGATGCGCCAGATGATGGGCGGCATGCCGGGGATGCCGGGCATGCGTCGGCAGAGCAAGACCCGCGGCAAGGCAAAGAAGAAGGGCAAGGGCGGCGGCCGGCCAGCGGGCGCGCAGCGCAGCGGCACCGCCATCACCGCCCGGCAGGCGCTGGAGCAGCAGGCCGGCCTTGGTCAGGCGGGCGGCCAGGCCGGTGCCGGCCAGGGCGGCCTGGGTCCGGCGGCCTTGCCGGCTGGCTTCGGCTCGCTGCCTGGCCTCGGCGAGGACGGCTCGTTCAAGCTGCCGCCCGGCGGCTTCGGTGGCCAGCAGCCGAACCTGCCGCCGGCCTTTCCGGGCCCGGCCGGGCAAGAAGGGCCGCTGACGGCCGTTAGGGCCTCGTGATTACGCTCTGACGGCAGTCGTCTGGCAGAATGTGACCGCTACGCTCGGCCCGGCGAGGCCCTCTCTAACTCGCGCAGGCCAGCACCATCTGGGCAGCGGTACGTCTGGTCCTCACCCGGACACGACCTGCCCGCCACCAATTTGCTGGGAGAAGACCACAGCCGTGGCTGTCAAGATCAAGCTGAAGCGCCTGGGCAAGATCCGCGCGCCGTATTACCGGATCGTCATCGCCGACTCCCGTACCAAGCGGGATGGTCGCGCGATCGAGGAGATCGGCAAGTACCACCCGAAGGCCGAGCCGTCGTTCATCGAGGTCGACTCCGCCCGCGCCCAGCACTGGCTCTCGGTCGGCGCGCAGCCGACCGACCCGGTCCGCAAGATCCTTGAGATCACCGGCGACTGGCAGAAGTTCAAGGGCCTGCCGGGTGCGGAGGGCACGCTGCGGACCGCGGAGCCGAAGGCGGACCGAAAGGTCGCGTTCGCCGCCGCCGTAGCCGAGAACCTGACCGAGAGCGGCGCGAAGTCCAAGCCCAAGGGCAAGGCCAGCGACGCCAAGGCGGGCGACGCCAAGGCCGGCGACGCCAAGGCCGAGAAGGCCCCGGCCAAGGCCAGGAAGCCGGCCGACAAGCCCGCAGACAAGCCGGCTGCTGCTGCCGAGCCGGCCGCCGAGGTGGCCGAGCCGTCCGCCGAAGCCACCGTGGCCGCGCCTGCCGCCGAAGCCGCGCCTGCCGCCGAATCGGCGACGCCTGACGCTGCGCCTGCCGACGCTGCCGCGGCCGAGGCTGACGCCCCGGCGGGCGACGAGGCAGATGGCAGCGGAGCCTGACATGCTCGAAGAGGCCCTGGAGCATCTGGTCAAGGGCATAGTCGAGCACCCCGATGACGTCCAGGTCGGCAGTCGCGGCCTGCGCCGCGGACGGGTGCTCGAGGTGCGGGTGCACCCTGACGACCTCGGCAAGGTGATCGGGCGCGGCGGCCGCACCGCACGGGCGCTGCGGACAGTGATCGGCTCACTGGCCGGAAACAACTACGTCCGCGTCGATCTGCTGGATGCCGACGAGGTCCGCTAGCAGCCATGCAGCTAGTGACCGGCCGGATCGCGCGGCCGCACGGCGTCCGCGGTGAGGTGATCGTCGAGGTCCGGACCGATGACCCGGAGCTTCGATTCGCTGCGGGCTCTGTCGTGACGACAGAGCCCGTGGCGGTCGGCCCGCTGACCATCGAGCACAGCCGCTGGCATTCCGGGCGGCTGCTGGTTCAGTTCAAGGGCTTTACGGACCGGAACGTGGCCGACGACCTTCGCGGTGTCCTGCTGCTGGTGGACTCGGACGAGCTCGAGGATGTCGCCGATCCCGATGAGTTTCACGACCACCAGCTGATCGGGCTGACCGTCTCGACGATGTCCGGCGAGCCGGTTGGTGAGGTGGCTGATGTGCTGCATCACGGCCAGGACCTGCTGGTGGTCAGCGGCACTGGTGCGCGGGCCGGGGCGCAGATCATGATCCCGTTCGTCGCCGCCATCGTCCCGGTCGTCGATGTCGCCGCTGGCCGGTTGCAGATCGACCCGCCGGACGGCCTGCTCGACCCCGAAGCCGCTCTCTAGGCCGGGAGCCGCTGTCTAGGCCGGGAGCCGCTGTCTAGACGGGAGGAACAAGATGCGGATCGACATCATCACCATCTTCCCGGAGTACTTCGGCCCGCTGAGCGTCTCGCTCATCGGCAAGGCAGCCAGCCGCGGCGACATCACCTTCGGCGTGCACGACCTGCGCGGCTGGACCCATGACGTGCATCACACCGTTGACGACACGCCGTTCGGCGGCGGCCCCGGCATGGTGATGAAGCCAGAGCCGTGGGGCAAGGCGCTGGACCAGGTGGCGCCCGCCGGGTCCGACCCGCTGCTGATCATCCCGACGCCGGCCGGCCTGCCGTTCACCCAGCGGCGCGCCGCCGGTTATGCGGCCGAGCCCTGGCTGATCTTCGCCTGCGGCCGGTACGAGGGCATCGACGGCCGGGTGACCGAGGAAGCCAGGTCGCGGATGCGGGTCGAGGAGATCAGCATCGGCGACTACGTCCTGGCCGGCGGCGAGCCCGCGGTGCTGGTCATGACCGAGGCCATCTGCCGGCTGCTGCCGGGTGTCCTGGGCAATTCCGAATCGGCGGCCGACGACTCGTTCGGGACCGGAGGGTCGCCGGGGGACCCGATGTCGGGCCTGGTTGAGGGACCCGCCTACACCAGGCCCAGGGTCTGGCGGGACCGCGAGGTACCGCCGGTGCTGTTGTCGGGCGACCACGGAGCCATTGCCCGGTGGCGCCGGGACACCGCGCTGCGTCGCACTGCCCAGAACCGGCCTGACCTGATCTCGCGCCTGCTAGCAAAAGGCCCGGCTGGCCCGGCTGGCCCGGCCCTGGCCGGCCCGGGCCAGGCTGCCGACCTGCCGGAACGACTTAATGATCATGATCAGGCGGTGCTAGCTGAGGCTGGCTTTCCGGTTAGCGGCGAAGATGTGGCACACTAAAAGGCACTGCCCCGCTGCTGGCCTAGTTCGCCGGGGGGCTGCCGGGCGACCGCCTGGCGACACACAGACCGATCCAGCGCGTTCGCAGGCGTGCGCTGATGACTATTGAGGAACCGCAGCGATGCACACCGCGATTGCCGAGCTTGAGCAGGCGCAGATCCGATCCGACGTACCGGCGTTCCGGCCAGGCGACACGCTCAAGGTGCACGTCAAGGTCACTGAGGGCAACCGGTCCCGGATCCAGGTTTTTCAGGGCGTCGTGATCCGCCGTCAGGGCGGTAGCGCCCGCGAGACGTTCACCGTCCGCAAGGTTAGCTACGGCGTCGGCGTCGAGCGGACCTTCCCGGTGCATACCCCGGCGATCGACAAGATCGAGGTCGTCACGCGCGGCCGCGTCCGCCGCGCCAAGCTGTACTACCTGCGCGACCTGCGCGGCAAGGCTGCCCGCATCCGCGAGCGCCGCGAGATCACCCCGGCCAAGTAGCGCGCGTGCCCGGCCAGCGTCGGCGATGCCGGCCGGGCATGTCTGGCTCGGCCGTGCGCCCGGTGGCGGGCTGCCTGCCCTCAGACGACGTGCCCGCCCGTCCCTCGTCGCGAAGGTGAGCTCGAATGCCCTCTGCCAGCGCAGCTAGCGGCCTGGCCGGCTGGGTAGCGGCTCATGTCGGCTAGCGGACCCGGTGACGGGGCACACGCTGCCTACAGCACGGTCGGCGTAGCCCGCCGGAAGACGGGCAGCCGGGCCCGGCCGCGATCGAATCGCTCCCTGCTGCGCGAGCTGCCGGTGCTCTTCGTCGTAGCGCTGCTGATCGCCATGGTGATCAAGACGTTCGTCGTGCAAGCATTCGTCATCCCTACCGGCTCGATGCAGAACACGCTGGCGATCAAGGACAAGATCCTGGTCAACAAGCTCGTCTACCATTTCCGCGACATCCAGCCCGGTGACATCGTGGTGTTCGACGGTGCGGGCAGCTGGGACGCGCCGGCGCAGGCCAGCACCAGCAGCAATCCGCTGGGCCGCGCCTACGACGACACCCTGCGCCGGTTCTTCGACTCGGTCGGCGGCCTGTTCGGCACCCCTATCGGCCAGACCGACTACGTCAAGCGGGTCATCGGCGTGCCGGGAGACCGCGTCGTCTGCTGCAATGCCGCCGGCGACGTCACCGTCAACGGGGTCGCGCTGGCTGAGCAGTCTTACCTGTATCCCGGCGATAAGCCCGACAGCGCGTCGGCTGGCATCCCGGCGAAGTTCAGGGTGACCGTGCCGGCCGGTTACCTGTGGGTGCTCGGCGACCATCGCGGCATCTCCGACGATTCGCGCGGGCACCAGGCTGATCCCGGCGACGGCATGATCCCCGAGAAAGAGGTCATCGGCCGCGCTTTCGTCGTCGCCTGGCCGCCCAGCCAGTGGCGGATCCTGTCCATCCCGAAGACTTTCAGCCAGCCGGGCATCAGCCGGCATGCGCAGTCGGCCAGCTCTCAGTCGGCCCGCTCGCCGTCAGCCAGCTCCCAGTCGGCCAGCTCGCCGTCAGCCACTTCCCAGCCGGCCGGGCAAGCGGCTCAGCTGGCGGCGGGCAGCCCGGTGCTACGCCGGTACCCGGTACCTGCCGGCCGCGGCGGGACTGGCGGCAGCGGTGCCGCTGACGTGGCTGCAACGCCGCATCAGGCTCCGGCGGCGGCGCCGGTGACGGCGTTACGCACGTCTCGGCGGCCGGAACCAGGCCGGGGCGGCGGAACCCCGCAGATTGCGGCCAGTCAGGCACAGACAGGAACCAGCTGGCTCGGCGCTAACCGCGCTGGCCGCAGAGCGGCGATAGGCTCTCATCGATGATGAGCGACGAGCACAGTAGCCCGGACCGGCTGGCGGGAGGGTCCGGTTCGCCGGATCTGGACGCCCCCACCGACCCGGACATCCGGTCGGCCGGGTACATCGATCCGCCGTCCGGCCCGCCCGATTCCGGCCAGGGATCGGACAGTCAGCCGCTCACGGCCGCGGATCGCCAGCCATCGGGTGCTACGGCGATGCCCGGCCGGAAACGGAGCCGGTCCACCTGGCGCGAGTTGCCGATCCTGATCGTTGTGGCGCTCACGATCGCGCTGGTCATCAAGACCTTCGTGGTGCAGCCGTTCTTCATCCCGTCCTCCTCGATGGAGAACACGCTGCTGATCGGCGACAAGGTGCTGGTCAACAAGCTCGTCTATCACTTCCGCAGCATCCAGCCGGGCGACATCATCGTCTTCAACGGCGTGGGCTCGTGGGACCCGGCCCCGCCGGCCACCAAGCCAGCCTCCGATCCGCTGGTCCGCGCCTACGACGCCACCCTGCGGCCGCTGTTCCACTCGATTGCCGGGCTGTTCGGCACTCCGCTCGGTCAGACTGACTACATCAAGCGCGTCATCGGCGTACCCGGCGACCGGGTGGTGTGCTGCAACGCGCAGGGCCTTGTTACCGTCAATGGCGTGCCGCTGCACGAGTCGTCCTACCTGTATCCGGGCGCGGCGCCCTCGCAGATCCGCTTTAACAAGGTTGTGCCGCCCGGCCGGCTGTGGGTCATGGGGGACAACAGGGCTGTCTCTGACGACTCGCGACTGCGGCAGAGCGACCCTGGCGGCGGCACGATCCCCGAGAACGAGGTGATCGGCCGGGCGTTTGTCATCGTGTGGCCGCCCAGCCACTGGCGGATCCTGTCCATCCCGTCGACGTTCAGCCAGCCGGGCCTCAGCAAGTCCTCGGCCGCGGCGGCCGCGCCGCAGCTGACGGGCCAGCAAGCGGCTCAGCTGCTCGGCTCCCCGCTGAAATCGGACGCACCCTACCTGCCGCTGGCGGCGGGCTTCGCGGGTGCCGTCCCGCTTACCTGGCTGCAGCGGCGTGCCCGCCGGCGAGTGGCCGCGCGGATCAAGGCCAGAAAGGCCTCCCGGCGGCCATGACGGCCGGGCCGGGCGAGGCACGGCGGCCGGTTGGCTTCACGCCCCGGCGTAATTCCGGCCTGAGCGCGTACGAGCGAGTGCTGACCGGGCCGGGCTAGCGCCGGTGGCGGGCGTCGACGAGGCCGGCCGCGGGGCATGCGCCGGGCCGCTGGTGGTCGCCGCGGTCGATCCTGAAGCCGCCCGGATCGCGCAGGCATGACCGAGCTGGCCGACTCCAAGGTGCTCACCGCCAAGGCACGCGAGGCGGCCTACAGGCAGATCATGGACGCGGCGCTGGACTGGAGCGTGATCATCATCCCGGCCGCCGAGATTGACCGGCTCGGGCTGCACGTGTGCAACGTCGCGGGGATGCGCCGGGCGCTGGCCGGCGCTGGCTCGGCAAGCCCGGCTACGTGCTCACCGACGGCTTCCCGGTCCGCGGCCTCCCGCGCCCGCGCTGGCGGTGTGGAAGGGCGACCAGGTCGCCGCCTGCGTGGCGGCCGCGTCGGTGTCGCCAAGGTGACCCGGGACGCGGATCATGTGCGAGCTGGACCGACAGTTCCCGGCGTACGGATTTGCCGGCACAAGGGATATTCCACGCCGCAGCCACATGACGGCGCTGGCCGAGCACGGCCCCTGCCCGGAGCACCGGATGTCGTTCGTTAACGTCGCGGGCCTGCGAGGCTCGGCGGACGCTGTGGAGGCCGTCTTCCGGATGAACTCGGAGTGCCGCGGACTCGTGCTACCCGGCTGGCAGTGGGCAGATGGCCCTATCGTTGACGTCACCGAGGAGCTATGGCTGGCCGACGGCAGGCCTCGCGGCGATGGCCCGCGGCGCCTGATCGGAGGGGAGAACATGAGCGCGGAGGATCTCGAGAAGTACGAGACCGAGATGGAGCTCCAGCTCTACCGCGAGTACCGCGACGTCGTCGGCCTGTTCACCCACGTCGTGGAGACCGAGCGCCGGTTCTACCTGACCAACCAGGTCGACCTGAACGTGCGCACAGGCCGACAACGGCGAGGTCTTCTTCGAGGTCACGATGCACGACGCCTGGGTCTGGGACATGTACCGGCCTGCCCGGTTCGTGAAGAATGTCCGCGTGGTCACCTTCAAGGACGTCAACGTCGAGGAGCTGGCCAAGAGCGACCTGGAGATCCCCGACCCCAAGTAGAAATTCGCCATCGGGTCGGCGGGCGTGCGGCGTCTCGGCCTCAAGGGCAGGCGCGGTTTCCGATCCTCGCGAAGACTGGCCGGTCATGCCGGTGGCCCTCCGCGGCTTGTTCGACCGCAGCTCGTCCCCGGACGTGCCGCCGCCAGCCAGCCACGCTGATCCGGCGCTGGCCGGGGCCGTGAACAGCGCAGACGGGCTGGCAACGGCCAAGACCGGGCTCTCGGACATCGCCCGCTCACGGAGCACGCCCGTTATGCGGTGTATGCGCAACGGCCCTTGCGCTCAATACGTAAACGGTTGCTGCTGCGCCCGGTACGTGGGGATTTGTGGAACCGTTTATGTATAGGGGAGCGCGAGCCGCCTGTGACGGTGCCGTTATGCCGGATTCGTGAGCGCCGGTCGTCCCCCGGCTGACGTTGCGCGGTGGCCTGGCGTGCCGGGGTGAGCCAGCCGACACCGACGGTCCGGCCGCGATTCTCCGCAGCCGCTGGCTCGACAGCCTCTCAGCCATAGGGTGCCGGGCCGAACTACGGGGTGGCGGGTCAGCTGCATCACCAAAGTGAGAGCCTGTTAAAGCCGAGTCGTGACCGGTCGTGCGGGGGGAGCACTGATGTCATCGGTAACGTCTTCTGCCACTGGACAGCGCGGTGCGGCGCCTGGTGACAGGCGCTGGCTGGTCCTGGTGGTCGTCGCCGTCGCGCAGCTGATGGTGGTGCTGGATGCCACGATTGTGAACATTGCGCTTCCGTCGGCCCAGCGCGCGCTGGGTTTCCCCAACAGTGACCGGCAGTGGGTCGTGACCGCCTATGCCCTCGCGTTCGGCAGCTTGCTGCTGGTAGGCGGTCGTCTTGGCGACATGTTCAACCGGAAATGGATCTTCATCATCGGGCTGATCGGCTTCGCCGTCAGCTCGGCCATTGGCGGGGCGGCCGGCTCCTTCGTCATCCTGGTCGCAGCCCGGGCGCTCCAGGGCGCGTTCGGCGCCCTCCTCGCACCGTCAGCCCTGGGCACCCTGGTGAGCACGTTCCAAGATCCGCGAGAGCGCGGCAGGGCGTTCGGCGTCTTTGGCTCGGTCGCGGCCGGCGGCGGCGGGATCGGACTGATCCTGGGCGGGGTGCTGACCCAGTACCTCTCCTGGCGGTACTGCCTGTACGTCAACCTGCTGTTCGCCGCGATCGCGGTGGCTGGCGCGCTGGCCTACATCCGCGGCGGCCGCCCGGCCGCGCGCCCGCGAATGGACTGGCCGGGCACCGTGCTGGCCGGCGCCGGGCTGTTCCTCATCGTCTTCGGATTCTCCCGGGCCGAGACCGCGGGCTGGACAGACCCGCTGACTCTCGGCTCTCTGGTGCTGGGCCCGGTGCTCCTCGCCTGGTTCGTTCTCGCCGAGCGGCGGTCCTGTCACCCGCTGCTGCCCTTGCGGGTGCTCGTGGACCGGGCCCGGGGCGGCTCCTATGTCGCCCTGTTCATATCGGGGATCGCGATCTTCGGCACGTTCCTTTTCCTGACCTACTACCTGCAGCTCATCAAGGGAGAAAGCCCGCTGACCACCGGATTGCTGTTCCTGCCGATGATCGGCTGCATCCTGATCAGCTCGAACCTGGCTAGCATCGTGCTCTTGCCCAGGCTAGGGCCGCGTGTCCTCATCGCATCCGGCATGCTGCTGGGCACTGGCGGGATGGTGTACCTGACCCAGGTCAGCGTTAACTCCAGCTACGTGGGCGGGGTGCTGCCTGCGCTGCTGATCCTGGGCCTGGGCTTCGGCATGATCTTCGCGCCGGGCATCAATACCGCTACGGCGGGAGTCCGCCGCCAAGACTCGGGCGTTGCCTCCGCGCTCGTCAACACAGTGCAGCAGGTCGGCGGCTCGATCGGGACGTCCGCGCTCAGCACTATCGCGCTGACTGCGACGGCCAGCTATCTGGTAGCCCACCACGCCAGCCCGTTGGCACCAGCGATCGCGGCCACCCATGGCTACACGCTGGCCTTCGGGATCTCAGGAGCGCTGCTGGGGGTCGGCTTCATCCTCGCGATCGTTCTGCTTCCGTCCAAGCGTCGGCTAGCCGTGCTCAGGACGGCCGCCGCCACTGCGGCCGCCAGTACCGCGCCTGGGCTGGCCGGGCCAGCGCGACCCGCCCCGGTCCCAGCCCTAGTCCCGGCCCCAGCGCAAGCCGAGGAACTGGGGTTCGAAGCGATTCCCGTCGCGCTGTGCAGTTGCTCGCCGGTAGTGAGCCGGGATCCAGAGTCCGCGGTGACGCCGGCCCGCTGATGGTGACGCCAGCCGCGGCATCGCGCCGACATCGCAGGCCGGATACCGGGTACGGACGCGCGAGCGCGCGAGCGCTACGATCCCCAAATGAGCACTGGTACCCCGCCCGCCACGGATCTGCGCCTTGTCGTCGGCTTTGACGGATCTTCGCCATCCAGCAGGGCACTCGATGCCGCTGCCAACCTGCTCCAGGGTCGGACCGGAAGCATCGAGTTGGTGTACGTGGCTCATATGCCGAGCATGGCCGCGCTGTCGCCGGCTGCCGTCGTCGAAATGGAAAATGACTTCGACGACGTCGAGCGGGAACTTCGGACGATGGCCGATGAGCAGCTAAGCGGCCGGGTGGAGCGCTGGGGGTTCGAGCGACGCCAGGGCCTGATTGCGGAAGAACTGCTCGCCGCGGCCAAAGACATCAGCGCGACCGACCCTGGCGCGACCGTCGTGATCGTGGTGGGCAGTTCGTCTCAGGTGGCGCACCGCGTGGTGGGCTCGGTTGCTGTCGGCCTGGCCCGTCACTCACCGGTGCCCCTGATTGTCGTGCCCTAGCGAGAGCCGATAGTTGGTATGACCATCGGTCCCGTGCGCGCGCCGGATTGAACCAGTCGGCTCTGACAGTCCGGGGTTGATTCTCCACAGTCGCTGGCGCGACGGCGTCTAGTTTCACATCGCTTCTGGCATTTCCGCGGCCGCTGCCTTCTTCCGGCAGCTTTGGCGCCGGAGGTGATGCAGGGATGAACGCAAAGGACGCGCTCGGACAGCACGGCGAGCAACTGGCGGCCAGTTTCATTACCGAGGCCGGCCTGACGGTGCTCGCGCGGAACTGGCGCTGCAGCCAGGGCGAGATCGACATTGTCGCCCTGGATGGCAGGACGCTGGTCATCTGCGAGGTCAAGACCAGGTCGGGGACCAGGTTCGGCTCCCCGCTGGAGGCAATTACCCGGCAGAAGGCCCGGCGGCTCCGGCGGCTCGCCGTGGCCTGGGCGGCGCAGAGTGGCTCGTTCTTCGACGAGATCCGGGTCGACGTCGTGGGCGTGCTCGCGGCCGGGCCGGGCGAGTTCAGCATCGAGCACGTTCGCGGGGTGGCCTAGATGGCGCTCGCCCGCGCGTACGCGATGGCCCTGGCCGGGGTCCAGGCGCATGTTGTCGAGATCGAGGCCGACATCGAGAACGGCCTGGTCGGGCTGCAGCTCGTCGGGTTGCCCGACACGGCGCTGCGTGAGGCCAGGGACCGGATCAGGTCGGCGATCATCAACAGCCAGCAGACCTGGCCGCAGCGCCGGATCACCGTCGGGCTGTCGCCGGCCAGCCTGCCCAAGCGCGGCAGCGGATTCGATCTCGGGATCGCCATGGCAGTCCTGTCGGCGGCAGGATCGGTGCCAGCCCGTGCGCTGGCTGGCACCGTCTTCCTCGGCGAGCTCAGCCTCGACGGCCGGGTGCGCGCGATTCCCGGTGTGCTGCCGGCGATCGCGTCCGCCGCAGCCGCGGGATTCCGCCGTGCTGTGGTCCCGCCAGACAACGCCGCCGAAGCCGCACTGGTGCCGGACCTGCAGGTCATCAGTAGCCCGAGTCTGCGCGCGCTGATCGGCTGGAGCAGGAACGAGCCAGCCGGTTGCGGCGTGATCGTGACCGAGTCAGGTCCAGCCGGGCTGTGGCCGGGCCAGCCCTCGGTCAGCCAGCCTGGTCAGCAGCGCGACCTGTCCGACGTCGTCGGGCAGCCGGTAGCCCGGCGGGCCGCGGAGATCTGCGCGGCGGGCGGCCATCACATGCTGCTGCTCGGACCGCCCGGAGTCGGCAAGACCATGCTGGCGGAGCGGCTGCCGACGATCATGCCGCCGCTGGAGCCGGCGGCCGCGCTTGAGGTCAGCGCCATTCACTCGGTGGCGGGCACGCTGACGCCGGACCGGCCGCTGGTGACCGAGCCGCCGTTCTGCGCGCCGCACCACACGGCCACGAAGGCAGCCATCGTCGGTGGCGGCAGCGGCCTGATCCGGCCGGGCGCGGCGTCGCTCGCGCATCATGGCTGCCTGTTCCTGGACGAGGCGCCAGAGTTCGACCGGGACGTGCTCGACGCGCTGCGCCAGCCGCTTGAGTCCGGCCAGGTACTGATTGCCAGGTCCGGCCTGACGGCGCACTTTCCGGCCAGGTTCACCCTGGTCCTGGCGGCTAACCCGTGTCCGTGCTCGCACAGCGCCGGCCCGGCGAAGCGTGCGTCTGCACGCCACTGGCACGGCGGCGGTACCTGGCCAGGCTCTCCGGACCGCTGCTGGACCGAGTGGACGTCAAGGTGGAACTGCTGCCGGTCGGCCGGGCTGAGCTGCTCAGTGACCAGCAGCTAGCCGAGCCGAGCAAGCTGGTCGCCAGCCGGGTAGCGGAGGCACGGGCCCGGTCGGCGCAGCGGCTGGCCGGAACGCGCTGGCGGCTGAACTCGCAAGTGCCGGGGACCGAGCTGCGGCGCAGGTTCCGCCCGGCGCCCGGCGCGCTCGCTCCGCTGGAGCGATCGATGGATCTGGGCCAGATCAGCGCTCGCGGCGCGGACCGCATCATCCGGATGTCGTGGACACTCGCCGACCTGGCCGGCCAGGACAGGCCAGGGATCGCCGAGATCAGCCGCGCACTCGGGCTGTGGCTGGGGGCGGCCCGATGAGTACCGAACCTGTGCGCACCGATGCCGAGCGCCGGGCCAGGCTTGCGCTGAGCTTTCTGGCCAATCCAGGCGACCCGGTGCTGGGTGCCGCGCTGCGGACCACCCCGGCGGCCGACCTCCTGGCGGCAGCCACCGGCTCAGATGCCAGCGGCCAGGCCGTGCTGACCGACCTCGCGCCCGAGCCCGCGCTGATCCGCGCACTAGGGCGGTGGCGCGGCAGGCTGGGTGACGTGCCGAGCACGGGCAGGCTCGCGGCCTGGCAGGAGCGCGGGCTGAGGCTGGTCATGCCGGGCGACGACGAGTGGCCGCCGCAGCTCGATGACCTGGGCGACCTGAGGCCGGTCGTGCTGTGGGTGCGTGGCGCTGCGCACCTCCGGCACGCGTGCGCCGGATCGGTTGCCGTGGTGGGGTCGCGGGCCGCGACCGGGTACGGCAATCACGTCGCGGTCGAGATGGCGGCGATCATGGCGGAGCGCGGCACCGGCGTTGTGTCCGGTGGTGCCTACGGCATCGACGCCAGCGCGCACCGCGGCGCACTGGCCGCGCCGGCGTCACCGTCGCCGTGCTGGCCGGCGGCCTGAACTTCGGCTACCCGCGCGGGCATGGTCAGCTGTTCGACGTGATCGCGGCGCAGGGCGCGCTGGTCAGCGAGTGCCCGCCGGATTGCGGGCCGACCAGGCCGGGTTTCCTGATCCGTAACCGCATCATCGCCGCCCTGGGCCGGGGCACGGTTGTGGTTGAGGCGGCGCTGCGCAGCGGGGCGCTTAACACCGCGCGGCATGCCCGCGAGCTGTGCCGGCCGGTCATGGCGGTGCCGGGTCCGGTGACGTCGGAGCAATCGGCCGGCTGTCACGAGCTGATCCGGGACTACGGCGCGATGTGCGTGACCTGCGCCGCTGACGTGATCGAGCACGTCGGCGTGCCGGGGGCCGGATCCTCGGACGGACCCCGCCGCGGCGCGGCCACCCCGCGCGACTTCCTTGACCCCACCGCCGTGGCCGTCCTGGAACAGGTGCCAGTGCGCGGCGGGCGCGGCCCGGCGAGCATCGCCGCCCGCGCGGACGTCGACCTGGACACTGTCATGCGGTGCCTGGGGATACTGGCGGCTGGCGGCTTTGTGCAGTGGTCGGAGCAGGGCTGGCGGGCTATCCCGCAATGACCGCTCAGAGCTTCGCCGGGATCCTGTCCGGTATCGGTCAGGATTCCAGTGTTCGCGACTAATGCGGGGATCGCTATCCGCCCGGGCGCGCTTGTGGACGCTGGGCCATGTCTGGCGGCGAACACCGGCCGAATTAGTCTCGTGAAATGAGCAGCGTTCCGGCTGAGTTGCGGATGGCAGCCTCGCTCGGTGGCGAGATGGGCAGCCGGATCCTGTCCTACGACTGGCCAGCTCACCCGCTGGGCGATCCGGCGGACTGGTCCGCGGCGGTCCGGACGACGGTCGCTACCGCGCTGGCGTGCCGGTTCCCCACGGTCTTGTTTCTGGGCGACCAGCTGAGGCTGGTCTACAACGATGGCTATATCCCGATGCTCGGCGATAAGCACCCTGCAGCCCTTGGCTCGGCGGGCTCGGACGTGTGGTGGATATCTGGGATGTCATCTGCCCGCTTCTCGATGGCGTCGTGACCACGGGCAAAGCCACCTGGTTCGACGACCTGAAGCTGATGGTGGTGAACGATGGCCGCCGCCGGGAACGCTATTTCACGTTCACCTACAGCCCGATTATCGGGGCAGGCGGCGCGATCGAAGGTGTGTTCTGCGTCGTTTCCGAGACGACCGAGCAGGTGCTGAGCGAACGGCGGCTTCGGACCCTGAGCACGTTGGCAGCTGCGCTGATGGACGCCCAGTCGGTGGAGACGGCGCTGGACACCGCGATAGATGTGTGCGGACATCACCCTGCCGATCTTCCGTTCGCGGCGGTGTACGCCAGCGACGAGGCGGACAGTCGCGTGCGCCTGCGCGGTGCCACTACGGGCGCGACCGCTGTCATGCCGCAGTTGCTCGCGTCTTTCACAGATCGCGGCTCTGTCGAGGCAGATGGCCTGCGGCTCGTGCCTGAGCTGCCGGTCCTGCTCCCCGCGCTCGCCACGCGCCTGGGCGACGACTGCCCGGAACAGGCCCTGGTGATCACGCTGAGCGGCACGGCCGATGCCGTGACCGACGGTTCGTCAACGGCTGCGCTAGTGCTTGGCTTGAGCCGCTATACGGCCTTTGGATGACCAGTACCGCGGATTCTGCCGCCTGGTCGGCTGACCAGGTGTCGGCCACGATGGCTAATGCCACGGCGTACCAAGGAGAACGACGTCGGGCGGAGTCCCTGGCGGAGCTTGACCAGGCCAAGACGACCTTCCTTGCCAACGTCAGCCATGAGTTCCGCACGCCGCTGACGCTGATGCTCGGGCCTCTCGATGATGCCCTCGCCTCGCTGAGCGGCGACGACGCGCTGGCAGACCGGCTGCGGATTGTGCAGCGCAATGGCCGGCGTCTGCTGCGGATGGTCAACGCGCTGCTGGATTTCTCGCGCATTGAGGCAGGCCAGACCGAGCCGCAGCTGGCTGTCGTGGACCTCGGCGCGCTGACAGAAGGAATTGCGTCGTCGTTCGCCGAGGTCTGCAGGATCGCCGGTATCGAGCTGGTGCTCGATTGTCAGGCTGCCCGGGCCGAGGCGGACGCGGCGATGTGGGAAACGATCGTGCTGAACCTCGTCTCCAACGCGTTCAAGTACACCCTGACCGGGTCGATCACCGTAACGGCCGGGCCGGACCGTGACGGCGGGGCAACGATGACGGTGTCTGACACGGGAACGGGCATTGCCGCCGAGCATCTGCCTCGGTTGTTCGATCGGTTCTACCGCCTGGCGGACGCAGGCGGCCGCACAGCTGAGGGTAGCGGGATCGGGCTGGCGCTGGTCCGCAGCCTGGTA
>CAVQMG010000005.1:0-172832 GCA_963713585.1 uncultured Actinomycetota bacterium | reverse complement strand
AGGCCGAAGGGGACTCCCTCGCGCAGACGTTCATCCTGTACGGGCTCGCTGTGGTCTACGCGTACCAGCGGCGGCTCGACGACGCGCTGCAGATGCTGGCCAGCGCCGAGCGCCACGCCCGCGTGGCGGTCGATGCCCGCTGGCTAGCCATAGTCCGGCTCGGGCAGGGCCGCGTCCGGTGCCATCAGGGGAAACGGCGGGAAGGCATTTCGCTCTTCGAGGAGTGCCTGGCCGGCTTCGTCGAAATCGGCGACCGGATCGGGGAGTCGCACACGCTGCGCAGCCTCGGCATCGCCCTGCGCGCCGAGGGTTTCGACCGGGACGCGCTGGCCTGCCTGCAGCGCAGCCTCGACATCTTTACCGCCATCGGAGACCTTCGCAGCGAGGCCAGGGTACGGCACAGCATTGGCACCGTCCAGCAGCAGCAGGGCGAGTTTGACGCAGCCCGCGACAGCCTCGTCACGAGCCTGGCCCTCTCCCGTGGCATCGGTGACCGGCCCTGGCAGGCGCGGACCCTCAACCGGCTCGGCCTGCTCGCGGCGGCCCGGCACGACCTGCCCGCCGCTCGCGAGGCCTGGGCTCAAGCAGACCAGATGCTCGATGGCCTCCAGGCCGCGGCGCTGGCCGCGGCGCTACGGCGTTCGCGGCCGGAGCGCTGACCCGTTCGCGAACCGCGCGGACTGGCTCACCTCGACGTTGTTCTTCCACAGCTCGATGAGCCGCAGCGCCACGGACATCGCCCGTGGCGCGAAGAGATCTTCGTGCTTGCGCAGCAGGTACTGCAACTGCCCCACCGCAGCGGGTTGCTGGACCGAAACACCAACGAGTCGGCGTGGCGGCGGTACCTGACCAGCTCGCGGGGCAGGACGTCGCCGGCGAAACCTGCCTTGGCCAGCCGGATCTGCATGTCCCAGTCCTCGAAGCCCGGCAGGTCCTCGTCGAAGCCGCCGACGGTGTCCAGGGCCGACCGCTGGTACACCCCGCAGGGCTGACCGTCGGTATGGATGAACAGCATCAGTTCCGGAACGTTGCCGATTGCCGGGCGGGGGCTGTCGAACAGGCCGAAGTTGCGCACGTAGCTGTTCACATAGCCCAGCTCCGGGTTGCGGCCCAGCGCCACCAGCGCCATGCGGAGGTAATCAGGATGGATGATGTCGTCGGCGTCCAGCGGCATGACATATGCCCCGGATGAGCGCGCGATCCCGCTGTTGCGCGCGGCGCTGAGCCCCCGGTTGGGCTGGCGCACCTTGACGACTCCGGACAGGGCGTCGAAGACCCGGCGGGTGGCATCGTCTGTCGACCCGTCGTCCACCACGACGATTTCCGGCATCCACCCCGGCGCTGGCGCGGATCGACGCCACCGTCTCCCGGACGAAGGAGCCCTGGTTGAACAGCGGAATGACCACCGAGACCGGGCCGGGGACATCGGTCCCGGCCGGAGGCCGGGGTTCGTGACGGTAGGCCCGCTCCGGCACGTTGGACCACCGCCTCCGGCGCGCACCGCCGCCGCACATCGGCCCGTCCCCGCATGTACGCCGTGCCGCACCTCGTCGATGTCGGCCCGCAGGCCGAGAAGGCGATCGGCCAGGGCCTGTGGGTCGGCGTCGGCGGCGCTCAGATAGGTACCGGGCGGCGCCGCCCCGGGCGGGGCCAGGACCACGCCGCCGCAGGCCCGCACGGCGTCGACCAGGAACCGGGGAGCAGCGCCGGGAAAGACACAGATCGCAGGCTCCGCCAGGACTCCCGCCAGTTCGTCCAGGCTGGGCACGGTGTGCCAGGTCAGCGCAGCGTGGCCGGGGTCCGCGCGCCGAGCCGCCCAGTCGCGGTACGACCGTCCGAACGGGTCGGTCAACGTGTCGTCGCCGTAGACCTCGAACCGCAGACCGGGGTCGCGGGCCGGCGACGATCCGCGCGGTGGCCAGGAATGCGTCGTACCCGGTACGGCGCTCCAGGTCGCCGACGAACAGCATCCGACCCGGAATGCCGTCGAGCCGAGGCGCCGTCCGGTCAAGCACCTCCGCGGCGATAGGCGTCGGCCAGATCCGGGTACGGCCGCACCCGATTCCGGCGACGGCGGAATCGACGCTGACCAGATCGGCATGCGCGAGCACGTACCGCTCGGCGAAGTGGCGCAGGTCGTCGCGGTAGCTCACCGGCCGGTTCTCGTCTGGCTCTCCGGGCGGCGGCCCGTGCAGCCTCGCCACCACGCGCGTGCGCACAAGGTCGCAGCCCAGCCGTCGGGCGCGGGCCACAGTCAGACCCTCGCCGCCGGCGACCGCCACCTCGACGGCGTCGACGTGGCCAAGCGTGAGCAGCCGCTCGAAAAGCCGATCGGCCCACGCGTGATCCGGCCCCAGCCACTCGCCGATGTCAGCGGCCTGCGGCACGACGGCGCACTCGATGTCGTCCCAGGCGACCCCCTCACTCAGGATCACCACCTCGTGCCCGGCCGCCTGGAGCGCCCCGGCCATCGCCCGGACGTGGCAACTGGCCACGTTCGTCACGGCCGAGTCGTGGCCCCGGATGGACAACGCGATCCGCATGCGCGCTCCCTACGCAGATCTGGTACTCGTGCCGGACGCGGCGGGCTTCTCAGCCAGACAGTCGTTGCTGTTGATGTCCAGGTCAACCGAGCGCAGATCGGAATCCAGGACGAAGGACGGCCGCGGTGCGATGTCCGGACCCCTCGTCCTCGCTGGTTTAGCATTGTGAACTATTCCTCGCCATCGTGACAACGGTGGCGCTGCCAGCACGCCTGCGCCCAGCAGAGCCGGCCGAGGTGATCCGCGTGGTCAGTGCCCTCGTTGAGGGCGAAGAAGGTCAGGCGCGTCTCGCCCTGTCCGCGGCCTGAGCGGGTGTGCCCGGTCAGGGTCAGTTAGCACGTTGGTGTGGCACCGCTGGGTGCGTCAGGCCCGGGAGCCGGGCTGGCCCAGCGCATCTCGCCATCGCGAATGCCGGTGGGAGGGGACAGCCCGGCGGCCTGGGCGACTCGCTGGGAGGCCAGGTGGCCGGGGTGGATATAGGCCACCACGGCCCAGCCGGCCGCCTGCAGCGCGGCGACGAGGCTGCGTGCCGCTTCCTTGGCGTAGCCGCGGCCCTGCGCGGCGCGCACGATCACCCACGCGACCTCGGCCGGGCCCGCCGCCGGACCGCCCGCGGGAGGGTTGCCTGCACCGTTCCCGCCGCCTCACCGGTGACGCGTACGCGCAGCACCCAGTTGCCCCATCTCTGGTCGCCGCCCGGCGAGCGGCGTGCCGCGAGCCGGGCATAGCGAGCGGCCAGAGCAGCCGGGCAGCGGCGCGCCTCCGGTGAACTCATGCAAACAGCGGTCATCCAGCAGTGGTGCGAGTTCGGTGGCATGGGCCGCGGTCAGCGGTTCCAAGCTGAGCCGGTCAGTACGCCAGCCGCGGTCAAGGTCGATCACCCGTTGACGATAGCCGCCGGTCAGCCATCCGCCTCGAGACCCAACCCGCGGCAAGGTCCCGCAGATATGGCAAGCGGGGGAGCGTCATGCCCGTCGGGGCGTAAGGATGACGATCGGAAGTGCACGCTCGGTGCGCTGCTGGAATTGTCCCCAGGCAGGGTGGTACCGGGCCGCCTGGGCCCACAGCCGCTGGCGTTCATCATCGCCCGGCTCGCGGGCACGCACCTTGATCTTCTGCGGCCCTACCTGGATCTCGGCGTCGGGGAAGGCGCGCAGGTTGTGGACCCATCCCGGGTTACGTGGGCCCCCGCCGTTGCTGCCGACGACGACGAAGCTCCCGTCGCAGGGCATGTATGTCAGCCCTGAGGTCCGTCTCTCACCGCTCCTGGCCCCGATGTGGTGCAGCAGCAGCATCGGCGGATGACCCGGGACGTGATGGCCGACCCGGCCCCCGGTCGCCTGGTACAGCGCCTCGTGAGCACGCCTCAGGCGGCTCCGTGACGGCCCGCTCCGACCGGGTTGGCCCAGGTGCTCGGTCATGTCTCCCTGCCCGGCAGCTTCACTATCACCTTCCGGGGAGATTAGCTTAGGACGGCCTCGCCGGCGACGGCAACCGCCGCGGCCGCGGCCGCTGGTCGCCGTCCGCTGAATGGGCCGCACCGGGGACCTGCGGGTAACCTATAGCGGGATAATGATGACGTGGCGCCGGATCCTGATCCGTACTCCGTGCTCGGCGTGCCCCGCGATGCCACCGGCGAGCAGATCGCAGGGGCACGGCATCAGCTAGTCCTGCGGTACCACCCGGACGTGAACCATGATCTCCGCGCCGCGGAGCGCTTCGACGAGGTCCAGCAGGCATTTCACCTGCTGTCCGACCCGGCGGCGCGGGCGGAGTACGACCGGGCCCATGACGAGCAGGGCAGGGCACGCGTGGCGCCGCGTTCCGGCGCCGCGACGGGCGCGGCAGCCGGTGCCTCGTCCAGCCGGCCACAGTGGATTTCGGACGTCTGGTTCCCGGGGGACTCGCGGCCGACCGCAAGGTCGCCGTCACCTGGACCGGGGCGCCGCCTAGCCGCATCACGAGCAATCCGGGGGAGAGTGGTGGACAAACCTGCGCATGACGAGGCTGGCTTCTTCGGGCGTCGTGTTCTACCTGTCCGCTCAGGCACCAGCCGGGGCACCCGGCGGGCACCGGCGTGCCGAGTTCACGCTGACCCTTGACGGCATCGTGGTGACAGTCCCGCTAACCGCCTCTATCGGGCAGGCGTCCCGCTGACCCGCCTGACCCGCTGCCAGACTTCGAGCCGGGTGGCTTCATACTGCGCGATCCACCGACGTTCTGGGCGAGGGCCGAAGGACTGCGGACTCGACTGCGACAGCTGATGCGCAGATCACCCTTATACGCGAGTCGCGGCCGGCCAGAGCAAGGCGACAGGAACCGCGCCAGATCGGCGGCTGCCGAGTGTCGTGTGACGCCCTTGCCGGGAGCGGTTGGCTGCAGTCGAGAGGAACCCGGCCGGGCTGGGTATGTCCGGTGCGGCGGGCGTGACTCTCGCCAGCGCCCGCGCGCAGCCCCCGTAGCGGGATCGGGTCAGCCGATGCGGCCGATGACGTTGAAGACGGCGCCCATCGGGTCGCGCACGTCACCGAACCGCCCGAACGGCGTGTCGGCGGCCTCCCGGATGATCGTGCCGCCCAGTCCCGAGACCGTGGCCAGCGTCTTGTCGGCGTCGTCGACCGAGACGTAGATCTCCCAGCGGGCGCGCTCGCCCGCCGGCAGGTGGGCGTTCGCGTCCATGATCCCGGCAACCGGCTGCCCAGGCGTGCCCGCCTCGCCGTCCATGATCGCGGCGAGCTTGAAGTCGTCGGTGTCGCCCATGACCTGCGGCGTCCAGCCGAAGGCGTCGCGGTAGAAGCTCACGGAACCCGGATAGTCCGTGGCGTGCAGCTGGAACCACGCGGGCGTCCCCGGCGTGCCGGTGCCGATCGGCCCGAAGCCCGCGAACGTGCCCGGCTGCCAGATCCCGATCCGCGCGCCGGACGGGTCATCGAGCAGCGCCTGGATGCCGAGGTCCGCCACCGGCTCGGGCTCGAACCTGGCCGTCGCGCCGAGTGCCACCGCCGCGGCCAGCGTGCCAGCCGCGTCAGCCGAGGTCAGGTAGACGCCCCACACGTCGGCGAGGTCCATGCCTGGCTGCACGGGCATGCAGCCCGCCACCGGCATGCCGCCGGCCGTGAACATGAAGTAGCCGCCGAACTCCGGCGACGCTTCCTCCGCGGTCCAGCCGAAGACCCTCCCGTAGAACTCCCGCGCCCGCGCCGTGTCCGACGTCAGCAGGTCCATCCAGCACGGCGCGCCTGTCGCGTGTGTCATGATCCTTCGCCCCTCCCGATTGACTACATCAACGGGCAGACGTCGGCGGCCCCGGGATCTCATCGGCCAGGCAGCGGGCGCGAGCGCAGGCCCCCGCCCGGCCGGGGGGCGCGCGTCACTTGACGCCGATGCCGCCGTCGGAGTGCACGATCGTGCCGGTGATGCCGCGCGCCCGGTCTGAGGCGAGGAACGTGTAGCTGCCGGCGTGATCCGCGCCGGTGAGCGCGACCCGCAGCGGCGTGCGGTCGCGCAGCTCCTGCTCGCGGCCGGGTGCCGAGCCGAGCACCTGATCCGACATTCCCAGGCTTCGCGGGCCGGTCAGCTCGGTGCCGAGCGTGCCGCCGGGTGCCACGCCGTTGACCCGCACGTCCGGCGCGAGCTCGTGCGCGAGGGAGATCACGCAGCCGCGGACCGCGAACTTGGACGCCACGTACAGGATCCCGCCGCGGCCGGGGTAGAAGCCGGACGTCGAGACCGTGAGCACGACAGACCCGCCGGACCGGCGCAGCTCGGGCAGCGCCGCGCGCACGCTCACGAGGTGGCTCTTGACGTTGACCGCGAAGATCTCGTCGAACGCCGCGTCCAGCTGGTCGTCGTCGATATCGGACAGGCCGCGGTAGAAGTCGAAGATCCCGACGCAGTTCACCAGCACGTCAAGGCCGCCGAACGCGCCGGTGGCCGCCGCCACGGCGGCCCGGCTGTCGGCCATCGACGTGGCGTCACCGCGGCTGACCAGGCAGTCAGGCGCCTCCGCCGCCAGCTGGTCCGCCTTGTCCCGCGACAGCTCGAGCGCCGCGACCCGGGCGCCCTCCCGGCTGAACTCGGTCACCACCGCGCGGCCGATCCCGGAGCCCGCGCCCACGACGAGCGCGCGCTTGCCGTCGAGCCAGCCCATCAGTCCGCACCCTCCGGCCCGTGCGGCGTCCTGAGCAACGCGGAGAACAGCTCGTGGTCCTGCCAGGTCAGCGCCTCGAGTTCGAGCGGGCAGAGCATGATCTGCGCGGCCCGAGCTCGGCACGAAGATGCGCAGCCGCATGCCGTTGCGCGTCCGCACCGGCTCCACCACGACCTCGGTGAACTCGTTGCCCAGCCGGATGGACGCCGCACCCGTTCGGTGGACTTCTGTCATAGGAACACCGCCAGGTTCTGGGTGCGCAGCACCGCCTCGTCCACCAGGATCTCCCGCCGGGCCAGCCGCAGCCCGCCGGCGGTCTCCCGCAGCACGTCGGTGCGGCCCGCCGAGACCAGGTCGGCCTCGCGGGTGTCGCCCCTGCTGCGGAACAGCAGCACGGCCGACTCGACGCGCAGCTCCGTCGTCGCCGCGGCGCGAAGGTCCGCACGTTGGTGACGAAGTGCCTGGTGCGCGACGGCGGGTCCTCGGTCCACGCGTGGTCGGTGGCCAGCCGCTGCACCCGCTTGCGCAGCGCGTACATGTCCTCGTCGAAGTGGCCCATGTCGGCAAGCGTGTCGAAGCCGGCGCCGCGGGCGGTCGTCACCCGGACGGGCATCAGGTAGCGGATGTCCTCGCACAGCAGGCCGAGCCAGCCGGCGTAGTCGGCCGCGTCGAGCAGCGCGGCCTCCTCGACGAGGAACTGGTGCGCGGCCTGGTGCGCGGCGTCGGAGTAGGGGAGCGGCAGCGGCTTGCCAGTCGGGCGGTCATCGCACGCCGCCCATGTCGATCGCGCGCCGGCCAGGGCGGCTGACCGCGGGCTCGCGCTCGAGGTGGTCGGTCCACTGGCGCAGCCAGTGCCGCTGGTTGAACTCGCCGAACCCCTGGTAGGCGACGCCCGGGCCGGCGAACGCGGCGAGCGGCGGCTTGATCGGCTCGCCCGCCGAGGTCAGGCCCATCCGGCTGTTCAGGTTGAGCCGCCGCGCCATCGAGCCCGCCGCCATCTCGGTGATGGAGACCCAGTTCTCCACGTCGTCCTGCTCGAACATGCCCGAGCTGCCGAAGCACATCAGGTAGGCCTTGTAGGAGTTGCGCTTGAACTCCTCCGGCGCCGCGGCGTCGACGGCGAACCAGGACAGCACCTCGGTCTCCGTCGCGCTGACCGGCTGCCACTGGCGCAGCGAGATGAACGGGGCGACGGTGCCGTCGCTCGTCGATCTGCGGCCAGTTGTGCACCAGGCTCAGGTTGGGGAACAGCGTCGCCGCCGACACCATGAAGCCGCTGTCCGCCACCAGCGCCCGCTGCCGCGCCGACCAGGATTCGGCCATCGCCGCCGATCATCGCGTCCGGGTAGCCGACGTAGCGCAGCTGGCCGGCGAAGTCGCCGCCCGGCGGCAGCTTGTAGGTGGTGCCCGCGCCGGGGCCCGCCAAGTAGAGCGCGCCCTCCTTGCGCTTGCTCGCCTTCGGCTCGCGGAACAGCCCGATGTCCACCACGCTGGCGTGGGTGTGCGGCGTGTGGTAGCTGTCGCCGGCGAAGTTCTCCGCGCCGATCTTCCAGTTCGCCTTGATCCGCCAGCGCTGCGGGCCGCGCAGCTCGATGCCCGCCGGGCTCTGCCGGGTGTAGAAGTCGAGGTAGAAGCGCGAAGTCGCCGAGGTAGTCGCGCAGCGGCGGCGCGCCGGGGTCGAGGCTGATGAAGATCAGCCCGTTGTGGATGTCCATGGACGGGGCGGGCAGCAGGGACTGGTCCTGCCGCGGGAAGCCGTCCTCGCCGCCGTAGGCCTCGGCGTGGAACGGCAGGCCGGCCAGCCGGCCGTCGTTGCGGTACGTCCAGGCGTGGTAGGGGCAGCGGAAGTGCGAGGCGTTGCCCATCTCGGCCCGGCACACCTGCATGCCGCGGTGCAGGCACATGTTGAACATGACCCGGACCGCGCCCGACTCGTCCCTGGCCACGATGAACGAGTCGGCGAGCACCCGGCGGACCACGTAGTCGCCCGGCTCGGGTATCTCCGACTCGTGCGCGAGGAACACCCAGGACCTGGCGAACAGCCGGTCCCGTTCGGCGGCGAAGATCTCCGGGTCGCTGTAGACGTGCGCCGGGATCATGCCGCGGCGCACGTCCGCGAGCACCCCGGCCAGCTGGTCCGCAAAATTCATGCGGGAAGTCTGTCCTACAGAAGTCGTTTCTGCAACGATACGTCCTTATGCAGAGCTTCATCCACGTCCTCGACTGGCGCGCCAACGTGCACCCGCAGGTGACCGCGCTTGCCGACGACAGGGGAGCCGTCTACGAGCTACGCGCGGCTGCGCGCCGAGGTGGAGCGCCTGGCGGGAGGCTGGGCCGGCCTTGGCGTGGCACCGGGGAACGTGGTCGCGATCCTCGCGAAGAACAGCGCCGACTTCCTGGTGCACGCCTTCGCGGTGATGCGGGCGGGCGCGACGCCCGCGTTCGTCAACTGGCGGCTGTCGGCCCGCGAGCTCACCGAGGTGCTCGACCTGGTCCAGCCGGTCGCGATCGCGGCCGACGCCGAGTTCACCGGCCTCGCCGACGCGGCCTGGCCTGCCGCCAGGTCCGCCGGAGAGGCGCCGGACCGGGTCGTCATCGGCGGCGGCGCCGGTGCCGCCCGGGTGGCGTGACGGCGCGACGCTGGCCGGGCCCGTTCCGCCGCGGCCCGCGCTGACCGGCGACACCGTGCTCGCGCTCGTGCACACCAGCGGGACCACCGGCCGGGCCAAGGCGATACCGCTGCGGCACGGCGCGCTGATGGCGAGCCTCGCCGACTTCGCCATCGAGATCGGCGACCAGGTCGCCGGGTCGCATCACCTGCAGATCCTGCCGCTGTTCCACCTGGGCGGCTTCGGCCAGTGCCTGCAGGCGCTGCTCACCGCGGGGACGGTGCACATCCACACGGCGTTCGACCCCGCGGCGGCCATCGACGCCATCGAGGCGGACCGGATCGAGTTCTTCACCGCCGGGCCGTCGCTTATCGACATGCTCGTCGCGGAGGTCCGCCGCCGCGGCCCAGCCGATCGTCCGGCTCGACCTGTCCAGCCTGCGCGAGATCGCCTACGGCACGGCGCCGATCACCCCGTCCCTGCTGACCGCCGCGGTGGAGACGTTCGGCTGCCGGTTCCGGCAGATCTACGGCAACACCGAGAGCCAGTCCATGATCAGCCTGCTGCCGCCGGCCGATCACCAGCCGGGCCATCCGCGGCTGGACAGCGCGGGCAAGGTCTCATTCGGCTGGGAGGTGCGCGTCGTCGATCCCGACGGCCGCGACCTGCCGCCCGACACACCGGGCGAGCTGCTCATCCGCGGCGAGTGCCTGTTCTCCGGCTACTGGCGCGACGCCGATGCGACCGCCGCGGCCTTCGCCGACGGCGGCTGGTACCGCACCGGCGACGTCGTCCGGCTGACGGCGGACGGCTATCTCTACATCCTCGACCGGGCCAAGGACATGATCATCAGCGGCGGCGAGAACATCTATCCCGCCGAGGTCGAGGCCGTGCTCGCCGGCCACCCGGCGGTCGCCGACGTGGCGGTGGTCGGCCGGCCGGACGCCAGGTGGGGCGAGGCCGTGCACGCGGTGATCATCCCGCGGGCCGGGCAGGCGGACGCCGTGTCCGACGCCGAGATCATCGGCTGGTGCCGGGAGCGGCTCGCGCACTTCAAGTGCCCCAAGAGCGTGGAGTTCACCGCCTCGTTCCCGCGCACCACCACCGGCAAGGTGCTCAAGCGAGAGCTGCGGGCTCAGCTGGCGCAACAGCAATTGAGCGGGCCACGAAAAGATGGAGAGAGGCGCGTCCATGACCATGCCCTTGGGCCTGTCCATCGCCTCGCACAGCGGGCTGCCGCCCGCCGGGGTCGGCGCGGTGGCGCAGGCCGCCGAACTGGCCGGCTTCGGCGCGGTGTTCGTCGCGGAGGGGCACGGCGACGCGCTCGCCCTGTGCCACCCGGTGGCCGCCGCGACCCGGCAGGTCCGGATCGGGACCGCGATCACCAACGCCGCGCTGCGCCCGCCGGTGCTCGCCGCCAAGACCGCCGCGCAGCTCGACCACGCGAGCGGCGGCCGCTTCGTCCTCGGCCTCGGCGTCGCGAACACGGTGATGAACGCGCGTTCGGCATCGCGCCGTTCCCGCCGCTGACGATGATCGAGGAGTACACGGCTGTGCGTGCGCGCGGTGCTCGGCGGCAGCACGGACGGGTACGAGGGCCGGGTGTTCCGCGCCGGGCATGGTGCCGCTTGACAGCCCGCCGGTGCGCGCCGCGCTGCCCGTCTACCTGGCCGCGCTCGGGCCGCGGATGCTCGAGCTGGCCGGCCGGATCGCCGACGGCGTGATACTCAACCTGATGACGCCCGCCCAGGCGGGCGAGGCGGCGCGGACCGTCCGCGCGGCGGCGCTGGCCGCCGGGCGTGACCCGGCGTCGGTCGAGGTCGCCTGCGTCGTGCACTGCTGCGTCGCCGACGACGGTGCCGATGGCAGCGCCGCGGCCGCGGCGGCGGCGCGGGGCATCGTGCCAAGCTACGTGCTGCATCCCGCGGCGCCGCGGCTGTTCGGCGAGCTTGACGGCGGCCCGAGCCTGCGGGCTGCCCGCGAGCGGGTGCTCGCGGGTGACCGCGCGGGCGCCGCCGCCCTGGTGCCGCAGCAGGTCGCCGACGGGTTCGTGGCGCACGGCGGCGCGGACGAGGTCCTGGCCCGGGTCGCGCAGTACCAGGCGGCGGGCGTCGACCTGCCGGTCCTGTTCCCGGTGCCCGCGGGCGGCGACTGGGGATACGAGAAGACGATCGCCGCGTTGGCGGGAAAGGTGCTGCCGATGAGCGAGGAACTGGTGGTGCGCTTCTTCGCCGCCCTGGAGGCAGGCGACATCGCCGCGCTGCGCGAGATCTACGCGCCGGACGCCGTCATCTGGCACAACGACGACCTGATCGAGCAGCCCGTGGAGGAGAACCTGAAGGTCCTCGCGGGCCTGCACCGGGTGGTGTCCGGCCTGCGCTATGACGTGATCCGGCGGGTCCCGCGCCGGACGGCGTGCTGCAGCAGCATGTCTGCGCGGCCGCCTGCCCGACGGCGCCGAGGTCGAGCTGCACGCCGCGATGTACCTGCGGGTCGCGCGACGGGCACATCACCAGGATCGAGGAGTACCTCGATTCCGGTAAGCGGGCGACGATCAAGGCCGCCCGCGAGGCCGCGTCGGGCAAGGGGTAAAACCAGGCCGAGGTCAGCCGCCCAGCCGCCCGTCACCCATTCTGCGAGGCCAGGGAATGACCCAAATGGATCGAAATCTTTCGGCCAATCGAAAGATTTCGATGAGAATGATAGGAATGTCTGGGCAAAAATAAACGGTTTAGCAGGATCGAAACTATTTAGAATCCCTTGCATTCGGCCGATTACTGTCCTTCACTCATTTTAGGTTATCGCAAATCACCGATAACTTTCCGCGGGGTACTGGCTCAGGTCAGGCTGGCTGGCTGTCGTTGCCGGGTAGTAGCCATCCGCCGCGTCGTACGCTTCGACATCCTTCGCCGCCACCATCGAGAACCTGCCCATGGCGATGCCGCCGACGATGATGATCAGCACGCCGAGCCCGATGAACAGGGAGATCGTCTCGAGGTAGGGCCGCAGCGCGAGCGGCTGCGCGAGCCGTCACGATCGGGCGCCAGCGCTGATCGCCTTCTTCAGCACGTACGTGACAACGCCGCCGCCGGCCACGAACCAGGCGCCTCCGAGCGTGGCGAGCAGGCCGCCGGCGATCCCGAGCGCCCGATTGCGGGTAACCGCCACTAGTAGGCCACCGAGCAGAGCGGCCGCGCCGGGAATGAGGGAGAAGTAGAGGCGGCCGGAGTCATAGTGCCAGGTCGCGTCGGGCGTGTAAGCCGAAGTGGAAATACGGGCCGACGAAGCGGCCCGAGGCCGCCCCAGAGGCCGAGCAGGATCAGCAGTACTCCACAGATACCGCCACGACTGCGCGGAATCTGGCCTTGACGGTTCATGTCTGCCTCACTCTCTCCGTAATCGGCTCCTTAAAGACTTGCACATGCACTGCGCTCGACGGCGGGTTCCTTCGGCAAAGGGCTGGTAAATCGGGCGGAAGAGCTGTACAGAGCCTGCCGCCAGTTACCTCGCGGCCGGTATGGTCGCGCTCGTGGACGTCCGCAGGCTTACCCCTCGCACGGACGCCGTCCTAGCCGACCCCCGGCTGGTCGCGGCCGAGCAGCGGCTGGGCCGCGCCATCGTGCTCTCGGCGGTGCGGCGGGCGCAGGACCTGGCGCGCGCCGGCGAGATCGACCCGGTCGCCGTGGCTGACACGGCCGCAGCCAGCCTGCCGCCCCTGGCCGCCACGCTGACGCCGGTAATCAACGCCACCGGGGTCTTGCTGCATACCAATCTCGGCCGTGCGCCGCTGTCGGCGGCGGCGCGCGCTGCTATCCAGGCGGCCGCGGGCAGCACCGATGTGGAATTCGACCTGGCCTCCGGGCAACGCGGCAGGCGCGGCCGGGGCATGCTCGCCGCGCTGGCGGCCGCCGTGCCCGCTGCCGAGGCTGTGCACGTCGTCAACAACAACGCGGCTGCGCTGGTGCTCACGGCGACCGCGCTTGCCGCGGGCCGGGAGATCATCGTCAGCCGCGGCGAGCTGATTGAGATCGGCGACGGGTTCCGGCTGCCTGACCTGCTTGAGTCGACCGGTGCGGCCATCCGTGAGGTAGGGACGACCAACCGTACGACGGCGGCGGACTACGCGGCCGCTGTCGGGCCGCGGACGGCGTTCGTGCTCAAGGTGCATCCGTCCAACTACCGGGTGGAGGGCTTCACCGCGAGCGCCTCGGTCGCGGAGCTGGCGGGCCTCAGCGTGCCGGTCGTCGGTGACATCGGCTCGGGCCTGCTCGTCCCGCATCCGCTGCTGCCAGCCGAGCCGGACGCCAGTTCGTGGCTGGCCGCCGGCGCCGCGCTGGTGACCGCGAGCGGCGACAAGCTGCTCGGCGGTCCGCAGGCGGGGCTGCTGCTCGGGCAGGCCGACCTGGTCGCCAGGCTGGCGCGGCACCCACTGGCCAGGGCGCTTCGGGTGGACAAGCTGACGGTCGCGGCGCTGGAGGCGACGCTTACCGGGCCCAAGGCCGCCCGTCGCAGAGCAGCTGACGGTCGTCCGGACATGCTCGCCGAGCGGGCCGGCCGGATCTGCGCGGCGCTGGCCAGCCTGCAAATCGCGGCCAGGGTCGAGCAGACCGTGGCGGCGGTTGGCGGCGGCGGCGCGCCCGGTGTGACCCTGCCAAGCGCGGCCGTGAGCCTGCCGACTCACTCGCCGAAGCGCTCCGGGCCGGGACGGCCGTGCGCCGCGGCACCATGCCGGCCGTGGTCGGCCGGACCGAGGACGGGCGCCTGCTGCTCGACCTTCGGGCCGTCGCTGCGGCCGACGACGAGTTGCTCGTCGCGGCCGTCGCGGCCGCTGCGTCAGAGCGTGGATAGAGCCAGGGTTGACCGCCATGCACGTCGTCGTCACCGCCGGCCACGTCGATCACGGCAAGTCGGCGCTGATCCGCGCGCTCACCGGCATGGAACCGGACCGGTGGGCCGAGGAACGGCGCCGGGGCATGACGATCGACCTCGGCTTCGCCTGGCTCACGCTGCCGTCCGGCGATCAGCTGGCCTTCGTCGATGTGCCTGGTCATGAACGCTTCGTGACCAACATGCTGGCCGGTGCCGGCCCGGTGCCTGCGGTGCTGTTCGTGGTCGCCGCGGACGAAGGCTGGATGCCGCAATCGGCCGAGCACCTCGCCGTCGTCAGCGCGCTCGGCATCAAGCGCGGGCTGCTGGCGGTGACCAAGAGCGACCTGGCCGATCCGGCCGCGGCGATGGCGGAAGCGCGGGCGCGGATTGCCGAGACCTGCCTCGGCGAGATCCCCTCTGTCGCCGTCAGCTCAGTCACCGGTGCGGGCCTGCCGGACTTGATCAGCGGGCTCGCCGAGCTTGGCCAGGACCTGCCCGAACCTGATCCGAGCGCGCCCGTGCGGATCTGGATTGACCGCGCTTTCAGCATGACCGGCAGCGGCACGGTCGTTACTGGCACGCTCCCGGCCGGGACCGTGCACCGTGATGACGAACTGGTGCTGACGCCGTCTATGCGGCCGGTCCGGATCCGGGACCTGCAGTCGCTTGGGGAGACCGCGCAGGCCGTATCGGGCACCGCGCGCGTTGCGCTGAACCTGCGCGGCGTCGGCAAGGACGTCCTGCACCGGGGCATGGCCCTGGTGCAGGCCGGCCGGTGGACGCTGTCCGACCTGATCGACGTCCGCATTACCGTGGCCAGCGCGCCGAGCGGGCTGGCCACGGCGTCGCCAGCGCGGGTAGTCTCGGCGACCCGGTCGGCCGGGGGGCGCTGAGGTGGCTCGGAACGGACCACCCCGCCGACGCGACCGGACTCAGTGAGCTGGCGCGCGCGATCACGCTGCACGTCGGTTCGGCGCGCGTGCTCGCCAGGGTGCGCCCGCTCGGTCCCGGCATCGCCCGGCTGAGCCTCGCCGACCCGCTGCCGCTGCACGTGGGCGACCGGGTACTGCTGCGCGATCCCGGTAGCCGCCGCAGCGGCAGCTGGCCTTCGCTGGCAGGCGCCGTGGTACTCGACGTCATGCCGCCGCCGCTGCTGCCGCCGGGGCGCAGCGGCCGCCACGGCACGCCAGCTTGGCGCCTGGCCCGATGTGCCGAGTGCCGCCAACCTGCTGGCCCGGCACGGCCTCATGCGCGCCAGCGCGCTGCTCGCGATGGGCATCCGCGAATATCCGCGCCCGGTCTCCGGCGAGTGGCTCGCCGACCCCGACCACTGGCGGGCCCTCAGCCACCAGCTCGGCGAGGTGCTCGCCAGCCACGCGGCGGCCGAGCCATTGTCGCGCCGGGCTGCCGATCGAGGCCGCTCGCGCCGCGCTGGGCCTGCCAGACCGCCGGCTGGTCATGGCGCTGGCAAAGCCGCCGTTCCGGCGTCGTCCTGCGGCGCTCTGCAGATCATCCAGCCGGCCGGGCAGGCGGCCGGCCCGGAGCTGCCCGAGCCGGTGCTGGCGGCCGTGCGGGTGCTGCGCGCGGATCTGGCGGCTGCTCCCGTTCCCTCGCCCGATGCCGACCGGCTGCGCAAGCTCGGACTTGACGCCGCGCAGCATCGCCGCCGCCGTCCGGGCGGGCGAGCTGATGCGGATCAGCGAGCAGGTCGTGCTCGCGCCCGGCGCAGATGTGGCGGCCGCGGCCGTGCTGGCCGGCCTGATGCAGCCGTTCACCGCGGCGCAAGCGCGCCAGGCGCTCGACACGACCAGGCGGACCGCGATCCCGCTGCTGGAGTACCTGGACGCGGCCGGGAGTCACCGAGCGGCAGGCCGACGACCGGCGGGTCCTGCGCGGCTCCGTCCCGGCCGGCTGGACTCGGCCGGCGAGCCGCAGGCGGCGGGCTGGCCGGCGCGCGGTCACGAGGGTGGCCGGCGCACTGGCCGCCGCGGTCAGCCCCGGTTGCTCCGGCCTGGTTACTTGTGCGCGGCGAACCGGGTAGCTGACCAGGTCCCGCGCCTCGACCGGCGGCACGCCTGCGGCTATCCAGCGGGACAGCACTGCCGCGGTAACGGGCGCGTTGAGTATGCCCGTGCGGAAGTGCCCGGAGGTGAGCCAGGCGTTCGCCAGACCGGGCACCATGTCGATCACCGGGCGGCGGTCGGGGTGGCGGGGCCGGAAGCAGCACCACTGGTAGGCCACGCCGACGCCGCGCAGGCTGGGCAGCACGGCAGCCAGCCCATCGACGATCGAGTCGATCACGTCGGGCTGCACCGCCGGGCTCTCGTCGCCGAGGTCGAAGGTGCCGCCGGCCAGCAGCTGGCCGTCCTCGATCTGGGTCGCCAGCGGCGCCACGATGCCCGGCAGCTCGATGTCGGTCGGGCGGGTCACCAGTAGATGTCCTTTGACCCGGTCGGACGGGATGTGCAAGCGGCAGCCCGTCGAGCACCGGCGGGCGGCCGGTAGCGAACACCACCGCGCCCGGGCTGATGTCGCCGGCCGAGGTGCCGACGCTCACGATCCGGTCACCGCTGATCTCGACCGACGTCGCAGCCACGCCAGTGGCCACCGCCGGCAGCCCGGCCGCGAGCCTGGCCACTGCCCGCAGCGGGTTCACCCGCGCCTGGCGGTGGATCAGCGCACCTTCCATCGGTCGGGCCAGGCCGGGGATCAGCTCCGCTACCTGGCCCGGATTCAGCCACTCGACGGCGCGCGGCTGATGGGCGGCGTAGCCGCCGTCGTGCGGCGCAAGCCCGAGCCAGTCCAGTTCGATCAGGCCGACGCCGCCGGGCACCGACTGCTCGAGGTCACGCCACCGCTCGAGGCCTGCTCGCTCCAGGTCGACGAAGGGCTCGGGGTCGCTCCACTGGTGCGGCTCGGGGATCAGCAGGCCGGTCGCGCCGCCGGTCGCGCCCGCGCCTAGCCTGCCGGTCTCGATCAGGAGCACGTTGCCCAGACCGGCTTCGGCGCACGCAGCAGCGGTGTTGACCCCCAGGATGCCGCCGCCGATGACCAGGACATCCGGGCGGGCGTCGGCCGAACGCCGTCGTCGGCCCGGCCGAGCACGGCATCGCTCGGCAGCGGTGAGCTGGTCACGCCAGATGGCGCCGTTCACCGTCATAACGTCCATCCTGGATGATCGGGCCGGCTGTCCGGCCCTGATTGCGTCGGCCGGCGCCGCAGAGCGGGCCAGCGAGTGAATGCTAAGCGAATGCGTAGTAGGCCGCGAGACAGGCGTGCCCGACGCCGGTAACAGTGGCCGAACCGAAACGTCCAGGCAACGCCGCGTTCGCGGTCCGGAAACTACGTCACGGCAGGCTGACTGCTATGGCCATCCAGCAGGATCTGCCGGTGCGGAGCAGGATCGCGCTGATCGCACACGACAACAAGAAGGCGGACCTCACCGCCTGGGCCCGGTTTAACCGCGCGCTGCTGACCCAGCATGAACTCTGCGCTACCGGGACCACCGGCGAACTGCTCGGCACCGAGCTTGACCTGCCCGTCACCTGCCTGCGCAGCGGCCCGCTGGGCGGCGACCAGCAGATCGGCGCCCGGATCGCCGAAGGCGAGGTCGACATGCTCATCTTCTTCTGGGACCCGCTGGAGCCGCACCCGCACGATCCCGACGTCAAGGCGCTGCTGCGGCTCGCGGTGGCATGGAACATCCCGGTGGCCTGCAACCGGGCCAGCGCGGACTTCATGATCTCCTCGCCGCTGTTCGCCCGGCGCTACGACCGGATGCAGCCCGACTTCGATGACTACGCCAGCAAAGGCTGGGCGGCCGTGACCGGTTCAGCTGACCAGGTCGCCTGACCACCTCACCGCATGCCTCAGGCTGCGTGAGGTGGCGCCGCGTTGCGCCGAGGGGCCGCGACCGCCGGCCGCGGACTGACGCAGGACGGCCACGTTCCCGGTAAGTGGATCTTCCCGGCGGGAAGGAAGTGCGGGCCCGCGTTGCTGCACATTGCTGGGATTGCGCCCGTGTGCCGGTTGCCGGCAGCCCGTAGGGTAGGGAGACACCGAGCGGAGGCGCGCAACGTCCGTTTGATGCCGATTGCGAGGAGGTGGCGCGGTGCCAGGCACAGCACTGACCGACTCGTACGGCCGGACCGCGACCGATCTCCGGGTGTCGCTGACCGACCGCTGCAATCTGCGCTGCGCTTACTGCATGCCGGCCGAGGGGCTGGACTGGCTGCCCAAGCCTGAGCTGCTGACCGACGACGAGCTGGTGCGGCTGATCGGGCTCGCGGTGACCAGGCTGGGCATCACTGAAGTCCGGTTTACCGGCGGCGAGCCGCTGCTGCGTCGCGGCCTGCCGGACATCGTGGGCCGGGTTTCCGGCCTAGCGCCGCGGCCGGAGATCTCGCTGACGACCAACGGCATCGGGCTGGACCGGCTCGCGGTACCGCTGCACGCGGCCGGACTGGACCGGATCAACGTGTCGCTGGACACGCTGTCGGCGGACGTTTTCGCCACGCTGACCCGGCGCGACCGGCTGGACGACGTGCTGAAGGGCCTGGTGGCCGCGGCCGAGGCCGGCCTGACGCCGGTGAAGGTCAACACCGTGCTGATGCGCGGGGTCAACGATCATGAGGCGCCGGCGCTGCTGCGGTTCTGCCTCGCGCACGGGTACCAGCTCCGGTTCATCGAGCAGATGCCGCTGGACGCGCAGCATGGCTGGCGGCGCGAGGAGATGGTCACCGCCGATGAGATCCTGGCGGTCCTGCGCACCGAGTTCACCCTGACGCCTGAGGATCCGGACGAGCGCGGATCAGCGCCGGCGGAGCGGTTCGTGGTCGACGGCGGGCCGCACACAGTGGGTGTCATCGGCTCAGTGACCAGGCCGTTCTGCGGCGCGTGCGACCGGGTCCGGCTGACGGCCGACGGCCAGCTGCGCAACTGCTTGTTCGCCAGGACCGAGAACGACCTGCGGACCCCGCTGCGATCGGGGGCTACCGATGACGAGCTGGCTGATCAGTGGCTGCGCTGCCTGGCGGCCAAGCTTCCCGGTCATGGCATCAACGACCCCGGCTTCTTGCAGCCCGCGCGGCCCATGTCGGCCATCGGCGGCTGATTGCCTCCGGGCCGGGCAGCGGAGGCGGCGGTGATGGCAGACGGCCACGTTCCCGACTTCGATGCTGTCATCCTGGCTGGCGGCCGGGCCGCGCGGATGGAGGGTGCCGACAAGCCAGGTCTTGAGGTCGGCCGGCACGGCGATGGTGGTGCTAGTGGCCAGGGCCGCCGCGGCCGCTGGCGCGGGCCGGCTGATTATCGTGGGCCCGCGGCGGCCGGGGCCGGTGCAGGCCGGTCTCGCCGCGGCCGCGACCGGGCTTAGCGGCGGGCTGAGGAGGGTGCGGGAGGAACCTGCGGGCGGCGGGCCGGTTCCGGCCTTGCGCCGCGGCCTGGCCGAGGTGCGTTCGCCCTGGCTGGCGGTGCTCGCGGCTGACCTGCCGTTCCTGACCGCGGCAGGGCTGACCGGGTTGCTGCGCGCAGCGGGGTCGCCGGGGGCTGCGGCAGGCTCGCCGGCGGCGGGCCAGGCAGCGGCAGGAGCGGTGCTGACCGACACAGATGGCAGGCCGCAATGGCTGGCCGGGGTCTGGCAGACCGGGACGCTGCGGCGCATCCTGGCGCCGTACGAGGGCAGTTCGCTGGGCGGCGTGTTCGGCCCGCTGGACCCGGTGCTGATCCGGCCGGAAGCAGCGCAGGCCCTCGCGCCGCCGTGGCTGGACTGCGACACGCCCGCCGACCTGGCCGCCGCGCGAACTGCGGCTGCCGCGCGAACTGCGGCTGCCGGGCGAACTGCGGCTGCCGGGCGAGCTCCGGCAGGGGATACATGAGCGCTCTGGACGACTGGACAGCTGCCGTCTGCGCCGAACTCGGCCTGGACCCGGCCGCGGCCGACGTCCGGCAGATCCTGGACCTGGCTCGCGATGTCGCGCACCAGGTTGAGCGGCCGGCCGCTCCGCTGACCGCGTATCTGCTGGGCCTCGCGGTCGGCTCCGGGATGCCCGCGGACGTGGCCGCGGCCGCGATCCGGGCGCTCGCCGCGAACTGGCCGTCTCCGGCCGAGCCGGGGTAAGTCGCCGCAGCTCAGAAGTACCCCGCGATGTGGTTGTGGCTCTGGCAGCAGCCCTGGCTGCGGCAGCATCTGACAGTCCTGCCAACAATCGGGCTTGCCATGAAGACTATAGCGATATATCGTTGACGTATCTTGAAGCTACGGTGACAGTCTGAGATAGATCAGGCTAGGACGATTCCCGCAGCTCAGCCACAGACACACAAGGAGCACAACACCATGCGATACGACGACGAGCGCGGCAGGCGCCGCGGACACGACAGCGGACGTGACGACAAGTGGGAGCCAGCCGAGGACGGCGAAGGCCGCCGGTGGCACGGTGACGACGGCGAACACCACGGCCATGGCGGCCGGGGCGGGCGCGGCCGCAGCCGTCATCTGGGCGGGCCGTTCGGTCCGGGTTTCCCCGGCGGTCCGGGTTTTCCCGGCGGTCCCGGTTTCCCTGGCGGGCCTGGCTTTCCCGGCCCGGACCCGGCGATGCTGAGCGGCTGGATGCGCGAGTCGCGGCACATGCGCGGCACGCGAGCCCGGCGGGGTGACGTGCGGGCAGCCGCACTGGCCCTGCTCGGCGAGCAGCCGATGAACGGGTACCAGATCATCCAGGAGATCGGCGAGCGCAGCGGCGGCGTCTGGCGGCCAAGCCCCGGCTCGGTCTACCCGGCGCTTCAGCAGCTGGAGGACGAGGGACTGATCAGGGCCGAAGCTGGCGAGGGCGGCCGCAGGGCCTACCAGCTCACCGACGAGGGGCGGCAGTACGCGGCCTCGCACGCGGACGAGCTCAGGGCACCCTGGGACGTCGTGGCCGGCAACGCGGCCGGCCCGGCGATCGAGATGCGCAAGCTGATCGGGCAGGTGGCAATGGCCGCTTACCAGGTGATCAGCGCGGGCACCGAGGCGCAGGGCGGCCAGGCCCGGCAGGTCCTGGTCGACACCCGGAAGGCCCTGTACCGGATCCTCGCCGCCGACGAGGACGAGGGCGCCGGCGGCGCTGGCACCGCCAGTACCGATGGAGAGTAACGCCGCATCACTAGCGGCCAGCTACGCGGTTAGTCTCGTAGACGGCCGGCTGGCCAGCTCGGGGCAGCTCGGCCGCGACTCCAGAAAGGCAGCGCAGATGACAGCGCAGACCGGCACGCAGCCGGGCGCCGCGGAGCTTGACGGTTCCGGGCCGGAGACCGTGATCACGGTCTCCGGCCTGGTCAAGCGGTACGGCGACGTCGAGGCCGTGCGCGGCATCGACTTCACGGTGGCCCGCGGCGAGACCTTCGGCTTCCTCGGCCCGAACGGGGCGGGCAAGTCGACCACGATCAAGATCCTCTGCACGCTCGCCAACGCAACGGCCGGAACGGCGATGGTGGCCGGGCATAACGCCGCCACCGATCGGGACTCGGTGCGGCGCAACATCGGCCTGGTGTTCCAGGACACCACCCTGGATACGTACCTGACCGCCGAGCAGAACCTGCGCTTCCACGCCGAGCTGTACGGCGTGCCGAAGCCGGCGGTGATGCCGCGGATGCGCCAGGTCATGGACATGGTCGGCCTGTGGGACCGCAAGGACAGCCTGGTGTCCACGTACTCCGGTGGCATGCAGCGACGGCTGGAGATCGCCAGGGGCCTGCTGCATGCGCCGCGGGTGCTGTTCCTGGACGAGCCGACCGTCGGGCTGGACCCGCAGACCAGGTCCTCGATCTGGGCCTACATCAACGACCTGAAAAAGCGCGAGGACATCACGATCTTCCTCACCACGCATTACATGGACGAAGCCGAGCACTGCGACCGGATCGCGATCATTGACCACGGGAAGATCGTGGCGATCGACACGCCCGAGGCACTCAAGGCCAGCGTGGGCAAGGACCGGGTGCAGATCCACACCGCCGACGACCAGGCGGCCATCGCCGCCCTGTGCGAGATCTTCGGCCTCGACGCGGCCGTGCACGAGGGCGCGGTGACCTTCTCGGTCGACTCCGGCGAGCAGTTCATACCGCGGCTGTTCAGCGAACTCGGCGTGCCCATCCAGGCGGTGAACGTGTCGCGGCCGTCGCTGGACGACGTGTTCATGTCCTACACCGGCAGCACGATCCGCGACGCCGAGGGCGGCGCGGGCAACGAGTTCATGCGCAACATGGCGAAGATGCGGGGGCGGCGGTAATGGCGACTCAGACAACCGACCAGCCAGCGGCCACCAACGCCGGCGTCATCGACCGGATCCGGGTATCGGTTCCCGACCGGGGCCTGCGGCACGACCTGCGCGCCGTCAGCATCGTCTGGCGGCGCGAGCTGATCCGATTCCGCACCGACCGGCTGCGCGCGGTCACCGCGCTGGTGCAGCCGTTCCTGTTCCTGTTCATCCTCGGCACCGGCCTGTCCCGGCTGGCCGGCGGCAATTTGCCGCAGTCAGCGAATTTCGACTTCAAGACGTTCATCTACCCCGGCGTACTGGCCATGTCGGTGCTGTTCACCGCGATCTTCTCGGCCGGCTCCATCGTCTGGGACCGGGAGTTCGGCTTCCTGCGGGAGATCCTGGTGGCCCCGGTCAGCCGGGCCTCGATCGTGATCGGCAAGTGCCTGGGCGGCGCCACGATCGCGACCTTCCAGGGCGTGGTCTTCCTGTGCCTGGCCTGGTTCGCGCACGTGCCGTACAACCCGGTACTGATCTTGGGCCTGATCGGGATGCTGTTGCTGCTGTCGTTCACGCTGACCGCATTCGGGGTGATGATGGCGGCCAGGATCAAGCAGTTCCAGGCGTTCATGGCGCTGACCCAGATGCTGGTCTTCCCGCTGTTCTTCCTTTCCGGCGCGCTCTACCCGCTGAACGGGCTGCCCGGCTGGCTGACTGTGCTGACCCGCCTGGACCCGCTCACCTATGTGGTCGGGCCGATGCGGCACCTGGTCTTCAGCCACCTGAACGTGTCGCCGCAGGTCGCCGGCTTCATCAACACGCACCTGGCGCCGGACATCACCTGGGGCGGCTGGGTCGTGCCGTTGTGGCTGTCCCTGGGCATCGTGGCGGTGATGGGCGTGGGGATGATGTCGGTCGCCATTGCTGAGTTCAGCAAGACGGAATAGCTACGCGCCTTTTCGGTCGCGCGGGAACGCAGCGCGACGGCACGTCAGCAGCCCTACGGCGGCGCTCGGCGTGGGCTGAGGCAGGCTCGGCGGCGTAGTGGGGGGCTCCGGGGGGTGTCCCCCCGGGCAGATACTGCGAGCCGCTGGGAAGCGGGCCGGAGGCCCGCGAACATGGAGCGACGCCGGGTGGCTACGGGGGCAAACCACCCGGCGTCGCATTCATCGGCGCTCCGACGGGGGCCCGGAACGCCGGCAGTTGGTGCCCCAGCGGGGGACCAGAGCACCGGTATGCATGTTACACCGAACATCCCCCTAGTGCGTCAAGACCGGATTACGAGGCAATCTCAGCATCCCTGGTGAGGTGTCCCGGTGGTTTACCCCACTCTGGGCGGCCCTTGACTAACTGGTCAGGCGAAATGCCCAGGGCGCGCCGCTGACGCCGGTTGTGAGGGTGATCACGGGGGGTTGTCCGGCGGCCAGAAATTCTTCCCGATGGGCGTGTCGCGCCGCCGCCACAGCGGCGTCAGGCCGGGCGGTGCGGCCGGGCTGGTGCGGCGTCCGCGCACCGTCGAACGGGCCGGTTCGGGGCAGCGCTGCGACCACCGCGATCAGGTCGCCCGGCGGGTGACCGGTCGCGCCGCCGAGGTACACGGTGACGTAGATCACCCTTCGCCAATCCGGACTAATCGCATGCCTGATGGGGCGATTCGCTCCCGCGATGGCGCGCCGCAGCGACGTTGCTACGTTTGCAGGCCTTTTCGCGATCGGTTTAGGGCATTTTGGGGCCACCGAACCTCGCAATGTCGGGGACGGCCCCCCGAGACTGCGCCCGCGGGACTACGCGGACATCTCGGGTGGGCGAAAAGCGTGCCGGTGTGAGAGCCCGTTGGCTGTTAGCCGCAGGCCGGCGGGGTGTGGGTACTGTCGCCTCCGTCGCTGCCCGGCGGCCGGTAGATGGCGGGCGTGTTCGGCTCATACCGCCGGAACCCGCGGTTCGACGTCGGCTCGCGGCCGCCATTGGCGAAGATCACCGCGAAGTACGGGATGATCAGCGCGCCGACGACGGGGATCGCGGTCAGCCAGCCCAGGTGGTTGACGAACATGAGCAGCGCTGTGACGAAGCAGACGGTCCTGATTCCCATCATGATCAGGTACCGGCGCTCCCGGTAGGAGATGTCCTCCGACAGCCCAGGCCGCGCCTCGGTGACCAGGTATGCCTGGTCACGGCGGGTCCGATTAGCACTTCTCACGTCTCCACGTTATTCCGCCCTGGCAAGTGCCGCCAATGCACGGAGCGCCTCCGGGGTAAACGCGCTGGTTTCGGTTAGCGTGCGAGCCATGGGCGAGGCACCGGTGAGCGCGCAAGACGTCCGGGCGGCGGCTGAAGTACACGCCGAACTCGGGCCTGACTACGGCGACGCCGTCGTCGAATCTTTCCTGGCCAAGCTGGACAAGCAGATCGAGGCGCGAGTCGAGGAACGGCTGGCCAGCATCCCGGCCCGGCGCTGGCGGCAGGCAGGCCCGGCCCGGCGCCGGCCGGTCGACCCGGTCCGGCTGAGCAAGCGGCGCTACGCGTTCGCCGGCGGCGTCGCCGGTGCGGTGGTCGCCGGGCTGCCGCTGACGCTCATCGCCGTGGCCGCGCTGTCCGAGAGCTACCGGAGCCCCGGCGTGGTGCTGGTGGTCTGGGTGCCAGTCGTGATCATCACCGGCCTGGCCGCCTACTGGCTGCGCCGTCGCCGCTAGCCAGCCCGCCGAGCTAGCCAGCCCACCGAGCCGAGGAGAACTGGATGACGGACCGTACCTACCGCGTTACCGAGATCGTCGGCACCTCGCCTGACGGCATCGAGCCCGCCATCAAAGGGGCCCTGTTGCGCGCCAGCCAGACCCTGCGGCACCTGGACTGGTTCGAGGTGACCCAGGTCCGCGGCCAGATCGTCGACGGCAACGTGGCGCACTATCAGGTCGGCCTGAAGGTCGGCTTCCGGCTCGAGGATTCCTGAGGCGGACCCGCCGGGCTCAGCTGGCCTGGCTGACCGAGGACATGTTGAAGCCCTCGACCCGCAGCGGTGGCATGGCCGCCCTGGTGAAGTAGTCGCTCCACTCCCGCGGCAGTGTCCTGGTCGTGGCCCCGGCCTCGGTGATCCTGGCCAGCATGGCGACCGGGCTCTCGTTGAACCGGAAGTTGTTGACGGCGCCGGTGACCTCGCCGTTCTCGACCAGGTACACCCCGTCGCGGGTCAGCCCGGTCAGCAGCAGAGTCTGCGGGTCGACCGTCCTGATGTACCACAGGCAGGTCAGCAGGAGGCCGCGGCTGGTCCGGCCGACCATGTCGGCGAGCGACGCCGCGCCGACGCCGCTGGTAGGGACGGTGGCCGTCTCCATGATCAGGTTGTCGATGCCCGGCGTGACCGGCTGACCGGTCAGCGCGGCCGAGTGCCTGGTCTGCACCAGCGCGCCCAACGAGCCGCCGTGCAGCCAGTCGGTCCTGGCCAGCGGCAGCCCGTTGTCGAAGGCCGAAGACCGGCGGCCGGACGCATGCGCCAGCACAAACGGCGAGCATTCCAGCCCGGCCGCCGCCGGATCGCTGAACAGCGACAGCGGCAGGCTGGTGAGCTGCTCGCCGATCCGGGTACCGCCGCCCGGCTTGCTGAACACGGTGCGCCCGTCGGCGGCGTCCCTGGCGGCCGCCGACCAGTACATCGGCAGCATCAGGTCGGCCGCGGCCGTCGGCGGCAGCAGGGCCTCGTACCGGCCGGCCGGCAGCTCGACGGCGCGCCGCGCCCAGCCCAGGCGCTGCGACAGGCCGGCCGCCATCGTTTCCACGTCGACGTCGGTGAAATCCCTGGTGCTGGCGCCGTCCCAGGCGGACGAGGCCAGGTCGGCCGACTTAGCGTTGAGTTCCAGGCGGCCGGTCGGCTGGTCGTGCCGCAGCCGGAGCCCGGCCGAGGTGCCCAGGTAGGCCGAGGTCAGCTGATGTTCGGCGAACCCGTAGAGCGCCTGGCCGCCGCTTGCGGCTGTCTCGAAGGCGCTGCCGAGGCGGCTGGCCACGCCGCCGAGTACGCCGATCCCTGTCACGGCCGGCTCGCCATCCCAGCCGGCTCCGCACCAGGCGAGCTGTCGACCAGCGGCTGCGCATCCTCGGCCGGGGAGGCCTCGGCCGCCGCGTGCTCGGCCGCGGCGACGATCTCGGCGATCTGCTCGTCCCGTGCGCCTGCCCGTGACACCACCCCGACCCTGGCCGTCCCGCCGGTCCTGAGCACGGCGATGACCGTCAGCTGCCGTGACCGGGCCACCCCGTTGGTGGTCAGCGAGTTGCCGGCCCAGCGCAGGTTGGCCGTGGAGCTCTCCTCGGCGATGACGATGCAGTCGTCACACCGCGCTGCCTGCAGTGCCCGCTCGACGGCCTCCTGCGGTGCCTGCGTGCTCATGCGCCCGCCTCTTCCACCGTGTTAAGGATCCTGACCCCGCGGAACAGCGCCGCCGGGCAGCCGTGGCTGACCGGCGCCACCTGGCCCGGCTGGCCCTTGCCGCAGTTGAAGGCGCCGCCGAGCACGTAGGTCTGCGGCCCGCCGACGGCCTCCATCGAGTTCCAGAAGTCCGTCGTTGTCGCCTGGTAGGCCACGTCACGCAGCTGCCCGGCTAGCTGGCCGTTGCGGATCCGGAAGAACCGCTGGCCGGTGAACTGGAAGTTGTACCGCTGCATGTCGATCGACCAGCTGTTGTCGCCGACGACGTAGATCCCGTCGGTCACCCCGGCGATCAGCTGCTGCGTCGACGGCCCGTCTGGCGCCGGCTGCAGGGATACGTTCGCCATCCGCTGCATGGGCATATGGCCGGGGGAGTCGGCGAAGGCGCAGCCGTTGGACCGGCCGAGGTTCTTCAGCCTGGCCATCCGCCGGTCGAGCTGGTAGCCAGTCAGGATCCCGCCGGTAATCAGGTCCCAGGACTGCCCGGCCACGCCCTCGTCGTCGAAGCCGATCGTGGCCAGCCCGTGCTCGGCGGTCCGGTCCCCGGTCACGTGCATAACTGGCGAGCCGTACTGCAAGCTGGCGAGCTTGTCGAAAGTCGCGAATGAGGTGCCGGCGTAGGCCGCCTCGTAGCCGAGCGCGCGGTCCAGCTCGGTGGCGTGCCCGATCGATTCGTGGATGGTCAGGAACAGGTTCGACGGGTCGATGACCAGGTCGTACCGGCCGGCCGTGACAGTCGGCGCGGCCAGTTTGGCCGCCAGCAGTCCGGGCATCTCCGCGAGTTCGGCCGGGAAGTCCCAGCCGGTACCGGTGAGGTACTCGTAGCCGCGGCCGGCCGGCGGCGCAAGTGTCCGCATGCTGTCAAACCGGCCGTCGGGAGTCACCGCGACCGCCGTCAGCTCCGGATGCACCCGCACCCGCTGCTGCAGCGCGGTCGTCGACCCGTCGGTGTAGTACTTGCATTCCTTGACCTGGTAGAGCGATGCGTCTGCATGGTCGACGCCCGGCGCCGCCAGCAGCAGCTGGCTCCAGTCCGACAGCAGCGCGATCTTGTCCGCGACGCTGACGCCGAACGGGTCGATCGCGTAGGCCGACACCCAGGTCACCTTGCCGTGGCCAGGCTCGTCGGCCAGCTCGATCGGCTCGCGGTTCATCGCGGCCGCGACCCTGGCTACGTCGACGGCCTCGGCCGCGGCGCGCTCGGCGGCCTCCGGCGTCAGGTCCACGGCCGCGGCGAAGCCCCAGGTCCCGTCCACCACGACCCGGACGGCCAGGCCCAGGTCATCGGCGTCGAACTGGGTCTCCAGCTTGCCGTCGGAGAGGCTGACGCCCTGGCCGCGGATCCGCTCGGCCCGGAAGTCAGCGTGCCCGGCGCCGAGCTGGCTGGCCTTCGTGAGCGCCGCGTCGGCGAGCCGGGCGAGCGGATAGGCGGTGAACTCGGGATCGATCTGGTCAGCCCGGCCGGCCTGGCCTGCCGGCGGCGTCAGGTTAGGGTCCACGGGATCCCAACCTATCGCGGGCCGGTCCGGCAGCTGCGTCGCACCCGGCGGGGCTGTACGCTCGCCTGCGACCGCAGCGAATCCGGAGGTAGGCAGTCCCTATGAGCCGATCTGCACTCGTCACCGGCGGCAACCGCGGGATCGGGCTGGCCATCGCGCGGCGCCTGGCCGCCGACGGCGACGGCGTGACCGTCACCTCCAGGTCCGGCGAGCCGATCGAGGGCCTGACCGTCGCGACCTGCGACATCCGCGACACCGCCCAGGTCGACGCCGCCTTCAAGGTGGCGGAGGAGGCGCACGGCCCGGTCGAGGTACTGGTCGCCAACGCCGGGATCACCAGGGACCAGTTGCTGGCGCTGATGAGCGAGGATGACTTCGCCGATGTGCTCGACACCAACCTGACCGGCGCCTACCGGGTGGCCAAGCGGGCCGTGCGCGGCATGATCAAGCTGCGCCGCGGCCGCATCATCCTGATTTCCTCGGTTGTCGGCCTGCTCGGTTCCGGCGGGCAGACCAACTACGCGGCTTCCAAGGCCGGCCTGATCGGCTTCGGCCGCTCCCTGGCACGCGAGCTCGCCAGCCGCAGCGTCACCGTCAATATCGTCACGCCGGGCTTCGTCGACACCGACATGACGCAGGCCCTGACCGAGGACCAGCGGGCGGCGATCCTGGCCGGCGTGCCGTTGCGCCGGTACGCCTCGGCCGACGAGGTGGCCGCGGCCGTATCCTTCCTGGCCGGGCCCGACGCGGGCTACATCACCGGCGCGGTGCTGCCGGTCGATGGCGGACTCGGCATGGGCCACTGACGACCACGTTCCCGAATTAATCCCGGAGGTAGGCCATGGGCATCCTGGACGGCAAGCGGATCCTGGTCGCCGGGGTTCTCACCGACGCATCGATCTCGTTCCACGTCGCGCGGCTCGCCCAGCAGGAGGGCGCGACCGTGGTGCTCACCGCGTTCCCGCGGCTGAGCCTGGTGGAACGGATTGCGAAGCGGCTGCCGCAGCCGCCGCCGGTGCTTGAGCTGGATGTCACCAGCGAGGAACAGCTGGGCTCGCTGGCGGAGCGCGTCGCCGAGCACGTCGATGGCCTGGACGGAGTCGTGCACGGCATCGCGTTCGGCCCGGCTGCCGCGCTCGGCGGCAATTTCCTGCAGACGACGTGGCAGGATGCGGCGACCGCGTTCCAGGTGTCGGCGTACTCGCTGAAGTCGCTGGCGATGGCCGCCCTGCCGCTGATGCGGCCTGGCGGCGCCATCGTCGGAATGGATTTCGACGCCAGCGTGGCCTGGCCTGCCTATGACTGGATGGGCGTGGCCAAGGCCGCGCTGGAGTCCACCGCCCGGTACCTGGCCCGCGACCTCGGCCCGAAGGGGATCCGGGTCAACCTCATGTCGGCCGGCCCGGTCAAGACGATGGCGGCCAAGAGCATCCCCGGCTTCGACCAGTTCGAGAACCTCTGGTCGGCGCGGGCGCCGCTGGGCTGGGACCTGACCGACGCCGAGCCGGCCGCGCGCGGCTGCGTCGCGCTGCTGTCGGACTGGTTCCCCGCGACGACCGGGGAGATCGTGCACGTTGACGGCGGCGCGCACGCGATGGGCGCCTGACCGCCGCTTCGCTGCCGCCGCCGGACGCGGCGCCGCCCGCGCGTCGTCCGCCCGCTGCCCGGCCAGGCACGCTGCCCGCGCGCCGTTCGCGCCCTGCCCGGCCCGGCCCCGCGGGCCATTCATGGCCGAATTCCTGGGCTTTCTGACTTAATTTCGGGACCGCTCAATTCGATGATTCCTGCGCGCTTCCGGCCGTCATCGAGTCACATTACGCTCGCCATGACGTTATCCGTGGGATTCATGTCAGTAAATGCGCGCTAGTGCACCATCGATATTGTCCTGTGACTATTTCGACCTTTGATCGCAACCCCGCCTCACCTACCGTGCTCCACGGATGGCCTGCATCTACGTGCGCTGGTCCGCTCCGATGGAAAGGCAGGAAGGCTGATGAAGCGATTTGCTCGAACCGGCATTAAATTTGCCGCAATCGGCATTGCCGTAGTTTCTGTTCTCACCGCTTGCGGCAGTTCTAAAAACACCGGAGGCGGCGCAGCGATTTCCGGCGCATTCGGCACTATCCCGGCCGAGCACGGGACGCCGGCGGGCACCGGCACAATTTCCATGCCGGAATTTCCCGGCGTGCCGCCGACCTGGATCTTCCCGGTCGTGAACGGGCAGAACAACAGCATCGGCTCGGTGTCGCTGTTCCAGCTGATGATGTGGCGGCCGCTGTTCTGGTCGCCTGAAGGTGACAAGCAGGTCATCGACTGGCCGCTGAGCACCGGGACCGACCCGGTTGTGTCCAACGGCGGCAAGACCTTCACCTTCAGCCTGAACCCGGCGTACAAGTGGTCCGACGGCAAGCCGCTGACCGCGAACGACGTGCTGTTCGACATCGCGCTGATCAAGGCCGCGGTCGGCATCAACCCGTCGAACTACGCGGCCTACGTGCCCGCCCAGTTCCCGTTCAATATGACCGCCAAGGCCGTGAACGCCAGCACGGTCCAGATGACCTTCACCAAGGTGTACAACCCGGCCTGGGTGATCGACGACGAGATCGGCCAGGTCAGCCCGCTCCCGTCGCAGGCGTGGGACGTCAGCAAGGCCGGCGGCCCGCCGGTCGACTGGACCACCCCGGCCGGCGCCAAGGCCATCTACCAGTACCTGGCCGGGCTGTCAGGCCAGGAGAGCACCTACGCGGCCAACCCGCTCTGGCAAGTCGTTGACGGCCCGTTCCGGCTGACCTACTTCAACTCCAGCACCGGCTCCTTCAACATGGTGCCGAACCCGTCCTACGGTGGCCCGTACAAGGCCAAATTCAGCCAGCTGGACATGATCGCCTACACGTCCGAGACCGCCGAGTTCGACGCACTTACCTCCGGCGCGCTCAGCATCGGCAACGTGCCGCTGCCGGACCTGCCGCAAGTGAACTCACTGAAATCCAAGGGCTACAGCGTGTTCGGCTACCCGGGCATGAGCTTCAACTACATCCCGTTCAACTTCAAGGACACCACCGGGCACTGGAACGACATCGTCGCGCAGCTGTACGTGCGGCAGGCGATCGCCAGCCTGCAGGACGAGCCGGCCGAGATCAAAGGCATCTTCAAGGGCGCCGGCATCCCCGCCTACGGCCCGGTGCCGGAGCTGCCGGCCACGCCGTACGTGCCCGCCAACGCGGTCAAGGCGCCGTACCCGTTCAGCCCGGCGCACGCCCGGCAGTTGCTGTCCAGTCACGGCTGGAAGGTAGTGCCAGGCGGGCAGACGGTCTGCGCGAAGGCAGGCACCGCGGCGGGCGAGTGCGGGGCTGGCATTCCGGCCGGCACGCCGCTGTCGTTCAACCTGCCGTACTCGACCTCGCCGGGCTGGATCGGCGAGCTGATCGACAGCCTGGCCTCGGCCGCCAAGCAAGACGCCGGCATCACCATCACCCCGCAGGGCAAGACCTTCACCTTCCTGATCCAGAACTACAACGACCCGGTGCCGCAGGACGCCAAGTACATCAACAGCTGGGCCGCTGACCAGTTCGGCGGCTACACCGAGACGGTCTACCCGACCACCAACCAGATCTTCAACACCGGCGGGGCCGGCAACAACGGCGGCTACAGCGAGCCAGGCGCCGATGCGGCCATCTCCGGCTCGCTGAACAGCCCGAACCCGAATGCGCTGAAGGCGGAGGCCAGTTACATGGCGCAGAACCTGCCCGGCATCTTCGAGCCGCTCAACGACGAGATCTGGGCCTGGAAGGACAACGTTTCCGGTCCGGCGAGCGGCTTCCAGGTGCTGACTCAGTTCGTGTACAACCCCGAGGAGCTCTACCTCGTCAAGTAGGCCTGGCACGGCCTGCCGCGACCTTTGACTCCTTCGGCGCGGCAGGCAACCGGGAAGGCGTGTTGCGGCGCCTTAGCACCCGTGCCCTGCCCGCCGAACTACGGCGGCGGGCAGGGCACGGTCTGGCGCGCGCTCCGGCCTGGCTCGCGTTCCGGCCTGGCCGGCGGGTTCCTGCTTCCCCCCAGAAAGGTCAGCGGCTCATGACGGCCTACATCATCAGACGACTGCTGGTGGCTGTCGTCGTCGTCCTTGGCATCACCCTGCTCGTCTTCACGATGCTGCACCTGATCGCCGGGTCGCCGGGCACGGTGGTGCTCGGCACCCGGGCAAACAAGGCCACGGTGGCAGCCTGGAACAAACAGCACGGCTTCGACAACCCGTTCCTGGTTCAGTACGGCTCATACGTGTGGCAGCTTTTGCACGGCAACCTGGGCCAGTCCTACAAGCTGAACCAGTCGGTGGACTCGCTGCTGGCCGCCTATGCGCCGCGCAGCGCGCTGCTGACCTTCCTCAGCCTGGTGCTGACGCTGATCATCGCGATCCCGATGGGCATCTTCCAGGCGGTGCGGCGGCGCAGCCTGGCCGACAACGCGCTGGCGGCGGGCGCCTTCATCGGCTACGCGATGCCGGTCTTCCTGACCGGGCTGCTGCTGATTCAGCTCTTCGCGCTCGGCCAGCCGTTCGACGCGTTCCCCGCGGTGGACAACTCGACCGTCACCTCAATCGGGTACGTGCTCGGGCACCCCGGCCAGCTCGTCCTGCCGGTGCTGACGCTGACCGTGCTGACGGTGGCTCTGTTTTCCCGGTACATGCGGTCGGCCGCACTGGACGTGCTGGCCCAGGATTTCATCAAGGTGGCCCGGGCTAAGGGACTGCCGGAGCGGCTGGTGCTGAGCCGGCACCTGGTCCGCAACGCCTGCCTGCCGATCATCACGCTGATCGGGCTGCTGATCCCCGCGCTGCTGGCGGGCAACCTGATCGTCGAGTCCCTGTTCAACTACCCGGGCCTCGGGCTGATGTTCTACAACGCGCTCGGCCAGGAGGACTACCAGATCCTGCTCGCCTACACCCTCGTCGGCGCGGTGCTCACCGTGGCCGGCAACCTGCTCGCCGACATCGCGCTGACCGTCGCCGACCCCAGAATCCGGCTCGCCTGAGCCGCGTGCCGCGTGTCGCGTGTCGCGTGTCGCGTGTCGCGTGTCGCGTGTCGCGTGTCGCGTGTCGCGTACCCCATGCCGCGTGCCGCGAGCCGGACGCCGCACCCACCGCACTAATCGCCGTCAGCCGAGGAGAAGCCGATGATCGGAAACGTGCCGTCCCTGCTCGGGCCGGGAGAAGGAGCCAGTGCCGGCGCCGCGGGCCTGGCCGAGGGCGGCGAAGTCGGCCCGGTCCGCAGCGGCTGGCGGCTGGCCCTGCGCGAGTTCGCCGGCAACCGGCTGGCCGTGGCCGGCGTGGCCATCCTGGTGTTCTTCGTCCTGTTCAGCTTCGCCGGGCCGGCCGTCTATCACACCAACCAGCTGCTGGTGAATAACCTGGACACCTTCTTGCCGCCGGGTGCCGGGCACCCGCTCGGCACCGACAACCAGGGCTTCGACGAACTCGGCCGGCTCATGCTCGGCGGCCAGGCCGCGGTGGAGATCGGCCTGTTCACCGCGCTGCTGGCGACCGGCATCGGCATGCTCTGGGGCGCGGTCGCGGGCCTGGCAGGCGGCCTGGCCGACGCGCTGATGATGCGCGTGGTGGACATGATGCTGTCGATCCCGTTCCTGTTCGCCATCCTGATCCTGGCCAGCCGGTACAGCTCCTCGGCGGTGACGCTGGTGCTCGTGCTCGCGGTGTTTTCCTGGCTCGTCCCGGCCCGGCTGGTCCGCGGTGAGGTACTGACGCTGCGGGTGCGGGACTTCGTATCCGCGGCCCGGACGGCGGGCGCGTCCCGGCGCCGGATCGTGCTCAGCCACCTGATCCCGAACTCGCTGAGCGTCATCGATCGTCAACGTCACTTTCCAGGTCGCGGACGCGATCCTGGCGCTGGCGGTGCTCGGCTTCCTCGGGTTCGGCCTGCAGTACCCGCACACCGACTGGGGCGATCAGCTGTCCAACGGCGTCGGTTACCTGCAAGACGGCTACTGGTGGCTGGTCTACCCGGTCGGCGCGTGCATCGTCGCGGTCATCCTGGCGTGCAACTTCGTCGGCGACGCGCTGCGCGACTCGCTGGACGTCCGGCTGCGCCGTCGCTAACACCGCCGTTTCTCACCCTGCCGACGCTCATCCTGCCGTCGCTCACGAAAGGTTCGGCCCGTGGCTCCCGTGCTGGAAATCACCGATCTGTCCACTCACATCCAGCAGTCCCGCTCGGTCGTGCATGCGGTCGGCAACGTCGACCTGCGCATCGAGCCGGGCGAGACGCTCGGCCTGGTCGGCGAATCCGGTTCTGGCAAGTCGATGACCGGCCTGTCCGTGCTGGGCCTGCTGCCGCCCGGCGGCAAGATCGTCGGCGGCTCGATCAGGCTGGACGGCCGCGAGCTGGTCGGCCTGCCGGAAGACGAGCTGCGCAAGCTGCGCGGCAACGAGATGGCGATGGTCTTCCAGGATCCGCTGACGTCGCTGAACCCGACCAAGACCATTGGCTACCAGGTCGCCGAGCCGGTCCGGCTGCACCGCGGCGCCGGCCAAGGCGGAGGCCGCGGGACCGGGCGCTCGAGGTGCTCGAGCTGGTCGGGCTGCCGCGGCCCGCAGAGCGGCTGTCGGACTACCCGCACCAGCTGTCCGGCGGGCTGCGCCAGCGGGTGATGATCGCGATGGCGCTGGCCTGCGAGCCCGAAGGTGCTGATCGCCGACGAGCCGACGACCGCGCTCGACGTCACCATCCAGGCCCAGATCCTGGCCCTGCTCGACGACCTGAAGGAGCGGCTCGGCATGGCGATGCTGCTGGTCACCCACGACATGGGCGTGGTCGCCGGCCGCGCCGACCGCATCAACGTCATGTACGCCGGGCGGCTCGTCGAGACCGCGCCGACCCACGAGCTGTTCGCGCGCGATGCGACACCCTTACACCCAGGCGCTGCTCGGCTCGATCCCGACGCTCGACCCAGGACCGCACCGCAGCGGCTCGCTCACGATCCCCGGCATCCCGCCCGACCTGACCAACCCGCCGGCCGGCTGCCGGTTCGCGGCCCGCTGCCCATACGCGACCGACCAGTGCCGCGAGCAGGAGCCGCCGCTGACCGGCACCGAGCGCCGAGCACCTGTTCGCGTGCTGGCATCCGGTCGACGGCCCGCTGCGAACCGACGACCTTACTACCGGGAACGTGGCTCGTCCGGCCTCAGTGCCGCCGCCGCCGGATCGCGGCCGGGTCGGCCGCGGCCCACGGCCCAGCCCGTGGCGGCCGGCCCGGTCTGCGGGTCACCGACCTGGTCAGGGAGTACCCGGTCACCGCCGGCGGTGCTGCAGCGCAAGGTCGCGCGTGTAAGGCGGTCTCCGGCGTGTCGCTTCTCGCTCGACGCCGGCGAGACGTTCGGCCTGGTCGGGGAGTCGGGCTGCGGCAAGACGACGCTGGGCAGGCTGATCGTTGGCACTGGAGAAGCCCGACTGCGGGTCGGGTCCGCTGCGACGGCGTCGAGGTCTTCGCGCTGACGCGGGCGGAGCTGCGGCACGGCCGCCGGGACCTGCAGATGATGTTCCAGGACCCGTACGCGTCGCTGGACCCGCGGATGCGGGTCCGGCGCGATCCTCGCGCGAGCCGCTGGCGATCCAGGGAATCGGCAGCCGGCAAGGAGCAGCGGCAGCGGGTCGGCGAGCTGCTGGACGAGGTCGGGCTGCCGCGCAACGCGCTCGAGCGCTACCCGCACGAGTTCTCCGGCGGCCAGCGGCAGCGGATCGGGCTGGCCCGGGCGCTGATGCTGGACCCGAAGGTGATCGTCGCCGACGAGCCGGTCAGCGCGCTGGACGTGTCGATCCGCTCCCAGGTGCTGAACCTGATGAAGCGGCTGCAGGCCGAGCACCGACTGGCGTCGTGGTGATCTCGCACGACCTGGCCGTCGTCAAGTACCTGGCCGACCGGATCGGCGTGATGTACCTCGGGCAAGCTCGTCGAGCTCGGCTCCGGCGACGACATCTACCGCGCGCCCGGCGCACCCGTACACCGAGGCGCTGATCAAGACGATCCCGGTGCCCGATCCCGCGGCTCGCCAGGGCCAAGACCGAGGTCGGCGTATCCGGGCGAGCTGCCGAGCCCGATCAACCCGCCGTCTGGCTGCCGCTTCCGCACCCGGTGCCCGCTGGCCAGGGAGGACTGCGCGCGAGCTAGAACCGCCACTGCGGCAGTTCGGGCCCGGCCACGTAGCGGCCTGCCATTTCCCGCTGCAGCCCGCTACCGCTGACCTTGTCGGTGAGTCGGCTTCGGCCTGATAATCGCTGGTGTGACGGCGCCGCCAGACCCAGCCGCGGGCAGCCTGGCTCAGGTCAGGCCGTCCGACGCCGAGCGGGATCAGGCACTGGCCAAACTCAGTGCGGGATTTGTCGCCGGGCGGCTCACGCACGAGACGTTCACCCAGCGGGTCGACGAAGCGCTGCGGGCCACGGCCAGTGCCGACCTGTGGCGGCTCGTGGCGGACCTGCCTGGTAAGCGCCGGCTGGCCGCGGTGCTGCGCCGGCACTGGCGCCGCACGGTGCAGGCCGCGGACCGGTGGCTGCGCGGCTGGCCGCCGGCCCTCGCGCTGCCGTCCGGGTCGCAGCCCCGGTTCACCATCGGCCGCGAGCTGACCTGCGACATGACCCTGGCGGATGCCACCGTGTCCCGCTGGCACGCCTGCTTGCAGCGCGCGGCCGCGGGCTGGCTGCTGGACGACCTCGGCTCCACCAACGGCACCCGGCTGAACGGCTGGCGGGTGACCGGGCCGATGCCGGTGCGCCCCGGCGACCTGGTGTCCTTCGGCGCCCTCACCTTCGTGCTGACCGACCGGCCGGGCTGACGGATCCGCTGACGGCCGGGACCGCCGTCACCATGGCCCGGGAGCCGGGCGAGGGGTTGCTTGCCTGGTCACAGGCGGCCCGGACCTGGCCTGGCGACTGGATATGACATGCCAGCAAAAAGCGGATATGACGGCGCTGGTGGGGCTTCAGTTAACGATGCTGCTGCCAAAGCGTTATCGCAGTTCGCTTCCAAATGCCTGCCTTGAGCCAGTATAACTTCTGCACTAAGGAGGCATTAGATGACACAGATGAGGTCAAAAGTGGCCATGCGTGGCGGCCGCCGGGCCGGGCTGGCAAGTCTTGCCGCTGTCGGCGCCCTGGCCGTCGTGGTGGCCGGCTGCAGCAGTAACCCGGCCCCGTCCAGCAGTTCGAGCACCAGCACCACCAGTGCTCACGCTGGCGGCACGTTCACCATCCTGGCCAACTCGGCCTTTGGCGTGGCTGACCCGGCGCAGAACTACACCCTGGAAGAGTGGCAGCTGCTCATCAACAGCCACGACGGTCTCGTGGGCTTTTCGCACGTGGGCGGGCTGCCCGGCACCAAGATCGTGCCCGACCTGGCGACGTCAATCCCGACGCCGACCAACGGCGGCAAGACGTACGTCTTCAACATCCGCCGCGGCATCAAGTTCTCCAACGGCGCGACGCTGAAGCCCAGCGACTTCGTCACGACTTTCGACCGGCAGTTCACCGTGCCCGGCCCGACCTCCTTCTACAGCGACATCGTCGGCGCCAGTACGTGCAGCACTAAGGGCTGCGACCTGGACAAGGCCGGCGGCGTCGTCGCGAATGACTCGGCGTACACGCTGACCCTGAACCTGACCGCTCCCGACCCGGAGCTGATGGACCAGCTGTCGCTGCCGTTCGCCTACGCGGTGCCGTCGACCACCTCGATGAAACTGACGGGCAACAACGTGCCGCCTGGCACCGGTCCGTACATGTGGAAGTCGTATAACCCCAACACCGAGGCGGTGCTGGTCCGCAACCCGTACTTCAAGGTGTGGAGCACGGTCGCCCAGCCGGCTGGCAACCCGAACGAGATCATCGAGAAGTACGGCCTGCAGGTCTCCGACGAGGTCACTGAGGTCGAGAACAACGAGGCCAACGAGGTCTTCGACGGCGACCAGATCCCCTCCGACCAGCTGTCCACGCTCAACGGCGCGCAGTACGCGAGCCAGATTCACGTGAACACGCTGACCGCGGACTGGTACATGGCGCTGAACACCACCCGCCCGCCGTTCAACAACGTGCTGGCGCGCCAGGCCATCAACTACGCGGCTAACCGCTCCGCCTACGTCAAGATCGCGGGTGGCCCGTCGCTGGCTGTCCCGGCCTGCCAGATCCTGCCGCCGAACTTCCCGTCGTACAAGGCGTACTGCCCGTACACGACAGGTTCGCAGACAACCTGGACAGCGCCCGACGTGGCCAAGGCCAAGCAGCTGGTGAAGCAGTCAGGGACCGCAGGCGAGAAGGTCGTCGTCAACGGCACCAACGACCAGGTGGGCACCGCACTGGCCGAGCAGATGGTCTCTGACCTGAACTCGATCGGCTACAAGGCGAGCACCCAGCTGCTGTACGGCCGCGAACCAGTACCCGTTCGTGCAGAACTCGGCGAACTCGAGCAAGTGGAACGTCGCCTGGTCCGCGTGGTACCAGGACTACCCGGCCCCGTCCGACTTCCTCAACGTGCTGCTCGGCTGCAACACCATCCACAAGAACAGCGACGCGAGCCCGAACATCGCGGCGTTCTGCGACAAGTCCATCCAGACCGAGATCAACCAGGCTGAAGCGGTCGAGGCCACCAACCCGACGCAGGCCGCAGCACTGTGGACAAAGGTTGACCAGCAGGACACCCAGCAGGCACCCTGGGTCGACCTGTACAACCCCAAGCAGATCGACTTCCTGTCCAAGAACGTGAACGGCTACGAGTGGAACCCGCAGTGGTACATCCTGATCGACCAGCTGTGGCTGTCGAAGTAGGCCCGCCGATCCTGGCGGAGACCACTTCATGGCTGCTGTAGCTGAACAGGCCACGTCTACGGAGTTGCGGCCGGCTGTCGCCGGCCGCAACCCGTGGGCGCTGGCCTGGCGCAGGCTCCGGAGAAACCGCATCGCGCTGGCTGCTCTGGTCCTCTTCCTGCTCATCGTCGTGATCAGCGTCGCGGCGCCGCTGTATGCGCACGACATCGCGCATGACTCAAGCGTCGCTGAGCCCCAACCTCAACGGCACCACCGTGATACACGGCAAGGTCCCTCCGGTCATGCAGCGGGCGGCGGGCTGCTCAAGCTCGGCGAGACCCCGATCGGGCCGACCTGGAACGTGCACCATTACTTCCTCGGCGCCGACAACCTCGGCCGGGACGTCGCGGCGCTGCTGCTGTACGGCGGCCGCGCGTCGCTGCAGATCGGCATCTGCTCGGCCCTGCTGTGCTGCGTGGTCGCCACCGTCGTCGCGCTGATCGCCGGGTTCTTCGGCGGCCTGACCGACGCGATCTTGTCCAGGCTCATGGACGTGATCTGGGCCTTCCCCGTCTACCTGCTGGCGATCTCGCTTGCCACCGAGTTGCTGACGCACTCCAACGGGCTGCCAGGTCGGCCTCCTCACTGTCAGCGCGACCAGCTTGTGGACGCCGACGGTCATCATCGGCTTATCTACGTGCCGTATGTCTACCGGCCGGTACGCGGCCAGGTGCTGTCGGTCGTGAACAAGGAGTTCGTCGAGGCCGCCATCGCGCAGGGCGCGTCGAACTTCCGGCTCATCTTCTCCGAGGTCCTGCCGAACGTGGTGTCCACGGTCATCGTGCTTGCTGCCGCTGATGATCGCGACCACGATCCTGACCGAGTCCGCCCTGTCCTACCTGTCGGTCGGCGTCCAGCCGCCGAACGTGAGCTGGGGCACGATCATCGCGGACGGGCAGGATCTGCTGTACACCAGGCCCTGGGTCTCGCTGGCGCCCGGCATCATGATCGTACTGACGGTGCTGGCGCTGAACGTGCTGGGCGACGGCGTCCGAGATGCGCTGGACCCGCGAGCCAAGCTGAGGGTGGGCTAGCTGTGACCCTGCTCACTAACCGGGGGCCATCGTGCTGGCTTTGTCATCCGCCGCACCCTGTGGACCGTGCTGGTCATGTTCGTCATCACGGTCGTGGTGTTCATCATCTTCTTCAAGACACCGGGCGTGGATCCGGCCCGTGCCATCGCAGGCCGTAACCCGAGCCCGCAGGTGCTGGCCGAGGTCCGGGCTCAGCTCGGGCTGGACCGGCCGCTGGTGGACCAGTACGGGATCATGATGAAGCGCATCTTCGTCAGCCGGAACCTGGTCTCCTATTCTGACCAGGGCGAGCTCGTGGTCCCGGAGATCTTCGCGGCTGCGCCGGCAACCCTGTCGCTGGTGTTCGGCGCTTCGCTCATCTGGATTGTCACCGCCATCTCGATGGGCGTCGCAGCGGCCCGCCTGCGCGGCCGGATCTACGACCCGATCCTGATGATCCTGGCCCTCATCGGCGTGTCCACGCCGGTGTTCTGGCTGGGCCAGATCTGCAACCTGATCACGCAGGGGAAGCTGCATCACAGCGTCTTCAGCTGGGTACCGCCGCTCGGCTACACGCCGTTCACGGCCAGCCCGCTGCACTGGTTCGAGGGCCTGATCTTCCCCTGGATCACCCTGTCGATCCTGTACATCGGCTTCTACGCCAGGGTCTTGCGCGCTAACTTGCTGGAGATCCAGAGCGAGGATTACGTCCGCACGGCCCGCGCGAAGGGCCTGTCGGAACGCCGGGTGCTGGTCCGGCACACGCTGCGGACCTCGATGATCACCTTCGTTAGCCTGTTCGGCCTTGACTTCGGCGCGCTGGTCGGCGGCGGGGCCATCCTGACCGAGGTGGTCTTCGGCATCCACGGCGTCGGCTTCCTGACCTACCAGGCACTGACCAACCTTGACCTGCCCACCATCATGGCCGTGGTCATCTACGGCGCGTTCTTCATCGTGGTTGCGAACGCGCTAGTCGACATCGGCTACGCGTGGCTCGACCCGAGAGTGCGGCCCACCTGATGGCTACTCCGCTGCTGGAGATACGCGACCTGAAAGTCAGCTTCCGTACCGACGATGGCGTGGTGCGCGCCGTCGACGGCGTGTCGCTGACGCTGTACGAGGGCGAGACGCTCGGCATCGTGGGCGAGTCGGGCTCGGGCAAGAGCGTGACGATGATGTCGGTGATGCGGCTGATCGCCGATCCGAACGCGCAGTTCGAGGGCGAGGTGCTGTACAAGGGCGCCAACCTGATGGAACTGTCGCAGGATCAGATCCGCTCCATCAGGGGCGCCGGGATCGGCATGATCTTCCAGGACCCGATGACGTCTCTCAACCCGGTGTACAAGGTCGGCTGGCAGATCGAGGAACAGATCCGCGAGCACGAGAAGGTGAGCAAGTCAGCGGCACGGGACCGGGCGGTGCAACTGCTGACCTCGGTCGGCATCCCGAACGCCCGCGAGCGCATCGATGCCTACCCGCACCAGTTCTCCGGCGGCATGCGCCAGCGGGTCATGATCGCGATGGCCGTGTCCTGCAACCCGGACGTCCTGATCGCCGATGAGCCGACCACAGCGCTGGACGTCACGATCCAGGCGCAGATCCTGAACCTGATCAAGAAGCTGAAGGAAGACTTCGGCACCGCCGTCGTGCTGATCACGCACGACATGGGCGTCGTCGCGGACATGGCGGACCGGATCGCGGTCATGTACGCGGGCAAGATCGTCGAGCAGGGCTCCCAGCGTGACCTGTTCTACGACCCGCTGCATCCCTACACCTGGGGCCTGCTCGGCTCGATCGCCCGGCTGGACCGGCCGCGGCCGCGCCGCCTGGCCGCGATCCCCGGCCTGCCGCCGTCGCTGCTCCGGCTGCCGACCGGCTGCTCCTTCGCCGACCGCTGCACGCACCGGTTTGACATGTGCAGTCAACTGCCGGAGCTCACCGACAAGTCCGGGCACGGCCATCTGGACCGGTGCCACCTGACCACGCAGGAGAAGCAGGACATCAGAGACACCACGATTCACCCCGAGCTTGTCGAGGAGCGGCCGTGACCGAGCACACCGGTGCGGACCTGCCGGTCCTGGACGAAGGTCCCGACATTGCCGCCGGAGACATCCTGCTGCGGGCCGAGCACCTGAAGAAGTACTTCCCGATCCGCAGGGGCGTCCTGCTGCAGCGCGAGGTAGCCCGGGTACACGCGGTCGACGACGTCAGCTTCGAGCTGCGGGCCGGCGAGACGCTCGGCCTGGTCGGCGAGTCCGGCTGCGGGAAGTCCACGCTGGCCCGGTGCATCGCCCGGCTGTACGACATCACCAGCGGATCGCTGGTCTTCGAGGGCAATGACATCTCCTCCTACAGCCGCCGCCAGCTGCGTCCGGTGCGCCGCGAACTGCAGATGGTATTCCAGGATCCGTACGCCTCGCTGAACCCGCGCAAGCGCGTCGGCGCGATCATCGCCGACCCGCTGCGAATCCACAAGGTCGGGGACCGGCAGCAGATCCGCCAGCGAGTACTGGACTTGCTGGACCTTGTCGGCCTGTCCGAGGAACACATCAATCGCTACCCGCACGAGTTCTCCGGCGGCCAGCGGCAGCGCATCGGCGTGGCCAGGGCTCTCGCGCTGCGGCCCAAGCTGGTCATCGCCGACGAGCCGGTGTCTGCCCTGGACGTCTCGATCCGGGCTCAGGTGATCAACCTGCTCGACGATCTGCAGGACGAGCTGGGCCTGACCTACATCTTCATCGCGCACGATCTCGGCGTGGTGCGGCATGTCTCCGACCGGATCGCGGTCATGTACCTGGGCAAGATCGTAGAGATCTCGCCCGCCGAGGAGCTCTACGAGCGGCCGGTACACCCCTATACCGAGGCGCTGCTGTCGGCGGTGCCGATCCCCGATCCTGACCTGTCCGCGGCCCGCCAGCAGATCGTGCTCGAAGGCGACGTCCCCAGCCCGATCTCGCCGCCGTCCGGCTGCCGGTTCCACCCGCGCTGCCGGTACGCGACGGAGATCTGCAAGACCGAGGAACCGCCGCTCGTCCTGCACGGGAGCGCCGGCCACCTCGCCGCGTGCCATCATCCGCTCAGCTTCGGACCGGAGCCCACCAAGTCCGATCTGCCCGCCAGCGCCATCCCGGCCGCCCGGCGGGCCGTGTCCGGCACGGCCGGCGAGCCCGCCGCCGCGAGCTAACCGGACCACCGCCGCGAGCTAACCGCACCAGCCGCCGCGAGCTAACCGCACCAGCCGTCGCGGCTCAGTGATGGCGCTCGGCAGCCGCGGCTAGCTGATCCCGCGCTTGCGCAGGATGTCCTGTATCTCGCGCATGTCGTCATCGTCTCCGGTGCGCGTCGGCTGCTGCCGGGCGGCCGGGATCGAGGCGGGCGGCTGACCGCCGGTCTGGTCGTCGCCGCGCTGCCGGCGTGCCTTGGCCTTCTTGCGCCTCCGGTGCCCGCTCACCAGCGGGATGCCGCCGGAGAGGAGGAACAGCAGCGCGCTGATGCCGACCAGGATGATTCCCAGCCACGCCTTCGGCGAGAACACGAACGCCCCGCCGAACTGGACGATGGCCGAGACGATGCGGCCCAGCAGGCCGAGCGCGTGGGTCAGGTAGGCGGCCAGGGGCAGCAGCGACCAGGCAATGCCGCGGATGCCGCTGCGGGCACCCTTTTTCTTCCAGGCCACAGCACTCAGAACAAGAAGGACAATTGTTACAGCAAGGCAGACGGCGCCGGAGAAGCTGCCGTTCACGAAGCTCAGCCAGGTACCCACTCTCGCCTCCCCTCGTGGCCGCTCCCCGATAGTCGCGGCCTAGGCGTGATCAGGTTCATTGTCGCACATGTCCGCATGTCCGGCCCGGACCACCACTTGCCGCTGCCATACCCGGCCGACCGGCTGTTAGCCGCCGGCCCGGCTCAGGGCCGGGCCGCCGCGGCCAGCTTGCGCAGGTGGTCGAGTGTTACCCCGGCAAGCGTCGGCAGCACGACGCGGCCCGGGGCTGCCGGGATCGGCACCACGCCGGGCACTGCCACCGCCAGGTAACCGGCGGCCTCGGCTGCCGCGACGCCGTTGCGCGAGTCCTCCAGCGCCACGCTGCGGTCCGGCTCAACGCCCAGCTTGGCCGCGGCCAGCAGGTAGCCCTCCGGGTCCGGCTTGGCGTGCGAGACGTCGGCAGCGCAGACAATCACCGGGAAGGTGACCGCCAGCTGGGACAGCACCGCGGTGGCAATCTCCGGCTCCGACGACGTCACCAGCGCATACGGCAGCCCGGCCGCCGCTACCTCGGCGACCAGCTCCACGGCACCCGGCATCACCGGCACCGGGGTGGCGTGCAGCAGCTGCGTCATCGACTCGACCAGCCAGCGGGCGACCGTGTCCGGCTCCGCCTGCCGGGTCGCCTTACTCAGCAGGTGCGCCACGGTCACGGGCATCGAGCCGCCCAGCAGCACATGCTGGTCGTCCTCGGTCCAGCTGCCGCCCAGGCGGTCCATGACGATGCCCTCGGCCCGGAACCACAACGGCTCGGAGTCGACCAGCAGGCCGTCCATGTCGAAGACCACGGCCTGCAGGTCGCGGGGGCTGGCTTGTCCCGTCATGGGCGTCGGGCACGGGCAGCGCCGCGCGGCGCCCGCGGCGGCGGAGAATGCTGTCCAGATCGCGGCATGATGTTCCCATCCTAGGGACCGGGGCTGATTGACTCAGCATGGCGGCCTTTTCTCAGTGCCTTGCGCGGGGAACATAGGGTTGACTTAACTTAGTCCGGCCCGGCAGGTCGGCCATGCGGAGTTGCGCGGACGAAGGGAGGTGGCCGGCGATCGAGCTCGACGCAGTTGGCAAACTCACCTCGCCTGCACTGATCGCAGCCTTCGAGGGCTGGAATGACGCTGGCGAAGCTGCCAGCAGCGCGATCAGTCAGCTGAGCTCTGCCTGGGATGCCAAGGCTATCGGCGAGATTGACCCCGAGGACTACTACGACTTCCAGGTCACCAGGCCGATGATGGAGGTCACCGACGGCCAGTCCGAGGAGCTCGTCTGGCCCACGACGCGGCTGCTGCTCGCCCGGCCGCCCGAGGCGGGACGCGATCTGCTCCTGCTGAACGGGATCGAGCCGAACATGCGCTGGCGCGGCTTTACCCGCGAACTAGTGAGCTCGTTTACCGAGCTCGGCGTCGAACTCGTCATCCTGCTGGGCGCGCTGCTGGCTGACTCGCCGCACACCAGGCCGCTGCAGGTCACCGCGGCGACCTCGGGTGCCGAACTCGCCGCTCAGCTGCATGTGGAGCCGGTCGACTACAAGGGCCCCACCGGGATCGTGGGCGTGCTGCAGCACTCATGCGCGACGGCCGGAATGCAATCGGTGTCGCTGTGGGCCGCCGTTCCGCACTATGTTGCCCAGCCGCCGAGCCCGAAGGCGACGCTCGCGCTGCTGCGCAGCGTAGAGGACATCCTGGATATCTCCCTGCCGCTGGCGGACCTGCCCGCGGAGGCACGTGCCTGGGAACGTGGTGTCGACGAGCTGGCCGAGCAAGACAGCGACGTGGCCGAGTACGTGCGGAGCCTGGAAGAGGCCAAGGACGCTACCGACCTGCCGGAGGCGAGCGGCGATGCCATCGCCCGCGAGTTCGAGCGGTACCTACGCCGTCGCGGTGACCGGGGTGAGCAGCGCTAGCTGCTCAGATTGGCGGCCACGGCACGGCGGGCCAGTCGGTTGGCGGGTACGGATGCACCCCGTGCTCCAGCAGCAGCTCGACTCGTCGTGCCGTCGCGGTGATCTCCTCGGCTGACAGCCACCCGGTCAGCTCGGCTGCCAGCGACCCGCCGTCGAGCAGCCTGCTCAGCTGGCGCAGCGCGGCGACCGCGGCGGCGGGCAACTTCTTTCCCCGCCATTGCCACAGCACCGTGCGCAGCTTGTACTCGGGCGCGAAGCAGACGCCGTGGTCGCAGCCGTACAGATGGCCGCCCAGGTCGGGCAGCAGGTGGCCGATCTTCCGGTCGGCGTTGTTGACCACTGCGTCGAAGACCGCCATCTGCCGCAGCCGCGCATCGTCGCTGCGCGCCAGCTCAACCAGGTCAACGCTGGCGTCGGAGTCGATCCACAGCTGGCACATGCCGGGTCCGAACGGGCCGTCCCGGTACACCGTCGGCGGCACGACGTCCCAGCCAGCCGCGTGCGACACCAGGTAGGCCGACAGCTCGCGGCCGGCCAGCGTGCCCTCCGGGAAGTCCCACAGCGGCCGCTCGCCGGCCACCGGCTTGTAGACACAGCCAGCCTCGGCCGGCCTGCGGCGTCAGTCCCGCTGACCGTGCAGTACAAGGTCGCGTTGGAAGCGTCCACGAGCCGGCCCTTGACCTCCAGCTCGCCGGACGACAACAAGGCGAGCGCCTCGCTGTCGTCCTGGCCAGCCAGGCCGGCCCGGTGCCCGCCTGGCTGTCGGTCAGTTCAGCGCCGGGCGCGGCGGCAGGCTTTGGCGCACCTCCGCGCCGCGCGCGCCGCGGCCTGCTGGCAGCCGACGCATCAGCCATGCCCGACCCGGTGCCCGTTCTGCCGCGGGCACACATGGCCAGCCGGGTCCAGCGGGAGCCCGCACAGCGGGCAGGGCGGCCGGCCGGCCGCACGACCTGCGAGGCGCGGCGGGAGAAGGCGCGAGCCGCCTCGGCCGTGATCCGAACCCGCAGGACGGCCGGACCGTCCGGCGGCACGTCGTCGGCCAGCGGCTCGAGCGGTTCCTCGCTCTCCTCCTGCGCCTCGATGATGACCCGCTCGCCGTCGTGATCCCAGGCCAGCGCGATCGCGCCGACCCGGAAGTCCTCGGTGAGCGGCAGATCGAGCGGGCCGTCGTCGGTCAAGGCCACCTCGACCGGCCTGGTGTCAGCGCCGGTCCGGCGCCCCACCTCATCCAGCAGCTCCTCCAGCCGTTCGGCTAGCTGGCTGACCTGGCCCTTCTCCAGGGCCACGCTGGTAATGCGGGAGCCGACCGTCGCCTGCAGGTAGAACGTGCGCTCGCCAGGCTGGCCGACGGTGCCCGCGATGAACCGCTCCGGCGGGTCGTACGAGTAGACCGGCATGACCCTTATCCTCCCGCGTTTCCGGCCGCAAGCTGCTGACTGCCGCCAGGCCCTAAGGCCAGGCTACCGGGCGGTTAGCCCACCGCGCCGACAGCATCGGCCGGCCTGACAGCCGATCCGTGCTGATCTGTCGCGCCAGCCTGCTGGCCGGCCACGCTGTCCGCCTCGGCCCCGGCCCCGCCGCCGACCTGCGCGTCGGCTTCCTTGCCGCCTGCCGCGTGCTTTCTGGCCAGCCCGGCCAGCGCGGCGGCGTCGGCACCGGTGTCGTTCACCCGCAGCACAAACGGACGCAGGGTGGTGTACCGGATGATGCTCAGCGAGCACGGATCGACCTGGATCCGCTGCGACATGTCCAGGTGCATGCCGAGCGCATCAGCGATGATCGCCTTGATCACGTCGCCGTGCGAGCAGATCAGGTACGTCGCCTCGGCGCCGAGCCTGCCGTTCCAGTCCCGCACGGCGCTGACCGCGCGCTGCTGCATCGCGGTCATCGACTCGCCGTCGGGGCCGGGGAAGGTCACCGCGCTCGGATGCGCCTGCACAACCTTCCAGAGCGGATCACGGGCGAGCTTGCGCAGCGGCTGCCCGGTCCAGTCACCGTATTTGCACTCGCCCAGCCGGTCGTCGATCTGTACCGGCTCGCCCGACGGCTGCGCGGCTGCGATCGCCGCCGCGGTCTGCACGCACCGCTCGAGCGGACTGCTCACGATGGCGGTCAGCGGCAGCTGCGACAGCCGGCCAGCCACCGCCGCTGCCTGCGCCTGGCCGCGGTCGTCCAGCGTGATGCCGGGCGTCCAGCCGGTCAGCGCTTTGCCGGTCGAGGACGTCAGGCCATGCCGGACGATCAGCACCACAGTCATTTCTCGACTCTAGCGAGGTCTGACGGCAGGCCGGCACGTCGGCCGCCGCGGCTGCCCGGCTGCTGGAACCGCTGCGGGCATTTGCCCCGTGGCCTTGGCCAACCTGCGGAAACTTGACATGCTCGAACCGGTGCCAACTGACGCGTCCAGCGGCGGCCTGGCCCGGGCGGAGGTGACGGCTGATGCGGGCAGCGCGGCGCACCGGGACAGGCGGCCTGGCCCGGGCGGGATTAGCGGCGGTCACAGCAGCCCTGCTGCTCACCGCCGCTGCGTGCGGCGGGTCGGGCGGCTCCGGCGGGTCGGGCGGCGGCCACCGGGCGGCTGGCCCGGCCGCGAGCAAGACGGCAGCGGGCTACAACGAGGGCCTGAGCCGGGTGGTGCAGCCCTCCGGCCGCGTCTCGGCCGGCACGCTTACATTTGACCTGGCCGGCGCACCAGACTCCACCGATTACCAGAACACCGACGACATGTTCATGTGGGACTTCGCCCGGTTGTACTCGATGCAGCTGATGACCTACAAGTCCTGCCCGGCTGCTTGCGGACTGCAGCTTGTGCCGGGCCTGGCCACCGGGCCCGGTGTGGTGAGCGATCACGGCCTGATCTGGACCTACCACCTGAGGCCAGACGTGCGGTTCGAGAACGGGCAGCCCGTCACCGCCGCTGACGTCAAGTACGGCATCGAGCGCAGCTATGCCAGGGGCGTGCTGCCCTACGGCCCCGACTACTTCCGCGCGCTGCTGCAAGACCCCGGCTACCCGGGTCCGTACGCCCGGCCGGGAAGCTCGCTGACGGCGATCACCACCCCGAATGCCAGCACGATCCAGTTCCATCTGGTCGCGCCGTTCGCCGACTTCGACGACGTCGTCGCCACCCCGCAGAGCACGCCAGTCCTGCCGGGCTGGGACGCAGGCCGGCACGGCGGGGCGAATTTCCAGCTGGACCCGGTCTCGACCGGGCCCTATCAGTTCGCCAGCTACACGCCAGGCCGGCAGCTCGTGCTGGTGCGCAATCCCTACTGGAATCCGGCTGCCGACGGGCAGGCCCGGCAACTGGTCCGCAAGATCGTGGTCAATTTCGGTCTGCCGACCGCCACGGTCGACGCCGACCTGCTCGCGGGCCGGGCCGATGTCGACCTCTCCGGCGGTGGCCTGAGCACAGCTGCCGCGGCGCGGCTGCTCGGCACGCCGGCGGGCAGGTCCGCGGCTGACGACGCGCTGACCGGGACAGTCTCGTTCAGCTACGTCAACACTGAGGTCATCGGTGACCTGCACTGCCGAGAGGCGATCGAATACGCTGCGGACAAGACGGCGCTGCAGCAGGCCTACGGCGGAGCCGATCACCGCCGCGATCGCCGGCACGGTGCTGCCGCCGGAGATCGCTGGTTACCAGCCCTCCGACGACTACCGCGCGCTGTCGGTGCCGGGCGGTGATCTGGCCGCGGCCAGGCAGCAGCTCGCGCTGTGCGGCAAGCCGCACGGCTTCAGTACCGGCATCGCCTATCGCATGACCACCCGCAGGATGTGCTGGCGGCAAGGGCGCTGGCCCGGTCGCTGGCGCGCGTCGGCATCGCCACGACACTGCACGGCTACCGGTCGAGCAGCTTCTATCTCAGCTACGCGGGCAATCCGGGTTACGCCAGCGGGCACGATCTCGGCCTGGTGATCAGCAGCTGGGCAGCGCAATGGCCGGACGGCTACGCGTTCCTGGACGAGCTGTCAGACGGCAGCGCAATCGCGGGCTATCGGCGACAACGCCAACATCGCGATGATCAATGATCCGGCCATTAACTCGCTGTTCGCCAGGTCGCTCACCGACGACAACGCGGCCTCCCGGGCAGCGATCTGGCCGCGGGATCGACGCGCGCATCATGGCACTCGCGGCGATCCTGCCGATAGCCGACCGCAAGTCGCTGCTCTACCGGCCCCCGGGCTCACCAACGTGTATGTCGACGCGACCTACGGCATGTACAACTACGCCGTGCTGGGTCTGGGCGGCTAGCCTCGCGGCCGCCCGTCAGCCCGCTTCGGCGCGCTAGGCCGGGACCTGGCCGGCCAGCGAGACTGCCGATGCAGCGCCCGCCCCTGGTACGGCTGCCCCTGGTACGGATGGCACTGGTTCGGCCGGCACTGCCACCGCTGGCACAGCTACCGGAGGCACGGCTACCGGAGGCACGGCTACCGGAGGCACGGCTACCGCCGGCACGGGTCCGGCTAGCGTCGCTACGCCGTCCTCGCCGGTACTCACGATTTCCCGCACCGGCAGCGGCGGGGGGTACCGCCGTATGCCGGGCACAGCGCCTGGAACGAGCACCAGTCGCACAGCCGGCTCGGCGCGGCCGCCAGTCACCGGACGTCAGGGCCCGGTCGATGGCCTGCCATAGCGCGTTGATCTTGCGCTCGGTGGCAAGCAGGTCCCTCTCATCCGGCGCATAACGGACGATCTCGCCATTGCCCAGGTACATCAGTTGCAGCAGCCGCGGGATCGTGCCGCCGGTCCGCCACAGTGCCAGCGCATAAAACTTCATCTGGAACAGCGCCCTGGCCTCGTATTCCTCGCGCGGCGCCGTGCCTGTCTTGTAGTCAACGATGCGGATCTCGCCGGTCGGCGCGATGTCGAGCCGGTCGATGTAGCCGCGCAGAGTCAGGCCGGACTCCAGCAGGGCCTGAACCGACATCTCGCGGTACGCCGGCTCGATCCTGGCCGGGTTCTCCAGGGAGAAGTACCGGTCAAGCATCCGGGTGGCCTCCTCGAGCCACGCCTGATGCTCAGGCTCGGCCTCGAACAAGGCAGCCAGGGCAGGCTCCTCCGCGACCAGGCGCTCCCACTGGGGGCCGAGCAGGGCCTTGGCCGCCTCGGGTGTCCGGCCGCCGGCTGGCTCGTCGAAGAGCCGCTCCAGCACCGCGTGCACGAGCGTGCCACGGGCCGCGGCCGGGCTGGGCGGCTGAGGCAGCCGGTCGATGACCCTGAACCGGTACAACAGCGGACAGGTCATGAAATCGGCGGCCCGCGACGGGGACAGGCTCGGTCCCGTCGGTCGCTCCGGTTCGCCGTCCGGCATGGCCGCCTCGCCGTGTGGCGTGACCGTCTCGCCAGCCGCCGTGATCGCATCGCCTTCCGTCGTCGCCGCGGCGACGGCCAGGCTGCTGAGAGCGTCCTGCGGGCCGGCAGGCTGGTCGGCGCTGGCGGGCCGGCCGGCGAGAGCTTCGGTCATGCACGCAGACTAGGCGAGAGCACCGACAGCAGGCAGGCCCTTGCCCCGGCCGGCGCGCCGGTTCGGGCTAGCTGCCGGATGATCTGTCCGGGCCCTGGGCCGCGTAGCATTCAGGCGTGGCAGGAGGAATTCAGCAGGACGGCTCGCCGCAGCCGGCCCGGCCCAGGACCGGCGGCTGGACAGCGGCGTGATCCCCGGGCGGGGATCATCATCGCCCGGCCGTTCGGCATCCCTGTCTACGTGTCGCCGTACTGGTTCGTGGTGGCCGCGGTGCTGGTGGTGCTCTACTCCAACTCCGATGCCCTGCCCGGCACCGTGCGTAACTCGGTCGCGCGCTACCTGGTGGCCATCGCCTTCGTGGTCCTGCTGTACGTCTCGGTGCTCATCCACGAACTGAGCCACAGCCTGGTCGCCAGGGCCTTCAAGCTGCCAGTGCGCCGGATCCTGCTCTATCCGCTCGGCGGGTTTTCCGAGATCGAGCAGGAGCCGCCCACCCCCAGCCAGGAGTTCCTGGTCTCGGCCGCCGGGCCTGCCATGTCGCTGCTGCTGGCCGGCCTCGGCATCGGCGTTAACGTGCTCCTTGACCTCCGCGGCATCCCGCGGGTGATCATTGACCGGCTGGTGCTGGCCAACGTGGTCGTCGGCGTGTTCAACCTGCTGCCGGGTCTGCCGCTGGACGGCGGCCGCGTGCTGCGGGCCCTGCTGTGGAAACTGACCGGCAAGAGCGGCTACTCCACGGTGCTGGCTGCCTGGGCAGGCCGGATATTGCCGTCGCGCTGGCCGTAGTCCCGTTCGCGTTCCCGTCGCAGTTCGGGCGGCCGGAAAGGCTACGGCCTCTGGCTGCTCGCTGTCGCGGCCTTCATGTGCATGAGCGCGGGCCAGGCGCTCCGCTCAGCCAAGGTACGGGAACGGCTGCCGGCGCTGCAAGCCCGCGCGCTGGCTCGGCGCGCGATCCCGATCCCGTCTAACCTGCCGCTGGCAGAGGCGATCAGGCGGGCCGACCTCGCTCAGGCCAGGGCCCTGGTCGTGGTGGATCATGACGCCAAGCCGATCGCCATCGTCAACGAGGGCGCCGTCATCGCCACTCCCGAGCAGCGCAGGCCCTGGATCGACGCGGGCTCGTTGGCCAGGACACTCGACCCGGACATGATCTTGTCCGGCCGATTTGTCCGGCATGGACCTGATCGAGGCGGTCCGCCGCGCGCCGGCATCGGAGTATCTCCTGATCGAGCCGACCGGCCAGGTCTACGGCGTGCTGGCCACCGCTGATCTCGATCACGCCTTCGCCGGGCGCTGAACCGGGCCAGGGCCACGCAAGGCCGGCGCAGGCGCTAGCCTGGCTCCGTGATCACGCATCCTCGTGGCCCTTCACGGCCGGCGACCAGGTACAGCTGACCGATCCCAAGGGCCGCCAGCACCGGCTGGTGCTCAGCCCCGGCAAGTCGTTCCACACCCACCGTGGCGCGCTCGCGCACGACGACCTGATCGGCAAGCCCGAAGGCAGCCTGGTGACGTCGGCGGGCGGCACGCCGTACATTGCGCTGCGCCCGTTGCTGGCCGACTACTCGATCTCGATGTCGCGCGGCGCCGCGGTCGTGTATCCGAAGGACGCTGCCCAGATCGTCGGACTGGCCGACATCTTTCCCGGCGCGACGGTGGTGGAGGCAGGCGCCGGCTCGGGCGCGCTGTCGTGCTGGCTGCTGCGCGCGCTAGGCGAGGGCGGCAGCCTCGTCTCTTTCGAACGGCAGCCCGGACTTCGCCGAGATCGCGGCGGCGAACGTCGAGCGCTACTTCGGCGGCCCGCATCCGGCCTGGCAGCTGATCGTAGCGACCTGGACCCGGCCGGGATCGCCGGGGCCGACCGGGTCGTGCTGGACATGCTGCGCCGTGGGAGCACGTGCACGCGGCCGCGGCCTGCTGATTCCCGGCGGTCTGCTCTGCTGCTACGTGGCGACGACGACGCAGCTAGCCAGGACCGTGACGAGATGCGGGCGCAGGGCAATTTTGCCGAACCGGCCGCATGGGAGACGCTGCAGCGCGGCTGGCACGTAGACGGGCTTGCGGTCCGGCCCGAGCACCGGATGGTCGGGCACACCGGGTTTCCTGATCACCGCCCGGCGGCTGGCCGACGGGGTCGCCGCGCCGCCGCGCCGGCGTCGCCCGTCCAAGGGTGCCGAAGCTGCGGAGGCAGAGGCAGCGGCGGCAGCGGCGGCTGGTCCCGATGACGAGCTGGGCAGCGGTCTGGACACCGAATCGCGGTAGCGCGGGCGGCGTCTGTATACCCGGTGGCACTTGCGGGGTTAGTGTGACGGCTGAGACGGCCTAATCAGGCCGCTCATGCAGGTAAGCGGGCTGCGAGTTTTCCGGATCGTAACGCAGAATGCCGAGTCGGGGCCCGCCGCGAGGTTACGGATTGACCTTGGATAGGTAGGGTCTAGGTAACTCAGCTCGTAGGAGGGGGTGAGGGGCATGGCCTCTCGTGACGACAGCGTTCACTCCGGCCGGCACGACGACGAGGTCAAAGTCCTGACCACGCAGGTTTCCTTCCTTGAAGAGGAGGTCGCGGCGCTGCGCAGCCGGCTTGCCGACTCGCCGCGCACGACGCACCTGCTTGAGCAGCGGCTGCGCGAGGCGGAGTCGAGTCTGGCCGCGGTGACGGGCCAGAACGAGCGCCTGTCCGGCACGCTGCGCGAGGCGCGGGACCAGATCATTGCGCTGAAAGAGGAAGTTGACCGGCTGGCGCAGCCGCCCAGCGGGTTCGGCATCTTCCTGCAGGCCACCGAAGACGGCACCGCAGACGTGTTCACCGGCGGCCGGAAGATGCGCGTCAGCGTCAGTCCCGGCATCGAGATCGACGAGTTGCGCCCTGGCCAGGAAGTCGTGCTGAACGAGGCGCTCAACGTCGTCATCGCCCAGGGCTTCGAGACGATCGGCGAGGTCGTCATGCTCAAGGAAGTGCTGGAGGACAACGAGCGCGCGCTGGTCATCTCGCACGCGGACGAGGAGCGGATCGCCCGGCTGGCCGAGCCGCTGCGAGGGTCTACGCTGCGCGCGGGCGACTCGCTGCTGCTCGAGCCCAGGTCCGGATATGTCTTCGAGCGGATCCCCAAGGCTGAGGTCGAGGAACTCATCCTGGAAGAAGTCCCGGACATGAGCTACTCCGAGATCGGCGGCCTCGGGCCGCAGATCGAGCAGATCCGGGACGCGATCGAACTGCCGTACCTGCACGCCGACCTGTTCCGCGAGCACAAGCTGCGCCCGCCGAAGGGCGTCCTGCTCTACGGCCCGCCTGGTTGCGGCAAGACGCTGATCGCCAAGGCGGTGGCGAACTCGCTGGCCAAGCAGGTGGCCGCCCGCACCGCGCGGGAGGCAGCCGCGGCGGGCGACACGACTGCTGCTGAGGCCCCGGCCAAGGAGCGCCGCAGCTTCTTCCTCAACATCAAGGGTCCCGAGCTGCTCAACAAGTACGTCGGTGAGACTGAGCGGCACATCAGGCTGGTGTTCCAGCGGGCCAGGGAGAAGGCCAGCGAGGGCATGCCGGTCATCGTCTTCTTCGACGAGATGGACTCCATCTTCCGCACCCGCGGATCTGGTGTGTCCAGCGATGTTGAGAACACGATCGTGCCGCAGCTGCTGAGCGAGATCGACGGCGTGGAGGGCCTGGAGAACGTCATCGTGATCGGCGCGTCGAACCGTGAGGACATGATCGACCCGGCCATCCTGCGGCCGGGCCGGCTGGACGTGAAGATCAAGATCGAGCGGCCCGACGCCGAGGCGGCACGGGACATCTTCTCCAAGTACGTGCAGGCCGACCTGCCGCTGCACCCCGACGACCTGGCCGAGCACGGCGGGGTCGCGGACGCGACGGTGGCCGAGATGATCCAGCGCGTGGTCGAGCGGATGTACTCCGAGACCGAGGAGAACAGGTTCCTCGAGGTCACCTACGCCAACGGCGACAAGGAAGTGCTCTACTTCCGTGACTTCAACTCCGGCGCGATGATCCAGAACATCGTGGACCGGGCGAAGAAGATGGCGATCAAGGAGTTCCTGGAGACCGGCCAGAAGGGCATCCGCGTGGCGCACCTGCTGACCGCGTGCGTGGACGAGTTCAAGGAGAACGAGGACCTGCCCAACACCACCAACCCGGACGACTGGGCGCGCATCTCCGGCAAGAAGGGCGAGCGGATCGTCTACATCCGCACGCTCATCTCCGGCAAGAGCGGGACCGAGGCGGGACGGGCCATCGACACCGTGGCCAACACCGGGCAGTACCTGTAGCCGGCCAACAGGACGTCACGTGGCGGGCGCGGCGTGCAGTCATCATCCGGCCCGGCATTAGGCTCTGAGATATGAGCGCGCGCCGGGTGATGGGCATCGAGACCGAGTACGGCATTTCCGTGCCCGGCCAGCCGGGCGCGAACGCCATGGTCAGCTCGTCTCAAGTGGTCAACGCCTACCAGGCTGCCACCGCGGCCCGGGCCCGCCGCGCCCGCTGGGACTTCGAGGAGGAGAACCCGCTGCGCGACGCCAGGGGCTTCGACCTGGCGGCCGAGACGGCCGACTCCTCCCAGCTCACCGACGAGGACCTCGGCCTGGCCAACGTCATCTTGACGAACGGCGCCCGGCTGTATGTGGACCACGCTCACCCGGAGTACTCGGCGCCTGAGTGCACCAACCCCATGGACGCGGTGACCTGGGACAAGGCTGGCGAGCGGGTGATGGCCGAGGCCGCCGCCCGCGCCGCGGCCACGCCGGGCGGACCGTCGATCCAGCTCTACAAGAACAACACCGACAACAAGGGCGCCTCCTACGGCTGCCACGAGAACTACCTGATGAACAGGGCGACTCCGTTCGCCGACATCGTCCGGCACCTGACGCCGTTCTTCGTCTCCCGCCAGGTCGTCTGCGGGGCGGGCCGGGTCGGCCGCGGCGCCGACGGCCGTGAGGACGGCTTCCAGATCAGCCAGCGCGCCGATTTCTTCGAGGTCGAGGTCGGCCTGGAAACGACGCTGAAGCGGCCGATTATCAACACCCGCGATGAGCCGCACGCCGACCCGGACAAATACCGCCGGCTGCACGTCATCATCGGCGACGCCAACATGAGCGAGATCTCCACCTACCTGAAGCTCGGCAGCACGGCGCTGGTGCTGGCCATGATCGAGGACCGGTTCCTGGCCGCGGACCTGGGGATCGAGGCTCCGGTGGCCGAGCTGCGCGCCATCTCGCATGACCCGAGCCTCAAGCACCTGGTCTCGCTGCGGGACGGCCGGAAGATGACCGCGGTGCAGCTGCAGATGGAGTACCTGGAGCTGGCTCGCAAGTACAGCGAGGACAAGTACGGCGCCGATGTCGACGACATCACCGCTGACGTGCTGGCCCGCTGGGAGAGCGTGCTGACCCGGCTGGCCGACGATCCGATGCAGACCGCGCGCGAGCTGGACTGGGTCGCCAAGCTGGAAATCCTGGAAGGCTACCGGGCCAGGGACGGCCTGGCCTGGGGTCACCCGCGGCTGGAACTGGTCGACCTGCAGTACGCCGACGTCAGGGCCGACCGCGGCCTGTACAACCGGCTGGTGAGCCGTGGCCGGATGACCAGGCTGACCACCGAGCAGGCCGTGCTGGCAGCCATGGACGAGCCGCCCGAGGACACCAGGGCCTACTTCCGCGGCCGGTGCCTGCGCCAGTATCCGGAGGCAGTCGCCGCCGCCTCCTGGGATTCGGTCATCTTCGATATCCCCGGCCGGGAGTCGCTGCAGCGGGTGCCGACGCTGGAGCCGCTGCGGGGCACCAGAGCCCATGTGGGCGGCCTGCTCGACAGTGCGCACACGGCAGCCGAGCTTGTTGCCGCACTGACCGGCCAGGGCTAGCAATCCCGGTATTCGCAAACGGGATAACTACCCGCAGAAGCGGCAAAGAGCGCTGTTAGCTCTCGACGTAACTCGTGTCGCTGTGTCTATGCTGGCCACGAGTTGTCTCGGCGTGATACCGATGCTCTGGTCCAGGGTTGGATGCCGCACCGGCAGGCGAGGATAGCGTTGAGACGCGGGCGGCACCGCGGAGCACGGAGGTTGTGGCATGGCGACAAAGGACACCGGCGGGCAGCGACAGACGACGCGGCGAGCCGAGGACGAACAGGACGCCGACGTCCAGGACTCTGCTGAGGTCCGCGAGCGGCAGGACAAGCTGACTGACGACGTGGACGCGATCCTGGACGAGATCGACGAGGTGCTCGAGGAAAACGCGGAGGAGTTCGTCCGTTCCTACGTGCAGAAGGGCGGCGAGTGATCGCCGGCTAACTGCAGGCCTGCCGTCGTGCGGCGCGGCCGGCAGCAGGGCTAGGGTCGGGTGCAAGCGGTATTCGATTGTCGGGAACGTGGCCCGGGCGGGGAACTGTCCGGCCGGACGCGAACCCGAAGTGGTGGCAGCAGACCGGAAGGACTTTCGCGGTGAGCTTTGATCCCCAGGCTCGTTGGCAAGCGTCGGCGTTCCTCGCCGCCGGTTCCTCGTCCTTCACCGACTTCCTCACGATGGCAGCCCCCGAGCTCCTGCCCCGCCAGCAGCTCGGCAGCGGCAGCGGCGACGTGGCAGCTGACATCCCGCACGGCACCACCATCGTGGCGGCGCTGTGCGATGGCGGCGTCGTGATGGCAGGCGACCGCCGGGCGACCTCCGGCAACATGATCTCCCAGCGCGACATCGAGAAGGTGTTCCGCACCGACGAATTCACCGCCGCGGGCATCTCCGGCGTGGCCGGGATCGGCGTCGACCTGATCCGGCTGTTCTCCGTCGAGCTCGAGCACTACGAGAAGCTCGAGGGCCGGGCGCTGTCGCTGGAAGGCAAGGCCAACCGGCTGGCCGGCCTGGTCCGGTCGAATCTCCCCGGCGCCATGCAGGGCCTGGTGGCGGTGCCGCTGCTGGCTGGTTACGACGAGGAAACCAGCGCGGGCCGGATCTACAGCTACGACGTGGCGGGCGGCAAGTACGAGGAGCAGCGGTTCGCGACGATCGGGTCAGGCTCGGTCTTCGCCCGCGGCGCGCTGAAGAAGCTCTACCGCGACGGCATGAGCCCGGAAGACGTGATCCTGGTGCTGATGCAAGCGCTCTACGACGCCGCCGACGATGACTCGGCCACCGGCGGTCCGGACCTGACCCGGCGCATCTTCCCGGTGGTGGCAACGATCACGCAGGACGGCTTCGAGCGGCTCAGCGACGCCGATTCTGGCCGCTACGCCGAGGCCGTCATCACCGAGCGCATGCAGCTGCCCGACGGGCCGTTCGCACGCCAGGCCCTGCCTGGCTGACGCAGCACCTTTCCAGACCCCTCCCTTCCTGGCCACCCACTCGAGTAAGGAAGCGCACGCAGTGTCGATGCCGTTCTACGTCTCGCCTGAACAGGTGATGAAGGACAAGGCGGATTACGCGCGCAAGGCCATCACGCGCATTCGCAGCGGCGTCGTGCTCATCTGCGAGGCCGGCATCTTGTTCGTCGCCCCCAACCCGTCTCGTGCGCTGCGCAAGTTCAGCGAGATGTACGACCGCATCGCCTTCGCCGCGGTGGGCCGTTACAACGAATTCGAGAGCCTGCGCAAGGCGGGCGTCCGGTACGCCGACATGACCGGATTCCAGTACGACCGCCGCGACGTTTCCGCCCGCGCGCTGGCGAACTGGTACGGACAGCTGCTCGGCACGCTGTTCACCGACAGCAATAAGCCGTATGAGGTCGAGATCGTCGTGGCCGAGGTAGGCAAGACCGCCGCCGACGACGAGATCTACCGGATCACCTTCGAGGGATCGGTCGCGGACGAGCACAATTTCGTGGTGATGGGCGGCGAGGCCGACAAGGTCGCTGGCGTCATCAAGGAGCGCTATACGCCCGATATGTCGCTAACCGACGCGATGAAGCTGGCGATGGCCGCCCTAGCAGGGAACGGCGCCGCCACCGAGCCCTTCGCTGCCGATCAGCTCGAGGTCGCACTGCTGGAACGCGACCGGCCGCACCGGGCCTTCCGGCGGCTGTCGGGCGCCCGGCTGGAAGGCCTGCTCGAGCAGGTCAGGCCGGCTGAGACCAGGGCGGTCGAGACCGGCGACGCTGGTTCCAACGGTTCGGAGAGCAACGGCTCGGCTCCGCAGGGACAGGCGGACGGCGATGGCCAGAGCGGACCGGCCGGTGGCGACGGCCAGGCCAGCTAGCTGCCGCGACGCGGATACGGCGGCGGTGACGGCAGCTCAGCGCGTTGGTAATGTCGAGATCGGGGAGCATGTGCTCCTGCCCGGCAAACGGAGGAGATCGTGACTACCGACCTGGCCACCATCACCGGCATTGACGTACCGACTGGGCTGCTGATCGGCGGCCAGTGGACGACCGGCCGGTCCGGCACGCTGCCGGTGTTCAACCCGGCCACCGAGGACGCGATCATCGAGGTTGCTGACGCCAGCCCGGAGGACGGCCTGGAAGCCGTCGGCGCGGCGGCCGAGGCGCTGCCGCGGTGGGCGGCCACGCCGCCCCGCCAGCGCGCCGAGTGCCTGCGCAAGGCCTTCGAGCTGATGACCGAGCGGGCTGAGCAACTGGCCCGGCTGATGGTGCTGGAGAACGGCAAGGCGCTGCGGGATGCCCGCGGCGAGATCCTGTACGCGGCCGAGTTCTTCCGCTGGTACGCCGAGGAAGCCGTGCGCATCGACGGTCACTTGTCGGTGGCGCCGTCGGGCGCCAACAAGATCATGGTGACCCGCCAGCCGGTGGGCGTCAGCTACCTGATCACCCCGTGGAACTTCCCGGCTGCGATGGCCACCCGCAAGATCGGCCCGGCGCTGGCGGCGGGCTGCACCGTCGTGCTCAAGCCTGCCAAGGAGACGCCGCTGACGGCGCTGGCAGTGGCCGCGATCCTTGGCGAAGCCGGGGTGCCGGACGGCGTGGTCAACGTCCTGCCGAGTACCAAGCCCGGTCCGATCACCCAGGCCGTGCTGGCCGACCCGCGCGTCCGCAAGCTGTCCTTCACCGGATCGACCGAGGTTGGCCGGATGCTGCTCAAGCAGGCCGCCGACTATGTCGTCAACTGCTCGATGGAACTCGGCGGCAACGCGCCGTTCCTCGTCTTCGAAGATGCCGACGTCGACGCGGCCGTGGAAGGCGCGTTCCTGGCCAAGATGCGCAACGGCGGCGAGGCCTGCACCGCGGCTAACCGCTTCTACGTGCACGACGCGGTCGCCGCGGAGTTCTCGCAGAAGCTGACCGCGAAGCTGGCGGCGCTGATCGTCGGGCCCGGCCTGGAGGACGGCGTCGAGCTCGGCCCGCTGGTTAACGCCGACACCAGGGACAAGGTGGCGGCGCTGGTGGACTCGGCGACCGGTGACGGTGCCGCGGTGCTCACCGGCGGGCATGCTCCGGACCGGATCGGCTACTACTACCAGCCGACCGTGCTCGACGGCGTGCCAACCGGAGCGGGGATCCTGTCCGAGGAGATCTTCGGCCCGGTCGCGCCGATCGTCAGGTTCACTGCCGAGGCTGACGCGATCGCCCTGGCCAACAACACCGAGTACGGCCTGGTCTCCTACCTGTACTCCGGCGACCTGCGGCGCGGCCTGCGCGTTGCCGAGGCGCTGGAGGCCGGCATGGTCGGGATCAACCGGGGAGTGGTGTCCGACCCGGCGGCACCGTTTGGCGGCGTCAAGCAGTCGGGTCTCGGCCGCGAGGGTGCGCACGAAGGCCTGCTGGAGTACACCGAAACCAAGTACATCGCCGTCGACTGGTAACCGGGGACCTATGGACAGGCGAATATTCGGGCTCGAGAACGAGTACGGCGTCACGTGCACCTTCCGCGGGCAGCGGCGGCTGTCGCCCGACGAGGTGGCCAGGTACCTGTTCCGCCGCGTCGTGTCCTGGGGCCGCAGCAGCAACGTCTTCCTGCGCAACGGCGCCCGGCTGTACCTCGACGTGGGCAGCCACCCCGAGTACGCAACGCCGGAGTGCGACAACCTGATCGACCTGGTCACCCACGACAAGGCCGGCGAGCGCATCCTGGAAGGCCTGCTCGTCGACGCCGATACCCGGCTGCGCGAAGAGGGCATTGCCGGCGACATCTACCTGTTCAAGAACAACACCGACTCGGCCGGGAACTCCTACGGCTGCCACGAGAACTACCTGGTCGGGCGGCACGGGGAGTTCGGCCGCCTGGCCGACGTGCTGATCCCGTTCCTGGTCACCCGGCAGATCATCTGCGGGGCGGGCAAGGTCCTGCAGACCCCGCGCGGCGCGGTCTACTGCGTCAGCCAGCGGGCCGAGCACATCTGGGAAGGTGTCTCGTCCGCGACCACCCGGTCGCGGCCGATCATCAATACCAGGGACGAGCCGCATGCCGATGCCGAGCGGTTCCGCCGCCTGCACGTGATCGTCGGCGACTCGAACATGAGCGAGACCACGATGCTGCTGAAGGTCGGCGCGACCGACCTGGTGCTGCGGATGTTCGAGGCCGGCATCGTGATGCGCGACCTCACGCTGGAAAACCCGATCCGGGCCATCAGGGACGTCAGTCACGACATGACCGGGCGGCGCCGGGTCCGGCTGGCCAACGGCCGCGAGGTCAGCGCGCTGGACATCCAGCAGGAGTACCTGGCGAAGGCGCAGGACTTCATCGCGCGCAAGGGCGCGGATCCGATCACCAGCCGGGTGCTCGAGCTTTGGGAGCGCACGCTGCGCGCGGTCGAGACCGGGGACCTCGGACTGGTCGCGCGGGAGATCGACTGGGTCACCAAGCTGCAGCTGATCGAGCGCTACCGGGCCAAGCACGACCTGCCGCTTGCCTCGCCGCGGGTGGCGCAACTCGACCTGGCCTACCATGACGTGCACCGCGGCCGCGGCCTGTATTACCTGTTGCAGAAGCGCGGCGCGGTTGAGCGCGTCTGCCGGGACCTGGACATCTTCGCGGCGAAGTCGATCCCGCCGCAGACCACCAGGGCGCGGCTGCGCGGCGAGTTCATCCGCCGGGCGCAAGAGCGCCGCCGCGACTTCACCGTGGACTGGGTGCACCTGAAGCTCAACGACCAGGCGCAGCGGACCGTGCTGTGCAAGGACCCGTTCCGCTCGGTCGACGAGCGGGTGGAGAAGCTCATCGCCGGCATGTAGTGAAGAAGGCAACGGCGGCAGAGCCCGTCAGGGGCGTGGTTGGCACTGTCATGCCCCTGTTTGGGCAGCGGAGTTCCAACCACGCCCCTGACACGGCTGGCAGGACGGCTGGCGGGGGCAGCCCACCGGGCGCGCTGGCAGCGGGACGCATGAACAGCGGGCCGGGGGCAGCCCGCCGGTCGACCGCCAGCCCGGTGCAGTTCCCCGGTCGACAGCGGACGCGAGCTCGGGCCGCTTCTCACTTTTCGTGCCCGCGCGAGCACTGTGAGTTGCTAATCTCGTAAGGCACGGGGAAGTGGTGCCGGCGCTGACGGGGTCAGCGCCGCTGGCGGCGGCCAGGTGACCGGCTGGGGAGCCGGTCCGTCAGGGGTCGGGCCGTCTGCTGGCGAGCCGGGATGTAGTTCGGGGGGCTTTTCGTTGTCTGGGTCGGGGAATATTGTCGCGTTTAACCGTTATGCCGCGCGATCGGACGGCGGCCGCCTGGTCCAGGCAGCCGGTCGGCCGGGCACGGAGTTAGCGCCGCCACGGGTCACGATCGTGCTGCCTGCCCGTAATGAGGGCGAGCGGATCACCGCGGTCCTGGACCGGCTGTTCGCGGCTGTGCAGTTGTCCTGCGAGGTCCTGGTCGTTGTGGATAACGCGGCCGATCCGACTGTGACGGCGGTTAACCGCTACCGGGCCGGCCAGCCGCGACTGCGGTGCCGGGTGCACCCGTACGGGGGCGGTCCGGCGGGCGCGATCAGGTTCGGCCTGGAACAGGCAGCCGCGCCCGTGGTGGTGGTCACCATGGCCGACGGCAGCGACGACCCGGCGCAGATCGACGAACTCGCGCTGCTTGTGGAGCGCGGCGCGGTGGTCGCTGCGGCGTCCCGGTACGCTGCCGGCGGTGCTCAGCTCGGGGCGCCGTGGCTCAAGAGCAGCCTGTCGCGGCTAGCGGGCCGGTCGCTCCAGCTGCTGGCCAGGCCGGGTACGTGCGATGCCACGAACTCGTTCAAGGCCTACTCGGCCGACTTCGCCAGGCTGGCGGGTGTGCAGTCCCGACGCGGCTTCGCGGTCGGCATCGAGCTGACAGCCAAGGCCAGGCGGCTGCGGCTGCCCGTGGCTGAGATCCCGACCACCTGGCGCGAGCGCACGGCCGGCCGGTCAGGCTTCCGGCTGGCCCGCTGGCTACCTGCCTACTTGCGCTGGTACCTGTTCTGCTTCGGGCGGCCGCTGACGCCAGGCCAGCTCGGGGCCGGCCGCCCGCTGCGGGCTGGCGGTGCTGCCAGTGACTGAGCGGGTGCTGGTCAGCGGTTCGTCCGGGTTCATCGGCGGCTACCTGACCGGGGAACTGCTGCGGCGCGGCTACCAGGTGATCGGCGTGGACAACTTCAGCAAGTACGGGCCGCGGGTGTCGCCGCACAAGGGCAACCCGGATTTTGAGTTCGTCGAAGGCGACGCCTCGGACGCGGCGCTGATGACCAGTCTGCTGACTGGATGTGAGCACTTCATCGCGGCGGCGGCGATGGTCGGCGGCATCTCCTACTTCCACGCGTTCCCTTACGACCTGCTGGCAGCCAACGAGCGGATCATGGCGGGCAGTTGCGATGCCGCCATCACCGCGCACCGGCAGGGCCGGCTACGCAAGCTGACCTATGTCTCGTCCTCGATGGTGTACGAAAGCGCGGACAGCTGGCCGTCGCGCGAGGGCCAGCAGGCGGCGGTCCCGCCGCCATCCTCGGTCTACGGTTTCCAGAAGCTGGCGGGCGAGTATTTCGTGCGGGCGGCAGCTGAGCAGTACGGACTGCCGTTCACCATCGTCCGGCCCTTCAACTGCGTCGGCGTGGGGGAGAGCCGGGCGTTGCTGGCCGAGCACACCTGCTCAGGCGACGTGAAGCTGGCATTGAGCCACGTCGTGCCGGACCTGGTGACCAAGGTGCTCAAGGGCCAGGACCCGGTACGCATCTTCGGCTCGGGGCGCCAGCTCCGCCATTACACCTACGGCGGCGACCTGGCCCGCGGCATCGTCACCGCGATGTCGCATCCGGCGGCCGACGGCGAGGACTTCAACTTGTCGGCGTCGGCCGGCACCACCGTGACCGAGCTCGCCGGGCTGATCTGGGCCAAGATCATCGGCCCTGGCGTGCCACTGCGGCTGGCACACGACGATCCGTTCCGTGACGACGTGCAGTGCCGCGTACCCGACACCGCCAAGGCACGGCGGCTGCTCGGCTTCGAGGCCACCACCACGCTGGACCAGATGCTGGACGAGGTCATCGCCTGGATGGCCGGGGCGCTCGAGGCGGACCTGCTATGACCACGATCGGGGCACTGCCCGTCCTGCCGCACCGCATCGCGCCGGGTCCGGGCGAGGGGTGGCTGCAGCTCCGGCTGCCCGCTCGGCCGGACCTGCTGAAGCGGCCGTTGCCACGCCGCCGGGCACCCGGCCTGGTGCCGCGGCCCCGAGACCCAGAGCCACCAGGCGACGCGGGCCGGCCGCAGGACACCGGCCTGCCGGAGGACACCGCCAGGCCGCGGGACACCAGGCGGCCGCCGGGTACCCCGCGGCCGCGGGATACCCGTCCGCGGCCCGACCTCCGGCTGCGGTTGCGGCGGCTGCCCAAGCGGATGCTGCGCAAGGTGCGGCATCCGAACCTGTGGATTCCGCGGCGTGATCTGCTACTGCCGCGGCGCGAGTTCCCGCAGCTGCGCCGGGCCGGCGGCGCCAGGAACGTCACGATCCCGCGGCCGCGGGAGGCCGAGCAATCCGGGCAGGTTAAGCAAGCCGGGCAGGTCGAGCAAGCCGAGCGGGTCGAGCAAGCCGGGCGGGTCGAGCAAGCCGAGCGGGCTGAGCAAGCCGAGCAGGCTAAACAAGCCGAGCAGACTGAGCGAGCGGCTACACAGGCGGGCGGGTCCGCTACGGCGACCGCGAGCGCTCCTCGCGCTGGCCGCCGGGACTGGCCGCTGACGGTCGGCGCCGGGCTCGGCTGGCTGGCGCTGTGCCTGGTGCTCTACACCTGCTACCTGCACGTCTCCCGCACGATGCCGGCCAACTCCGACGGTGCCTCGAACGCCCTACAGGCCTGGGCGATGCTGCATGGCAACCCGCTGCTTCGCGGCTGGGTGCTGTCGGACGTGTCGTTCTACACCACCGAGCTGCCGCAGTACATGCTCATCGAGCTGGCCAGGGGCCTGACGCCGGATGTGATGCACATCGCCGGCGCCATGACGTATGCCGTCCTGGTGGTGCTGGCCGCCCGGCTGGCCAAGGGCGGCGCTACCGGCGTTGAGGGCCTGCTGCGCGCCGGTCTGGCGGCCGGCATCATGGTCGCGCCGCAGCTGTCGGGCGTCTACGTGCTCATGCTCGAGCCCGATCACGTCGGCAGTGCGGTGCCGGTCATTATGCTGCTGCTCTTGCTCGACCGGACCGGGCGCCGCTGGTGGGTACCGCCGCTTGCGTTCGCCCTGATCGGCTGGGCGCTGGTCGCTGATCAAGTGGTGCTGCTGACCGCTGCCGGGCCGCTGGCCTTCGTGGCGCTGGCCCGCGCCTATAACGCGGCCGTTCGGAAGCAGGCACCAGGCCGGTCGGCCTGGTTCGAGGTGGCACTCGCCGTGGCCGCGGTGGCCAGCGTGGTCGCCGCCAGCAGGGCCATTGCCCTGATCAAGGCCAGCGGCGGCTTCACCGTGTGGCCGGTCACCAACCTGCTGGCCCCGTTCGCCCACTTACCTGGCAACCTGCAGCAAGTGGTGCTCGGCATCCTGGTCCTGTTCGGCGCGAACTTTCCTGGCCAGCGGGTCAGTTTCAACGCCGTGCTGGCGCTGCTGCACTTGGTCGCCGTGGGCCTGGTGGCCTGGGCGGTGGCCGCGGCGCTGCGCCGGTTCGCCGGCGCGGACCTGGTAGTCCAGGTGCTGGCTGTGGCGGTCCTGGTCAGCATCCTGGCCTATCTGCTCAGCCCGAAGGCGGGGGATCCGGACAGCAGCCGGGAGTTCGCCGCGGTGCTTCCGTTCGGTGCCGCGCTAGCGGGCCGGCTGCTGGCGGGCCGGCTACAGCAGGCCCGGCTGATTCCGGCACTGGCGGCCGTGTTCGCGCTCTACGTGGCGGGGCTGCTGATGATCGTGGGCAAGCCGCCGGCCGCCGCGCAGAATCAGGCGCTGGCCAGCTGGCTGGCGGCGCACAAGCTGACCTACGGGCTGGCCGACTACTGGCTGGCCAACTCCACCACCGTGGCCAGCGGCGGCAAGGTTGCCGTCCGTGCCATCCAGACCGGACGGCAGGCGGTGCCGTACCTCTGGGAGGCCGAGCCTAGCTGGTACTCCGCCGCGGCCCACCTGGCGAACTTCGTCGTGCTGCCTAGCGTGGGCCGCTCGCCGGGTACCCTGCCGCCGACGGCTGGCAGCGTGCTCAGGCTGTTCGGCCAGCCCGCTACGGTGTATTTCCTGGCCGACTACACAGTCCTGGTGTGGAACACCAACCTGCTCGGCAAGCTAGCCTGATGGTTGCCGTCGCCGGTCAGGCCGGCGAGCACCATGGCCGTTTGCCCGTACCGGCTGCAGTCAGCTGGTGACGGTAGGCTGACTGCTCCTGAACCCAATGCTGAGGAAATCTATGCGCCGCATCGTCGCAGCACTGCTGGTCCCGCTTGCCACTTGCGCCGTCCTGGCGGGCTGCGGCTCGTCGTCGCCGTCCTCCGGCAGCGACCCGAATGCGGCCGTCAAGGTCAGTGGCACCTTCGGTAAGAACCCGAGCGTGACCATCCCGGCGCAGAAGGCGAGCAGCAAGCTCGTCATCAGCACGCCGATCAAGGGCAGCGGCCCGGCCCTGTCGTCCAGCAACGCGGCCCTGGCCGACGTCGCGGTCTACAAGTGGAGCGGCACCAAGCACTCACTGGTGCAGAGCACGTTCACGGCCGGCCCGCAGATGATCCCGGCCGAGGTCGGCCTGACCGGCCTGGCCAAGGCGCTGAAAGGCGCCACCATGGGCAGCCGCGTGGTAGCGGTGCTGCCGCCCAGCTACGCCTACGGCAAGACCGGTCAGAGCCAGCTCGGCATCACCGCCACCGACACCACGGTCTGGGTAGTCGACCTGCTGCAGCAGTACTCCGCGACCCAGGGCGCCAGCGGGCCGGTGGTCTCGCATGGCGGCGGATCGCTGCCGACCGTCAGCGCCAAGACCGGCGCCGCGCCGGTGATCACCATTCCGAAGAGCTCCCCGCCCAAGGGCCTGTCGGTGACGACCTTGATTAAGGGCTCCGGGCCGAAGCTGGTGAAGGGCGACACGGTGGTGGCCCAGTACGTCGGCAGCATCTGGCGGACCGGCAAGGTCTTCAGCAGCTCCTGGCCGTCGGCGCAGGCGCCGACCGGCCAGCCGTTCAGCTTCAGTCTCGGCACTGACGTGGTGCCGGGCTGGGCCCAGGGCCTGGCCGGAGTGCCGGTCGGCAGCCGGGTCATGCTGGTCATCCCGCCGGCGCTGGGCTACGGCCCGGAGGGCGGCCAGGCGAGCGCCGGGATCAAGAAGGACGACACGCTCGTCTTCGTGGTCGACGTGCTCGGCCGGGTGGCCGGAACCACCTCGGCCGGCTAGCCAGCGGCGGTGGGCAGGCCGGCGGCGTGCCGGCCTGCTGCCGCGGCGGCCAGGAAATAGGCCAGGTCCTGCTCCAGGCCCCGGCCCATCGTCGACAGCCGGACCGGGCAGTCGCGCAGGATTTCGGTCAGCCCGGCCACGCTGACCTGGACCAGGTTGTGCCGCTGCGCCAGCGGCTGGGCGGCCGCGAGCACCTCGGCGCCGAACGGGCCGCCGAGTTCGGGCACCACGATGTCCGCGCTGGCCAGCGCGACCCGGCCGTAGGAGGTCAGGCTGTGGTGGGAGATGCCGCGGTGCCGGTCACGCGGGTCGGCCTGGCTGATCCGCAGCGAGCCGACCGGCCTGCCGTGCAGCACCGACGCGGCGTTCACCGCCTCGCCTGAGGCGACGCCAGAGAACCCCCACCGGGTCCCGGTACCAAGATTCCCCGGGCCCTGAGAGACAACGGCCAGCTCCGCGCCGAGTACCAGCCGGGCCGCCAGCAGCCCGCTGTGCAGGCTGACGGTCTCCAGGTCGCCGCCGAACGCCTGGCCGACGGTGACCGTCCCGGCCAGCCAGCCGGCCTCGGTGAGCGCCGCGGCCGACCGGGAGAACCACAGCGGCAGCGCCCCGCCATCCAGCATCACGTAGACGATCCGCGGGTGGCTGATCCGGCCGGGCTGGCCGGCCACGGCCTGGCTGTTACTGGTCCGGGCCTGGCCAGGCACGGCCTGGCTGCCGTCGGCCTGGCTGCCGTCGGCCTGGTTAGCGTCGGCCTGAGTGCCGTAGGCCTGGGTGCTAAGGGCCTGAGCGCTGCCGGCCGGGGTGCTGCCGGGCTGGGCCTGCTCGCGCCGTGCGGCCAGGTAGCCGGCCAGGATGGCCGGCAGCGCTGAGTGCAGGTCGGCCACCACGACGGGCATGCCCGCCAGGTCATCGGCCTCGCGGAGCAGCTCGTGAAACTCCGAGCCCTGCTCATCGGCGCCGAGGACACAGGCCTGCAACGGCGTGTACCGGGCCTTGATCAAGTGCCCCGGGCCCGCTGGATCGGGCGGCAGCCGGTCCGGCAGCGCGACAACCAGTGCGTACCCGCCGGTGCCGAGGCCAAGAGTGAGCGCGCCGGTATTCAGCAGCACCCGGTCGCCGGGCCGCGGCATCCCGGTCAGCCGCGGGTACGCTAGCGCCCGCACCGTGCTGCCGTCGACGGTCACCTGGAGCTCCTGGGCCCCGTTCCACGACCGGCCGAGGCCGGAAACCTCGCCACTACGCCACCTGATCACTCCGGCAGGGTAGCGTCGGTCGCAAGAGGGGATGGCGATGTCCAGGCGGAAGACTGAGCGGCTACTGAGCCTTGTGGTCTGCCTGCTGTCCGCGCGCAGGTACCTGACCGCCACGCAGATCAGGGAGGCGGTACCCGGCTACCCGGACTCGTTCGAGGCCTTCAAGCGGATGTTCGAGCGAGACAAGGACGAGCTGCGTGAGCTCGGCATCCCGCTGGAGACCGGCACGAATGCGCCGGGCGAGGAAGAAGCCGGCTACCGGATCCCGCGGCAGGCCTACGAGCTGCCCGACATCAGGCTCGAGCCGGATGAGGCCGCCATCCTGGGCCTGGCCGCGCGGGTGTGGCGGCGGGCTGAGCTCGCGGGCGCGGCCGAGGGAGCGCTGCTCAAGCTGCGCGCGGCCGGGATCGAGGCCGAGGACCTGACTCAGCCCGGCATCGAGCCCCGTGTACAGACGCCCGAGGCCGCGTTCGGGCCGCTCTGGGAAGCAGTCAGGGACCGGCGGCCGGTGACCTTCGAGTACCGCGCCCAGGGCCGGGCAGCAACGCAGCGGCGCAATCTCGAGCCATGGGGCGTAGTGAACCGGCGCGGCCGGTGGTACGTGGCGGGGCAGGACACCGACCGGGGCGCCGAGCGGGTGTTCCGGCTGAGCCGCATCGACGGGCCGGTCACCTTTTCCGGGCCGGCCGGGTCGGTCACCGTGCCGCCCGGCACCGATGTGCGCGGGTCGGTGCGGATGTGGGACACCGACGCGCCGGCAGCCCGTTCCTGCCTGCTGCGGGTGCGCCAGGGCACCGGGCACGGATTGCGGCGGCACGCCCTGAGCAGCACCCCGGACCCGGCCGGCGGCTGGGATCTGGTCGAGCTGAACTTCACCGAAGCCAACTGGTGGAGCGAGCACCTGGCCTCGTTCGGCGCGGACGTGGTCGTGCTGGAGCCGTCCGACCTGCGCGACGCAGTCATCGGGCGGCTGAAGGGAGTGCTGGCGTGAGCTCGGACGCACCAGCCCGGCCAGGCAGCCAGGCCAAGGCGCCGACCGCGACCGCCACCGAGCGGCTGCAGCGGCTGCTGGCTTTGGTCCCGTACGTGATCAGCCGGAATGTGGTCGGCATGGAAGAGACGGCGGCTGCGTTCGGCATCACCGAGCGCGAGCTCGTCGACGATCTCAACCTGCTGTGGTGCGTCGAACTGCGGTCGCCCGATCCTTACTGCCCGATCGACCTGTCGTATGAGGGCGGCGAGATCGTGGTCAGCGAGGCTGAGGCCATGGACCGGCCGCTGCGACTGGGCGTCGACGAGGCCTGCGCGCTGCTGATCGCGCTGCGCATGCTGGCCGAGCTCCCGGCCATCGGGGACGGCTCGGCGCTGGGCCGCACCATCGCCAAGCTGGAGCTGGCAGCCGGCAGCGCCGCCGGGCCGAGCGCCCAGGTCGCCGTGCAGGTGGAGGAGGTCAGCAGCGAATCGGTCGCGGCGAAGGTTGCCGACGCGCTGAACCGCCAGCGCCGGCTGCACCTGTCCTACTACGTGCCGGGCCGGGACGAGGCGACCGAGCGTGACGTCGACCCGATGCGGATGCTGCTGGTCGAGGGCCGCAGCTACCTGGAGGGCTGGTGCCGCCGGGCGAATGCCGTCCGGGTCTTCCGGCTGGACCGGGTCCTGTCGATCGAGGTGCTGGACGTGGCCGCCGAAGTACCCGACTCGGCCGAGCCCGTGGACGTGGACAGTGGCCTGTTCCGGCCCTCGCCGCAGGACGTTCAGGTCGAACTCGAACTGGGCCCGGCCGGGCGCTGGGTCGCCGAGTACTACCCGTGCGAGCAGGTCGAGGAACTGCCCGACGGCTGGCTCCGGGTCAGGCTGCGGACGCCGGACACTCAGTGGGTTCGCAGGCTGGCGCTGCGCCTCGGCGAGGATGGCCGGCTGGTTGCGCCGGCCGCGCTGGCCGAGGCAGTGATCGCTGACGCTACGGCAGCGCTCAATCACTACGCGTGAGATGCCGAACTGCTATGTGGTGTTTACTTGCCGGACATGACCCAGCTGGGGCGCCGTTACGTACAGTGGTTTGCATAGAACTCGCGTGTAGACTCCCGGGTAAGAAATTCGAAGCGCTGGCTCGCCTGAATGGGGAATGACTCTCATGTTTGATCCGAGCGCACCACACATAATCATCTTGCTGATCGTGGTACTTCTCCTGTTCGGGTCCCGGCGCCTGCCGGGAGCAGCCAGGTCGCTCGGCCAGTCGATGCACATCTTCAAGCGCTCGGTGTCGGGTCTCGATGATGACCAGGACAGTGCCGCGAATCCGGCAGGCCAGCCCATGGCGGGCGGGTTCTTCACCGGCACCGTGCCGCCTGCCGCCCCGATTGCTGCGCCTGACCCGACCGCTCAGCAGCTCGCCGACCTGCAGCGGCAGGTAGCCGACTTGCAGAAGCAGAACGCGGCCAGCAACGGCGCGCAGGCGTCGGAGGCGCAGTCCGGTCAGCCGCTCTAACTGCCAGCCGACATGGCAGTAACAGAGGACGACCTGAGCCCGGGTGCGCCGGTAGGCCTGGGACTGACCGGGCGCAGTAACCCCGATGGCCGGATGCCGCTCATGGAGCACATCCGGGAGCTTCGCAACCGCGTCGTCAAGATCGCTGCTGTCGTCACGGCCGGATCGATCGCCGGCTGGTTCATCTACCCGGCGGTCTGGAACTTCATCAAGGCGCCGTACTGCAAGGCTCAGATCGCTTCGCCGGTGGCGTCGGTACTGTTTAAGTCGGCGGGGAAACTCGGCCCGCATTGCCAGCTCTACGTCAGCGGCATCTTCGACCCGCTGTTCCTCCGGCTGCAGATCTCGATTGCGGTCGGCGTGATCATCTCCTCACCCATCTGGCTGTACCAGTTCTGGGCGTTCATCGCGCCTGGCCTGTACAAGCGCGAGCGCCGGTGGGCGTACTACTTCGTCGGTGCTGCCATCCCGCTGTTCGCCATCGGCGCCGTCATCGCCTACTTCGCCATGACGAGGGGCCTGGAGTTCCTGCTGCACTTGACGCCGGCGGACACCACGGCGCTGATCATGATCAACACCTATCTGAGCTACGCCTTCGCCATGCTGACCATCTTTGGCATCGCGTTCGAGCTGCCGCTGGTGTTCGTGCTGCTGAACCTGGCCGGGGTGCTGACCCACGAGCGGTTCCGCAAGTGGCGCCGGATGATCATCTTCCTGGTGTTCGCCTTCGCGGCCATCTTTACCCCCAGCCCCGATCCGCTCAGCATGCTGCTGCTCGCGGTGCCGTGTGTCGTGCTGGTCGAGGCCTCGGAGGTCTTCGCCTGGGCCAACGACCGGCGCCGGGCCCGGCACGGCAGCCTGAAGTTCCCTGGCCTGAGCGACGAGGAAGTAGCCGAGTACGGTCTGGACAAGCCGCTGGGCGAGCCGTCTCAGCACAACTGAGCGCGGCTACCGGGCCGGCCGGGAAACCGGATTGCTGCCGCCCGCGGGCGCGGCTAGGCTCGGATTCTAGGGTCGCAGGTGGCCTCCTCGCAGCAACGAGGAGGCAGTTCCGTGCCGAATGACCATCAGCCAGCCGCGAACGACGAGCTGGCCCCCGTCGACGAGCTGGCCCCCGTCGACGAGCTGGCCCCCGTCGACGAGCTGGCCCCCGTCGACGAGCTGACTGAGTACTACCAGCAGCGCGCAGCTGAGTATGACGAGGTGTACCGCAAGCCCGAGCGCCAGGCGGACCTGGCCTGGCTCAAACTCCGGCTCCCGCCGCTGGTTGCCGGAGCCCGGGTGCTGGAGATCGCAGCCGGCACGGGCTACTGGACGCAGGTACTCGCCACCACTGCCGCAGCGGTCACCGCGACCGACCTCAACGCCGAGACACTCGCCGTCGCGGCCCGACGCGACTACGCCGGCGCCCGCGTCACCCGGCAGGTCGCCGACGCCTACCGGCTGCGGGACGTGCCGGGTGAGTTCGACCTGGTGTTCTGCGGCTTCTGGTGGTCGCACGTGCGCCGCTCCGACGTGCCGCGGTTCCTGGCCGGGATCCGCGGCCGGGTCGCGCCGGGTACCCGGCTGATGCTGCTGGATAACCGGTATGTGCCAGGCAGCAATCACCCGGTCACCCGGACCGGACCGGACGGCGACACCTTTCAGCAGCGCCAGCTCGCCGACGGACGGACCTACGAGGTGCTGAAGAACTTCCCTGACCACACCCAGCTGGCGGGCGATCTGGCCGCGTTCGCCACCGGACTGACCTGGACCGAGCGTGAGTACTACTGGCTCGCGACGGCCGTGCTGAGGTAATCCGCGGGTCGGGCGGTCAGGGCAGGTTGCTGCCCGCGTCCTGGTGGTAGGGCGCGGCTTTCCACTGGGCCGCGGTCACTGCTGTGCTCTGCGGCCCGGCCCGGAATTGCCAGCCGCCGGGGCCGCCGCCCGACCAGGAGTACGAGTTGCCCGACCACACGTTGCCGAGACCGCCGGAGGCATTGGCGATGTAGCGGGTGTAGGCATCCCAGTACTGCATGAGCTGCGGCACCCCGGCGTTGAACGCGACTGCGGCCATGTACCCGCAGAGGTTCTCGGTGGTGCAGCCGGTGACCTTAGCCGCGTTGAGCGAGAACGAGTTCCCGGACACGGTCACGTTCCTGGAGCCCCACAGACAGTTGTCCCAGTAGTCGGCTGCTGGCTTGCCCGAGGTCTTGCCGAGCGCCCCGCCGTAGTAGTCGGCAGGCCCGCAGCCGCCGTAGGCCGACAGCAGCAGCGTCGCGGCGGACGCGCTGGGCCCTGATTTGGCGAGGGTGAAGGAGGTCGGGCCGCTGACTGAGGCGACGGTGCCGACAAATGCGCCGGTCTGCTGGTTGAACACCGCCATGCCGGCCGACGGTGCCCGGGCTGAGGATGTCGAGTTCCCGTTGGCGCCGCGGGTCTGGTCGAAGTTGTCGCAGATCGCCTTGGTGCCGCCGCGGCTGGTGACCTTCGTGCCGGACACGGTCGCGTCGGCGCTGGTCACCAGGACCTTGGGCTGCTGGTAGTACTCGTGGCTGTTGGGCTGGTCCAGCGCGCCCAGCGGGGCGCCGCAGGCCGAGTCGTAGTCGACGTTGCCCGGATAGCGGTTGGTGTCGGTGTAGACCATCACGCCGCCGAAGTTGTTCACGAACGAGTTGCCCTGCACGAGCAGGTGGCCGGCGTACCGCGAGGTCGCCTTGCAGCCTGAGCTGCAATCAGGCAGCTTGACCGTGCTGAGGCTGGCGTTGCCGCCCGAGTTCGGCAGGTACACCGCGGAATAGGGCAGCCCGCCGCCCTTCCCGGTCACCGGTCCGAGGCCGCCGGTGCAGCTCACCCCGCCGTAACAGGCCTTGCCGTGGATTCCGGCCGGCCAGGTGCCGTCGGCGGCCCAGCCGTTGTCCGCCAGCGTGTTGTCCGAGATGCTGGCGTTGAAGCTGGCCTCGTACTCGATGCCGTAGCCCCAGTTGGCGGAGATGTAGTTGCGCGAGATCTCGGCGCCTGAGTTGTCGAAGTCCAGCCAGATGCCGGCGTTGTAGTTGTCGTGCACGTAGTTGCCGGTGATGGTGGCGTTGAGCGAGTAGAACAGCTTGCCGCCGCCTGAGCAGCCGCAGGCGTGCGGGCTGCCGCCGGGCCCTGACATGTCCGGGTACTCGCCGAGACCGTTCCCGCTGATCTCGTTGTCGCTGATGACGACGTTGGCCGTGTTGCTGCCGTTGAAGCCGCCCTGGGCGTTACGGATCAGGCAGTCGTGCTTGACGACCGCATTGCTGCCCAGGTCGATCGCGTAGCCGCCGCCGCTGCTTTCGCCGGTACCCGGCGGCGTGCTCTGGCCGGTGTAGCCGTACTCGTTGGGCCCGATCGTGTCGTACTCGTAGACGTCGCCGTTGTCGGTACCGTCGCCGCCGCTCTCGTTGCCCAGTACCGCGTTGTTCTGGGAGGCGGTGTAGTTCTTGACCGTCAGGTACTCCCAGGTGTTGCCGACGTTGTTGCCGGGGGCGTTGGCGGCCGAAGCCAGCGTGTTGCCGCCGTCTCCGCTGGTCGTCGCGCCATTGACACCGTCCAGCACCGCCTTGCCCGCGGCAGCGGTGTAGCCGCCGAGGTAGACCGAGTGATCGCCGGCGTACATGGTCCGCTGAATCACGTGCCGGCCGGGCTCGAAGTAGAAGATCGTGTTGTTGCGCTGGTAGGCGCCCGAGCCGGCGGCGCCGGAGTTATCGCCGGCCGGGATGACCACGATGCGGCTGGCGGCCGGGAAGTCCGAGCCTGCCGAGCCGAAGGTGGGCAGCCCCGCGGGCGTCCCGCTGGTGCTGAAAGTACCGGCCCGGCCGTTGTAGCCGTACGGCGAGTTCAGGATCGGCTGACCGCACACGGGTGTGCCGGACTTGGGCGCGCTGCTGGTCAGGTGCACGGCGGGACCTGTGCTGCCGGACTGCTGGCCAGAGGGATGTCCGGACGGCGCTGCCGCCGAGCTGCAGCCTGCCAGGGCGGCGGCCGCGGCGACCGCGGCGATGACCAGGCGGACAGCGGGACGGGATCGGTGGGAGGAGGCGGGCATGATCCTAGTCTGTCGGTACCGGAGGGGGATTCACGGCAAATGACGAGATCTTCTTCCCTCTGAATTGCCTCTGACCTGCACAGGTTGTATCGGTGTCGCACTGGCCGCCTACTCTTGGCGGTATGACGTCGGAGGCTGGTCCAGCGGAATCCGATCAGCCCGGCGTGGCAGGTGACCCGCCTGGTCTGGCCACGTTCCGGCCGCTGTATGACTTTGAATTTGACGATTTCCAGGTGGCGGCCTGCACCGCCCTGGCCGGCGGCCACGGCGTCCTGGTCGCCGCCCCGACCGGGTCGGGCAAGACGGTGGTCGGCGAGTTCGCGGTCCACCTCGCCCTGGCAGCCGGGCGCAAGTGCTTCTACACCACCCCGATCAAGGCGCTGTCCAACCAGAAGTACAACGACCTGGTCAGCCGGTACGGCGCGGCTCAGGTCGGCCTGCTGACCGGCGACAACAGCATCAACGGGGAGGCGCCGGTCGTCGTCATGACGACCGAGGTGCTGCGGAACATGCTGTACGCGGGATCGGTGACGCTGGCCGGCCTCGGCTACGTGGTGCTGGACGAGGTGCATTACCTCGCCGACCGGCTGCGCGGCGCGGTCTGGGAGGAAGTGATCATCCAGCTGCCGGAATCGGTGCAGGTAGTCGCCCTGTCGGCCACCGTCAGTAACGCCGAGGAGTTCGGCGACTGGCTTGAGCAGGTGCGCGGCGGGACCACGGTCATCGTGGACGAGATCAGGCCGGTGCCGCTGTGGCAGCACATGCTGGCCGGACGGCGGATCTACGACCTCTTCACCCCGAAGGGGGCCGTCAACCCCGAGTTGCGGCGTGTGGCGCAGCGCGATCAGGCCGCCAGCCGAGCGCCCGGCGGACGGCCGGCCGGCGGACGGGCGGGCCGGGGCGGCCACCGCCCGGTCCGGTACCGGCCGCCGGGCCGGGCCGACGTGATCGAGCGGCTGGACGCCGAGGGGCTGCTGCCCGCCATCACCTTCATCTTCAGCCGGGCGGGCTGCGACGCCGCAGTCCAGCAGTGCCTGGTCGCGGGCCTGCGGCTGACCACGCCGGAGGAGTCGGCCGAGATCGCCAGGATCGCCGCGGCGAGGACGGCCGGGCTGGCCGACGAAGACCGCGCGGTGCTCGGCTACACCGACTGGCTGACCGGGCTGCGGCGCGGCATCGCGGCCCACCACGCGGGCCTGCTGCCCACCTTCAAGGAAGTGGTCGAGGAGCTGTTCGCGGCCGGGCTGATCCGGGCCGTGTTCGCCACCGAGACGCTGGCCCTCGGCATCAACATGCCGGCCAGGACGGTGGTGATCGAGAAGCTGGACAAGTGGAACGGCGAGCATCATGCCGACCTGACCGCAGGGGAGTACACCCAGCTCACCGGCCGGGCCGGGCGCCGCGGCATCGACATCGAGGGGCACGCGGTCGTGCTCTGGCAGCCCAGCGTGGACCCGCAGTTCGTGGCGGGCCTGGCCGGCACCCGGACCTACCCGCTGCGGTCGAGTTTCCGGCCGACCTACAACATGGCGGTCAACCTGGTCGGCCAGGTCGGCCGGGCCAGGGCCGCGCGGCTGCTGGAGTCGTCTTTCGCCCAGTTCCAGGCCGACCGCGGCGTCGTCGGGCTGGCCCGGCAGGCCGCCCAGTTGCGCGACCAGATCGCGACCCTGTCGGTCACCTGCGAGCTCGGCGACATCGATGACTACGACAAGCTGCGCCGTGAGCTGGGGGAACTAGAGCGCCGTGAATCCCGGCAGCATTCCGCGGCCCGGCAGGCGGAGGCGATCGAGTCGCTGGAGAAGCTCCGCCCCGGTGACATCATCGACGTGCCGGGCGGGCGGCAGGCCGGGCTGGCGGTGGTGCTGCAGCGCGGCGCGCCGCGCGACGGGCGGCTGCTGCCGCTGGTGCTGACCTCGAGCAAGCAGATCAAGCGGCTGTCGCTGGCCGACTTCCCGGTGCCGGCGGTGCCGATCGAGCGGATCAGGATCCCGCCGTCGTTCAGCGCGAAAAATCCGGCCGCGCGCCGCGACCTGGTGTCGACGGTGCGCAACAAACTGGCCGGGCGGGACCTGACCGGGCCGGCCCGGCAGCGGTCGCGGGCCGGCGGCCGGTCCGAGGCGTCGGGCGCGGCGATCGAGTCGCTGCGGCGGCGGCTGCGCAAGCATTCCTGCCACGGCTGCCCCGACATGCAGCTGCACTTGCGCGACCTGTCCCGGCGGGCCCGGCTGGAGCGCGAGGCGCAGGCCCTGGAGGAGCGGGTGTCGGGCCGGTCGCATGTGCTGGCCCGGACCTTCGGCCGGGTCTGCGGGGTGCTGGAGGAGCTCGGCTACATCGCCGGCGACGAGGTCACGCCGCACGGCCGCAAGCTGGCCGCGCTGTACGCCGAACTGGACCTGCTGGCGGCCGAGTGCCTGCGCCGCGGTACCTGGGACGGGCTGGCGCCCGCCGACCTGGCCGCGTCGGTGTCGGCGCTGACCTTCGAGACGCGGCGGGCTGACGATGCCGTTCCGGTCCGGCTGCCGCACGGCCAGGCCCGCGAGGTGCTGGCCGAGATGACCGATATCTGGGCGGAACTGTCCGCGGTCGAGGACTCGCACCGGCTGTCGTTCCTGCGCAAGCCCGACCTCGGGTTCGCCTGGACCGTGCACGCCTGGGCCCGCGGCACGGCGCTGGAGAAGCTGGTCGGGCCCGAGCTCACAGCGGGTGATTTCGTCCGCGCGGTGAAGCAGCTGATAGACCTGCTCGGCCAGATTGCCGTCGCCGACGAGGGCGGGCGGCTCGCCTCAGCCGCCCGGGCGGCCATGGACGCGCTACGGCGCGGAGTGGTGGCGTACTCGTCGGTGGGCTGAGCGCGGTGGCTGCCGGACTAGGGCCGCGATCACGATGGTCAGGCCGGCCGCGGCCAGCCCGATGGCTGTCTTGTCGCAGGCCACCTTGGCGGCCCGGGACCAGTGCTGCAGCTGCCCGTCCTGGCCGGCCACCGCTCCGGTCATGATCGTCTCGAGCGCTGCCCAGAAGGACGCCGGCACCGACTGGCGCAGGTAGCCGCTGCGGCTGAATCTGCTGGCAACGAAGATGGCCGGAATGCTCACCCAGACCGCGCACGTCAGCGCCAGCGACGCGACCTGCAGGCTGCCGAGCATGCCGTTCTCTTTCCCCGCAGGCGGCATCGTCACGCCGGCTGGCTGGTCCGGCCGGCCGGGAATTGGTTTGCGCCGGTGGCCGGGCCCGGGCCAGGGTCGGTGTTCATGAGCGAGCCAGCAGGCGGCGGGGCGCCGCCGGACATCACCTTCCGCCGGGCAGCCCCGGCCGACTGGGCGCAGCTGCGCGCGGCCCGGCTCACCGCGCTGGCCGACGCGCCGTACGCGTTCGCCTCGACGTTGCAGCGCGAGCGGGCCTTCTCCGAGGAGAAGTGGCGCAGCCGGACCCAGACCAGCGCCGTCTTCGCTGCCTGGGCGGGCGGTGTGATCATCGGAATGGTCAGCGTGCACCGGGCCGGGGAGAACGGTGGCTGGCACATCGTCGGCATGTGGGTGAGCCCGGCGGTTCGCGGCCGCGGCGTCGCCGACCGGCTGCTGCGCGACGCCTGCGCGTACGCGCGCGCCGAGGGCGCGCCGACGCTCACCCTCTGGGTGACTGAGATCAACAACCGGGCCCGCGGCTTCTACCGCCGGCTCGGCTTCGCGCCGACCGGAGGCAGGCAGCTCGTCCGGCCGGACGAGCCGGACCACTGGGAAGAAGAGCTCGCCCTGACCTTCAGCTGACCGCGGGCACCGCTACCGGCAGGTCGTAGATGCGGCGCACGCTGCTGCCCAGCCGGGTGATGTCGGCCCCGTAGACATGCAGCGACACGGCGATCTCGTCGCCGTGATTGCGGACCCGGTGGATATCGCCGGGCGGGGCGAAGCCGCTGACCTGGCCGCGGTCGTTCTGGCCGCGGCCGGCTTCGATCAGGTGGCTGCCGTCGTCAGCCAGCCGGTAGAGCTCCTCGAACTCGGTGCCCTGCAGCACCCCGAACACGCACCAGGTCACGTGGTCGTGTACCGGGGTGACCTGGCCGGGCCGCCAGACCATGGCGGTGACCGAGAAGGAGCCGTCTGGCTCGGCGTGCAGGACGTGGCACTGATACCCGCCTGGATCTCCGAGCCGCTCGGCGGCGGTCAGCAGGTCCGGGCCGGGCAGGTGCCGCTGCAGCGCGGCGGCCACCAGAGTGGCGGTCTGCTGCCAGTCGGCCCGCTGGTCAGTGGCCTGGCGGATCGCGCTGACCAGGCTGGCCGGACAACGGGTACGAAGCGGGCTGGTTACCGTCATAATGTCCTCCTTGCCGGCCGGATCGCTCGACATTAGCCTACGGAGTTCCTACCCCCGGACGCCAATGCCAAAGATCCATACATCCATAGAGGGGATGTATGGATACAGCTCATGTCGCGATGGGCGGCCGGCCGCGGCCGGGCACTGGCAGGATGCCGCCATGGGTACCACGATGTTGCTGGACGCCGCCTCGATGTACTTCCGGGCGTTCTATGGCGTGAAAGAGACGATGACCGCGCCCGACGGCACACCGGTCAACGCGGTCCGCGGCCTGCTGGACATGATCGCGCGCCTGGTCAGGTCCCGCCAGCCGGACCGGCTGATCGCCTGCATGGACGCGTCGTGGAGGCCGGCTTTCCGGGTCGCGGCGCTGCCGTCCTATAAGGCGCACCGGGCCAACCCGGACGGATCCGAGCAGGTGCCCGACGACCTGAACGTGCAGCTTCCGATCATTGTCGACGTGCTGTCCGCGGCCGGGATCACGATGTCCTGGGCTGACGGCTACGAGGCCGACGACATCATCGGCACGCTGTCCGCGCAGGCGAGCGAACCGGTCGAGGTTGTCACCGGCGACCGTGACCTGTTCCAGCTGGTCGACGATGAGCGCGGCATCGTGGTCGCCTACATCGGCAAGGGAGTGGCGAACCTCGAGCTGGTCGACGAGGCCGCGGTCACCGCGCGCTACCAGATCCCCGGCCGCAGTTACGCCGACTTCGCCGCGCTGCGCGGTGACCCGAGTGACGGGCTGCCCGGCGTACCCGGCGTGGGGGAGAAGACCGCCGCCGCGCTGATCCGGTCCTTCGGCTCGGTGGCCGGCATCCTGGCGGCCATCGATGCTGGCCATGGCGGCTTCCCGGCGGGCAGCAAGACCAAGCTGGCAGCGGCTCGCGGCTACCTGGACGTCTGCATGCCGGTGGTGCTGGTGGCCACGGACGCGCCGGTCATGCTGTCGGGCGGCGCGCTGCCGTCGGTGCCGGCCGACCCGGCCCGGGTCGCCGACCTGGATCAGCGCTGGGATCTCGGTTCCTCGCTCGGCCGCGCGCTGTCGGCACTCGCCGCCGCCAGCTGAATCTGCGGGCCGGCCGTATCAGCGGGCTCAGCTTGGTGCTCTGGTAGAAACATCAACGCCAGGACGGGAACGTGGCCCGCACTGGTCGGTCAACCGGAAAGGCGCCGCGGATGACAGGGCTACAGGCTGCCGGGGCGGATCGCGCGGCCGCGGGTCGCGGTCCCGACGGCAGCGCTGATGGAGGCGCTGGGGGCTTCGACGTCCTCGTGCTGGACGCGGCGACTAAGCAGAGCCTGGCCTGCGTGCGCAGCCTGGGCCGGGCCGGCCTGCGGGTCGCGATGGGGGAGTGCTTCGCCGAGTGCGACCCGACCCTGCCGCAGCCCGCGGTGGCGTTCAAGTCCCGGTACTCGGCCCGCAACGTGGTACTGCCGAGCTTCGCCGACGACGCTGACGCGTTCGCCGGCGCCGTGGTCGACTTCGTCCGCCGGTATCCCACCAGGGTCCTGATCGCGGCCATGGACGGCTCCATCGCGGCCATGACGCCCCGACGGGCCGAGCTGGCCGCCCTCGGTTGCGTGCTGGCGCTGCCAGGCGACGACGTGCTGGCGGTCGCCAACGACAAGGACCGCACGCTGGAGCTGGCCCGCGGTCTGGGCATCGCCTACCCCAAGACGCTGCGCATCGACACTGCCGACCAGATTCCGGCGGTGATGGCTGAGTTCGAGTACCCGGTGGTACTCAAGCCGACGATCTCCTGGGCCAGCCAGGACGGGATCCGGCAGCAGCCGGCCGAGGCGGTCAGTCTCGCGGAGGCCGACGCGATCGCACGGCGGTTCCTCGCCGCGGGGGTGCCGGTGCTCGCCCAGCAATTCGCCAGCGGGCGTCGGGAGGGCGTCTCGCTGTTCGTCGTCGACGGCGACGTCCGGGCGGCCTGCGGTCACATCGCGCACCGGACCAGCCCTCAGCTCGGTGGCGCCTCGGTCATGCGGGAGAGCCTGGCGCCGTCCCCCGACCTGCACGACGCAGCGGTCAGCCTGGTCAAGGCGATCGGCTTGGAAGGCGTGTGCGAGGTCGAGTTCCGCCGGGACAGCGCCGGACGGCCGCTGCTCATGGAGGTCAACGCGCGCCTGGCCGGCACGATCGAGAATGCTGTGCACTCCGGCGTCGACTTCCCGATGATGGTCTGGCTGTGGGCGACCGGCCAGTCGGTGCCGAAGCTGACCGGCCACAAGACCGGCGTCCGGACCCGTTGGCTGCACGGCGATATGCGCTGGCTGCGGGACAATTTCCGCCGGGCGGGCAGGCCAGACAGCGTGCCGGTGCCGAAGTCGCTGTACATCTTCGGGTCGGAATTCGCCAGGACCTGGCATTACGACTGCTTCAGCTGGCGCGACCGCGGGCCGGCCATGGCCGAGCTGCGCAACAGCGCGACGCTGATCCGCCGGTCCAGGGCGGTGCCGGATCCAGCCTCGCGGTCTGCCCGCCGGTGATCTTCTCGCCGCGCCGGGGCAATCCGCCGCGGCCCGGACGTTCGCGGCGCCGGGCGTATCTTTCGGGCGTGTCGGGCGTTCCTGTGTGAGAATCGCTCGACAAGCGAATCGGTGGCCGCGTGCGGGCGGCCACGCCAGAAGGGCATAGATGGTTGGGGCCGAACTGTCGGCGGCGGTCGCCGCCGGCACGGGAAACAGTGCTGGGCCGGGTCGCGGATGTGACGTTCTCATCCTGGATGCGGCGACGAGGCAGAGTCTGGCCACGGTGCGAAGTCTCGGCCAGGCCGGGCTGCGGGCGGCGGCAGGTGAGTGCTTCGCCGAGTGCAATCCGCTCGTGCCAGAGCCAGCCGTGACGTTCCGGTCACGCTACTCCGCCAGGAACCTGGTGCTGCCGAGCTTTGCGGAGGACCCTGACGCGTTCGCGGATGCCGTGGTGACCTTCGTGCGCGAGAACGCGACCAGGGTGGTCATCCCGGCGATGGACGGATCGGTCGCGGCCCTGGTGCCGCGCCGGGCCGAGCTTGCCGAGCTGGGCTGCACCCTCGCGCTGGCCGATGACGACGTGCTGGCGGTCGCCAACGACAAGGACCGCACGCTCGAGCTGGCGCGCAGCCTCGGCATCGCCTGCCCGCGCACCCGGCGCATCGCCGTAGCTGCCGACATCCCGGACGTGCTGGCCACCTTCGAGTACCCGGTGGTCCTGAAGCCGACGATCTCCTGGGCCAGCGAGGGCGGCATCCGGCAGCAGCCGGTGGAGGCGGCCAGCCAGGCCGAGGCAGATCAGGTCGCCCGCGGACTGCTGTCGGCCGGGGTGCCGGTGCTAGTACAGCAGTACGCCACTGGCCGGCGCGAGAGCGTCGTCCTGTTCATCGAAAACGGCGACATCCGGGCGGTCTGGGCGTACTGCGCGCACCGCACCAGCCCGCAGCTCGGCGGCGCGTCGGCGCTGCGCGAGAGCATCCAGCCGCCGCCGGACATCCTTGACGCCGCGATCCAGCTGGTCAAGGCAATCAGGCTGGAAGGATTCTGCGAGGTCGAGTTCCGCCGGGACGCGGCCGGTCAGCCACTGCTCATGGAGATCAATGCCCGGCTGGTCGGCTCCGTTGGCGCGGCCCTCTGGTGCGGCGTTGACTTCCCGCAGATGATCTGGCTCTGGGCGACCGGCCAGCCGGTGCCCGAGCTGGCCGGCTACCGGGTCGGCCTGCGTTCGCGCTGGCTGCACGGTGACATGCGGTGGCTGCGGGACAACTTCCGCCGGTCCGGCCGGCCGGACAGCGTGTCGGTGCCGAAGTCGTTCTGGATGTTCGGGTCCGAGTTCGCCAGGACTCGTCATTATGACTGCTTCAGCTGGCGCGACCTCAGGCCGTTCGCGGCCGAGCTGCGCAACAGCGCCGCCGTGATCCGCTGGTCCCGGAAGCCGGAAGCGAGCGGCTGACCACGGGGTTCAGCACGGCTGCCCGTCACCTGGGCGGAACGCTCGTCACCTGCAGGGCAACCAGGCACGTGTCGTCCTCCGGCGCCGGGCTGCCGAGTGCGCCGAGCACGGCGTCGGCAGCCTGCTCGGGATCGCTGATCCCGGCAGCCGCGGCGAGCAGGGCCGACATGCCCTCCTCGATCAGCGCGCCGCGGCGCTCGATGAGGCCGTCGCTGTAGAGCAGGAGCAGGTCGCCATCGTGCAGCTGGACCGTGGCCGCGGCGTAGGGGCAGCAGGCTGCGCCCAGCAGAATCCCGTCCGGCTGCGGCAGCAGCTTGGCCCACGGGCCGCGGACCAGCACTGGAGGCGGATGGCCGGCCTGCGCCCAGGTCAGCATGCCGCTCGCTGGGTCGAAGTAGCCGACCACTACCGATGCTGTGTGCTCGGGCGCGACATGCCTGACCAGCTCGTTCAGCCAGCCGACCAGCTGCTGCGGTGGTGCCCCGGTGATGGCCAGGCCGGCCAGGGCGCCGCGTAACCTGGCCATCCCGGCAGCGGCCGGCAGTCCGTGCCCGGCCACGTCACCGATCGCCAGCAGCACCTGCCCGGAGGGCAGCTCCGCGGTGATGTACCAGTCGCCGCCCACCCGGCCGCCGGCTCCGGCCGGCAGGTACCTGGCCACTGCCCGTAGCCCCGGCAGGCCGAACGGCTCGTCATGCAGTGGCAGGATGGCCCGCTGCAGCTCGACCGTTACCTGGCGCTGCTGAACCAGCTCGGCCGCGAGCCTGGCGCCATCGGGCGCCGGCCGCCCCGGAGGGACCGCCGCACTAGGGTGGTGCGCCGGGAACTGCGACTGCTTCGATGTCAGCATGACGTACCTGGGGTCAACGGCCGTGCACCCAGGGTGCGGCATGTCGGGCGTCGCTGTCTAGATGCCGACAGAATTCTCGAGGGTGAGATGATGCCCGGGGTGGGCGACCGGGGTCAGTAAGGCAGCAACCGCTGGAGGAGTGCGATGGGTCACGATCAGGACGGATCCGGGCTGTACCCGGCCGGAAGGCTCGCCGAGGTCGCTGCGGCTGCGGCTGCGGCCGGGCTGGATGCCCTGCTGCTGACGCCGGGGCCGGACCTGCGTTATGTCACCGGATACGAGGCGCATCAGCTCGAACGGCTGACCTGCCTGGCGGTTCCGGTGTCCGGTGAGCCGTTCTTGATGGTGCCGCGGCTGGAGGTGCCGGCCGCGCAGGTCTCGCCGGCCGGCGCGCTCGATCTGGAGATCGTCGGCTGGGACGAGACGCAGGACCCGTACGCGCTGCTGGCCGCCCGGCTCGGCGATCTCGCCGCGGTCGGCTTGTCGGACCGGATGTGGGCACTGATGGTGCTGCGGCTGCGGGCTGCGCTGCCGTCCGCGCGGCAGGAGCTGGCCAGCGTCGCGCTGCGGGAGCTGCGCGCGCGCAAGAGCCCGGCGGAGGTGGCCGCGCTGCTGGCGGCGGGCCAGGCCATCGACCGGGTGCACGCCGCGGTACCAGGCTGGCTGCGGCCGGGCCGGACCGAGCGGGAGGTCGCGGCCGACATCTGCGAGGCGATCGTGGCCGAGGGGCACGCTACCGTCGACTTCGCCATCGTGGCCTCGGGGCCGAACGGAGCCAGCCCGCACCACACCGCGGCCGACCGGGTGCTGCAGCCAGGCGATCCGGTCGTGGTCGACATCGGCGGGACGATGCCGAGCGGCTACTGCTCCGATTGCACCAGGACGTACGTGATCGGCGCGCCGCCCGCCGACTTCGCTGCCTACTACCAGGTGCTTCAGGACGCGCAGGACGCGGCGTGCGCGGCCGTGCGGCCCGGTGTCACCGCCGAGTCCGTCGACGCGGCTGCGCGCGAGCCCATCACCGCGGCGGGTTACGGCGAGTACTTCGTGCACCGCACCGGGCACGGCATCGGCCTGGAATCGCACGAAGACCCCTACATCGTCGCCGGCAACACCGAGATCCTGCAGCCCGGTCACGCCTTCTCGGTTGAGCCCGGCATCTACCCGGGACCGCACGGCGCGCGGATCGAGGACATCGTCGTCTGCACGCCGGATGGAGTCGTCCGCCTCAATAACGCCAGCCGGGACCTGGTGGTGGTGGCAGGCTGATGTCTGTCGTGCAGAGGGAGGCCGCAGATGACACGACAGCCGCGTTGTTCGGGCTGGCTCGCGATCTCGCCGACGCCGAACTGCGCCCGCGGGTGGCGGCGGCGGAACGGGCCGGCGCTTTCCCGCGCGAGCAGTTCGCCGTGCTCGGGCAGGCGGGGCTGCTCAGCCTCCCCTACCGCGAGGAGTTCGGCGGCGGCGGTCAGCCGTACCAGGTCTACCTGCAAGTGGTGGAGGAGCTGGCGAACGCCTGGCTGGCAGTAGGCCTCGGCGTCAGCGTGCACACGCTGACCTGCTACCCGATCGCGACCGCGGGCAGCAGGCAGCAACAGGAACGCTGGCTGCCCGGCATGCTCAGCGGCGATCAGCTCGGTGCTTACTGCCTGTCCGAGCCGGGCAGCGGATCGGACGCCGCCGGGCTGAGCACGAGAGCCGCCGCCGACGGCGATGAATACGTCGTCGACGGGATCAAGGCATGGATCACCCACGGCGGCGAGGCGGACTTCTATACCTTGTTCGCCCGTACCTCCGGCGACAGCCAGGGCCCCGATCGCTCCAAGGGCATCAGCTGCTTCCACGTGCCGGCCGGGACGCAGGGCGTGCAGGCCGCCCCGCCTGAGCACAAGATGGGGATGCGCAGCTCGGTGACCGCGCAGGTGCGGTTCGATGGCGCCCGGCTCGGCGCCGGCCAGCTGATCGGCGAGCCGGACCAGGGCTTCCGGATCGCGCTCGGCGCGCTCGACGCGGGGCGGCTCGGCATCGCCGCCTGCGCGACCGGAGTCGCGCAGGCCGCGCTGGACTGCGCGGTCAGTTACGCCCGTCAGCGCCGCCAGTTCGGCCGGCCGATCGCCGAGTTCCAGGGGTTGCAGTTCATGCTGGCCGACATGGCGACCGGCGTGGAAGCGTCGCGGGCGCTGTACCTCAGCGCGGCCAGGCGCAAGGACGCGGGCCTGCCCTACGGCCAGCAGGCGGCGATGGCCAAGCTGCTGGCGACCGACACGGCCATGAAGGTCACCACGGACGCCGTGCAGGTGCTCGGCGGGTACGGCTACGTCGAGGACTTCCCGGCCGAGCGCTTCATGCGCGAGGCCAAGGTGCTGCAGATCGTTGAGGGCACGAACCAGGTCCAGCGCATGGTGATCGCCCGCCAGCTGGCCGGCTAGCCCGGGCGCTGACGGGCCACCACGCCCTCCCACGGGCCGAGGCCCGCGGCGTCGGGCCCGGTCCTGATCAGGATCTCGCCGGCCTGGGCGGGCAGGCCGGCCGGGTCCGCGCTGAGATTAGCCGCAACTACCAGCGGGCCGGCCTGGTACGCCCAGACCGGCGCGGCCGACGCCAGCCGCCGGAAGTCCCGGCCGGCCTGCTCCCGTCGGCGCAGCGTTACCAGCTGCCGGCAGAGCGACAGCACCGAGCAGGAATCGTCGCGCTGGTCCGCGACGTTGACCGCGGCCGGGCCGAGCGGGAGCCAGGACCTGGCCGCGGCGGCGGTGAAGCCGCCGCCGGCCGAGCTGTCCCAGCGCATCGGCGTGCGGGCCCGGTCCCGCTGTCCCTGCGGGCTGTCCGCGCGCGTCATCGGGTCCCGCTCGAGCTCAGCGGGGACGTCGACGTCCGCCATGCCGATCTCGTCGCCGTAGTAGAGCACGGTCGTGCCCGGCAGGGTCAGCAGGATCAGCAGCCCAAGCCGGATGCTGGCGGGATCACCGTGGCACCACCGGCTGGCGAACCGGCCGACATCGTGGTTCGATGCCGTCCAGACCGGGCTGGCGCCGGCCGGCAGCGCGGCCAGCGTCCGGTCCACCAGATCAGGCAGTTCGCCGGGGAATCGGGCGAAGACGACCGGAAAATTGAAGTTCAGCTGCAGTTCGTCGTTGTCGCCGTAATAGGACGCGAGGTTGGCCAGGTCACCAGTCCAGGTTTCGCCGAGCAGCAGCCGGGCCGGCGGGTAGCTCTCGGCGATGTGCCGCCAGTTCCGGTAGACCGCGTGGGTTTGCGGCCGGTTCGCGTTGTACACCGGCCGCAGGCCGAAGCGGCCCGCTAGCGGGCCCGCGGCCGTCAGCGGAGGGTTGTCTCGCAGCAGGGCGTCCTTGTAGAGGCCGTGTGCGACATCGATCCGGAAGCCGGCCACGCCGCGGTCGAACCAGAACCGCAGGATCCGCTCGAACTCCGCGTGCACCGCCGGCTGCCACCAGTTGAGGTCGGGCTGGCCGGCCAGGAAGTTATGCAGGTAGTACTGGCCGGTGCCGGGGTGCCACTGCCAGGCCGGGTGCCCGGTGGCGTCGAGCCAGTTGTTCGGCGGCCCGCCGCCCGGCGCCGGATCCGCCCATACGTAGTAGTCACGATGGGAGGAATCTCGCGCCAAGGCGGCGTCGGCGAACCACGGGTGCGCTGAACTGGTGTGATTGGGCACCAGGTCCAGCAGCACCCGGATACCGCGGCGGCCGGCCTCGGCGATCAGGGCGTCCAGATCGCCGAGCGTCCCGAGTTCCGGGTGCACGCCGGTGTAGTCGCTGACGTCATACCCCCAGTCCTGGTCGGGCGACGGCATCGTGGGCGACAGCCACACCCCGTCGACGCCCAGCCAGGACAGGTGATCGAGACGCTCGATGATGCCGGGTATGTCGCCGTACCCGTCACCGTCGTGGTCGCGCCACGACCTGACGTACACCTGGTACAGCACCGCGCCGTGCCACCACGGACTTGCTGCCATCTGCGTCTTCCCTGCCGCCTCTCCTGTCGCTAGCCCCAGATGGCGGCACCGGACTCGGAATCGAAGAACTGCATGCCCTCGGCGTCGACGGCGAAGGTGATACGGTCGCCGGCCTTGGCTGGCGTGCGGGCCTCGACGCGCGCCACGCCCTCGCCCGAGATGGTGGCCGCGTCGGCATCCTCATGCACGGCGCCCTCGGCGCGTACCCGCTTGGCATCGATCGTGAAGTGGATCACCAGCTCCGAGCCGAGTGCCTCGACCAGGTCGATGTCGCCGGTGAGCCGCGGGCCAGTCGTCGCGGCGGTGGCGGCCGGCAGGTGCTCGGGCCGCAGGCCCACCACGATGTCCCGGCCGGCATAGGACGCCAGCGCCGGGTGCGCAGCGTTCACCTCCTGCGGCAGTTCGATGACCTGCGAGCCGACTTTCACGCTGGCGCCTGCCTCGCCGACGGTCGCCTCGTACAGGTTCATAGCCGGCGACCCGATGAAGGCGGCGACGAACAGGTTGTCCGGATGGTCGTACAGGACCTGGGGTACCGCGACCTGCTGCAGCAGCCCGGCCCGCATGACCGCGACCCGGTCGCCCATGGTCATGGCCTCGACCTGGTCATGGGTGACGTAGATGGTGGCGACGGCGATCCGGCGCTGGATCCTGGAAACCTCGGCCCGCATCTGCACGCGCAGCTTGGCATCGAGGTTGGACAGCGGCTCGTCCATCAGGAATACCGAGGGCTCGCGGACGATCGCCCGGCCCATGGCCACCCGCTGGCGCTGGCCGCCGGACAGCTGGCCCGGCTTGCGGTCCAGCCATTCGGTCAGGCCGAGGATGTCGGCGGTCTCCCTGACCTTGGCGTTGAGCTTGTCCTTCGGCATCTTGCGCAGCTTGAGCGCGTAGCCGATGTTCTCCGCCACGGTCATGTGCGGGTACAGCGCGTAATTCTGGAAGACCATCGCGATGTCGCGGCCCTTGGGGCTGACGTCGTTAACGATCTTGCCGCCGATCCGCAGGGCGCCGCTGGTGATGTCCTCCAGCCCGGCGACCATCCGCAGGGCGGTGGTCTTGCCGCAGCCGGACGGGCCGACCAGGACCATGAACTCGCCGTCGCCGACGTTGAGGCTCAGGTCCGATACGGCATGGAATCCGTTCGGGTACACCTTGTTGATGTCGTCCAGGTCTACGGTGGCCATCATGCCTCCCCGCCGGGGACGGTGCCCGGCTGTCGCAGTGGGCGCCATGCGGCCGGGCGGCCGCGGCGCGACGGATGGTAGGTCCGGTGGTGGTGCCAGCGCCCGGCCGGGCGGCCGGGCGTCATCCCTTCACCGCGCCCGAGGTCAGGCCGGAGATCACGAACTTGCGGAAGATGAAGACGAGGATGCCGATCGGCACCACGGCCACCACGCTGGCGGCGAAGATAGTGCCGTACGGCACCGTAAACACGGTGCCGAACTCGGCGATGCCGACCGGGATCGTCCGGTAGTTGTTGGCGCTGTTGAAGGTGAGCGCCATCAGGAACTCGGTCCAGCATGCGGTGAAGCAGAAGATTCCTGCCGTGAACAAGCCAGGCAGCGCCTGCGGCAGGATGATCTCCCACATCGTCCGCAACGGCGATGCGCCGTCGATCCGGCCGGTCTCTTCCATTTCCTTGGGAATGGAAAGGAAGTAGTTGCGCAGGATCCAGATCGCGAACGGCAGGTTGAACGCTGTGTACGGGATGACCAGCGCCTGGAAGCTGTTCAGCCAGTTCAGGTCCCGCAGCAGCAGGTAGAGCGGCGCAATCAGGGCAATCTCCGGGAAGACCGAGATCATCAGCAGCGCCACCATGAGCGAGAACTTGCCCCGCATCGGCAGCCTGCCCAGGCCGTAGCCCGCCAGCGTTCCCAGCGCCAGTACCAGCGCGGTGGAGATCAGGGTGACGACAAGTGAGGTGCGAAAGTAGACACCGAAGTCGTACGGGCCGAAGGCCTGCGAGTAGTTCGCGGTGCTGACCGGGCTCGGGAAGTACTGCGGCGAAGGATCGCCCAGCGCCACCGGGGTCTTAAAGCTGGAGATGATGAGCCAGTACAGCGGCAGGCCGATGAACAGGGTGACGAAAAACGACGAGATGGTGATGCCGTTGATGTAGCGGCGCCAGCCGGTTCGCTTGCGATTGCGCATCATGTACCTTCCTTACCGACCTGAACGCGGAAGGTCCGCAGCGAGATCAGGCAGCCCAGCAGGACCAGCAGCGCCGTGGTCGTGGCAACGGCGGCTCCGGGCCCGAAGGACAAGTTCTTGAACATCGCCTGGTAGCCCAGCACCGCCAGTGACGTCGTCGCCGTGCCCGGCCCGCCGTTTGTCAGCACGTACGGCAGGTCGAACAAGCCGAACGCCTGGAGCACGCGGAACATGACCGCGAGCGCCAGCGTGGGGCGCAGCAGCGGCACGGTGATCTGCCAGAACGTCTGCCAGCCGGACGAGCCGTCGATCTCGGCGGCTTCGTAGATGTCGCCCGGCAGCATCACCAGACCAGCCAGCACGATGATGGCCACGAACGGGGTGGTCTTCCAGATGTCGGCGATCATCATCGAGATGATCGCCGGTGTCGGCGTGCCCAGGAAGTTGGGGTGCCCGAGCCCGACGGCGCCGAAGATCGATTGGAGCACGCCGTAGGTCGGGTTGTAGATGTACTGCCAGAGCTCGGCATTGATGACGGTGATCATCGACCAGGGGATCAGCAGCAATGCCATCATCCAGCCGCGACCCGCCGTCAGCCGCTCGAGCACCAGCGCTATCAGCGTGCCCAGCACCAGCTCGACGACGACCGTGACGACGGTGTAGACGATGGTGAAGAACAACGCGTATCGCCAGGTCGAGTTGCCGAGCACCAGCGAGTAGTTGCTGCCGGTCACGCCGCTGAAGCTGAACCCGGCGCCGCTGACCGACACGTGCTCGATGCTCATGTAGACCGAGAAAACGATGGGGAAGATGGTCACCGCGGCCACGAAGATCAGGGCCGGAGCGGAGAATGCCCATCCCAGCCGGGCCAGCTTCCTGGTGTTGTTGTCTGGGCGGCCGACCAGGGGCGGCGACAGCTGAGTTTGCTCAGTAGCACTTGAGATAGCGGCCATTCATCACACTCCATGTCTTCTATCGCCTGAGCCAGCCCGGGCCGGACCAGCGACGGCAGGGCTGGGCGCCGCGTCCGCGGCGCCCAGGCCCTGGCCGCGCTGGCCTACAGGCCGCCTGCCGAACTGCTCAGCGCACTGTTGGCCTGCTTTTGAGCGTTGGCCATGGCGGCAGCTGGCGTGGCCGAGCCCGCCAGAGCCGAGTTGACGTTGGTGTAGATGGCCGTGCTCAGCGCCGGATAGTTCGGGGTGCCGGCCGGGCGCGGGACCAGCCGGGTCTTGCCCACGATGGCCAGGACCGGGTTGAGCGCGATGACGGCCGCCGAGTCGCGGACGGCCGTAGTCGTCGGGATCTCGGAGTATTTGGTCGCCAGGATGTCCTGCGCGGCCGGGCTAGCCAGGAACTTGATGAAGGTCAGGTCGGCGGCGATGTGCTTGCTGTGCGGGTTGATGTACATGTTCCACCCGCCGATGTTGGAGTAGCCAGGGGTGGACTGGCCGGCGAACGTCGGCATCGGCGCGACGCCGACCTTGCCGACGATCTTCGAAGTTGCCGGGGTGTTCGCCACGGAGTACGCGTAGTCCCAGTTGCGGAGGAACGCGGACTGGCCGGCCGCGAACACGTCCATGGCCTGCGGCTCCTGGAACGTGGTGATCGACGACGGGGTGACGCCGCTGGTGACCAGGCTGCGCATGAAGGTGACGGCCTTGATCGCGTTCGCCGAGTCCAGCGTCGCCTTGGTGTAGCCGGCATTGGTCGCGCTGCCGCCGGCGTCGGTCAGGTACTCCATGAAGTCACAGGTCAGCCCCTCGTAGGAGGCGCCTTCCCAGACGAAGCCGTACTTGACCGAGCCGTCCTTCTGCAGCTTCTGCGCATCGCTTTCCAGCTGCTCCCAGGTCGTGGGGACGGACATGTGCTCCTTGGCCAGCAGGTCCTTGCGGTAGTAGAGGAAACCCTGGTCCTCGAACAGCGGGGAGCCGTAGACCTGGCCCTTGTAGCTGGCGCCCTGGATGAGGCCCGGTGCGAACTGGGCGAAGTAGCTCTTCGGCAGGTACTTCGACAGCGGCAGCGCGAGCTCGTGCGCACCGAACTGGGCCGGCCAGATCACGTCGCCCATGAAGACGTCCGGCGTGGACGACCCGCCGGAGATCTCGGTGGCCAGCGTCGCCCGGTTCGTGTCGGTGTTGGTAGGCGCGGACGTCAGTTTGACGTGGATCTTCGGGTACTGCTTCTCGAAGGCACTGATCAAGACCGTCCGGGTGTCGGTAGCCCCGCTGCCCGCGATCGGGCTGGCCGACCAGACGATGGTGCCGGAGGTGGCCGATCCGGTCGTGTTAGCCGACGTGCCGCCGCTGCTGCCGCCGCAGGCAGACAGCACCAAGGCGCTGACAGCGGCGAAGGCCATCAGGCCCGCTGGGCCTCGGTATCTGCGCGTTGTTCCGCTGGACATGTTTCTCCCTGTCTGATGTCGGTGCCGCTACGTCGCGGCGTCAGTTGGCTTCTCCTTGGGTGACGGCCAGGGCGGCAAGCGCCGGCGATGGGCCCGGCTCGCGCCTCGGTCATGTGCGCCGCCTCCTTTAGCGTCGGTGGGCTGGTGCTACTGGGATCGGATGATCTGCCTGAGCTCGGCCGCGAGCTCGGTCAGCGTTGCGCTGACGGGGAGCCGCTGCGCGAGCGCCTGATGGACGGCACTGGAGATGGCGAGACTGAACTGGTTGTAATCGGCCAGCGCCGGCCGCGGGCGAGCGGTGAGGATGGCCTGCTTCTCAACCGGCAGGAACGGGAACTGGCGGACCAGCGACGGCTGGGTGTAGAGCGCCGTCCAGACCGGCGGCAGCGCGGACCGCAGCAGCACTTCCCGTTCGCTCGCCAGGCTGGTGAGGAACTCGATGAAGGCCAGCGCGGTAGCCGGATGCTGCGAGTAGGCGCTGATCGCCAGGTTGGCGCCGCCGAGCGTGCTTGACCCTGGCCCGTGCGGTCCCGGCAGTGCGGTGACGCCGACCTTGCCGGCGATCTTGTTGCCCGGTCCCGGCAGGCTGGCCTCGCCGTACACGTACGGCCAGTTGCTCAGGAACAGGAGCTTGCCTGCCTCGAAAGCCTGCCGGGACGCCTCCTCGTTCCAGCCCAGCGCAGCCTGCGGTATCCAGCCCTGGACCAGGCCGCTGGTCAGGAACTCCAGCGCCTGGCGGCCTGGCGCGGAGTTGACGGTGACCGTGCTGCCGTCCCCGGACAGGATGGTACCGCCGGCCGACTGGACCGCCTCCGCGAAATTGACCGTCAGGCCCTCGTAGTTCTGCGAACTGGCTGCCGTATCCCTGCCAGCCGGTACCGCGGTGCTACGGTCCTGGCCAGTGTGGCGAGCTGCGCCCACGTCGCGGGCACGGCGGCGTGGGCCCTGGCCAGGATGTCCTTGCGGTAGTAGAGCAGCGTCGCGTTGCTGGTGAACGGCACCGCGTACAAATGACCCTGGTAAGTCGCGGTAGCCACGGCGGGCGGCAGGAACTGCGACAGCGGGAACAGCCGGCCGCTGATCGGGGTGATCCAGCCGCTCGAGGCGAACTCGGCGGTCCAGATCACGTCCAGGCTCATCACGTCGTACACGCTGCTGCGGGCCTGCAGGTTGGCGACGAGCTGTGCGTACTGATCGTCGGCGTCGTCGGGCAGGTAGATCGGAGTGACCTTCTGCGCCGGGTGAGCGGCGTTCCACTGCGCGATCAGCGGGGCGAGATACCCGGTGTCGACCTTGCCGGTCGCGAAGGTGATCGGGCCGGTGACACTGGCCGGCGACCGCAGGCCCGCGTCACTGGCGGCCCGGCGCCGCCGTGCAAGCCGCCAGGGCAGTCAGCAGGCAGGCCGCGACCATCGTGGTGGCCGCAGCCCGCGGCGTGCTTAACCGGGGCCATGCTGCCCGTCTCGCGATGAGGCTGGTTCGCTGCACGTGGCGCCGCCTTCTGGCATGTCTTGTACATGCTCGTTATATACGCGTGTTAGGTAGTAGGTCAATGAACAACGCAAGCGCCGTGACCTGCCACGTAATATCCCGGAAACGGTAAGCCATGCGATGTCATGACGCCTCAGGGCAGAACTGTCCCGGTAGCCGCGCGGTATGCGACGATGGCAAGTGCCCGCGGGAAGGGGAGTCATCCATGCGCATGCCGTTGCTCGCGCTCCTGGCAAAGGAACCCGCGCACGGATACGAGCTCAAGCTTCTGCTCGAGCAGGTGTTCGGCGAGGCGTACCCGACTCCCAACATCGGCCAGATCTACGTGACCCTGCAGCGGCTGGAGCGCGACGGGCTCGTCCGCAGCGAGGATGTCGTGCAGACGACGCGGCCGAATAAGCGTGTGTACGACCTCACCGAGGCGGGCCGCGAGGCGGTTGTGCGCTGGATCGACTCCGCCAGCGAAGGCCCGCGGGTTCGTGACGAGTTCTTCATGAAGCTCGCGCTGAGCCAGCAGGCCGGCATCTCCGACCGGCTCGGCCTGATCAACCGGCAGCGCCGGCATTACCTCGCGCAGCTGCGCAGCCTGTCGGAGCTGGCGGCGTCGGCGGACCGGCGAATTCCGAGCTTGCTGATCGAGGGCGCCATGCTGCACCTGCAAGCCGATTTGGACTGGCTGCAACGATGCCAGGAGGAGCTAGTGTGATCAGCGCGGGCGACCGGCTGCTGCTGCGGGCGAACAGGCTGACCAAGACGTTCGCTAACGACGGCGTGATCGTGCCGGCCGTCCGCGGCGCCGACCTGCTGCTGGAACGCGGCGAGTTCGTCGCCATCATCGGGCCGTCGGGCTCGGGCAAGTCAACGCTGCTGCATATGCTCGGCGGCCTCGAGCGGCCGACGAGCGGCGAGATCTGGCTGGACGGCGAGCGCGTCGACAACCTCAGCCAGGCCAAGTGGGCCGTGCTGCGCCGGCGCCACATCGGCTTCGTCTTCCAGTTCTTCAACCTGGTCTCGAACATGACGGTGGCCGACAACGTGGAGCTCGCGGCGCTGATGGGCGGCGCGAGCCGCAAGCAGGCACGAGCCCGCCGGAATGAGCTGCTGGGCCAGCTGGGGCTGGCCAGCAGGGCGGACGCGGCGCCGGCCAGGCTGTCCGGCGGCGAGCAGCAGCGAGTCGCGCTGGCCAGGGCGATGGCGAGCCGTCCGACGCTGCTGCTGGCCGACGAGCCGACCGGCAACCTGGATAGCAGTGCCAGCATGTCAGTGCTGCGGCTGCTCGCTGACGCGCACGCGGACGGGCAAACCATCCTGCTCGTCACGCACGACCTGCGGGTAGCCAGCGCAGCTGACCGCGTGATCATGCTCTTCGACGGCATGATCGCCGACGACGCGCCGATGCCGGCCCGGACGCTGCCGGTGCCGCTGCCAGGCGTGCTCAAACTCCGGGGCTGACCTCGTGCGCCCGATGATCCGGTGGCTGCGGGCGGACCTGCGGGCCAGTACGGTACGGGCGCTGGCCGTGGCGGGCGTGGTGGCCGGAGTGGTCACCGCGCTGCTGCTGTCGGCCGGGCTGCTGCAGGGTGCGACCAACCCGTGGCAGGGCCTGTTCACCGCCACCCGCGGCGCGCAGATCTGGCTGCACCTGGCGCCGGGCACGGACGTGCGGCAGCTGACGTACGAGGTGCCGGGGATTGTGTCGGTCACCGGGCCCTACCAGTCGACGGCCGCGTCGGTGCTGGAGTCGGGCCAGCGCACCCGGGTGGAACTGCGGGCGATGTCCGCCGTCCCGCCGGTGACCGGCCGGCCGCTCCTGGCGGCGGGCCGCTGGCTGACTCCCCGCGCGCCATCCGGCGTGGTGCTCGAGTCGACGTTCGCCCAGGCCATGCACCTCGCTGACGGTGACGTCCTGGTAGTCGACAGCGTTGATCAGAGCGCCCGGCTGCGCGTCACTGTGATCGGCATCGCCCAGACGGCGGACCAGGGCTTTTACCCGGACCAGACGCCAGGCCTGATCTGGGCGCTGCCGGCGCTGCTGCGCCAGATCGAGCCTGCGGCGGGCCTGACCGAGGAAGTGGTGGGCCTGCGCATCGCCGACCCGGCCGCGTCCGGCTTCATTGTCCAGCAGGTCGTGACCCAGCTCGGCAACAGCGCGGTCGGGACGGTCTCAACCTGGCAGCAGGTCAAGCAGTCGATGGCCCGCCGGGACCCGCTGCTCGGCCTGCTGCTGGCGCTGTTCGGGCTGATGGCACTCGGCGCCGCCGTGCTGGCCATCGTCAACGTCACCAGCGGCCGGGTGCTCATCCAGAATTCAGACCTGGCCATGCTCAAAACACTCGGCTTCACGCCGCTGCAGGTGGTGACGATGCTGACCGCAGAGCACGCCGTGCTGGCCTGCGCCGGCATCGCGGCGGGCCTGGCCGCGGCCCGGTTGCTGATGCCGGCCCTGCTCGGCAGCGTGCCGGGTGTCAGCGCCGCGGCAGCGTCCGTGCCGGGCGGCTGGGCCGCGGTCATCGTGGGCGGCACCTTCGCAGCGGTGCTGGCGGCCACCGTCGTGCCCGGCCTGGCGGGCCGGCACGATCCGGCCTGCTGCCGCCGTCCGCGCGGTGCCGCCGCGCGGGCACCTGTCCCGGCTGGCCAGCGCGGCGATGGCGGCGCGGATGCCGCCCGCCATGGTGCTCGGCACCAGGGCCGCGTTCGTGCGCAAGCTGTCCGCGGCGCTGACCATCGCCGGGCTGGCACTGCCCATGCTCATGATCACCATCGGGCTGGGATTCTGGTCGACTCTGGACGAGGTGCAACGGCACCCGGCCGACATCGGACTTGCCGCTAGCGTGACCGTGGGGCCCGGCCCGCTCAGCATGCGGCAGGCCGGCCGCATCATCGCCGCCGACCGGCGGCAGATCCGCGCCGCCTACAGCTGCGTGCGGGCGGAGGCGCTGGCGCCCGGCCAGACGAGCACGATCACCACGCTCGGCATGGGCACCTCGGCCGACCCTTACCCCTTCGACGTCGTGCAGGGTCAGCTGTACCGTGCGCCCGATCAGGCGGTTGCGACCGAGGCGCTGCTGAGCTCGCTGCGACTGAAGGTCGGTCAGTTCGTGCAGATGTGGATCGGCGGCGTGCCGGTGACCTTTCACATCGTCGGGCGGATCATCGATCCGCAGGACGGGGGAGAGGTGCTGGCCTACGGCCGGGACACGCTGTCCGATGAGGGGGCTCCGGTGCCGATCGGCTTCTACAGCCTGGTGCTGCGGCCGGGGGTCCGGCCGCAGGCCGTCGTTGCCCGGCTGACCAGGGCCTCGGGCGGCCGTCTGGATGTGTCCGGGGTCAGCAACCCGGCCGACCAGCTCGGCATCGTGCACCTGGCCCTGGCTGCGCTGATCGCGGTGCTGACGCTCACCGGAATTACCTGCCTGCTGACCGCGTCGCTGCTCGGTCAGCGTGATCACCAGCGCGACGTCAGCGTGCTGCGGGCGATGGGCCTCACGCCGCTGCAGGTACTGACCGCGCGGATGATGCGCACCACCGTGCTCGCGCTAGTGGCCGTCGCGGCCGGCACCGCGCTGGGCCTGGCTGTGAGCACGACGCTGATCAGCGCGGTTTCTCGGCTGTACGGGCTCGGGGCCGGGCTCGGGCACCCGCCGTCGGCCGGCGCGCTGGCGATCGCCGTCGCGCTGGCGCTCGGGCTGGCGGCGCTAGCCGGGGTGCTGCCGCCGCGCCCGGCAGGCCGGCTGCCGGGCGTGGCGGCCCTCGGCCCGTGACGGGCCGGGGTCCTAGATGTTGGCGGCGTGCCCGATCGACAGGCCGGTTGCCGGGTCGAAGAACTGCAGGTTCGAGGCGTCAATCGCGAGGCTGGCCGCGGAGCCGGGCTTGATGTTGCTGCGCGCGGCGACTCGCGCCGTCCACAGCGTCTTGTTGTCGGCCAGCGGGATGGCCTCGTCGTCGCCGTCGTCGGAGCGGGCCTCGGCAATGCTGGCGTGCTGCACCGGCGCGGCGTCGATGGTGAAGATCACGTGGATCTCGCTGCCGAGCTCCTCGGTCACGCTGGACTGCACGCTGATCGTCGGCCAGGACGCCTCGGCCAGGGTCGCGTCCTCGAAGTCGGAGGGCCGAATGCCCAGGATCAGCTCCCGGCCGAAGTAACCGTCGAGGCCGGGCTTCGCTGTCAGCAGCGCCTCGCTGACCGACAGCCGGTGGCCGGCGAACAGCACGGCCGGGCCGTCGTCCTTGACCAGCTGGGCAGTGGTGAAGTTCATGGCCGGCGAGCCGATGAAGCCGGCCACGAACAGGTTCACCGGCGAGTTGTAGAGCGCCTGAGGCGTGTCGACCTGCTGCAGCTTGCCGTCGCGCAGGACGCACACCCGCTGGCCCAGTGTCATCGCCTCGACCTGGTCGTGCGTGACGTACACGGTGGTGACGCGCAGCCGGTCGTGCAGCTGGGAGAGCGAGGCCCGCATCGATACGCGCAGCTTGGCGTCGAGGTTGGACAGCGGTTCGTCCATCAGGAATGCCTGCGGTTCCCGGACGATTGCGCGGCCCATCGCGACCCGCTGCCGCTGGCCGCCGGACAGCGCGGCCGGCTTGCGCTTGAGGTAGTCCTCCAGGCCGAGCATCTTGGCGACCTCAGTGACCCGCCGCTTGATCTCGTCCTTGGGCGTCTTGCGCTGCTGCAGGCCGAAGGCGAGGTTCTGCTCGACCGTCATGTGCGGGTACAGGGCGTAGTTCTGGAACACCATCGCGATGTCGCGATCCTTAGGCGGCAGATCGTTGACGACCCGCTCGCCGATGCTGATCGTGCCGGAGGTGATGTCCTCCAGGCCCGCGATAGACCGCAGTGCCGTGGACTTACCGCAGCCGGACGGGCCGACCAGAACCATGAACTCGCCGTCGGCGATGCTCAGGTTCAGCCCGTCGACGCCCTTGACGCCGCCCGGGTAGACCTTGTCGACCTGATCCAGCACGATCTGCGCCATGGCACCTCAACTTCATGTCTGGCCGGCGCTCATCGCCGGCGGCCTGGATACCCGCCTTGGCCGGAGCGTACCTTTACGGCGCCGGCGGAAGCTATCCGGTGGATCACCCTGTTACGGGAGCGTAAGGCCGTTACCGTTTCGTGACATGACCTGATGCCACGGCATGCCGCACCCGCACGTTACGGTGGCCAGGTGGAGGAGACCAACCGGACGATTGTCTCGCTGCTGGCCAGTGACGGCCGGATGAGCTTTACTGAGCTGGCCAAGCGCACCGGCCTGTCCGTCTCGGCTGCCCAGCAGCGGGTCCGGCGGCTGGAGGAGCGCGGCGTGATCAAGGGCTATGTCGCCATGGTCAGCGCGGAGGAGATCGGGCTGCCCCTGACCGCCTTCGTGTCGATCAAGGCATTCGACCCGGCCGCGCCCGACGATGCCCCGGCCCGGCTCGCGCACCTCACCGCGATCGAGGCCTGCCACAGCGTGGCCGGGGACGAGAGCTACATCCTCAAGGTCCGGGTCGGCTCGCCGCACGAGCTGGAGGACCTGCTGCAGGAGATCAGGGCCGCGGCCAACGTGTCGACGCACACCACGATCGTGCTGAGCACGCCGTTCGAGAATCGCCCGCCGCGGATCTGAGCCCACTGCGGATCTAACCGGCCGCGGGTCGCGGCCGCGGGTCTAAGCTGGCCGCGGATCTGCACCCGGCGAGGGCTCAGGATGCGACGGCGAACAGCCGCAGCGGCTCGCGCCCGTGCACCTCGACGCCGAGCGGGACGATCGCGGCCGTACCGCGGTGCTCGTCCGCCGCAGCCGTCAGCTCGTCTGTCCGGGCGGCGACGACGGTCGCGCCATGCAGGAGCGCGTGGTCGATGAAGGCGGTGTAGGACCGGCCGTCCCCGGCGGGCGGTGCGGCCAGGACGACGTCTCGTTCGCTGATGTCGGCCGCGGCCGACAGCGCGGTGAGCTCGGCGGCCATGTCCAGGTGGGTGAGGCCGGCCGGCTGCAGCGTGCCGTCGGGCCGCCGGACGTACGGCAGCAGGGCCAGGTCGTGCGGGCGGGCCGACGGCGGGTGCAGTGAGCCCATGCCCAGCAGTGAGCTGAACGGCGTTGCTGCCGGAGCGTCCCCGAAAGAGATCACCTGGCGGACCCAGGAGCGATCGGCCGCGGCCAGCCCGGCGGTCGCCAGCGGCTGGGCGGTCAGCAGCATCCGCGCGCCGCAGTCGGCCAGCTGTCCCGCCGTCTCGGCGATCGACAGCTGTGAGCTGACCGGGCAGGGGATACCGCCGGCGGCGAGGACCGCATGGCAGGCCAGCACGTAGGAAGCCGCGTCGGGCACATACACCCCGACCACGTCGCGTGGCCGCAGCCCGCGCCAGGCCAGGCCGGCGGCGGCCCGCTGGATGGTCGAGGCCAGGTCAGCGAACGAGTATGGCTGGGCGGGGTGCTTGGCCACCAGCGCTGACCGGCAGCCATACGCTGATGCAGCCTCGACGAGCCGCTGCGTTACCGTCAGATCCCCGTTCAGCCTGGCCACGTTTACCGCGCATGCCTTCCTGGGTTGCCAGCCGCCATCTCAGATACTTCGACCGTATGCACCCCGGTCGCCGTACGCATCGGCAGGAATGTGTAGGCGGCTATGTATTCACGGGTACTGGTATGTATTCACCACTGCTGCGGGGTGCCCGTGAGCTAGCAGCGCCGCCACGGCCGGCCATCCCCCTCCGATGGCCGGACGCAGCGGCGCGTCAAGCTCCCGGTACTGACAGTAGGGAAATCCAGGCGTCCGCACATGGGCCGAATTGCCCATTCGGGTGTGCATCTGTGCGGCAGAGAGCATGTGTAGACGGCCTGCAGAAGCAGGGCTAGCCGGACCAGTGCGTAGTCAGCGGGGTGTAGGCGGGTTCCCGAAGCCATCTTGGTGGCGAGCCGTCCAGACCGCGATCTGCGCCCTCGAGTTGAGCTCGAGCTTGGCCAGGATGTTGGCGACGTGCCGGGCCGCGGTGGCCGGGCTGATGACCAGCTCGTCGGCTATGCCGCGGTTGGACAGACCGCGCGCGATGAGCAGGGCGATCTCTTGCTCCCGTGCCGTCAGCAGGCTGGCCGGCCCGGTCGAGGCCGACCGGCCCTGGCCGCCGCGCGCGGCCGCGGCCCCGGCGGCCGGCTCGTCGGCGGTACTGAGCGCGAACCGGACGGCCTCGTGCATAGAGAGCCGGCGGCCCTCGGCGGTCAGGCTGCCGGTCAGGTTCGGCCCGAGCCGGTCGTGCGCTGCCCGCATCAGCGCGTCCAGCCGGGCCTGCGCTCCGGCCGAGCGCACCGGCCCGACCACGTCCCGCAGCGCGGTCGCGGCTCCCTCGAGCCGGATCGCGGTCGCGTCGTCACCGCGCACGATGGCCAGGGCCGCGAACGCCTCCAGGCCACGTGCGATGCCCAGCCGCTGGCCGGTCTCCTGACTGAGTTCCAGGCTCTCGGCCAGGCTTGCGGCCGCGGTCTTCAGGTCCAGGCTGGCCAGCGCGACCCAGCCGATGCCCGCCAGGCACCGGGCGATCTCGGTCCTGGCATCGAGCTGCCGGAACAGCTCGAGCGCGTCGCCGAAGTGCCGCAGCGCCGCGGGGTTGTCGCGCCGCGCCCTGGCCAGGCTGCCGAGTCCGTACAGGGCGTGGGCTACACCCCAGCCGTTGTTGTCGGTGAGCAAGTCCAGTGCAACCTCGTAGGCGGCATGAGCACTGGTCAGCTGACCGCTGCGAGCCAGGATGGCGGCCCTGGCGGCGAGCGCGAGGCCTTCCTCCCACTCGTCGTGGTAGTCGCGCGCGGCGGCCACCGCCCCGTCGGCGCGCTCCAGCGCCTCCTCGCCCCGGCCCGCGCGCAGGCTGATCAGCGCGAGGATGCGCAGCGCTCCGGCCAGGCAGTACTGCGGGCCTGTCTCCGCGTCGCCCGCCTGCTGGCCAGCCATGTCGGCGGCGGGCTGCTGGCCGGCCATGTCGACAGCGGCCTGCGCGGTGCTGGCCGCGTCGCGGTAGTCCTGGTGCTCGAAGGCGAGCTCGGCGCTGAGCATCAGGGCGCGGGCCCGGACCGCCGCGGGCACTGGCTTGTCCAGCGCCAGGAACCGGCCGAACCAGCTGACGCCCTCGGCCACGTCGCCGTGCACGACCCACGGCGAGCGGAGCGCCGAGCAGAGCCGCAGCCCGGTCTCGGCGTCGCCCAGGTCCAGGCAACTGGCCAGCGCGGCCTGGCAGTTGGGCCGCTCGGCGGCGATCCGGTGATACAGCCTGATCTGCTCGGTCCAGGGCATTCCGCCGCGCACGAACGCCTGGCCGACGACATTCTCGGCCACGCCGAGCATGTAGTCGGCGTGCCGCCGGCGGAACACGTCCCGGTCGCCGGAGGCCGCGAGCTGAGTCGCGGCGTATTCCCTGATGGTGTCGAGTAGCCGGTACCGGGCGTCGCCGGCCATCTCGTCCTCGAGCGCGACCAGGGACTTATCGATCAGCGCCGCGAGCAGGTCCAGGACGGCGTGCTCGGGGATCTGCTCATCGGCGCAGACCTGTTCGGCCATCTCAAGATTCCAGCTGGCGAAGACCGATAGCCGGCTCAGCAGCACCTGCTCGCCGGCGTCAGCAGGTCGAAACTCCAGTCCACCGCGGCCAGCAGGGTCTGCTGTCGCAGTGGCGCGGTCCGGTCGCCGGAGGCCAGCAACCGGAACCGGTCATGCAGCCGGGCCGCGATCTGGTCGACCGACAGCGCCCGGATCCGGGCGGCGGCCAGCTCGATTGCCAGCGGGACGCCGTCCAGCATCCGGCACAGGTGCACGACCTGGGCGCAGTTGTCGGCGGTGAGCGCGAAGCCCGGCCGGACGGCCGCGGCGCGGTCGACGAACAGCCGGACTGCCTCATGCTCAGCGGCTTCGGCCGGGGTGACCGCGGCCACCTGGCCTGCCCGCATCGGGGCCGGCAGCGCCAGCGGCGGCACCCGCCAGACGGTCTCGCCCCGGACTCGCAGCGGTTCCCGGCTGGTGGCGACTAGCCGGAGCTGAGGACAGGCGGCGATGAGCTCGTGCACGAGGTCGGCGATCGCGCCGACGACATGCTCGCAGGTGTCGAGGATCAGCAGCAGCTTCCGCCCGCGCAGCGCATCGGCCAGAGTGGCGGCCGCGGGCCGGTCCGGCTCCTCGGCAATGCCGAGCATTCCGGCGACGCGCCGGGCGGCCAGAGCCGGGTCGGCGTTGTCTGCGAACTCGACCAGCCACACCCCGTCGGGGAAATCGGCCGCAAGCTGCCAGCCCAGCCGGGTCGCCAGCCGGGTCTTGCCGATGCCGCCCGGCCCGCACAATGTCAGCGCGCGAACAGTGCCGAGCAGCAGCGTCAGGTCGCCGAGATCACGCTCGCGCCCGATGAAGCTGTTCGGCTCGGCGGGCAGATTGCCGAGTCGGGGTGCCTTGTCTGCCGTCATTGCCGCTTCGGTGTGTCTTGTCGGATCAGTCCTAGTCTCTCACCTCGGCCGCCGCGACGACCGTCACGTCGACCGCCTCTGTATATACGAGCCGGCCGAAATACATCACCTTGACCAGAGCCCACCATTGCTCGCCTGGCCGGGCGGTACCCGGGGCCGTCACCTTGAAACGCAAGGCCGTGCCGCCGCCGGCCGGCACGGCGAATCCGGTCGTCCACGGCCGGACCTGCCGCCAGCTTCCGTACGGCGAGATCAGCTGGGCCTCACCCCGGATAGCCGAGCCCGCCAGGTTCCGCAGCTGCGCCTCGATCACGGCGTGGCCGCCGGGTGCCAGCTCCACGCTCGTGCTGGTCAGCCGCACGTCGGTCTCCCCGGCCCGGGCGTCGTCGGCAGCCTGCTGCTGCGCGGCGACCTCGGCCAGCGGCAGGTCCAGCCGCGGCGGCGGCGGCTGGCCGATGCCCAGCAGGGCACTGTCCTCGATCGTCTGCCCGGCCTGATCCTCGATCTGCGCGGTGACGAAATAACGGCCGGGCGGGGCGGCCCGGTGGCGCCGTCACCGCCACCTCAGTGCGCTGATGCCCGAGCGGCGGCAGGTCATAATCCAGCGGTCCGGCCGGGCTGAGGCTGAACCCGGCCGGGGCCGCCAGCCGGATCTGGCCGGACGCGGCGGCCGGCCCGCAGGCGACGGTCAGCTGCAGTGTGGCCGGCTCGCCGTCATCCAGCGATGTCGCGGCGGGGGACAGGTGCACTGCGACGGGCATGTTGCCTGCCGGCGCCGGACCCTTGCCGTGCAGCCAGTAGCGGGCGAAGACCGGCTGGGCAGGTTCGGGGAGGCCAGTACCGGGCCCGGCCGGGCCGCCGGGTGGCGCGGCCGGACGCAGTCCGGGCCCGGCCGGGCCCGGACTGATCGCCATCGTCACCAGCCCGGCCCGCGGCACGAGCACCTCGGCGGCGCCGTCCCGGACGGGCAGGGTGTCGCCCGCGGTGTCCTCGCACAGGCCGCCGAGGCTGGCCGCGGCGATACCGGCGAATAGCCGTACCTGCGCCGCGGCGGGCCCGCTGCCGCCGATGTCGCGCAGCCGCACTGTCACGCCGTCCGCTGGGTCTGGCTGGCTGGCCGGCGCGAGCGGGTTGCCGCGCGGCTTCAGCGCGGAGAGCAGGGCGCCTGCTGGTTCCACCTGAGCCAGGAACGTGGCCGACGGCAACGGGCCCGGAATGCAGGCCGGCCTGCACAACGAGCAGATCGTGGTTGTAATCCTGGCCCGCGGCCGCAAAGCCGGCGATCCGCCAGTTGCCGGCCGGCTGCGATCGCGTACTCGAACGTGTGACTCCAGTGCTGCCAGGCGAAGCTGCTGCCGTCCGGAGCGGTCCGCTTCGGCCCGTCGATCCAGATGCCGCACGGCCAGGTGCTGCACGCGCGCATCAGCGCCATGGTGAGCACGCCGTCCGGGGTAATCAGTCCGGAGGGCGTGCCCCGGTTCAGCAGCGCGACCGTATGGCCGGCCAGCGCCGTGGCCGGCCGCCGCGGCATCGCCTGGGGCCGGGGCAGCGATGACGGAATGCGGTACTTCTATCACCGCGTCGCCGAGGTCGGCGGCGAGCTCGCCGACAGCCAGGGCCAGGTCGGCGGCGGCGACAATGAGCACCGGAAGATCCAGGGCGCCGCGCAGGTCAGCTCCCGCCGCGAACGCGTCGGCGCGCGAGCGGCTGGCGGGCAGCCAGACCCGGCCCTGCCCGGCGGCCAGGTGCGCGGTCACGACCGCGGCGGCGGCAGGCCCGGCGGCGGCGAGTACCTGCGCGGTGAACGCGTTGTCCTCCGGGCCGCCGACGCAGATGCGGAAGTCCGGCAGGTTGGAATCCAGCTCCTGATAGCCGTAGCGCGGGCCGTCCGGCCGCGAGCAGGTCGCGGTGACACCCTGGCCAGCCAGCGCGGCGACCAGGTCGCGAGCCGGGCCGCGCAGGGCCGGCGAAACCACTACCTCGGCGACCCCGATGGCCTGCAGCTGCCGCGACCCGTCCGGGCCGGGCAGCGCGACCGCGGCCGTGGACCCGACGGCCAGCCATTCGTTCGCCGGGCTGTCCAGGGTGTAAGGGTGCTCGGCCACGTCGGTCTCCACCGGGCCGGGCGGCCGGCCGATGACCGAGACCGCGGTCTGGTACACCGGCAGCCCGCCTGGCACGCTGACCGGGAACATGACCCGCAGCAGGTGGTCCTGGCCGATCGAGCCGTCTACGTGGGTAGCGAACTCGACCCGGTCGGCGCCGTCCCACAGCAGCGTCTCCTGCGTCACTCGCAGCCCGCCGAGCTCCAGCTCCGCGACCAGGCGGCTACCGACCGGGCAGCGCTCGGCCCGGACTCTGGCCGGGCTCTCGGCGCTGCCGGTGCCGGGCCCGGCCGGGCACAGCAGCCACGGGCCCTCGGCCCACCGCGGGTGCTGGGGGTGCTCGGGCTGCAGCAGCAGCTGGTTGCCGCGGCCGCCCGCTTGCAGCAACTCGGTGCCGGTCCGCTTGTCCAGCAGCCGGGACAGCGTGCCGCCGCGGGCGGCGTCGGCTTCGAGGGCAAAGGCGCTCGTTCTCCAGCCGCGGCTGGCCGCCGGGCAGCGGCTGCCAGCCCGCCTGCGCCTCAGCCTGCCGGCCGGCCGCGGCCGGGACAAGGAGGTAGCTGCGGTAGCCGACGCCCGGTACGTCGGCTCGGAAGGTGATGGTCACCTCGCTGAGGCCGCCGGCGCCGGTCCTGGTCACCGCCTGCGCCAGGAACGGCAGGTCCGCGTCGGCGTCATCGCGCAGCGCCAGCCAGTCCGGCCAGCCGGCGGCAGCGTCAGGGTCAGCGTCGCCATCGCGGTGCGGCGGAACGACAGCGAGTTGACCACGACGACAGCGAAAGGCTGCCCGGCTGGGTCAGGAGCGGTCGCGGTGACCAGGCTGGCGGTATCGGCCAGGCCGGCCAGGTAGCCGACGGCGGCGGCGCGGGCCTGGTCACCGCGTTCCCAGGCCTCGCGCCAGCCGCCCAGCAGGTCCAGGTAGACCTGGTCACCCTCGGTGCCGGTGATCGCGTCGTGGTGGGCACCGAACACCAGCTGCCGCCACGCCTTGTCCAGGCTCGCCGCCGGATACCGGCGCCGGCCAGCCAGGCCAGCGTGGCGAGGCGCTCGCCGTCCAGCACCGCGACCTCGGCGGCGCGCTGCGCCTGCTTGGTGTCGATGTAGGTGACGTCCTTGCCGGTGTAGAGCGGGTTCATGTCCCTGGTCTGCGGCATGATCCAGATGCCGCGGTCGGCCGCTTCAGCCCGGACCGCGGCGAAGAACTCGCTCGGCACGGCGGTGACGAACCTCGGCCAGATGTAGCGGGAGTTCCAGTCCCGGTGGATGGCGGTCGCCCAGCGGGCCGGGACGACGTGGTCGCCGCCGACCGGCAGCAGCACGTTGCGGGTCGCGGCGACCGGTGCGAGCTGGCGGAACTGCTTGTAGGCATCGGCCTCGGCCTTGGCCAGGTCCTGGCGGCGTGCTGCGGCCAGCCACCCGGCCGAGTAGTGATTGGCCATGTAGCTGGTGAGCAGGCCGGTGCCGTCGGGGGACAGCCACTCGAACTCGGACGTCGAACTGCATCAGCTCGTTGCCGCCCGCCGACCGGCCCGGCCCCCACTGGTGGAACGGCCCGCGAGCCCACGACGAGCTGGTCAGCCCGGCGGCCGCCATGATGCCGGGATAGGCGGGGTCGAACCCGAACGCGTCCAGCATCCAGGAGGTACGCGGGTCGCCGCCGAGCACGTCCCGCTGGTAGGCGACGCCGTAGACGGCGTTGCGGATCGTTGACTCGGCGCAGGTCAGGTTGGTGTTCGGCTCGTTGTAGGTGCCGCCGACCAGCTCGATCCGGCCCGCGGAGATGAAGCTGAGCAAGTCGGCCCGGTCTTCGGGATGGGCGTCGAAGTGCGGCTTGAGGTAATCCAGCTCGGCCAGCACGAACTTGTAGTCAGGGTCCCGCCGCGCCGCGTCCAGGTGCAGCGTGACCAGCTCGAACGCGGTCCGCACCTCTGGCATCTCGCCCTGGTCATCGGGCAGCAGCAGCCGTGATTCCAGGAACCGGCCCTGGGTACTCCACCAGACCGGGTCGTAATGGAAATGACTGACCATCCACATAGTCCAGCCGGGCTCGGCCACCGTGATCTCGGCGGCCAACTCGGCGCTGCCGCCCGCCCAGCTCGCCGTGGCCCGGGCGGGCAGCACGGTGCCGGGCGAGCCCGCGGGCGAGATGTCGACGGCGACCTCGGCGCTCGCCTCGGCGCCTGGCGGCGGCGCGGCCACGGTCACCGGCGCGGGCGTGCCGAGACCCCGCCCGGTGACGGTAACCGTGACGGCGGGCCGGGCTCGCCGCTTCGCCCGGCCCGGCGCTGGCCAGCCGCACCCGGACGATCTGGAGCGGCCGCTGCGGTGTCCCGCCGAACAGTTCAGTGGAGTCAACCCCCGCGATCAGCATGGCATTCATGGTCGCATGGCGGCTTGCCGGTCAGGCTGGTCGGCCGCTCCGACCGAGCGCGCCCAGCGCCGTGCCGGTGAGGCGATGCACCGTCCACTCGTCCATCGCGATCGCGCCGATGGACCGGTAGAAGCCGAGGGCGGGCTCGTTCCAGTCCAGCACCGACCACTCGAACCGGCCGTAGCCTCGTTGCACGCACACAGCGGCCAGTTCGGCCAGCAGCGCCCGGCCGTAGCCGTTGCGGCGCAGCTCCGGCGCCACGTACAGGTCCTCCAGGTAGATGCCGTGCCGCCCGGTCCAGGTGGAGTAGTTCAGGAACCACAGGGCGAACCCGCCGACCCGGCCCTCATGCTCGGCGACGTGCGCGAACACTGCGGGCACCGGTCCGAACAGCGAGTTCTGCAGGTCGTCCTGGGTCGCGGTGACCTCGGGCAGCGACCGCTCGTACTCGGCCAGGTCGCGGATCATCTGGTAGATGGCCGGCCGTTGGCCCGCCGCGCTGGCCTGATCATGACGTCTGGCCGGGCACGCCGAAACGGTAGCGGAGCCGGTATTTCTCCGCCGGGATGACGAGGTCGGCGGTCTCCACCGGCTGGCCACCGGACAGGTGCAGCCGCTCGATCGCGATGACGGCCGAGCCCGCCGGGATCGCGAGTGCAGCCGCTTCGGCCAGCAGCGGCGCCCGGACCGACAGTTCCTCCAGGACCTGATCGACCTCGATGCCGATGCAGCGCATCCGCTCGATGACGCCCCGGCCGGCGTACTGGCCCTGCTCGGGCAGTGCCACCGGCGTGCCTTCCGTCAGCCCCGCCGGCTCGTAGCTGGTTGCCAGCTGGACCGGCTGGCCGTCCGCCGTCATCAGGTACCGGGTGACCGTGACCAGCGCGGCCGCCGCGTCGGCGCCGAGCCGCCTGGCAATGTGGGCGGGCGGAGCCAGGTGCTCGGTGTGGTGTTCCCAGGCCACGTACCGCGCGGCCGGCCGGTCGGCGAGCATGCCGTCGGCCGGGCTCGCGACCTCATCGATGCCGAATGGCGAGCCGGGGAAGTGCAGCCGGTCGTGCTCCAGATGGCGGGGCGGCGCGAGCTTGCGCACGTACGATCCCGAGCCTGCCCTGGCCTCGATCAGCCCTTCGGTCGCCAGCACCTGCAGAGCGTGCTTGGCGGCAGTCTCGCCGACGCCGTAATTCGCGATGATGGCGTTGCGGGACGGGACCCTGGCACCCGGCTCCAGCACGCCCTGCAGGATGCGCATGCGCAGATCCTCCAGCACCTTCAGGTACACAGGGTCGTTCGACCTGCTCATAAGCTGCCGCCGCTCCCCGGGGACGCACCTGCGGCAGCCAGCTGCCGCACGGCAAGGACCACGCCGACGCCATTGTCACCGACGAAGCGGCGGCGGGCACGTTCTGGCACCGAATCCGGTTCGGCGAGTCGGCGTGTTTATCGGGGCAACAGGGCGGCCATTGTCAGCCGCTGCCTTCCTCGAGCAGGAGGTGATAACCATTCGGGTCCGGGCGTGCAGCACCCGGTACTGCCACTCCGGACTCGGCGTCATCAGCTCTTCCCGGAAGCGGACGCCGGCCTCGGCGAGCTGCTTCTTGGCCAGCTCAAGATCGGTGACGCCGAGCTGCCAGGTCAGGACCTTGTCAGGCCCGGCCGCCGAAAAATCGCGCCGCCACTCGATGCCGAATTCGACCTTGCCGTGACCGAGCGCCAGAAAGTAGGGGTACTCCGGGCCCTCGTACGTGACCTGAAAGCCGAGCCGGACGTAAAAGTCCCGCTCGGCCTGCAGATCGCCGACGAACAAGATCGGAATTATCCGGCTGAACAATGCCGCCATAGCGGGACATGCTAGCGACCCTTAGCTGTCAAGGTGGCACTCTGGGTCAGCTTCGGGCATGTGCGTCACGAGGTTGCGCCCCGTCCCGGCATGGCCGCTGGTTTGGCCGGGCTTTGCCGGGCCGAAACTGGGGACGTTAAATCGGACAGTAGTGGGTAGATTACACTTGGTAGGCGAGCATCGGCGCCTGCACGAGGCCGGTGCCCGCCACTGTCCGGTGATAGCGACTCGGGGGGAGACGTCACCATGACAACGCAGGCCGAAGAACTCCTTGGCGCGCGAGTAACTGGCGCCGACGGCAAAGTGGTAGGCACCGTCGAGCAAGTATTCCGCGACGATATGGACGGCACGCCAGCGTGGGCCCGCGTCCGCTCTGGCAAGACCGGCCGGTTCGTCCCGCTCGGCAGCAGCCAGGTCACCTCGGATGGTCTCAACGTCCCGTTCGACACGCAGAAGATCATGGGCGGCCCGAACATCGAGGCGGGCCAGCACATGTCTGCCGCGCAGGCCGAGGAACTCAGCCGCTACTACGGCCTGACGGTTCCCACCCAGCCCACCCAGGCCAACAGGGAGAACGCGGGCAGGCTCACCGACGAGGAGTGGCTCGTCCGCCAGGAGGAGCGCCTCCAGGTCGGCAAGGAGATGCTCGAGACCGGCCGGGTCAAGCTGCACAAATACGTGGACGTCGAGCCGGTCGAGCAGGCCGTGCACATCTACCACGAGGAGTACGACGTCGAGCGTATTCCGATCACCGCCGAAGACCGGATCAGCGGCAATATCTCCGAGGGCGAGCAGGAGATCATCCTGCACGAGGAGCGCGCCGTGCTCCGCAAGGAGATCGTGCCGGTAGAGCGCGTCCGGATTCGTGCCCGCCGGGTCGAGGAAGACCAGACGGTACGCGACTCACTCCGCCGGGAACGGATCGAGATCGAGCCGGACCAGGCTTTCGCCGGGCACGGCGGCATGGCAGGCGGCAAGTAACCAGGTAGCAGGCGGAGGACCCCGGCGGGCTCGTGCCTGCCGGGGTCCTTCCCGTCGTGGCCGTTACTTCTTGCGGGCCAGGGTCAGGCCGTCGCCGATGGGCAGCAGGACGACCGTGACCCGGTCGTCGGCGGCCGCGTGATCATTGAATGCCCTGATCCCCTCGACACTCGGGTTGGTGGCCGCGAGGTCGGTGACCCGGCCGTGGGACAGCGTGTTGTCCACCAGGATCGCCCCGCCCGGCCTGATCCTCGGCACGACCTCGTCCCAGTAGTTCACGTAACCGGTCTTGTCCGCGTCGATGAACGCGAGGTCGAACATCTGATCGGCGGGCAGTGCCCGCAGGGTCTCGATCGCGGGCCGTAGCTGCAGGTCTATCCGGCCGGCCAGGCCAGCCAGCTGCCAGTACCGGCGTGCCACCGCCGTCCATTCCTCGCTGACATCGCAGCAGGTCAGCTTGCCGCCCTCGGCCAGGCCGCGGGCGATGCAGATCGAGGAGTACCCGGTGAACGTCCCGATCTCCAGCGCCTGGCGAGCGCCGCTGAGCTGGGTCAGCAGCGTCATGAACGTGCCTTGCTCCGGGCCGATCTGCATGCCGGAATCGCCAGGGAAGCTGCTCGCCGTCTCGGCCGCCAGCCTGCTGAGCACGTCGTCGGGTGCCGCGCTATGCGCGACCAGGTAGTCATGCAGCTCGGGACTGAGCTGCTCGCTGCGTCGAGTCATAGGCGGCATGCTAGCGGGTGCAGATCCCGGGCCTGGTGTGAGCCGGTGCCCGATGGGCACACGGCGGCGCGGCCTGTCGCCGGTGGGCATACCCTCGTGTCCATGCCGACGCATGGCCATCAGCTCCTGGCGTTCATCCCGAGCCCGCCGGACAACGGGTTCCATATTGGCCCGCTCTTCATCCATGTCTACGGCCTGATGTACGTCGTCGGCATCACGCTGGCGGTGCTGATCACCAGGCGCCGCTGGCGCGCCGTGGGCGGCGACCCGGACCTGGTCAGTGATGTCGCGATCTGGGCCGTCCCGATCGGGCTGATCGGCGGCCGGATCTATTTCGACATCACCACCCCGGCCGATATCAGCCGCATGTCTGGTGGGGCGTGTTCGCCATCTGGACCGGCGGACTCGGTGTCTGGGGCGGCATCGCCGCCGGCGCGGCTGCGGGCATCTGGCGGGTTCGCCGGGCCGGCGCCAGCGCGGCACTATTCGCGACGCGATCGCGCCGGCCCTGCTGGTCGCCCAGGCGGTCGGCCGGATCGGCAACTACTTCAACCAGGAACTGTTCGGCAAGCCCACCGGGCTGCCGTGGGCACTGGAGATCTCACCGGCGCACCGGCCCGCCGGGTACCTGGACAGCCCGACCTTCCAGCCCTCGTTCCTGTACGAGCTGATCTTCGACCTGGCCCTGGCCGCGGCGCTGGTCTGGCTGGGGCACCACCGCAAGATCAAGCCCTGGGGCCTGTTCGCCCTCTATGTAGCCGGGTACTCGGCCTACCGGATCTTCGAGGAGACGATCCGGGTCGACTCCTCCGAGCACTTCCTGGGCCTGCGGCTGAACTTCTATGTCGCCACGCTGGTGGCCCTGATCGGCATCGGCTGGTTCATCTGGGCTCAGCGGCAGCCCGCTTCCGTGCTGGCCACGGGCGAGCCTGGCGGCCCGGCCGCGGCGGCCGACGACCCTGGCGCGACCGGGCCTGATGAGAGCGAGCCGGATGGCGAGCAGACCGGGCCGCAGGACCGCAGCGACAGCGAGCCGGGTAGTCCTGGCAGCAGCGTCAGCCCCGGCGGCTCCGCCGAGCGCTAACGGGCCACGGGCCTGGCTCGGCCGGGCGTCAGACGGCCACGTTCCTGGCTACTGAATCCGTAGCTAGCGGGCGCCTTTCGCAATCGGATCGCGAATCGCACCCATACCGTCACCAGGAATCAGTTGCGCATTCCCGGCACGGCCGGACAGAATGCGGTGCCAGTCTCTGTTGCGTGCACCATCTGACCCTGGAGCATCTATGACCACTAGCACCGAGCCCGCATCGCCGCGCGGTCGCCGGCGAGGAGGGCCTGCGGGCCAACGTCCTTGGCCTGTTTGACTCGATCGTGATGGCCGTCGCCGGCAGCGCGCCCGCCTACTCGATCGCGGCCACCACCGGTGTGCTGGTCGCCGCAGTGGGCCTGGCCGGCCCGGCCGCCCTGCTGTGGTGCGGCATCCCGATGCTCGGCATCGCGCTGGCCTTCAACTACCTGGACAGGTCGAGGCCAACGCTGGCGCCACCTATCCTGGGTCGGCCGGGTGCTGCACCCGAGCCTGGGATTCATCGCCGGCTGGGCGCTGGTCATCTCCGCGACGATCTTCATGGTCGCCGGCGCGCTGCCGGCCGGGCAGGTGACGCTCGGCCTGTTCAGCACCTCGGCATCGAACAACACCGGGCTGGTGACCCTGGTCGGGTCGGTCTGGTTCCTGGTCATGGTCGCGCTGGTGATCGCGGCGTCCGGGTCACGGCCCGGGCGCAATGGATCATGTCGGGCGTCGAGGTCGCGATTCTTGTGCTCTTCGCGATCCTGGCGATCGTGCACTCGGTCTCGCATAGCGAGACGAACTTCTCGTGGTCCTGGTTCGGCTTCAGCCACTTCAACGGCATGGCGGGTTTCGCGGCGGGCGGACTGGTCGCCGCCTTCTACTACTGGGGCTGGGATGTCTCCTCCAATCTCAACGAGGAGACCAAGGACAGCAAGCGGTCGGCGGGCCTGGGCGGGGTTGTCGGCGTGTTCATCGTGTTCGCTGCTCTACGAGATCTTCACCGTCGCGAGCAACCTGGTCCTGACCGCCAAGACGGCCGAGGGTTCCGGCAACGTGCTGGCCATCCTCGGTCAGGCCGTCTGGCCGGGCATCGGCGGCAAGCTGCTGGTCATCGCCGTGATGCTGTCGACGATCGCGACGCTGGAGACAACTCTCATCCAGGTCACCCGGACGCTGTACGCGATGTGACGGAGCGCACGCTGCCGGCGTTCTTCGGCAAGGTCCTGCCTGGCCGGCAGACCCCGTGGCTTGCCACCATCGCCGTCGCGATCGTCTCGCTCGGCCTGTTCATCGGCTCGAACTACATCGGCTCGGTCAGCAATATCCTGACCGACGCGATCGACGCCATCGGCATCCAGATCTGCGTGTATTACGGGCTGGCCGGCATTACCGTCGTCATCGCCTTCCGGAAGCTGCTGCTGGCCTCGCCGAAGAACTTCGTGCTGATGGGCTTGTGGCCGCTGCTTGGCGCGGTGTTCATGTTCTGGATCCTGTACGAGGCGATTCCCAACAACGGCGCCGTCGTCGACTGGTTCGGTCTCGGCGGGCTGGCGGTCGGGCTCATCCCGATGGTCATCTACTGGGCCAAGGGCAGCGCGTACTTCAAGCAGAAGCCGACACTGGGCAAGGTGGCGCCCTCCGCCGAGTGACAACCGGGTGGCCGCGGTCGCGGCGGGCCCGGTAAGCTCGCGGGCATGCAGCGCGCAGGACTGACGACGACGCCGGAGTTCGTCCCGGCACGCTGACTGATGTTCTTGAGTCGAAGCCCCGGGGCGGGTGCCCCGGGGCTTCGTCGTTCCTGTGGTCACTCGCCCCCGTTACCGCGAGGAGACCGCCGTGCACGACCACCGCAAACTCGGCCGCGAACTGCAGCTGTTCGATACCGACCCGCTGATGGGCGCCGGGCTGCCGTACCTGCTGCCGGCCGGCGCTGCCGTCCGGCACTCGATCGAGGAGTACGTCAGGGAAGCCGAACGCCAGGGCGGCTACCAGCACGTCTATTCGCCGGTGCTGGGCAAGCGCGAGCTCTACGAGATCTCCGGGCACTGGGAGCACTACCGGGACGGCATGTACCCGGCCATGGACTCCGGTGCCGAGCAGCTCGTGCTGCGGCCCAGCCTGTGCCCGCACCACGCGCTGATCTACCGCTCCCGCGGCCGCAGCTACCGGGAGCTGCCGCTGCGCATCGCCGAGCTCGGCGGCCAGTACCGGGCCGAGCTGTCGGGCGTGCTGGGCGGCCTCACCAGGGTCCGCGGCATGCAGCTCAACGACGCGCACATCTTCTGCACCATCGACCAGGTCGCCAGCGAGGCGGCCGGCGCACTGGCGATGATCCGGCAGGCTTACCGGGACCTCGGCATCGAGGCGGCCAGGTTCCGGCTGTCGCTGGCCAGTCCGGCCGCGAAGTACGCCGGCAGCCAGGACATCTGGGACCGGGCCACCGCCGTGCTGAAGGACGTCCTGTCCGGCAGCGGTATCGAGTACGAGGCGGAGGAAGGCGAAGCCGCCTTCTACGGGCCGAAAATCGACGTTCAGGTGGCTGACAGGACCGAGCGCGAGGTGAGTCTGTCGACTGTGCAGGTCGACTTCTACCAGCCGGACCGGTTCGGCCTGGAGTACGTGGGCGCGGACGGGGGGCGGCACCGCCCGGTCATGGTGCACCGCAGCATCGTCGGCAGCATCGAGCGGGCGATGGCGCACCTGATCGATGTGCACGGCGGGGCGTTCCCGGCGTGGCTGGCGCCGGTCCAGCTCGTAGTGCTGCCGATCACCGATGCCGAGCTGGTGGCGGCCCATGAGCTGGCCAGGCAGGCGACCGGACTCGGCGTGCGGGCGGAGGTCGCCGCGCCGGACCAGGGCAGCCTCGCCGCCCGGGTCAGGGCGGGCCGGCTCGTGCCGTACCAGGCCGTCATCGGCCAGGCCGAAGCCGCCGCCGGCGAGGTCGCCCTGCGCCTGCGGGACGGCAGCAAGGTGCCGCCGATGCCGGCTAGCGAGGTCCTGGGCCGGATCGCCGCCCGGCTCCGGGCTCGCTCGGCCGGACTCTGGGAGGAGGTCGGCCGTGGCCTGGTCGGTGCTGACCTGGCTGGGCCGGGGGACCGGCCGGAGGCTGACCGCTCACGGCGATGACCAAGACCACCGAGGATCAGGTTGAGGGTGAACTCGAACCCGGCCGGCGCGGTGGTTCGCTTCGGCTGATCTATCGCGGACCGACGCGCAGATCCCGGCCGAGTACGACGGCGCGCACCCGGTCAAGCCCGGCGGAAACGCGTGGTTGACCACATTCAGCAAATGAATCTAACATTCAATACATTGACTCTTGTCGGCCGAGTCTTCGGCCTGAAGACCCGCGTCCCCCGCGACAAGAGTCCGGGCCGAAGGAGACGCTGTGCGCTCGGTTACCCGGTATTGGTTAGGCCTGTGCCTTGCTGTCGGCGTGGCTACTGCGGTCGGGGCACCGGCCGTCGCGGGCACGACCTCGTATCCAGGAGGACGTTATGACCCCGGTCCAGCGCGCTACGGGGTCGCGACCGAGTCGACGTTCCTGACCATGAACGACGGGGTCAAGCTCGAGGCTCAGATCCTGTCTCCGGCAAGTCCCGGCACGCAGCTTCGCGCCCCGGGGCGATTCCCGGTGATCGTCGAGCATGATCCGTACAACCCCGCCAGCGGCCTGTCCACCGAGGACTACCTGGTAGAACACGGTTACATCGTGCTCTACGTGCGGCCGCGCGGCACCGGCACCTCGGGCGGGCAGGGATACGGTTATCCGCCCACGGCGCGGGACGCGCAAGACGCTCCGCGGATCGTGAGCTACGCCGCGCACGACATCGCCGGCTCTAACGGAGTAGTCGGGCTCTGGGGCTGCTCGCTGCCTGGCATTTACGCCCTTGGCGACGCTGCGGCCGTCGGACCTCGCTCGCCGGTGCGGGCCATGGTGGCGGCGTGCGCTGGCAGCGAAAGTGTCGAGGCCCATGACGCGGAATTCGACGACGGGATCGTCACTCCCGGCGAAGCGGTCGTGCTGAAGGCATACTGCGGCCTGATCGGGGACGGCCCCCTCGGCACCACGCCTGGCGCCGCCACCTGCGCTGCCATCCAGGACATGGGCACGAACATCCTCAGCGGCGGCGATCTGGCTTACGACCGGTCCTTCTGGCAGAGCATCGACGGGCTCGATGCCCCTCAGAAGATCGTCAGCAACGGCATCCCGGCCTTGCTCTGGGACGACTGGGGCGACCCGGCGATCATTAAGGCCTCGACCGATACCTACGCCGCGTTCCAGAACGCGGCCGATCACCGGCCCGCGAACGCGCCGATGCGGCCGGGCCAGCGGGTCTCCGGCCGCTACCAGATGATCATCGGCCCGACGGTCTGGGGACATGGCGGCGGCCTCGACCCGGGAATCATCCTCGAGTGGTTTGACACCTTCCTCAAGCACGTCAACACCGGCATCCAGCACACAGCCACCCCGATGCACGTGTACGAGGAACAGGCGAACCGCTGGGTGAACACCTCCACCTGGCCGCTGGTGAACAACTATGCGAAGTACTACCTCGGCGGCGCGGGCGCGCTGGCCGCCAGCAAGCCGGCGCAGCCGGGCGGCGACAGCATCGTCTGGGGCCAGCCGAGCGAGTCGGACGGCACCACGCTGACCTACACCAGCCGCCCTGTCGCCGGCGGGGCGACGATCGCCGGTCCCATGAGCGCCAGCGTCTACGCGAGCTCCAGCAACACGCAGCTAGAGCTGGTCGCCTCACTCGACGATGTCGCGCCTGACGGCACTACGACACCAATATCCGACGACAACGGCGTCCTCGGGAGTCAGCGAGCGGAGGACCCGGCTCTCACCTGGCACGACCGCAACGGCACCCTCATCCGCCCGTGGTGGACGCAGCAGGGTGACCAGTACCTCACTCCCGGCCATGTGTACCGGCTGGATTTCTGGTTCGGGCCGACGTTGTACCGGCTGCCACCCGGCCACGTGCTGCGGCTGACGATCGACACCGAGATGTCAGCGGCAGTCTGCCAGCAGCTCATCTTCGGTAACCAGCCGTGCTACCTGACCGCACCCCAGACCGACACCCTGTCCGGCGGCCAGTACGTCCTCTATCACAGCGTGCGGTATCCGTCGGCGCTGAACCTTCCCGTGGTTCCGTTCAGCGCCTTCACCACGGCCAGAAGCGGCGTGACACCCACTAGCTCTGGCGTGGCGGAGCCGCTGACCTGGGGCGGTTAGCGCTCACGCCCGCGTCGACGGCCGGCCGGGGAGACCCGGCCGGCCGTCGCGGCGCATTCCAGTTCCCGCGACAGCCCGCGCGGCGCTGCGGTGGCTGGCAGTTAGCTGATCTGACCTGCCGGACTCGGGTGACGCTGACCGGGACTGACCTCGACCGGCCGCCCTCGGCTGCGCCCGCGCATCCAGAGGAAGATGGCCAGCACGACGCAGCAGGAAGCCGACTGCGGCCGCGATAATCGGCACGGTCACACCCCACGTCGTGATCGTGCTGCTGCCGTTGTTGGCGTCGTTCACGGCGGCGTGCAGGCTCGCCGGGGTGGCGTGGTAGGTGTCCGCCAGCACCGGGAGCAGCGGGATGATCTTGCCGTTCGGCAGCGCGATGCCGCCCGTCTCGGTCTCGTTGTTGCTGACGTTCACTACCAGTCCGGTGGACGGAGCGACGAAGTAGGTGTTGTCCGCCTGGTAGGTGTAGGCCAGCGGGATCGAGGTCGCGTGCGGGAAAGCCCTCGTCAGGCTGGCGACCTGGCTCGGCGAGATGAGCCCGGCCGCGCTGATGCGGGCCAGCAGGGCGACAGGCAGCGTCTTGGGCAGGCCGGCCAGCGCCTGAGTGTTCTTAATCGGAGTCGGCGGGACCACGGCGCGGTACTCGTAGGTCTTGATCCCGCCTTGCTGGGTCTGCTGCACGTACTTGAGCGGTGTCGTTGTTTGGGTCAGATACACCCATCCGGTGTAATTCCGCTGCTGCGCGCCCAGCGGCCAGCTGACGGTGAGGCCCGTGGCAGGTGTCACGCTCCAGTTACCAGGGTGGCTGGCCGTCGCCGCGAGGGTCTGCCGGTTGACCGCGTAGTTCGAGACGGTCCTGACCACCGGGCTGCCGCCGTGCGTGATCGTCCGGGTATCCCGTACCTGGGCAGTATTGCCCGAGGTCTGCACCGTCTTGACCTGATCGGTCAGGTTTGCGGGCAGCCCGGTCTTGATGGCGGCCGGCAAGTTGCCGGTGGCCAGTGCCGCCGGATTGACCACACTGCGGACCGTCCCGGTATAGGTACGGGTCTTGTTGTAGTCACTGGGCAGCCGGGCGATATAGGACGGGGTGATCCACCACGCCATCAGCCCGGCGGCGACCAGGAGGATCACTCCGAACACGCCACACGAGATAGCGGCCTTGCGCATGGTAGCTCCAAGCACCGGGCGCCGCCGGGTTCCCGTTGTCGCCCGGTTGACACAGCGCTCCTCGCGCTTACTCTTGCCCCGGCCGCAGCGATCCGCCTCGCCCGTTGCAGGTGATATGTGGCCGGCTTTTCTCGGCCACGTTCCGGCGCAAGAGAGCGGGAACCTGCGCCCCGCTTGCCGGGGGGGGCGCGGTGGCCCGCCAGGGCATCGCCTGTCTAGCGTGGAGCCAGAGGAAGCCGGGTACGCCACCGCAATGTCCCGGTTCATGCCGACACCGGACAGCGTCTCGCCGGTACGCACCAGCTCATCGGTAACAGCACCCACCGGTAACAGCACCTGCTGCAACAGTCAGCGCGGCAGGAGAAGGAGCAGGACCTCGAGGAAAAGGAAGGATCAGCGAGATGAACGGTCGCCCTAACATTGTCCTGGTACACGGAGCCTGGGCCGACGGCTCAAGCTGGACTGCCGTGATCGAGCGGCTGCAGGCTGACGGTTACACCGTCACCGCGCCGCAGTTCCCCGAATCCTCGCTGGCGGACGACGTCGCCCGGCTTCGCCAGGTGCTGACCCGCCAGGATGGCCCCACTATCGTCGTCGGCCATTCCTACGGCGGGCAGATCATCACCGCCCTCGGCACGGACGCGCCCAACGTGGCAGGCCTGGTCTACATCGCCGCCTTCGGGCTCGATGAAGGCGAGTCGCTCGGCGGCCTGCTGGCCCAGGGACCACCGACACCGGCGCTCGCGCACCTGGACGTCGATCAGCGGGGCTTCGCCTGGCTGCCTGAAGACGACTTCGTCGGCCACTTCGCCGCCGACGTGGACCCGGTGAAGGCCAGGGCCATGTATGCAGTGCAGCAGCCGCTGGCCTGGTCCGCCCTCGACGACGTGATGGGCGTCCCGGCGTGGAAGTCGCAGCCGTCGTGGTTCATGATCGCCGATGGTGATCAGGCCATCCCGCCGGACGCCGAGCGTCAGTTCGCCGCCAGGATGGGAGCGGCGACCATCGAAGTGCCCACCAACCACGTAGCCATGGTCTCCCACCCCGAGGATGTCGTGCGGCTGATCGAGCAGGCCGCTGAGTCGATCCCGGTCCCCGCCTGAGCTCAGACAGCGGGCGCGACAGTGCCGGCCCGGCCAGTCCGACCCGGCTAAGCGGGCTCGTCAGCCTCGCCGGACTGGCCGAACTGGCCGGGCGGGCCGGGCTGGATCAAGTCGACGTAAATGACCTCGGTCCTGGAGATCGCGTGCTCGCGCTCATCGGTGAGCGAGAGACGGCGGTCGTCGCTCATGTAGTCGCTGAGCGCGGCCGCCGACGGGAACTCCAGTACCTGGACCTCAAGCGGCTGCCCGTCCGCACCGTCGCTTCTGGCGCGCTGCAGCACGCTGCCGCCGTGCTCGGGAACCAGGGCCAGGACCTTGTCCTCGTAGGCCGCGAGCGCGTCGGCGGCATCGGGCTGCGGCCACAGCAAGACGCACAGGGCGACGTTCACCGGCGGGCCTGCGCAGGCGAGGCATACCTGAAAGGCTGCACGCAACCATGATGCCACGGTCCGGCGGCCTGGTTCTGGCTGCCAGGCCCGAACCGCTACTCCCGCGCGCGTACCAGCGCGGGCGGGCGCGCTGCCGTGGCTGGCGCGGTGACTCCCTTACGATGATCGGGTAACCACTGCGGCCGAGCGCTGCGGCGGTCTGGATGGGGAGTCGTGCGTGAGCAACGTTAGCCCGGCGGGACAGGGGGCGCCGCTGCGCAAAACCATAGCCGCGGTCGTGGCCGACCGGCTGCGCACGATGATCCTGCAGGGCGATCTGCCGGCCGGCGAGCGGCTGAAGGTCCAGCGGCTCGAGGAGACGTTCGGAGTCTCGCAGATTCCGATCCGCGAGGCTCTGCGCCAGCTGGAAGCCGAGGGCCTGGTCACTAACGTGCCGCAGCGCGGCGTCACCGTGGCGCCGATGTCGGCCGAGGACCTGCTCGACCTGTACGACTTCCGGCGGCTCATCGAGCCAGAGATCACCGCGCGTGCCATGCAGGCGGCGAGCCCGGCCCGGGGCCGTGACTTGCGCCGGGCGCTGCGGCGGCTGCACGAGACGGTCGATGACCCTGGCAGCGACCGGTACATGCAGGAGCACTCGGCGTTCCACTGGGAACTGATCGCGCCGGCTGCCAGCCCGGTCATCCGCAGAGTGGTCGAGCAGCTCTGGCAGATGTCCGAACGCTACATCCGGCTCACCGTCGCCAGCCCTGAGCACAGGCGGACCTACGCGCAGCACCATGAGCCGCTGGTAGCGGCCATGGAGTCCGGCGATGCCGACCTGGTCAGGGCAGAGATGATCAGGCACCTCAGCGAGGCCGAGGAACTCGTGCTGGGCCCGAAGGCTGCCGCGGCGCCCGCCGATCCGGGCGCAGAGGCCGGCGGCGGCGCGGCACCGGTCTGACGCGGCGCGCGACACACGAGGTTCATTCTTTCTCCGGCCAAACAGGCTCTTGACGGCGTGCTGCACAGATTCGATAATTTATCGAATCTGTGGCGAGGAGCCAACTGGAGGCGACCATGACCACGACGCCCGCGCCGGGTCCGGCCAGCGGAACCATCGACACCGAACTCAGCCGGGGCGCTATCGGGCTTCCCGCCGTGGTGATGCAAGCGCTCACTCATGTCGCGCCGGCCGCGGGCGCGATCGTGACCATTCAGTTCATCGCGCAGCTCGTGGGACTGAGCACCCCGCTCGCGTTCCTGATCGCGTTTCTCATCTGCCTGATGCTGGCCGCCTCGCTGACCCAGCTGGCCAAGCACCTGCCGTCGGCCGGCGGCTACTACACCTACGTCAGCCGGACCGTCGGACCCAGGGCCGGATTCATGACCGCCTGGCTGTACTTCCTCTACGACCCGATCCAGGGCGGCATGAACCTGGCATTCGCCGGCTTCTTCATGAACAGCGTCCTCGGCACCCTCTACGGCGTCTCGGCGCCGTGGCTGTGGCCGATCACGCTCGCTGTCGGCACCATCCTGATTACCGGCCTGATGTACCGGGGCATCCGGATCTCCGGTCGCGTGCTGGTCGTGCTGGGCATGATCGAGATCCTGATCTTCGTCGCGCTGGCGCTGACCGGGTTCGTGCACTCAGGCCCTGGCGGTGTCAGCGCCTCGGTATTCAACCCGGCCAACAAGATCCCGCACGGCGGCAGCATCTTCCTCGCGGTGGTGTTCTCCATCTTCGCGTTCACCGGTTTCGAGGCCTGTGTGCCACTTGCCGAGGAATCACGGCGGCCGACGCGGAACGTGCCGCGTGCCATCATGATCTCGGTCATTGTGGGCGGGCTGTTCTACGTGCTCATCTCCTGGGGCATCATCTCGGGCTGGGGCAGCGCTGGCCTGCACAGCTTCGAGTCCAGCTCGGCTAACCCGATCATCGTGGTCGGCAAACGGCTGTGGGGCGGGGCAGCGGTCCTCGTGCTGCTCGCGTACCTGAACTCGATCTTCGGCGCGTGCTTCTCCGGCAACAACGCAGCCTCGCGCGTCTTCTTCGGGATGGGCCGGTCGGGTGCCCTGCCCGCGGTGCTCGGCCAGGTCGGCGGGCGCAACCGCACGCCGACCAACGCCATCACCTTGCAGGCCTTCCTGACCCTGGCGGTGGGCTTCGGGATGAGCCTGGCCCTGGGCCCCGCCAACCAGCTCTACCTGCTCGCGACCGTCATCACCCTCGGCCTGAGCCTGGTCTACATCGCCGGCAACATCGGGGTGATGACCTACTACCTGCGCGAACGGCGCGCGGAACTGAACTGGCTGCTGCACATCATCTTCCCGGTCGCCTCGTCCATCGCGATCGGCGTGGTCTGCTACAAGTCGGTCGTGCCGCTGCCCGCCTGGCCGGTTAGCCTCGCGCCGTTCATCACGATCGGCTGGCTGCTCATCGGCATCGTGGTTGTCATCGTGCTGAGTAAGTCCGGCCGTGCCTCGTGGCTGCAGCGGGCCGGTGACGTGCTCGCCACGGCGGACGCCGAGCCGGGCGTGACTACGGCCGCGGCCGGGGCGGCCCACGTGCAGCCGGGCGACGTGGCCGGCGAGACGCCATGACAGGCACCGGCCCGGCGCTGGCCAGCGCGCCGGGCCCGGCCGAGCTGGCCGGCCCGGCCGAGCTGGCCGAGCTCGGCCGCCATGACCTGCAGGACGGCGCAGGCCGGTGCGTCTGGTACATCCCGGATGCGGACCTGCCCTGGCCGGACAGCTACGGGCCGTTCCAGGGCCATGAATCGCTGCTGATCTTTAACGTCAGTCCGGCCGGGACGCGGAGATACTCATCGACCTGTACTGGACAGATGCCGAGCCGACGCTGGGCATCCGCGCGGCGTCGGAGCCGAGCGGATCGTCTGCCTGCATCCGCCTTACGGCAGCCTCGGCGACGGCAGCACGCCTGAGGTCCCGGTACGGACGCAGTACGCGATCCGGGTCCGCTCCAGCGTCCCGGTCATCTGCCAGTACGGCCGCATCGAGTGCCAGCCGGCTTTCGGCATGTACACGACCATGGGCTGGACTCCGGCGGGCTGAGATGACGAACCAGCCAGCGGCGTCCGCTGCAGCCTCCGCCGCCCCGGACGCGGGCACGATCGCGCTGGTCACTGGCGCGGCATCGGGTGTGGGGCTGGCTACGACGCGGCAACTGCTCGCCCGGGGCAGCAGGGTCCTCGGCATGGACCTGGCCAGTCAGCCGGCCGCGCTTGCCGCTCACACCAGGCTGGCCTGGGTCACCGGTGACGTCAGCGCGGAGGGCACCTGGACGCGGGCTCTGGGTGAAGCGGAACGCCAGTTCGGCGGCGCGCCCGGTGTACTGGTGCTCAATGCCGCCCGGTTGGCGGTCGGCACGGTGCTCGATACTCCGGTCAGCGTTTTCCGGCAGGTCTTCGAGGTCAACGTCTACGGCGCGGTGCTCGGCCTGCAGGCCTGCCTGCCCGCGATGATCGCCCGCGGCAGCGGTGCCGTGGCGGTGGTGGTGAGCGTGAACGGCCTGCTGGCCGAGCAGGACCTGGCCGCGTACAACGCGTCCAAGGGCGCGCTCATGCAGCTGGTGAGGTCGGCGGCGGTGGATCACGCCCGCAGCGGGATCAGGATCAATGCTGTCTGCCCGACAACCATCGACACGCCGTTCATCCAGGGCCAGCTCGACTCGGTGGCCGATCCGGCGGCGTTCCGCCGGGAAATGGAAGCGCGTCATCCGCTCGGCCGGATCCTGCGGCCAGAGGAGGTCGCCTCGGTGGCCGTCTTCCTCACCACCCCGGCAGCATCCGGGATGACCGGCGCCAGCGTGGTCGTCGACTGCGGACTGCTGGCCTCACCCGATTTCGTGGCACCCGGATGAGTGAGCTGACGATCGTTGACACCCACCAGCACCTCTGGGATACCCGCGTGCTGAGTTATCCCGAGTTCGCCGGCGATCCGGGGCTGGACCGGCCGTTCCTGGCCGCTGACTACACGGCCGCGGCCCGCGCCTGCGGCATCAGCGCCAGTATCGCCGTCGAGGCCGCGTCGGCGGGGGCACCAGGCGACGACGAGACGCGCTGGCTGCTGGCGGAGGCGGGCAGCAGCCAGCTGATCTCGGGCGTCGTCGCCTGGGCCCCCGTTGGCGAGCCGCGGCTGGCGCAGTACCTGCGCGGACTGAAGGCTCGCTACGGCCCGGCGATCGTCGGCATCAGGCGGGGGTTCGAGGCTGACCGGCCGGCTGTGCTGGGCGATCCGGCGGTCACCGCCGGCATCCGGCAGGTTGGCGCGGCCGGGCTGCCGTTCGACCTGCTGCTGAGCGCCAGCCAGTTGCCGGCCGCCGCGCGCGTCGTCGATCTCTGCCCCGGGACCAGGTTCGTCCTGAACCACCTCGGCAACCCGCCGGCCGGCCGCGGGGCCCTGGCCAGCTGGCAGACGGACCTCGGCAGGCTCGCCGACAGCGGCCGGGTCGCCTGCAAGCTGTCTGGCATCACTGTCCGGCCGTACCCCGTGGCGGCGGCAGCGCGCGCTGCCATCACGGCAAAGCTGCGGCTCGCAGTCCGGCTGTTCGGGGCTGACCGGGTCATGTTCGGCAGCGACTGGCCGGTCAGTACCGGCGGCGGACCGGACGGCCTGGCCGGCTGGCTCGCTGTGGTGCAGGCGGCGCTGGTTTCGCTGACCGCAGCGGAGCTAGCCAGCGTGCTCGGCGGGACCGCTCGCCGCGTCTACGGCCTGGCCGCCGCCCCGGCAACCGCGAACGGCGATCGGCGTGAAAGGACATGAGCGTGCGGATCGACGAGATCGAGGTCGTGAACCTGCGCTTCGAGTACCCGGCCGGAGCGGGTTTCAGTTACGCCGGAGGAACCGCGACCGGGCGGCTGTCGACGCTGGTCCTGGTGCATGCGGCCGACGGCAGGACCGGGATCGGGTCGGCGTACACGCATCCCGAACTGGCCCGCATCATCATCGAGGATCAGCTGGCGCCCTTCCTGCGCGGCGCTGAGGTGACCGATGCCGCCGCTACCTGGCAGGCGATGATGCGGCTGGTCCGCTGGTACGGCCGGGCGGGCGCGGCAGTGACCGCGCTCGGCGCGATCGACACTGCCCTGTGGGACCTGCTGGCCCAGGAGGCCCGGCAGCCCCTGTGGCGATTCCTCGGCGGGACGCAGCCGTCGGTACCCGCGTATGCCAGCGCGCTGCTGTGGCGCGATGACCTCGACTTGCTCTGCCAGGAAGCCACCGGTTACCTGGATGAAGGCTTCACCCGGGTCAAGATGCGGCTGGGCCGGTGCCGGGACTACGACCGGGCGGCGTTCCTGGCGGTGACGGAGGCGGTCGGCTCCCGCGGCGAGGTAATTGTCGACGGTTCGCTGCGGTTCAGCGACGAGGACGCAGCCTGGATGGCGGACCTGCTGGCCGAGCATGGTGCCGTCTGGTTCGAGGAACCGTTTGAGCCCGACAACCTGGACGCTTACCGCGCCCTGAAGTCCCGCACGGCAGACCGCACGGCAAACCGAGCGGCAGTCGCGCTGGCGGCCGGCGAGAACGAGACCGGGCCGCGCGGGCTGGCCGACCTGCTGCGGTCGGGCGCCGTCGACATCCTGCAGCCGGACGCGAGCCGGGCCGGCGGAATCAGCGCCGTCCGGCAGGCGGCCGCGCTCGCGCACAGCGCCGGGGTCCGGATCGCCACCCACACCTGGAGCGATGCCGTGGCCGTCATCGCCAACGCCCACGTCGTGGCCTCGGTCCCGAACGGCATGACGGTGGAGATCGACCGCACCGGCAACCCGTTCATCGACGAGCTGCTGACCGAGCCCCTGCAGGTCAGCGGCGGCCGCCTGCAGCTGCCCGCCGGCCCTGGCCTCGGCATCCGGCTCGACGACAGTGTCCTGGCGCGCTACCGGCTCGATCCCGGCCCGGTACCCGACGGCAACTACTCCGACATGGCCTTCGGGCCGCCGTCGCCGGCCACGGCTTCGTACCAGTCGGCCTGGCGCGGGGCGCGCGACGTCCGGGCGACGCCGTAGCTAGCCGGCCAGTGACGGCTGCAGCGGCCCGGCGGCAGCCGCCGCGACGCGCTGCCGCCAGAACTCCTGGCCGGCCTCGGGCAGCAGGTGGATCGGGTCGTAGTACTCGTACTCGCGCTGCAGTGCGAGCGCGTCGCCGGACTCGATCCCGGTGCGGTAGTTCTTCGTCCAGTACGAGATGCCGAGTTCGTGGTCATACCGCGCGACCTGGTGCACCCAGCGCTTGCCGACATAGGGGACATCACAGATGAATCGCGGGGTGGCGAAGCCGGGCAGGTAGCCCATGATGTCGTGCTGCAGTTCCTGTGCCTCGGCCAGCGAGAGCCGCCAGTGCTCGGCGTTGGGGATCATGTCGCACATGTAGAAGTAATACGGCATGATCTTGGCGTCATCCAGCAGGGCGAAGCACAAGTCCAGCAGCTGCTCGGTCTGGTCGTTAGTGCCGCGCAGCAGGACGCCCTGGTTGCGCACGTCGCGGATGCCGGTCTCCAGCATCGCCTTGGCGGCCTCAGCGACCAGCGGCGTGACCGACTGGGCCGAGTTGGCGTGGGTGTGGATGGCGATGCTGACGTCCCGCTGGCGCGCCGTCGCCGCCAGCCGCTCCATCCCGGCCCTGACCTCGTCGGTCAGCCAGTACTGCGGGAGCCCGATCAGCGCCTTGGTGGCGAGCCGGATATCACGGATGTTCTCGATCTCCAGCAGGTCGGCGACGAACGACTCCAGCCGGGACCAGGGCAGGTTGGCCACGTCGCCGCCGGAGACCACGACGTCGCGCACGCCGGGGTTGGCCCGCAGGTAGTCCATCATCGCGCTGAACCGGTCGTCGCGGGCGAGCTCGAACTTGTGCTTGTCGATCAGCGGGGTCGGGTTGCCGACCAGGTCCATCCGGGTGCAGTGGCCGCAGTACTGGGGGCAGGTCGGCAGCAGCTCGGCCAGCACTTTAGTGGGGTAGCGGTGGGTCAGGCCCTCGACCGCCCACATCTCGGCCTCGTGCAGCGAGTCGCGGGAGGATTCCGGATGCGAAGGCCAGTCGGTCCGCCGGTCGCTGAAAACCGGGATCATGTACCGGCGCACCGGGTCGGCGTAGAACGCCTCGGTGAACCCGGCGTCCGCGGCAGCCAGCTGCGGCGCCATCGTGTTGATCATCTGGGGCGGCACCAGCATCGACATGGTGGCCCGCTCGGCCTGGTCTCGTTCCAGGTCAGCGTAGAACCGCTCGTCCAGGCCAGCACCCATGAGCTGACGCAGCTGCTTGATGTTCTTGATGCAGTGCGCGCGCTGCCACTGAGCCGAGGCCCACTCCTGCGGCGTCACCGCCGCCCAGCCCGGCAGGCGGCGCCAGTCCGGCTCTACCAGCGGCTTGTGCCGATAGGCATATGGCTGGTCAGTCATGGCGTTACCTGCCCCTCTAGTCTGGCCGAGACCAGGACGATAGCCCGCGAGTCCGTCAGGCCACGCAAGAACATGCTGTCTGTATAGTTATAGACAGCAAATTCTACCGAATCCTCGCCTGTTCGGTAACCGTGCCGCGACGCCGGGTTTTCTGCCTGGCCTACGCCGCGGCCGGCTGCCACCGCCCGGGCCGGGGTTTCGCGTCCAGGAAGGACCGCACCGGTGACCATTTCCCCGCCCGATCCGCCGGCCCGGCCAGCCAGAACGGCCAGGCCGCCACGCCAGGCTCGCCGCTCGGGCTGCACCGGGTGCTGGAGCCGGCTGGCGTGCTGCCGCAGGCGGCCTGGCGGCTGGACAGCAAGCCGGCCATCTGGCCGGACGAGGTCCGGGTCAGGATTTCGCGGCTCAACCTGGACGCCGCCTCTTTCCGTCAGCTGCACGAGGCCAGCGAGGCCGACCCGGACAAGATCAGGGCGTCAGTCCTGGACATCGTCGCAACGCGGGGCAAAATGCAGAACCCGGTCACCGGGTCGGGCGGCATGCTGACCGGCACCGTCGACGAGGCCGGCCCGGAGTCGCCGCTGGGCCTGCAGGCCGGCGACAAGATTGCCACCCTGGTCTCGCTGAGCCTGACCCCGCTGGTGATCACCGATGGCCTGGCCAGCTGGGACGGGCGGTCCGAGCAGGTGCCGTGCGAGGGCCACGCGATCTTGTTCGGCCGCTCCATCGCGGCCAGATTGCCCGAAGACCTGCCGGCCGAGCTGGCTCTGGCGGTGATGGACGTCTGCGGCGCTCCGGCGCTGACCCACCGTGTGGTCAGGGCCGCCCCCGCCGGGGATCCCGTCGTCGCGATCATCGGTGCGGCGGGCAAGAGCGGCTCGCTGTCAGCTGCCGCCGCCCGCCGGGCCGGGGCCGCCGCGATCATCGGGGTCGTCCCGCACGAGGCCGAGGCCAAGATCCTGGCTGAGGCCATGGCAGCCGACGGCGAGCACGGGCTGGTGGACGAGATCGTGATCGCCGACGCCCGCGATCCGGTCGGCGTCTCGGCCGCGATCGCCTCAGCCGGCGGCCCGGCGGACGTCACCGTTGTCTGCGTGGACGTGCCCGGCTGCGAAGGCGGCGCGATCTTGTCCACTGCTCAGGGCGGCACCGTCATCTTCTTCTCCATGGCTACCTCGTTCACCGCGGCGGCGCTCGGCGCTGAGGGCGTGGCCGCCGATGTCACCATGCTGGTCGGCAACGGGTATGTTCCGGGGCACGCGCAGCTGGCAATCGACCTGATCCGTACCGAACCGGGCGTCCGGGGCATGTTCCAGCGCCGTATCGACGAGCACGGCGCTGCCTAACAGTGCTGCCTAACCAGCAGGAGTAAGTCAATGCAGACCCGACTCAACCTCGACCCCGCGGTCGTACGCGAGGCACGCGACCTGGCCGCCAGGGCCGGCCAGCCGATCGTCGAGATGGCCAGGACGCATACCACCGTGTCGGTGGAGCGCGCCGTGCTCCGGCTTGCCGGGCTGCAGGGCGCTGACGCCGACGGGATGCCCTGGGTGAACCGGCTGGCCGACGCGGTCCGGGACACCACCGGGCTGGAGCGCGGGGTGGCGCTGCCGGCCTGGGACGCGCTGGTGTCGGGTGGCTACGGCAGCCTGGCCGCGCTGGCCGAGGCGGCGGCGCAGGGCAAGGTCGCCTTCCGCATCCCGGCCGGCGACGACGCGAAAGCGGCCCGCGCGGCCGCGTCCGCGGCGCTTGGCCAGGGCATCGCCAGGATCGACGCCAACCGGGCGCAGCGGCAGGAGATGATCGAGGCCACCTCCGAGCCGCGCAAGCCGTGGATTTATCTCATCGTCGCGACCGGCGACATCTACGAGGACATCCCGCAGGCGCAGGCAGCGGCGCGCGAGGGCGCAGACATCATCGCGGTCATCCGCTCCACCGGCCAGTCACTGCTGGACTACGTGCCCGAGGGCGCGACCCGCGAGGGCTTCGCCGGCACCTATGCCACCCAGGAGAACTTCCGGCTGATGCGGGCCGCGCTGGACGAGACCAGCCGCGAGCTCGGCCGCTACGTCCGGCTCACCAACTACGCCTCGGGCCTGTGCATGCCGGAGATCGCCTCGCTGGCGGGCCTGCAGCGGCTGGACATGATGCTGAACGACTGCATGTACGGGATCATCTTCCGCGATATCAACCCGCGCCGGACCTTCATCGACCAGCGCTTCTCGCGGCAGATCCACGCCCGGGCCGGCATCATCATCAACACCGGCGAGGACAACTACCTGACCACCGCGGACGCGGTCGACGCCGCGCACACGGTCGTGGTCAGCCAGCTGATGAACGAGTTCTTCGGCAAGGAGGCCGGCCTGGCCGACAGCCAGCTCGGCCTCGGCCACGCGTTCGAGATCAACCCCGACGTGCCCGACTCGTTCCTGCTGGAGCTGGCGCACGCGCAGCTGGTCCGGGAACTGTTCCCGGATGCGCCGCTGAAGTACATGCCGCCGACCAAGCACATGACCGGCAACGTGTTCGCGGGCTATCTGCTCGACGCGTTCTTCAACCTGGCCGGGGTGATGACCGACCAGTCGATCCTGCTCATCGGGATGATGACCGAGGGCATTCATACCCCGTTCCTGTCTGATCGTGATCTGGCCCTGGAGAACGTGCGCTACGTCCGGGATGCGGCGGGACGCCTCGGCGAGAGCTTCGTGCCGGCCCCGGCGGCTTCATCGAGCAGCGGGCCAAGCAGGTGCTGGGTGAATCGGTCGGGCTGCTGCGGCGGATCAACGATGAGGGCCTGCTGACCGCGATCGCCGACGGCACGTTCGGTATCACCCGGCGGCCGGCTGACGGCGGACGGGGCCTGGAGGGTGTCATTCGCAAGGCTGATGGCTATTTCAACCCGGCCTCGGACATTCTTGAGGACGGGAACGTGGCCGCACGGGGCGAGTCTGCTCCGTCGCTAACTCAGATCGGAGCGGGTCAGTGAGCGCCAGCATCGTGCGGCCGTACGGCGACACCACCGGCGACGGCCGGATCCAGGTCTCCTTCACCCTGCCGGTGCCGTTCGGCACCCCGACCGAGAAGGCCCGCGCCGAGGGCGCCGCGGCGCAGCTGGCCGCCAAGATGGGCCTGGAGCCCGCGATGGTGGTGCACGCCAAGGGCATGGGCCCGGACTACACGTTCTTCATCGTCTACGGCCGGGTGTCGCACCTGGTCGACCTGTCGCAGGTGACGGTGACCGAGCGGGAGTTCCCGCTGCTGTCGTCGGCCGAGGTGAATCTGCGGATCAGGACCGGGCTCGGCCGCAAGCTGGTCGTGGTCGGCGCCTGCATCGGCACCGACGCGCACACGGTGGGCATCGACGCGATCCTCAACGTCAAGGGCCACTCCGGCGAGAAGGGCCTCGAGTACTACCGGGAGATCAAGGTGGTCAACCTGGGCTCTCAGGTCGCGGTGCCTGACCTGGTCGCCAGGGCGAAGGCGGAGGGCGCGGACGCGGTCCTGGTCAGCCAGGTGGTGACGCAGCGGGACGCGCACATCTCGAACGCACGGGAGATGTCGGCCGCGTTCGATGCCGCTGGCGACCGCCCGCTGCTGGTGGTCGGCGGCCCGCGGTTCGACCCGGCGATGACGGCGGAGCTCGGCGTCGACAAGATCTTCGGCAAGGGCACGACGCCCGGCGAGGTGGCCAGCTACCTCGCCTATGCGCTGACCCCGGACGGCGGCGACGGTGCCGGTGACGGCGACGGCGACGGCGCGGGCGAGCACGACGGCGCGGGCGACGGGGCCAGGGGAGTGGCGGCGTGAGCGCCGACGCCAGGCTCGGCCTGACGGTGACGCACCGCCGGTACGTGCCCTACAGCCACGCGCACTACGGCGGCAATCTGGTCGACGGCGCGTACATGCTCGGCCTGTTCGGTGACGTTGCGACTGAGGTGTGCATCCGTACTGACGGTGACGAGGGGCTCTTTGCCTCCTACTCGCAGGTCCAGTTCCGTGCCCCGGTCATCGCCGGCGACGTGCTCGAGGTAGCGGCGACCGTGACCAGGGTCGGGACACGCAGCCGGGAGCTGTCGTTCGAGGCCCGGGTCGTGTGCCGGGCGGAGCCGGCCCGCAGTCCGTCCGCCGCCGCGGTGCTGGCGGATCCGATCGTCGCCGTGTCGGCGACCGGCACCGTCGTCGTCCCGCCCGCTGGCTGAGCTGGTCAGGAATCGAGAAGCGCCAGGATGCGGTGGCGCCTAGCCTTCCTCAAGATGGCCGGCGAGATGCCGGGCCCTGAACGTCGAAGGGACACCCAGAATGCCCGCGAAGAACACCCAGGCCACGTCGGACGGATTCAGCGCGGAAGAGCGTGCCGCGATGAAGGAGCGTGCCGCCGAGCTGCGCGCGGAGGGTAAGAAGGGCGCCAAGAAGGCCGACGGCCTGCAGGAAGTCCTGGACAAGATCGCCCAGATGGCGCCGGACGATCGCGAGCTCGCCGAGCGCGTGCATATGGCGGTCACCACCGCCGCCCCGGAGCTGTCGCCCAAGACCTGGTACGGGATGCCCGCCTACGCGGACGCGGACGGCAAGATCGTCGTTTTCTTCCAGGACTCGGCCAAGTTCAACTACCGGTACTCCACCCTGGGCTTCCAGGACGCCGCCAAGCTCGACGACGGGCACCTGTGGCCGGTGTCGTATGCACTCCAGCAGTGGAGCCCCGCGGTCGAGAAGAAGGTCGTCGAGCTGGTGAAGGCTGCCGTCTCCTGACCGCTGCCGCGACCGTCGCAAGGCGGCGAGAGATCGGCGCTAGCGAGCGGGCCTGCTCATAGCTCGCAGGTGATCTCGATCAGGCTGCGGAACACTGTCTCCGGGCTGATCATGATGACCGGTACGTTCGAGCCGGCGGTCGGCACGACAAGCTCGGCCCACTTCGCTGCGGCGGCGATGGCGGTCACCGTCCAGGGCCGCGCGTCCGAGCCGGCGCCGGGGTTCAGGTGCGCTGGCACGTGCGGCGCGCGCAATCCGGCGGCGCTGATCTCAAGCCGCAGCGGCACCGGCATCGCCGCAGCCAGGCTCACTCGCACGTGCGTCCGGTCCGGACGAGCCTCGGCCGGACGCGTGAGTTCGGGATTTGCGCGGGAGAAGCCCTCGGTCCCAAGGCATGGCCCCGGCCGCCACTGCACCTCGAGCGGGCCGAGCCGCAGAGTGCCGCCGAGGAAGATCGTGAACGGCCAGTAGCCCTTGGCCGGGTAGTCGTACCGCGAGCCGATCACGAGGTCGCCAGAGTCGTCAGCGCGACTGCCGCCCTCAATGACATACGGGTCCTCGATTGTGCGCGCGGGCGGGCTGACCCGCACCGGAAGCCCAGCCTCCGGAGCGAGGACGGCGGTCTCTGCGAGCATCCGGCCGCACATGCCGACCGAGTCCAGCGCCGCCTGCTTGACTTGCCGCTGCGCATTCCTGCGCCGCAGCGACCGGCCCCGGCCCGACTCGGCCAGTACCATCGCTTCCAGGGCGGCCGCCATCGCCAGCGCCTCAAGCCGGCCGATGCTCGGCTCGATGAGTTCCGTGCGCCGCAGGCCGAGCAGGCACAGCAGGAGATAGCGCTCGGCGACGGCCCCCTGCAGCGAAGTCCGTGCGGCCGAGCCGGCATCGACGAAAGCGTCCCTGGCCCGGTCCAGGTCGCGGCCGCGGGCTGCGGCTGAGGCCGCCGGCAGGGCGTCCAGCAGGTAGCGGACCCCGGCGCGAAGCGCCGCGGCGTAACGCTGCTCGAGCAACTCGTCGAGTTTGGCCTCGATCGCGGCCAGCCGCTCGTCGATTCGCGACTCGCTGTCGGCGAGCGCAGTGACCAATTCCGCCGAGAGCGAGCTGAGATCCCTGCCGCCGCCCAGCGCCCGGACGAGAGCCCCGGCCCCGTACGACGCAGCAACGGTCAGGAGTGCGGTGATCGGTTCCACTGGCTCAGCCGACCACAGCGCCCGGTCGAGGGCAAGAATGTCAGGTAGCCTGCACAGCTCGCGGCGGGGAAGAGGTGCGCAGCATGGCTGACCGTAAGGACGGCGGGCCGGGTACCACGCAGCGGACCGCGTGCTGATGAGCATTGACTCGGTTGTGTCCGGCTGGCAGCACGGCTAGCAGGTCCCGGCTACGGGATAATCGGTTGTGTGACTTTTCCGAAGATTGAGCTGCATGTCCATCTGGAGGGAACCGTCCGCGCAGGCACCCTGCTGCGGATAGCCCGACGCAATGGCGTGACCCTTCCGGCTGACTCCGTCGAAGGACTCGCTGGCCTCTATGAGTTCCGCGATTTCAAGCATTTTATCGAGGTCTGGGAGCTGACAACGTCCGCGCTGCGGACGGCAGATGACTTCCGGCGGGTCGTGGTCGACTACGCCGCCGAGGCGGCCCGCCACGGCGCCGTCTACCTCGAGGGCATCTTCACGCCGGCGGAGCCGGTTGGCCGGGGCGCCCGCTGGGAGGAGGTTTTTGATGGCTACTGTGACGGCGCGCAGGAGGCCCGCGAGCTGCACGGGGTGCAGGTCAAGCTGAATGCCGAGATTGCCCGCGGCTATCCGCTCGAAGCAGCGGCCGACACGGTGCGCTACGCGATCGCCTACCGCGACCGCGGCGTCGTCGGCGTTGGCCTTGGCGGCAGCGAGGAACTCTACCCAGCCGAGCCTTACGCGCCAGCGTTCGCACTGGCCCGCGGCGGCGGCCTCGGCGTGGTCCCGCACGCAGGTGAGCTCGGCGATCCTGAGGCAGTCCGGACGGCACTCGAGCTGCTGTCCGCCGACCGGATCAGGCACGGCATTGCAGCCTGCCAGGATCCGGGCCTGGTGCGCGAGATCGTCGCGCGCGGCGTGGTCCTCGACGTCTGCCCGATCTCCAACCTGCGCACCGGCGCTGTCGCATCCCTGGCCGACCACCCGCTCCCTGCCCTGGTTGGGGCCGGCGTGAGCTGCTCGGTTTCAACGGACGACCCGGCGATGTTCGGCACCGACCTCACCGCCGACTATGCAGCAGCTGCCCGGCTCGGCGTCGATCCGCGGTCCTGCTACCTCGCCGGTCTGCGCGGAGCGCTCTGCGAGGAGCCGATCCGCGACCTCCTGCGCGGGATCGGAGACGAATTCGACTGGCCAGCTGTCGCCCCGGTCCCGCGATGACCAGGCTAGGGCCAGAGGGATTTGCGGAATAGGTAGTCGCGGTAGCTTTCCTCTGGAGCCCGGCCGGGACTGAGCAGGCCTGCTTCCGGGCCTGCCCAGGGCCTGGCGGTTCGGTGCCGGGCGTGCCGGAAAGGTGCGGTAGTCGCCTTGGCCCGGCCGGCGAGTCGGCGCCGGATGCCCGCCTGCCCGGGCCGAGGCTCGCAGCGCGGCACGTGAGAGTGCATCGGGATTTCCTCCTGGTTGCGGCGCTCGGTGCGCCGCACGAACCACATTCGCGGTAAGGCCCCCCGCGCCGCATCCGGCAGATGCCCAGTTCGGCGGCAGCTCCGCGCCTTAGCTCGGCTCGCCCGGACGCGGCGCCATCAGCAGGCTGCTGCGCTGACTGCCTGGGTGCCGGGATCGGGATCCGGTGACGGCGATCGAACCCAGTACCACCGCCCTGACCTGACCGGTATCGGCGTCGGCTAGCTCATGCGCCGACTTCAGCCGCGCACCGGTAGCCGCTGCGGAGGGCTCCTTCGAGGTATCCCTGGAAGTCGAGCGACGTCTGCTCCCCGGCAAAGTGCAGGTTGCCTTGCCGGACACCCTGGATGCCGTTGAACGCTGTGTACTGGCCTACGGCCAGATATGAGTAGGCACCGAGAATGTGCGGGTCACCAGGCGACCACACGAAATACGACCGCCCGTTGAAAGCGCGGGAGACTCGCGGGAAAAGCTGGTCGAAACCACGCAGGTAGGTGTCGACCATCGTGTCAGGTGGCTTGCCCGAATAGCCCGCGAGACCGTACCGCCGGCCCCAGCGCAGAGCGTCGTCACCGCCGGGCAACGCAGCCAGAATGCCCGCCTTGCCCGGCTGGTACGACGTCGCTTCCCAGCCTCCCTGCACGACGCCGTCGTCAAAGCAATTCCCGGTCACGCCCTCGGCGTTCCATACCCTCGAGGAGAACTGCAGGAAGAACTTCGAGTTGCTGCCGAGGGGCTCCTCGCGGATCGCCTTCGCGTGCAGTCGCGAGATCGGGACCTCGCTCAGGTCGACGGACCGGAGCAGCGTGAAGGGAATGGCCAGCACGACATGATCCGCCATCACATCTCGCGTCGTGCCGCCGCAGCTGAAACTGCAGATGTAGCCGCCAGACCGGGCCCGGACCGCGACCAGCCGCTCACCGAGATGAAGAACGCCGGCCGGCAACCGGGCTAGCAAACCGCTGATCAACTGGTCGTTCCCGCCGTGAATGTGCCACTTCTCGTCCGCGCCCGCCAGTTGCGGTTCGCCGTGCGGCTGGTTCCCGCTTGCGGTGCTCGCATCCAGGCCCAGGAGAAACACCAGATTGAGCGCGGACATCTCATCGGGCGGGCCGCCGTACTCGTCGAGGGTGGCCGCGATGCACAAGGCGCCGAAGTCAGACGCCACGCCGCCGGGGATATAGGCGTCCACCCACTCGGTCACCGACATGTGGTCAAAGCGTCGGCCACCGACGTTGCTGGAGTTGTGCAGTTGCGGCCACGGAGCAGTCACGTTGGCAGCGTGATGGAAGAGCTTCCAGCCCCAGTCGTGCCACTCGCGGTCCAGCGCGGCCTGCGACCACCGCCGCCCGTGAAAACGCATCGTCTCCCGGCCTGGATGGGTTCCCGGCCGGTACTTATCTGTGTTGTCCAGGTGCAGGCCGAACCTCTTCGCTAGCGCCAGCGTCGCGGTGTGCTCCGGGTTAATGAACTCAGCGTGCTCCTCGACTATCTGGCCGTCACCGAAGTACCCGCGAAGCGTCTTGATTCGGCCGCCGGGCACGGAGTTGAACTCGTGAATCTGCGCCTTGATGCCGTACCTCGCCCATAGCCGGTACGCGCAGCCAAGCCCGGCCATGCCCGCTCCCACGATGACCACTCGCGGCGAGCCGCGGTCGCGAGCGTTGGCTGCCAGGCGATCAGGCGCGACGGCCAGTCCGGCAATCGCGCCGGCACCTGCGGTAGCGAGAAATCCGCGGCGGCTCAGCCGGCGGGCGAGCACGTCCCTCGCCTCGTCCAGGTCGCACCCCGTCTGCCGAGCCGTGTGCGAGACCGCCTGCGCCCGGCGGATCCGTTCAGCTGCGCCCGAAGGACCCCACGTTCGCATTTTGGTCCCTGCCTTATGCCATGCGCCGCTGCTCTCTAATCTGACGCACGATGTCACCGACGGCAAGCGGCTCCAGCCGATCGGGTCTGTGCGTTACGGCGCGGCGAATCGAGGCTCGCCGTCGGTGTGGGTGTAGATCTCCGCGCCCTCGATCAGGGCGTGCTCGACCCGGCTGAGCACATCGAGCGGGTCGCCGGACCAGATGACCACGTCACCGTCCTTGCCCGGCTCGAGCGAGCCGAGCTGGTCGTCGACGCCGATGATCCGGGCCGGGTTGATGGTCAGCGCGCGCAGCGCGGTGACGCGGTCCAGGCCGTGCTTGACCGACAGCGCCGCCTGGTGCGCCAGGAAGTTGATCGGTACCACCGGGTGGTCGGTGGTGATCGCGATCATGACGCCTGCCGCCGCCAGCTTGCCCGGGTTGGAGAGCGACCGGTTGCGCAGCTCGACCTTGGACCGGCTGGTCAGCAGCGGGCCGATGATCACCGGGATGTTCTTGGCCGCCAGGATGTCGGCGAGCAGGTGCGCCTCGGTGCCGTGGTCGATGACCAGCTGGTAGCCGAACTCGGCGGCGATGCGCAGCGCGGTGGCGATGTCGTCGGCGCGATGGCAGTGCTGCCGCCACGGGATCTCGCGCCGCAGCACCCGGCCGAGTGCCTCGAGCTTGAGATCGCGGTCGACATGCTTGCGCTCGGCTTCCGGTTTGCGCTGCTCGACCTCGATCCGCTCCAGGTAGTTCGCGGCGTCGACCAGCGCGCCGCGGATCACCGCGGCGGTGCCGAGCCGGGTGGCCGGCTGCTGTTTCCGCTCGCCGTACACGCGTTTCGGATTCTCGCCCAGCGCGGACTTCATCCCGGCCGGCGCGCGCAGCAGCATCTCGTCGACGCTGCGGCCCCAGCATTTGATCGCGGCGGTCTGGCCGCCGATCGGGTTCCCGGAGCCGGGATTGACGTTAACCGCCAGCACGCCGCCGCCGATCGCGTCGCGGAAGCCGAGGTCGGCCGGGTTGATCGCGTCGAGGGCGCGGACCTGTGCGGTGACCGGCTCGGTCAGCTCATTAGTATCCGACCCGGCCCAGCCCTCGCCTTCCTCGCTGACGCCGACATGCCCGTGCGCCTCGATGAGGCCGGGCAGCACCCAGCGGCCGGCCGCGTCGATGACGGTGGCGCCGCGTGGCACCGTGACATAGCGTCCCACGGCGGTGATCGTGCCGCCCTCGATGAGGACGGTGCCGCCGTCAACTGGGTCCGACGTCACCGGCACGACATAACCGCCGACAATCGCTACCGTTCCGTGCGCCACGTGCACTCCCTGCGTTATCTGGTTTGCTGTCCGCCTACTAGATTCTTCAGCATGCGCTTCGCCTTCAAAACCTCGCCGCAGGAGACGACCTGGGACGCCATGCTCGACGTCTGGCGTGCCGCCGACGACATCGAGCTGTTCGAGTCCGGCTGGACGTTCGACCACTTCTACCCGATCATCGGCGCTGACCCGGCCGGCCCGTGCCTGGAGGGCTGGACAACGCTGACCGCGCTGGCCCAGGCGACCCGCCGGCTACGGCTGGGCACGCTTGTCACCGGCATTCACTACCGGCATCCGGCCGTGCTGGCCAACATGGCCGCGACGCTCGACATCATTTCCGGCGGCCGGCTGGAGCTGGGCATCGGCGCCGGCTGGAACGAACAGGAGTCCGGCGCCTACGGCATCGAGCTGGGCACTCCGAAGGAGCGAAGCGACCGGTTCGAGGAAGCCTGCGAGGTCATTGCCAGCCTGCTGTCGCAGCCGGTGACCAACTTCTCCGGCAGCTACTACACGATCACCGACGCGTACTGCAATCCCAAGCCGGTGCAGCAGCCGCACCCGCCGATCTGCATCGGCGGCAGCGGCGAGAAGCGCACGCTGCGCACCGCCGCGCGGTTCGCCCAGCACTGGAACTCCGTCGGCGGCACGCCCGAGCAGTTCAGCCACAAGCGAGACGTGCTGTACCAGCACTGCGCCGACCTCGGCCGCGATCCGTCCGAGATCCTGCTGTCCAGCCACGTGATCTTCACCGGCGATCCGGCGGAGACCGCGGCGACCGTGGCCGGACTCGGCGAGGCAGGACTGCAGCTCGCGATCGTCTACCTGCGGCCGCCGCACACCGCAGCCGTGCTGGAGCCGCTGGCCAGCGCGCTCCGCGACCTAGCCTGACTCAGCCCGGCCACGACATCGGAGGCGGACCATGCCCTCGTCGGTTCCCGTGATTGACCTGACACCCTGGTTCGGCGGAGACGAGACGGCCAGGGCCGGCGTGGCCGCGCGCGTCGACGAGGCGCTGCAGAGCGCCGGATTCTTCCTGATCACCGGTCACGGCGTGCCTGATGACCTGCGCGCGCAGGTGCGCGGGCAGGCCCGGACGTTCTTCGCGCTGCCGAGCCAGGACAAGCAGCGCTACGCCGTCACGGTAGGCGGCCGGGGCTGGCTGCCGCCCGGCGTCGAGGCGAACGGCTACGCCGAGGGCACCCAGACACCGCCAGACCTGAAGGAGACCTTCGCGGTGGGTGCCGACCAGCCGACCGGCGACCCTGAGGTCGACGCGTTCTGGTTCCAGTCCAACGTCTATCCGGCCGAGGTGCCCGGGATGGAGGCGGCTGTGGCCGGCTACCTGGCCCGGATGCGAGAACTGGCCGACGAACTGCTGGTGCTGTGCGCAGCCGCGCTCGGGCTGGAGCGTGATTTCTTCACCCGGCACACCGGGCACGCCACTCACACGATGAACATCAACTGGTACCCGCCGATGACCGTGGCCGGGCAGCCGGAGGCGGGCCAGTTCAGGATCGGCCCGCATACCGACTTCGGCACCGTCACCATCCTGGACCGCGAGCAGGGTCGCGGCGGCCTGCAGGTGTGGAGCGAGCAGGACGGCTGGGAAGACGCGCCCTACCAGCCGGGCGCCTTCACCATTAACACCGGGGACCTGCTGGCGCGCTGGAGCGGCGGCCGGTGGAAGTCCAACCGGCACCGGGTGCTTCCGCCGCAGGCGGAGGCACCCGACGAGGATCTCGTCTCGCTGGTCTACTTCTACGAGGCCGATCATGACGCCGTGATCGAGTCGCTGCGGCCGCCCGTCGGCCTGCCGAACGACTACGCGCCGGTCGTGTCGGCACAGTTCATCAAGCGGCGGCTGGACGCGATTACCGTCGGCTGACGGCAGGCCGGGCTTGACCTGAGGCCGGCCCGGCGGCCACGCTCGCACGATGGACGAGCAGGTCGTCATTGTCGGGGCCGGGCCTGCCGGGCTGGCGGCGGCACGGGAGCTGCGCCGGGCCGGCCTGGACCCGCTGGTGCTGGAGCGCGCGGACGCGGTCGCGGCGTCGTGGCGAGCCCGGCACGACCACCTGCATCTCAACACCCACCGGGCCTTGTCCCACCAGCCGGGGATGCGCCTGCCGGGCCGCTCGGGCCTTACGTGGCCCGCGACGACTACGTCGCCTACCTGAAACGCTGCGCCGCCGGGATGCGGATCAGGCTGAGCGCGCCCGTGCGCCGCATCGACCCGGCCGGCGCTGGCTGGGCATTGTCGCTCGACGGCGAGGCGGTCACCGCGGCGCACGCGGTCATCGCCACCGGTCCGGACGCCGAGCCCGTGGTACCGGACTGGCCGGGCGCCGGCGGGTTCGCCGGCGAGCTTCTTCATGCCAGCAGTTTCCGGAACGTGGCCGACCTGGCCTGCCGCTCCGTGCTGGTGATCGGTCCTGGCAACTCGGGCACCGACCTGATGAATCACCTGGCGCGCAGTCAGGCCGGGCAGCTGTGGCTATCGGCGCGCGGCGCGATGAACATCGCGCCGATGCGGCTGGCGGGCATGCCGATGCACCCGGTCAGTGTCGCCACCCGCTATCTACCCAGGCGAGTCCAGGACGCTGACCTGCGGGCGGTCGCGTGGCTGGCCTTCGGCGACTTGCGCCGCTACGGCTATCCGCGGCCGGCCGTCGGTGCCTTCAGCCGGATCGCGGCCGACGGCGTGACGGTCGCGCTGGACGACGGGTTCGTCACCGCGCTGAAGTCGGGACGGATCACGATGAAGCCGGCCGTCGAACGGTTCAACGGACCACGGGTGATCTTCGCCGATGGCACGGAGTGCGCACCGGAGGTGGTGATCTGCGCGACCGGCTACCGTCCTGGTCTGGAGGCGCTGGCCGGCCGACCTGGTCAGGCTGGACCAGTTCGGGCTGCCGCCCGGTACCGGCGGGAAACCCCGCCCCGCCCGGCCCGGCCTGTGGTTCTTCGGGCTGGACAGCAGCATTTACGGCAACATGCACGTGCGCCGGCGGCAGGCTCGCCAGCTGGCGCGGGCGATGACCGGCACGCTGGTCAGCCGCCCATCGTGACCGCGTTCACCCGGACCGGCCGGATGGTCACCTTGACCCGGGACTGACCAGGCTGGTCATGCTCGCGCAGGTCAGAGCCGTACCTGGCGCCGACCGCGTCGGCGAAGGCATAGTCGTCGTCCGGCGTGATCTCGGCGTCGCCCCGGATCTCCAGGTAGCGGTAGGACGAGGCCGGGTCCAGCAGGAACACCGTCGCCGCCGGGTTGGCCATCATGTTCTGGGTCTTCTGCCTGGCCGTGTTCAGCGACAGGCTCACCTCGTCGCCTTCGGCGAGGAACCAGACCTCGGACAGCTGCGGCCGCCCGTCCGGCCCGATCGTGGCCAGCGTCGCGAACTGGCCGTCGAGCAGATCACGGTGCGATGCGGGTATCTCCGGCATGGCACTCCTTTCGCCCGTCCGGCACGTTACCGCATCCGGCGCTGGTGCCGGGTGCGGCCGGCGATCTGAGTTACGCTCGGCCGGTGGGCGACCGCGAGACCGTACGGGCAGCGTTCAGCTCGCCGGCCGAATTCACGACCTCGCCGCTGTACCGGAGCCTGAGCCGGACCGTGGCCGGCAGCGACCGACTGCTGGACCTGGCCTGCCTGGGCCGGCCAGGCCAGTACCCCACCTTCCTGTTCTTCGGCGCTGTGCAGTACCTGCTGCTGGCCGGGGCGGACCATCGCCTGGCCCGGTACTACCCGTCGATCGCGGGGGAGCAGGCGCTGCCCGCCCGCGATGCCGGGCCGGCGCTGCTGGATTTCTGCCGCGAGTTCGAGGCTGCGCTGGCGGCGATCGTGAGCACGCGGCTGGTGCAGACCAATCAGGTGCAGCGCTCGCTGGGCCTTCGGCTCGGCCTGAGCGTGATCGCCGCCGAGGTGACCGCGCCCGTGCACGTGATTGAGGTGGGGACCAGCGCCGGACTCAACCTCCGGTTCGATCGCTATGGCTACCTCGTCGGCGGGCGGCAGTTCGGCGACCCCGCGTCGCCGGTCCAGATCACCGCCGCTGTGCACGGCCTGGTGCCCGTGCCCGACCTGGACCGGCTGCCTGCGCTGGCCAGCGTGGCCGGCGTGGACCTGCATCCGGCCGATGCCGCCGATCCCGATGCGCGGGCCTGGCTGGCGGCGCTGGTCTGGCCCGAGAATCAGCGCCAGCGCGCGCTGCTGACGGCCGCGCTCGATGCTGCCGCCGCCGATCCGCCGCCGATCCGGGCCGGAGACGCTATCGACGTGCTGCCCGACGTCGCCCGCGCGCTGCCGCCGGGCCAGCCCAGGGTGGTGTTCCACGCCGCCACCCGGATGCACGTGCCCGTCCGGCGGCGGCCGGCCTTTGACGCGGCGATCAGGCGTCTGGGCGAGAGCGGGCCGCTGTGGTGGCTGTCGATCGAGGACGCCCCGCCTGACCCGGACCCGCGGCCCCGCCCGGCCCGCCGTGGCGCCGCGCTGCTGCTGCGCCGGCCCGACGCCACCGCAGTAGCGATCGCCGCGGTGGATGGCCACCTGGACTGGATCGACATGCTGCCTGGCCCGCCCCGGTTAGCTGCCCGGCCCGGTGCTGGTGTCACAGCTTCGCGTCGTCCGCCAGTCCGGCGGCCCCGCGGTCACTGCGGCAGCACGAACCGCCCGTCGCCGTCCCGGGTCACGTCGACGACCTCGACCACGGCGCTGACGGGCAAGGGCCCGTAGATGTGCGGGAATTCCTCGGCGCCGGGCTCGGGCGCCTCGAAGCGCAGCGGAGCGGCCAGCCTGGTGCTGTCCACCACCAGCACGACCAGGTCATCAGCATCGGCGTAGTACGACTCGGCCACCCCGCGCAGCTGGTGGCGCAGCGAGCAGTGGATGAAGCCTTCGTCAGCCAGCGTCACGCCGCGACTGGACATCCGGTACTCGCCTGACTGCTGTGCTTCCTGCCAGGATGCGCGCTCGGTGAGGTGCAGCAACTCGGTCACCGGTCGATCCTACCGACTCCGCCGGCCGGCGGAACTGGCGGACGAGATCGTAACGATGCCCGAACGCTCGCCCCGTACACTCGCGTTAACGCAGGTCAGAGAGGCGATCTGAATGACGGGGCCGAGTCTGGATGTGATGGCTCCGGCGGGTGCGCCGGACCGGTCCCTCCGGATGGCGCGCGCGGCCGGAGTCGCGCTGGCATGCCCGGGTACCATCAGCGGCGCTGGCGGCATGATCCTGTCCGTGCTGGCACTGCACGCCAGGTTCCCCGACCCGTCCGGGCTGATCCTCGGCCTGACCTGCGGTGCGGCCGGCGTTGTCCGGCTGGATCTGGTCGGCACCGTGCAGCACGCACTCGAGCCCGCCCACTTTTCCGTCTGGTTCGCGGCTGCGGCCACGATCCGGCCAGCCGTCAGGGATGTCACGGGAAGGGGGCGGGCGTAAACGATGCCGGCCCGCAGGATGACGGTTGTTGCGGCCGCGGCAGTGATCGCGGCGGCCATCGCGGCCGTCGGGCCGCTGGCCGACCTGGCTCACCAGAACCCGCTGGACTCGGCCGGGACGGGCCTGGCCCTGGGTATCCCGTTCGGTGCGGTCGGCGTTATCGTCGCATTGCGCCAGGCCCGCAACCCGGTCGGCTGGCTGTCGCTGGCGTTCGCGGCCTGCTTCCTGGTCAGCACCGACGCCGGCAACTACCTCATCGCCAGCTACCGGCTCGGCCGCAGCCTGCCGCTCGCCCCGGCTTTCTTGTTTCTCCAGCCGCTCTGGGAAGCGGCGCTGGCCATGCTGCCGCTGATGATCCTGCTGTTCCCCGACGGCCGGCTGCCATCGGCGCGGTGGCGCCCGGCGCTCTGGTGCTACGTCCTGCTGTGCGGCGTGTTCATCGCGCGCGAGTACACGCAGGCCGCGGCGGCGATCATCGGCGGCCAGTATCCGGATTGATGCTGGCGGCGACCTGGTCACGACCACGGCACCAGCGCCGGGTGGGCCAGCCGGGCGCGGCCGGCGTGGGTTTCGTCCTGATCGCCCTGCTGGCTCTCACGTTCGCGGGCCGTCAGGCGCTGAGCTGGCGGCGGTCAGCAGGCGACCGGCGGCAGCAGCTGAAGTGGCTCTCGGCCGGCGGGCGGTCAGTATCATCTGCGTCGCGGTCAGCCCCGCGCTCAATGGCGTCGGCGGTTTCTGGGCCTTCCTGGCCAATCTGTCGGGCCTCGGCCTGGTCGCGACGCCGGTGGCGCTCGGCGTCGGCATCCTGAAGTACCGGCTCTATGACATCGACCGGATCATCAGCCGCACCCTGGCCTACGCGATCGTCACCGGCATCCTGCTGGGCACCTACGCGGGCCTCGTGCTGCTCACCACCCAGGCACTGCCCGTGCGGCTGTCAGGCTCGGTCGCCGTGGCGGGCTCGACCCTGGTGGCGGCGGCCCTGTTCAGCCCGCTGCGGCGGCGGGTGCAGCACCTGGTGGACCGACGCTTCAACCGGGCCCGCTATGACGCAGACCAGACCCTGGCCGCGTTCGCGGCCCGGCTGCAGGACTCGGTGGACCTGGAGACGGTGCGCGAGGACCTGGCCGCAATCGTGCGGCAGACGCTGGAACCGGCGCAGGTGTCGCTGTGGGTCAGCGGGCGGTCATGACCGGCGTCCGCCCGCTCGCCCGGTCCGCAGCCCTCGCCCTCGGCGGCCTGCTGCTGGCCTTGTGCGCCGCCGACTGGCCGCTGTCCCGGCTCGCCCACCAGAGCGTCAATGCCGGCGGCGGGTCGGTCCCGATCTGGGTATCGGCCGGCTTCGGTCTCGTTGGCCTGGTGCTGGCCTGGCGCCGGCCCGCCAACCCGCTCGGCTGGGTGATCCTGGGGGTGGCCGCGTGCTTCGCGCTGAGCGAGGATGCGAGCTATTACACCGTCGCCGACTACCGGCTGCACCACGGCGATTTGCCGCTGGGCGGGGCCGCGCTGCTGGCCCAGCCCGGCTGGGCGCCCGGCATCGTCGGACTGGGACTGGTGGCGCTGCTCTTCCCGGATGGCCGGCCGCTGTCGTCGCGCTGGCGCTGGGTGCTGTGGCTGTACCTCGCGCTCGGCGCCATGTGGATCGTCGGGGCAGAAGTCGGCACCGTCATGGCTATCGGCGGTCACCAGGAGCAGGTCGACGCCGGCGGCAACCTGCTGGCGCTTGACTCCTCCCGCGGGGTCGGAGCCTGGTGGATGCCGATCGAGGCTGTCTTCTTCCTGCTTCTCCTGCTGTGCTGGCTAGCCTCGGTGATCGCGCAGGTACTGAGCTACCGGCGGTCGGCCGGCGAGCGGCGCCAGCAGCTGAAGTGGCTACTGACCGGAACCGTCGCCGCAGGCGTCGGGCTCGTCACTACATTTCTGACCGGGAGTTCGGCCGTGTCGCAAGAGGTCGGCAGCGTGGCGCTGGTAGCGGTGCTGGCGCTCCCGTTCTCCATCGGCTTCGCGATCCTGAAGTACCGGCTGTTCGATATCGAGCGGATCGTCTCCCGTGCCCTCGGTTATGCGATCGTCACCGGTTTGCTGGTCGGCGCCTACGCCGCGATCGTGCTGCTGGCGACCAGGGTCGTCTCCATCACCACGCCCGTCGCTGTGGCCGGCTCGACGCTGGCGGCGGCGGCGCTGTTCAACCCGCTCCGCCGCCGGGTCCAGCGCGCCGTGGACCGCCGCTTCAACCGCGCGCACTATGACGCCGACCAGACGGTGGCCGCGTTCGCCAGCAGACTGCAAGACACCGTGAGCATCGGCCAGGCCAGCGCCGAGCTCCTCGACGTCGTGCACCGCTCGCTAGAGCCGGAGCAGGTCACGCTCTGGCTGGGACCGGGATCCTGACGACGCCGGCCGGAGATGGCTAGGTCGCCGGCGGGACTACGGCCAGATAACTGCCGGGGAGCGTGGCGCCGGCGGGCAGGTAAAGCCCCATCACCCGGTTGCGGTAGACGGTGTTGCCGGTCACCAGGGTGCAACCGCCTGAGCAGAGTGCGCTGCCGGTGACGTTGAGCGGATGCCACCTGGCCCGGCCGAAGGATCCGGTCCGGTGCCGGACGGGAACAAACGCCACCGACGCGTACTGAGCCGTGCTCATGGCCACCAGATTGAAGCCGCCGGCCACCGCGGTGATTCCCTCGAAGTGCGTGACCAGCGCCGGGCCGTTGCCGAAGTGGAAGTACCGCGGCGTCCCGAATCTCCCGGTCGCCTCGTTGTAGTCCATCAGGAACGCCCGCTTGTGACCGCTGGCGGCCGAGCCGCCGGCCAGCGTGTAGGTCCGGCTGCCTGGCCCGCCGTCCTGCCAGATGCCGTACAGCGTGGTCTGGCTCGACTGCGTCCCGCCCAGGTCCAGCAGCGTCCACCGGTGCGTGCTGAGGTTGTAGAGGAACCCGTTAGCCGAGATCGCGCCGCCAGGAACAGGGGGCCGGAGGTCGTAGTCACCGACGATCAGGTTGCCCACCGTGCTGTGCGCGATGGTATCCATCACGATGCAGTGCGGCCGGGTCCGCGGGCAGGCCCGCATGTGCCGCGTGGTGCGGCTGCCGTCGGCCGGCACGTCGATGGACGTCCATGACCCGCCCGGTCCGCGGACCGGGCCGAGGTAGATCAATCCCTGGTTGACCACGCCGGCTGGTGCCGACGATGAGGTATAGCTTCCGACGGCGCGGACCTGGCCGGCCGGGATAGACGCCGGGTTGAAGGCGTGAGTGTCCGGGCCGTAAAACGTCGCCGACGTCTCGCCGGCGAATGGCGCTGTCCGCACCGAGACCGCGGCCCCGGCCGCAGCGCCGCCCAGCGTGCCCTGGTACAGGAACGGGTCATTCTGCGTGCCGTCGCCTGTCGCGACGCCCCCGGTCAGCACGACGTCGGCGCCCCCGCTGCCCCGGACTCCGGTGACGACATCACCGGACCGCAGGATCGCCGAGACCGAGCCAGCGCCGGAGCTGTTAATGTTCGCGCAGATCAGCGGGCGGAAGAGGATGGTCGGATTGCCGTTTCTGAGGATGTCGTCGCTGTTGCCCTGGTGAATGTTGAGGTACCAGCCGTGCCCGGGCGGTGCGGTCATCACGTGCGTGAATACCCGGACGGCGTGCACGACGCGGCCACGCCGGCTGGCGACGAGGTCGCGCAGCATGTACAGCACCGGCCCCTGGCTCTGGCACGAGCCGAGATGGATGTGAGCGGCGTGCGGGCCGGGCGTGATCCCGCTGGCGCTGACGGTCACCGTCAGGGTGCGGTGCTTCGCGCTGTAGCTGACGGTAGCCCGTCCCCGCGGTGTGCCGTAGCGGGCGCCGGCCGGGCTCACTTCGACCGCTTGCAGGTGGTGCGGCCGCCGTCCCGGATGGCGCAGCCGGGCGGTCCGCGCGATCGGCTCCGCCGCGATGCGGCTGCCTCCTGCTCCCATCCGGATCACCAGGTGGCTGCCGGCCGGCACCCGGCCGGTGTAGCTGCTCGGGAGCGTGCTGCTGGCCTGGCCGGCGCTACTGGCCAGCAGCGGGCGGAACCGTACGCTTCGGTGCCGGCCGGGCATGACGAGATCGACGTCGTGCCGGGAGCCGGGCGTGAGCCCGAACATGTCGGTGCGGATACTCAGCCGTCCGCCCGGCAGCCGGCCGAACCAGACACGGCCGGCCGGCATCGGCCGCAGGGTCATGACGTCGGTGACCGGGGTGGCACGGGCGGCCGCGGAACCAGCGGCCGCAGCGCTGCTCATGCCAGCTGGCGCGGCGATGGCCACCAGAGCGAGTCCGGCACACGCGCCTACCCTGGCTCTGGCGCATCGCCGTGCGGCGGTGGCAGCACTGGCAGCAAAGATCACTAGCAAGTCCTTTCCCGGTGCGTTCCGCCCGGCCGGCAGAAACGAATGTGCGAATGAAATACCTGCGGCATTAACGGCGGGGGATCCGCGATTATCTCGAGGGCCGCCCCGGAATCCGGAGCTTAGCGCTGACCTGGCTTGTTATCGCGCAAGCGCAGATAGTGAATGTCGCACTGATCGCAACGGTTGCGCGGAGAAAGGCCCGGCATATTCGCGCGTGCCGGAATTAATTAAAAGCGACTCTGGTTACCGGCCGCGGAAGACCGGCTCGCGCTTCTCGGCGAAGGCATGGGCGGCCTCCTTGTGATCCTCGGTGAGCGAGGTGCCGATATGGTGCGTCGCTTCCAGATCCATGCAGTCGCCCAGCTCGCCGCCTGCCGCGGCGCGGTTCAGGTTTTCCTTCATGTAGCGGTAGGCAATGGACGGGCCGCGGGCCAGCCGCCGGGCCCGTGCCATCACCTCCTGATCGAAGTCGGCGGCCGGGAAGACCTCGTTGACGATGCCCAGCCGCCGGGCCTCCGCGGCGCTGAGCCGCTCGGAGAAGTAGTACAGCTCCCTGGCCTTGGCTGGTGCCCACCAGCTGGGTGAGGAACCAGGTCCCGCCGTAGTCGCCGGCCAAGCCCGACCCGGGCGAAGGCGGTGGTCAGCACGGCGTCCGGGCGCCGCGAACCGCAGGTCGCAGGCCAGCGCCAGCGACAGGCCGGCGCCGGCCGCCGGGCCGCCGATGGCAGCGATGGTCGGCTTGGGCATCGCCACAGGCGGCCGCTGGTGGCGCGCTGGCTCAGGCGCTGGCGGTGGATGACCGCGTCGGAGGTCGTCCGGCGCGCGCCGTCGCCGGGCGGCCGCGCGGTCGGTCATGCCCTTGACGTCGCCGCCCGCGCAGAAGCGCGCCGCCGGCGCCGGTCAGCACCACGCAGCCGACCGCTTCGTCGGACTCCACCCGGGCGAGCACCTGGCCAGGGCCGACAGCATGGCCGCGGAGAGCGCGTTGCGGCGCTCGGGACGGTTCATGGTGATCGACCGCGACACCGTCGTCGATGTCAGCGCGCAGGTCATCGGTTCCGGTGTCGAGCGCGGTCATGTCACACCTTCCTGGCTGGCGAAGCGCACTCCGCCGATCTCAACCGGGCCGCCGGTCGGCAGGCCGGCGATGGCCTGACAGCGGTGATGCCCTCGCCGCGGCCAGCAGGTGCGGGCAGGAACCGCAGCACCTGCCCGGCTGCGGTCAGCTCGACAACAGCGACGTCGCTCTCGTGGCCTGCCGGAACGCCGAGCACGGCAGCCCAGCGCCGGGCCGCGGCGAGCGGGTCAGCAACCTCGATGGTCAGCCCGGTCACGCCTCCCGGCGCATGCCCGGCTGCGGCCTGCCCGGTCCACGACGGGCCTGCCCACCGCCAGGCCTGCGGCGGGTCCGCCCAGTCCAGCGACACGATGGCACCGGGAACGTCACGGGGATGCAGATGCGTTCCGGCGATGTCGGGCAGGTCCGCGGTCCAGACCATGCGAACACCAAGGCCGGCGACCCGGCGGCGGGCGGCCGCGAGATCAGGAACCTGGAAGATCGCCATGTAGCCGCCGTCGCCGCCGCGCCGCTGCAGGTACCGGCCGGCCGTGGTGTCCGGCTGGACCGGCGACACCACCTCGATGAAGGTGTCGCCGGCCGCGAACACGGCATTACTGAGGCCGAACCGCGCCACTCCCGGATCGGAGAAGGGTGCCGGCCAGCCGAAAGCGCGGCTCAGCTGGCCCGCCACCTGGTCGCAGTCGCCGGCTACCAGGGCGACCTGCCGCAACCGTGGACCCGAGAGCACACCCTCACCTTAGATGTGGCCGGCCCGGTACGGAACAGGCGATTGCGGGTTCACCGAGCCCGGCTCGCCAGCCACACCGACAGGTGGGCCTGCTCGACCGAGCCGGCCACCGTCGCGACCAGGTCGCGCTGCACGGCCGCGACGTCGACGGCGTCCTGCAATCGAGCGGTGAAGCCGGCCAGCGTCGCCTCGGCGTTGTACCGGGCCCGGTTGAACCGCCGGTCGACCAGCCGCTGGATCCGCCGTCGCAGCGGGGTAAACAATGCCACCGCCGCGAGCGTCGACGCGGCGACGCCGACCGGCGAGGTGAACCCGAGTACCCGGGTGGTCAGGGCGACGAGTCCGACGTACAAGCCCACCAGCAGTCCGGTGACGATCGCGTAGGACAGCGTGCGGCTGACGATCCGGTCGATGTCGTACAGCCGGTACTTCATGATCGCGATGCCGACGCACACCGGCAGTGCCGCCGGCAGCAGCCAGCCGGCAGCCTGCAGGACCGGCCAGGGAGTGGCCAACGACAAGATGAGGCTGACCAGGATCGCGACGCTGCCGCTGGCCAGCAGCTTCAGTTGCTGCCTGCGCTCACCGGACGAGGTCCGCCAGCTCAGGACCTGGCGCAGGACCACGATCAGCAGGAAAACCAGCAGCAGGAGGCTGGAAACGTTGTTTTCCAGCTGGTACCAGCCGGCCGGGTAGTCAGTCGCGGCAAGATCGCCTCCGCTGTCCACCCGGACCGGGTGCACCGCCAGCGCGCCGGCCGTCTGGATCGCGGTCACGCAGAGCGAGGCCGCGAACAGCACCAGGTAGATCCGCAGGACCCAGCGCCACGGCGCCGACGTCAGCTTGCCGTCCGGGAACAACAGGACCAGCAGCCCGAGCAAGGTAATGCCCGGACCCCAGAGCTCCGCCAGGATGAGCGCCACCTCGCCGCCGGGGAGCTGGTGCCCCTGGCGGTAGACGATCACGGCGTAGTCCGCTCCCGCGTTCGCGAGCAGGAGGCAGGCCGCCACCGCGAGCAGGAGCCAGCCGACTGGATTCGCCGGCTGCCGCCTGGCCGCCAGCACGCCGGTGACCGCGCCGGGCACGCCGATCACGACCGGAACCAGCCCGTCGAAGTCCTGGCGCGACAGGACCGTGAGCGGAACGGTGGCCACCAGGGCGAGGGCGACAAGAGCGAAGAGGGCGACGGCGAGCGTCCGGCGGAGTTTTCCGGGAACGTGGCCGGCCGCGGGGCCGCGGCCGGTCATGACGCGATCCGGGCGGTCGCGCCGGCGAGCGGCCCGAGCACGGCCAGGTCCGGCGCGGCGCGGAGACCGAAGACGTCTCGCAGCGCGGTCAGCGCGGCGAGCTCGCCGCAGCGGCCGTGCACGCCCGGGCCGGGTGGGGTCGAAGATGAGCACAGGTACACGCCGGGCAACGGGGTCCGGTAGGAGTTCCAGCGGGCAGCCGGGCGCAGGAACGTCTGCCGGATCGTCATCAGGCCCGCTGAGATGTCGCCGCCGACATAGTTCGGGTTCAGCGTTTCCTCGGCGGCCGCCGTCCGCACCGACCTGGCGAGCACCAGGTCACCGAAGCCGGGCGCGAACCGCTCGATCTGCGCGTCGATGGCCGCGCTCATGTCCACGTCCGATCCGGCCGGCACGTGGCAGTAGGTCCACAGCACCTGGCGTCCGGCCGGGGCGCGGCCAGGGTCGGCGACGCCGGGCTGGACGACCAGTACGTACGGCGACGCTGGGTGCCGGCCTGCCGCGACCTCGGCTTCGGACCTGGCGATCTCCTCGAAGGTGCCGCCCAGGTGAACAGTGACGGCCTGACGGCAGCCAGAGTTCGCCCACGGCACTGGCCCGGCGAGCGCGAAGTCCGCCTTGCAGACCCCGTTCCCGTACTGAAACCGGTCCAGCGCGCTACGGTAACCCGCCGGGAGCCGGTCGCCAGCCATCGCGACCAGGGCCCGCGGGGTGACGTCCAGCAAGGTCGCCCTGGCCGGCGGCAGCTCACGCAGGGAACGCACCCAGACGCCGGTCTCGACCACGCCGCCGCCGTCGCGCACGTAGCGCGCGAGCGCCTGCGTGATCTGCGCGCTCCCGCCGGCCACGACAGGCCAGCCCGCCGCGTGCGCGAGCAGACCGAGGTACAGGCCGAGGCCAGCGGTCGGCGGCCGGCGAGCGGCATCATGGCGTGCGCGGCGAGGCCGGCCAGCACCGCCCTCGCTTCGTCCGACCGGAACCGGCCGGCGAGGTGCGCGGCCGAGCGCAGGGCCGGGAGCCCGTACCGGCCGACCGCCAGCGGCTGGCGCGGCGGTGTGCGCAGCCGTGACAAAACCGTCGCGGTTATCGCGTCGGCGTGCGCGGTGAGCGGTCCGAACAGCTGCTGGTAGGTGCCGCTGTCGGGGCCGAGCCGCGCGCGGTGCCGGTCACCGAGCGGGTGACGATGCCAGCGCGGCCGCCGTCCAGCGGATGCGCGAACTCGACCTGCCCGAAGCCGAAGTGCACACCCCGTCCGGGCAGGTCGAACTTGCGGAAGAACGGTGAGGCCACGGCGAGCGGGTGCACCGCCGAGCACAGGTCATGCTGGTAGCCAGGCAGCGTGACCTCGGTCGTCCGGCAGCCGCCGCCGATGTCCGGGGCGCCCTCGAGCACCAGGACGCGCTGGCCCGCCGCGGTCAGGGTGACGGCGGCGGCGAGCCCGTTCGGGCCGCTGCCGACGACGACGGCGTCGAATTCCGCGCTCACGAGGTACGTCCTGCCGTTAGCCGGGCCGGCGGTGGCCGATGACCCGCAGCGGCGCGGCCACGGTCTGCAGCACGCTGCGGACCATGGAGTTGTGCCAGATGTTGCGGGCGTTGTGCCACTGCCGCCGCGGAGTCGACGCAGGTGGTGCGGGCGCTGACGACCGGCGTGCCGACACCGAGCCGACGGCCGAGTGCCGTCAGCGTGGCCCCAGAAGGCGTCCTCCTTGCGGTGACCGCCGAGCATCATCGCCACCTCGTACAGCGGGTCGTTAGCACGCATCAGCACCTGGGCCTGGACCGCGGTGACCTCGCCGCGCCCGGTGACGCTCGGTCGGCCGAGAAGGTGATCCAGCCCGCGAACATGTGGCCCTGCGGCGTCATCAGGGTGAACGACTCCTCGTCCGCGTACAGCACGAACACGCCGGTGGACAGCCTGACCCCGCCACCGATGGCCAGGTCGAGCAGCGCGACGTCACCGGGGCTGATCCCGGCCAGCGCGCCGGAGAACCTGTTGCCCCGGGGCCAGAACTCGGGGAAGTGCGACCTCCAGGTCGCGATCGCGTCCTCGGGCCGTGACTGCGTGCCGAGATCCAGGCGGTAGGTCTTCTGCCACATCTTGCCGAACCCCTGCACCGGGCCGGTCAGGCGGCGGCCGGCCACGTTGGTGCCGCGCACGCCGGCCCGCTGATCAACCTGGAGCCGGTCGACTTTAGCGGCCCAGCTCCCGCGTCCCTCGGCACCAGCGCGGCCTCGCCTCCCGCACGCTCAGCTCGATCTCGCTCGGCCGTGTCGGCCGCTTCGGGCCTGTCTGCTGCTCATGACGTGCCCCTTACCGCACCGCGCCGACAGCGCAGACTCCTCGTCGTCGTAAATCGTGATGGCCTCGTCGAGCCGGGTGAGCTCGAAGATCTCCCGGTAGTGGTCGGACAGGCCGAAGGCGGCGAGCTGCTGGCGCTGCCGGTTGGCCCGGACCAGCAGCGTGACGAGCATGCCGATGCCGCCGCTGTTCATGTACTCAAGGCCGCCGAAATTGAGCACCAGCCGCCTGCGCCGCCTCGCCGCTCGGCTCCTCGTAGGCCGACATCAGCACCGGCTCGCAGGCGGCCGTCACCTCTCCCTTGATGTCGACGATGGCCATCGAATCGCCGACCTGCGCACGTCCATCGTCACTGCGGACACGCTCCATCTGGTCCCTCCCCACACATGGCGCCGTCCGCTCAGGCGGCCGGCCCGGTCAGCTCGCTCACGGCGTGATCGAGATCGGAGAAGAGCTCGATGAAGTCCGAGAGCCTGGTGATATCGAAGATCTCGCGGTAGTGCGCGGACAGCCCGCTGGCGACGACCTTGCGCCGCTCGGCCCTGGCCCGCGCGAGCACGCTGACTATCAGCGCGATCCCGGTGGAGTTGATGTAGTCGACGGCGGCGAAGTCGAGCACCACGGTCGAGGTGTCGGCGGCCGCGACCGCGCGCTCGTACGCGCCGGTCAGCGTGTCGGCGGCCGAGCCGTCGATATCGCCGGACAACTCGATGACGGCCGTGCCCGGCGACGGTCCGCACCTCGCCTTACACATGTTCTTCACGTCCAGCTCCCTCGGCTGCCGGAGCGCCGGTGCGCATGGTCAGCCACACCGTGTAGCGCGCTCCCTCAGTGGTGACATTCATCGCGTCGACCATGTTGCGGATGAGGAACAGGCCCCAGCCGCGCGGGCTCTGCGCGCCCGCGAGCTTGAGTTCCAGATCCGGTTCCTCCGGTGCCCCGGCCGGCGGCCCGGAACCGCCGTGCCCGCCCGAATCGCTGATCGAGATCACGATCTCGTCGCCGGACTGGACCACCTCGACGTCGACCGGGATATCCGGGCTGGTTGCGGTTCCCGTGCTCGATCGCGTTCATGGTCGCCTCGGCCACCGCGGTCTTGAGCCGCTCCAGCCGGGTGCCGTTCAGCCCGAGGCCGGCCACCGCTTCGGCCACCCTGGACAGGGCCAGCCGCTCGTTGCCGGGCTCGCTCGGGACCGTGAACGCGGTGATCCGGCGCGGCTGCGTCATCGCGAGTCTCCGCCTCCCGGTGCCGGGCTGCCGCCGACCGCTCCAGCGTGACCAGCGTGATGTCGTCCTCCTGCTCGTGATCGGGCCCGGTGAACCCGCTGAGCTCGGTCAGGCACAAGTCGATCAGCGCCTCGCCGGACGGCCCTTTGCCGACCAGCGCGGACACCCGCGGGAAGCCGAACATCTCGCGGTCGGGCGCGTGGGCCTCGGCCAGGCCGTCACTGTGCAGCAGGGCGCAGTCACCGGGCTGGAACTGGAAGGTCCGCTCCTCGTACTCCATGCCCGGCATCAGCCCGAGCGGCATGCCGCGGGCCCTCAGTTCGGCCACGCCGGCCGAGGTGCGGACGTACGGCACGTCATGCCCGGCGTTGGCGAACTGGACGATGCCGCTGGCCGGGTCGAGCACCATCGCCAGGCAGGTGACGAACATGTGCGCCGGAATGTCGGTGCACAGCAGTTCGTTCACCTGCCGCAGCACAGCGCCTGGCGAGATGAGCTGCGGGGCGGCAGCGCGCAGCAGGGAGTGGGTGCTGGCCATCACCAGTGCCGCCGGGATGCCCTTGTCGGTCACGTCGCCGACGACGAACATGACCCGGCCGTCCGGCAGCGGCATGAAGTCGTAGAAGTCACCGCCGACCGTACGGGCCGGCCGGTAGAACGCGGCCACGTGCCAGCCCGGCAGGTCCGGCAGGATCTTGGGCAGGAACTGCTGCTGAATGATCTGGGCGATCTTCAGTTCCTGCTCGATCCGTTCCCTCGTGCGGGCCTCGGCTTCCTGCTGGCGCACGAGCTGGCCCACCCGCATGGCGGGCGCGGCGTAGCCCGCCAGCGCGTTGAGCAGCCGCTTGTCCTCAGTTGAGTAGTCACGCTCAGACCGGCGTGGTCCCAGGTTCAGCAGTCCGATCAGCCGGCCGGATGAAATGAGCGGGATCACCAGGACGACGCCCGCTTCGCGCAGCGCGGCCAGTCCCGGCGAGTCGAGCTGCAGGTTCCTGATGTCGACCGCGCCTGCCTCGTTCATCAGGTAGGCAACCAGCGGGTCGTTCTCGGCCAGGCTGTGCTCGGGCCACTCCGTCACGGTTGCGCTGACCGGCGCGGGGACAGTGACGTCGGCGGCCGGACGGCGGCGGACCATTCCGCGCAGCCCGCGCGTGACCTTGCGGCCGTCCTGCACCATCCCGCCGGCGCCGAGCGCCAGCTCGCCCGGGTCGCTCCGCTCTGGCATGTGTCACGCTCCGATGTCGCGCTCTGTTCTGAACGCAGTATGAGCGTACGGAGCCGCCGCTACGAGATCGTTACGGCAACTGACGTCTCGCCCTCTATTTTTAACGCGCAAACGTTACGGTGGTCTACAGGTGCGTGCTGCGTTAGCTGCCGGAGACGGGGAGCGGGTCGTGATGATGGATCTGCGGGTTGCCTTGCTCGGCCCGCCGGTCGTGCAGCGGGATGGCGTGCCGGTGAGCTTCGACACCCGCAAGGCGATCGCACTGCTGGCCGTGCTCGGCGTCACCGGCCGCGAGCACAGCCGGGAGCGGCTGGCGGGCCTGCTGTGGCCAGACGCAGACGCGGTACGGGCCAGGGGATCGCTCCGCCGGACGCTGTCGGTCACGGCCGCCGAGCTCGGTGACGCACTGGTGATCACCCGGTCCACGGTGACGCTGGTGCCCAGCGTGGCCCGGCTGGACGTGACCGACTTCGAGGGTCTCGCCGGCCGTTCCGACGCCGATTCCCTGCGGTCCGCGGTCCGGCTGTACCGGGACGATTTCCTCACTGGATTCGCGCTGCGTGACTGCCCGGAGTTCGACGAGTGGCAGCTGGCCGAGGCCGACCGGCTGCGCCAGCAGATGGCCAGGGCGCTGGAGCGGCTGACGGCGGCATGCGTGGCCGGCGGCGAGTTCGGCCCGGCGCTGGAGCATGCCCGCCGCTGGCTCGCCTTCGACCAGCTGCACGAGCCGGCCCACCAGGCGGTCATCAGGCTGCTCGGCTGGACCGGTCAGCGGTCAGCTGCGCTGCGCCAGTACCGGGCGCTCGTGCATGTCCTGGACCGCGAGCTGGCGGTCCGGCCGCTGCCGGCCACGACCCAGCTCTATGAGCAGGTGATGGCCGGGCAGCTGGAGCCGCCGCCGGCCGGCCCGGCATCGCTGGCTCCGCCACACCGGACCGAGCCGAGCCCGGCCGGCCCGGCTCTGCTTGGCCCGGCTCTTGCTGGCCCGGCTCTGGGCGGCCCGGCTCTGGCTGGCCCGCAGGCCGGCCCGTCCTGGCCGATCGCCGGACGCGACCGCGAGCTTGCCGCCCTGACCAGGCGGTGGCACGAGGCCGGCCCGGCGGGCCGGGCGGTGGCTGTCACCGGCCCGGCCGGATGCGGCAAGTCCAGCATCGTCGGCCGGTTCGCGGCGGCCGCCGCAAACGGCGGTGCGGTGCTGCTGGCGCGCTGCCACGACGGCGAGGCCGAGCTGCCGTTCGTGCTGGCAGGCGACCTGCTGCGGGCAGCGCTGGCGCTGTGCCCCGAGTTGCCGTCGCGATTGCCGGCCCCCGCCGCCGCACTGGCGGGCATGCTAGTGCCGCGGCTGGCGGCCGACGGCGGGGAGCTGTCGCCAGCCGCTCTGGCCGGACCGGGCGCGGTGATGCGGCTGTACGCAGTGATCGCCGAAGCGCTCAGCGGAGCAGTCGCCGGGCCCGGTCAGGCCGGGGTCATCGTGATCGAGGACGTGCAGTGGGCCGACGGACCCTCGCTGGACCTGCTGGCCTACCTGGTCCGCCGGCTGGCCGACCTGCCGGTGCTCGTCGTCGTTACCTGGCAGCCGGAGGATGCCGGCCGGCTCCGGGCGCTGCGAGCAGCCGTCGCTGAGGCGGCAGACGCCGGGTTCGCCGAGGTGATCGAGCCGGCCCCGCTCGCTCTCGCCGACGTGACCGAGCTGCTGGCACGCGCAGGCTTGCCGGACGCGGACGCGACGCGGCTGCTCGCCGAGACCCGCGGGCTGCCGATACTGGTGCGCGAGTACATCCAGGCGCTCCGGTCCGCGCCCGGCGCGCCAGATCCGCAGCAGGACTGGTGGCCCACTGGATCAGTCCGCGAACTCCTCGGCGGCAGGCTGCAGCGGGCGAGCGAGCCGACCCTCCAGGTCCTGACAGCTGCCGCCGCAATCGGCAGCAGCTGTGATCCTGACGTGCTGCGCGCGGTGAGCGGGCGCGGCGAGGAGGAGATCGTTGAGGCGCTGGAGGAGGCGGTCGGCCGCGGCCTGCTGACTGAATTCGCGCCGCCAGGCGAGCACGGTGCGCCCGCCTACGGTTTCCCGTACGACGCGCTGCGGCTCACTGCCTATGAGACGGCGACGCTGGCCCGCCGCCGGCTGCTGCACAGCCGGGCCGCCGACGTGCTGGCAGGCAGGTACGCGCGGGATCCGGCCGCTGGCGCGGCCGCGGCTGTGGCCAGCCACCTGGAGCGAGCCGGGCGCGACGACGAGTCCGCGACCTGGTGGTGGCAGGCCGCGCAGCAGGCGCGAGCCCTGTACGCGCATGCCGACGCGCACTCGCACCTGAGCCGGGCGCTGGCCCTGGGGTATCCGCAGGTACAGGGCCGGACGGCGCTCGGCGAGGTGCTGATCGTGCTGGGCCGGTATGCCGAGGCGCTGGCCGAATTCGAGACTGCCGCCGCGGCGGCCGGCGGTGACCAGGCCCTGCTGGCCAGCATCGAGCACAAACTGGCCGAGGTACAGCACCGGCTCGGGAACTGGGACCTGGCGCAGGCACACCTGGCCGCCCTCAGTGAGCTGCTGCCCGGCGACGACCTGAGGCTCCGGGCTCGTGCCGAGGCAGACCAGGCCCTGGTCGCCTTACGCCGCGGCCGCCCGGACGAGGCAGAGGCGCACGGCCGGGCGGCGCTGACGGCCGCATCCGGTTCGGGCGACAGCGGGGCCGCGGCGCAGGCGCTGAACGTGCTCGGCATGGTCGCCGGGGGCGCGGGACGGACCGCGGAAGCCGAGTCTCTGCTGCGTGATTCGCTGGAGCGCGCGCGGACAATGCCAGACCTGAGCACGGCGGTGGCGGCGCTCAACAACCTGTCCCGCTTGCTGGCCGACACCGGCCGCGGCGCGGATGCCCTCGCCGTCGCGCAGGAGGCGCTGGCCGCCGGAATGGAACTCGGCGATCAGCACCGGCTGGCGGCGCTGCATTCCAACCTGGCGGACCTGCTGCACGCGGCCGGCAGCCGGGAGGCAGCCATCGGGCATCTGAAGGAGGCCGCGCGCCGCTTCGCCGCGGTGGACGCGGGCGGTGCGACGCGGCCGGAGATCTGGACACTCGTCGAGTGGTGAACCGTCTTCTTTCCGCCGCGGCCGTCGTCGCCGTCGTGGCCCTCGCCGTCGTCGCCGCGGTGGTGCTGGCCATCATGCCCGGCGCGGCGGCATCCCCGGCCCGCGCGGACGCGGCGGCGGCAGGGCAGGTGCGGCAGCTGATTACCGTCACCGCTGCCTCGCACTCCTCGACCTATGCCACGCTGCGGGCGTACCGGGTCGTCAGTGGCAAGCGGATCAAGGTGTTCGGGCCGTGGACTGCGCGGGTTGGCTACAACGGGATCGCCAAACCCGGCCGCAAGCGCGAAGGCGACGGCCGTACCCCGTCGGGCAAGTACGGCTTCAGCTTCTTCTTCGGCGTGCTGGCCGACCGCGGCTTCTCGTTCCGCTACCGCCGCGCGTACTCCGATGACTACTGGGACGACGACCCGGCCAGCGCTCGCTACAACGAATGGGTCGACATCCGCAGGCACGCGGCGGGCAGTGATCCCGAGCCGCTGCATGTGGTGCCTGCCTACGACTACGCCGCAGTCATCGCGTACAACACCGCGCGCGTGCCCGGCCTGGGCAGCGCCATCTTCCTGCACGTCGGAACAGGCGGGCCGACCCTCGGCTGCGTGTCGCTGCCGTTCGCCGAGGTAGTCAGGATCCTGCGCTGGCTGAGGCCCGCCGACCGGCCGCGGATCGTCATCTCAGCCCGTTAGCCGGCCCACGGGCAGACCGAACTGCATACTCCGGCCGAGACGATTACATACCCGGCTACATCATTGGGAGGATGCGCGGTCCGGTCCGCTGGGCTTACCGTCCTGGTATCGCCGGTTCTTGGCCTGTGGGGGGACAAGCCGGCGAGCGGAGGGCTGGTCTGCCATGACACGCATCGTTCCTCGCACTTCGGGTATCGCGGCCGGCCGGTCCGGGCACGGGCTGCGCAGCCGCGGGCACCGCGGTTCCCGCGTCAGATTGCCGCGGGACTGGGCCTGCCCGGATTGCGGGTTAACGACCAGGGACGAGGTCGCCATCCGGCTCGGCTACTGCGCTGGCTGCCGCGACTTCACCGGCATGTGCGGCGCGGGACGGAAGATCGTCAGCTCCGGCGTCATCAGCGCAACCTCCTGGCAGACTCCGTGCACGAATCTGGGCACCGCGCCCTGGCAGGTTCTCGATGGCGGGGACGCCCGCCTCACCCGGCTGTGCCTGGCACATGACGAGCAGCTGAGGTCGGGCGCGGCGCCGTGGGTTCGCTACGCCATCCCGATCGAGGATGTGCCGGAAGCCGGCTAACCCCGGCGGGCGCTCAGGCTGGAGAAACCGGGCATTGCCGGCCCGCGGATCGGCTGCGTCATGCTCGCGGGCATTGTCACCGCAAGCTGGACCAGGCACGATGTGCGAGTAATGGGCCAGTTATGCCGGGGAGGTGAGCGTGCCCGCCACGCCGGATCAGCCAGCCGCGGTGGCCGGCCCGATGATGTTCGGGCTGGCCGATCCCGATCATGTGCTGACGGGCGTCCGGTTGCAGCAGGAGGCGCGGATTCCCGGCCGTCTGCTGGAGTTCAGCCGCAGTAACGGCAGCTGGCAGCTGACGTTGCCGCGGCCGCCGGTACGCAGGATGGAGTACCTGCTCGAGCTGCGCTACCCCGACGGCGGGGTCAAGGTCGTGACCGATCCGGGGAATCCGTGCCAGGCGCCCGGCGCGTTCGGCGCCAAGAGCGTGCTGGAGTTTCCCGGTTACCAGGCACCGGCCTGGCTCACTGCTGCCGCCGACCCCGGCGACCGGGCGGCGTTCGACCTGCCGGCGCCGGACGGCGTGATCGGCGTCCGCACCTGGGCGCCGGCCGGCGCGCCGGACGACGAGCCGCTGCCGCTGCTGGTGGTGCACGACGGCCCCGAGTACGACCTGCTCGCCAGCCTGACCCAATATCTCGGCGCGGGCGTGCGCGGCGGCTGGCTGCCGCGGTTGCGCGCCGCCCTGCTCAGCCCCGGTCCGCGCACTAGCTGGTACTCGGCCAGCCCGCGCTACGCCAGGACGCTGACCGGCCGCGTGCTGCCCGCACTGGCCGGCCTGCTTGCCTGCACGGTCCGGATCGGCATGGGCACCAGCCTGGGCGCGCTGGCGATGCTGCATGCCCGCTGCCAGGACCCTGCTGCGTTCGGCGGCCTGTTCTTGCAGTCCGGCAGTTTCTTCACCCCCGCCACCGACAGCCAGGAACGGCGGTTCCCGCACTACCGGCGCATCGTCGCGTTTACCGCCCGGGTGCACGACGGCGGGCTGCCGGATGTGCCGGTGCCGGTCGCGATGACCTGCGGCGCGATCGAGGAAAACATCGCCTGCAACCGCCTGATGGCCGCCACGCTCACCGCTCGCGGCTACCCGGCTCAGTTGTGCGAGGTGCCCGACCTGCACAACTACACCGCCTGGCGGGACGCCTTCGATCCGGCGCTGACCCGGCTGCTCTGCTCGGTGGAGCGATGACCTGCGGCCCGGTGATCCCGTCGTGACCGGGCACGCCGCCGAGCTTTGGTCACCGGCCGTCGGGGCGGCCGGGACCGTGATCCGGTACGGCCATTTCGGTCGACCGGTCCTGGTGTTCCCGTCCGAGCAGGGCAGGGCGCAGGACTTCGAGGCCAACGGAATGGTCGGCGCCGTAGCCGGGCTGCTGGAAGCCGGGCGGGTGAAGCTGTACTGCGTCGACAGTTTCGACGCCGGGTCCTGGTCCGACCGGAGCATCCCGGTGGAGGAGCGGGCCCGAAGGCACGGCCGGTACGAGTCCTGGATCTTGGGCGAGGTCGTGCCGTGGATCTACGCCGACTGCGGCGGCCCGCTCGAGATCGCCACCCTCGGCTGCAGCCTCGGCGCCTTCCACGCGGCGAACTTCGCGCTCAAGCGGGCCGACGTGTTCACGCTTGCCCTGTGCCTGTCCGGCAACTACGACCCTGCCTCGTGGCACAGCTGGGGGGAGCGCGGCACCGACACGTACTTCAATACCCCGGTCGACTACGTCAGCCACCTGCACGGCGATCACCTGGACTGGCTGCGGGGTCGGGTCACCCTGCTGCTGGTCTGCGGCCAGGGGCAGTGGGAAGACACCACCGGCGCGCTGGCCAGTACCCGCCAGCTCGCCGCGCTGCTGGCGAGCAAGAACCTGCAGCACGAGCTTGACCTCTGGGGTTTCGACGTGCCGCATGACTGGCCGTCCTGGCAGGCCCAGCTCGCCCATCACCTGCCCCGGTTCTGCTAACCGAAAGGAGCCCTCGATGACCGTGCCCCGGCACCTGATCGGACTGCTGCTCGGCACCGAGGACGACTGGCCGCGCGCGTTCGAGGAGATCACGCGCCGTCTCGGCCCGGTGGCCGGCCCGGACGGCGGCAGGCACGAGTTCGGCACCGAGCGGATCACCATCGAGCCGTTCCGGCTGCGCGACAAGCCGCGCTATGAGCTGGTCATCGACCGGCTGGCGTACTGGTACTACGTGCCGCGGGAGTGGCTGAAGAAGGTCGCGCTGATGGACAGCGTCTACCTGCTGAACAGCCCGTTCACCTTCCAGTCGATGGAGAAGCACGCCGCCTACTGCGCGATGATGCGGCTGGGCCTCAAGGTGCCCGAGACCGTCTTGGTGCCGTTCAAGAACCCGGTCGACAACGCGCGCTACGCCTATACGGCCGCCCGCTACAACCAGCCTTTCGACCTGGATGAGGTCGCCGCGGGAATCGGCTACCCGCTGTTCATGAAGCCGTATGACGGCGGCGCCTGGCGCGGCGTGTCCAGGATCCGCGACGCGGCCGAACTGCACGCCGCCTACGACGCCAGCGGCGAGATGCTCATGCACCTGCAGCAGTCGATCGAAGGTTACGACGTGTTCGCCCGGTCGCTGTCGATCGGGGCCGAGACGATGGTGATGAAGTTCCAGCCCGACCAGCCGATGCACCAGCGTTACGCGGTCGAGCACGACTTCCTGGACCCGGCGGCGGGAGCAGAGGTGGTAACGATCGGCAAGCTGGTCAACGCGTTCTTCCGGTGGGAGTTCAACTCCTGCGAGACGCTGGTCAAAGACGGCCAGGTGTATCCGATCGACTATGCCAACGCCTGCCCGGACGTCTCGCTCACCAGCCTGCACTACTACTTCCCGTGGGCCATCAAGGCACTGGTGAAGTGGTCGGTGTTCGCGCTGCTGACCGGCCGTCGCCCGCGGCTTGACCTGGCCACGCGCCAGTACTTCGAGATCGCCGACGACCCCGCCGCCTCGTACGCCGACAAGCTGACCCGCTACCGCGCGCTGGCCGACAGCTACTTCGAGACCGACCGCTACCAGGAGTTCTGTGCCTCCAGCCTGGGCGACCTGGACAACATCGTGCTCGACTGGGTGGCGGGCCGTGATTTCGATCAGCTGCTGGTCAGCACCGTCCAGTCGGTCTACCCGCCCGATGAGCATGAGCGGTTCATCGCGCACCTGCGCGGGCTGCTGGCGATGTGGGTTCACGACGAGAGCAACCGGGTAGCCGCGGCCTGAGAGGAGCGCAGACATGGGACGTGACATCCAGGCCCTCACGATCAGCGGCGAGGACCGGCGGAAGTACCGGGCCAAGCTGGCCCGGTCGCTGGACGTCTTCACCCGGATGCTGCACGAGCACCTGTTCGAGACCGAGCCGGTCCTGGTCGGGCAGGAGATCGAGCTGAACCTGGTCGACGACGACGGCGCACCGTCGATGTGCAGCGCGAATGTGCTGGCTGCGCTCGCCGACCCAGCCTGGGCGACGGAGGTTGGCCAGTTCAACCTGGAGATCAACGTCCCGCCCCGGGAGCTGCGCGGGGACGCGCTGGAGGGCCTGGAGACCGAGATACGCGGCAGCCTGAACGCGGCCGACGACAAGGCCCGCGGCTCCGGCAGCCGGCTGGTCATGGTCGGCATCTTGCCGACCCTGGCCAAGTCCGACGTGAACATCGAGGCGCTGTCGCCGAACGAGCGGTTCAGGGTGCTGAACGAGCAGATCTTCGCCGCCCGCGGTGAGGACATGCAGATTGAGATCGACGGCGCCGAGCAACTCCTCACGCACGCCGACAGCATCACCCCCGAGGCCGCCTGTACCAGTGTCCAGCTGCATGTCCAGGTCAGCCCGGACGCGTTCGCGCGGTACTGGAACGGAGCGCAGGCGATCGCCGGGGTGCAAGTCGCGCTGGCCGCCAACTCGCCGTTCCTGTTCGGCCGGCAGCTGTGGCACGAGACCCGGATCACCTTGTTCGAGCAGGCCACCGATACCCGGCCGGACGAGCTGAAGCGACAGGGCGTGCGGCCCCGGGTCTGGTTCGGCGACCGCTGGATCACCTCGGTATTCGACCTGTTCGAGGAGAACATTCAGTACTTCCCGGCGCTGCTGCCGATCAGCGAGGATGAAGAACCGCTGGCGGTGCTCGACGCCGGCGAATGCCCGCAGCTGGCCGAGATGACGCTGCACAACGGCACGATCTACCGCTGGAACCGGCCGGTGTACGCGGTGGCGAACGGCAGGCCGCATCTGAGGGTGGAGAACCGGGTGCTGCCCGCCGGGCCGTCCGTCGCCGACGTCGTGGCCAACGCCGCGTTCTACTACGGCCTGGTCCGGGTGCTGGCTGAATCCGAGCGGCCGGTGTGGACGCAGATGTCGTTCGGCACCGCCGCCGAGAACCTGCACGCCGCTGCGCGGTACGGGCTGGGCGCGCAGCTGTACTGGCCGGGCCTGGGCGAGGTGCCGGTCGCCGAACTGGTGCTGCGACGGCTGCTGCCGATGGCGCGCGACGGGCTGGACCGCTGGGGTGTCGCGAGCCGGCACGCCGACCGGCTCATGAGCATTATCGAGCAGCGCTGCCTGACCGGCAGCAACGGCGCTGTCTGGCAGATCGGCGCGGTCGCTGCCCTGACGGAGGCTGGCGCCACCCGTGACCAGGCGCTGCGGCGGATGACCCAGCGCTACATCGAGCACATGCACACCAACGAGCCGGTACATACCTGGCCCAAGTAATCAAGGAGACTGAGGCCATGCTGCGGCGCGCGGAGATGGCCAGGGCCAGGCGCCGGATAGGCATGCCGGGCAGGCCCGGCCACCGGACATCGGGGCACCGACGGGCTGCCCCAGATCCGGCACATCGTGGTCGTGATGCAGGAGAACCACTCCTACGACAATTACCTCGGCATGCTGGCCGGGCGCGGGGACGGCTTCACGCTCGACCCTGACGGCCGGCCGGATGCGGTGAACCAGACGGCCCGGCACGGGCCGGTGCGGGCCTGGACGGAGCCGACCACCCGGCAAGATGCGCACGTGCCGACGCAGTCCTGGCACGCAAGTCACCTGCAGTGGAATGACGGCGCCTGCGACGGCTTCGCCGCCAGCGTCGAGCAGACCGTGCCGGGCGCGGACCCGCGTCCGGCGATGCGGTACTGGACCGAGGCGGAGCTTCCGTTCTACTACCAGCTCGCCCGCATGTTCCCGGTGGCGACCAGGTGGTTCTCATCCTGCCTGGGCCCGACATTCCCGAACCGCCGGTTCATGATTGCCGGCACGGCCAACGGCCTGATCGACGACCTCCCGTTCGGCATGATCGACAGCCCGGCGAACGGCACCATCTTCGATCACCTCAGCGCGCACGGCATCAGCTGGGCCAACTACCACCAGATGTCTGCGGCGCGGATCGGGTGGCGGCGGCTGTCCCATGCGTCCGGGCTACGCTACCTGCGGCTGCTGGCCGGCCCGCTGGCCGGCCTTGTCCCGCGGCTGCGCCGCGCGGTCGAGGGCAAGCTGCAGGTGACCGCTGACCTGTACCCGCTGGACTTCCTCAGCTCGGTCAACCACGTCCGGCCCCTGGCCGAGTTCTGGGCAGCGGCGAGAGACGGGACGCTGCCGTCGGTCTGCATCGTGGACCCGGACTTCGCCGCGACCTCCGAGGAAAATCCCCAGGACATCGCGGCCGGGCAGCGCTTTGCGGCCCGGGTCATCAAGGCGGTGCTGCGGGGCAAGGGCTGGCCGCACACGCTGCTGATCTGGCTGTATGACGAGCACGGCGGTTATTACGATCACGTCCCGCCGCCGGCCGCGGTGGCGCCAGACGACGTACCGGGGCTCAGCCCTTTCGAGCGCTACCCGGTGCTGTCCTTGTTCCGCCATGCCGCATTCGGCAAGAAGATCACCGCAAACGACACCGGGCCACGGACGTATACCCGGCTCGGTTTCCGGGTGCCTGCCGTGATCGTCTCGCCGTATGCCAGGCGGGACTACGTCAGCACGCTCGACTTCGACCACACCGCGATCTTGCGGCTGATCCAGCGCAAGTGGAACCTGCCGCCGCTGACCGCGCGCGACGCGGCCGCCGCCGATCTGCTGGACGCGCTGGACTTCAGGGCCGAGCCAGCCTTCCTGGTGCCGCCGCAGCTGCCTGAACTGTAAAGCTGACTGGCCGCGGTGACCGGTCCCCGGCTAATAATCAGCGGGACGCCCGCCGCTGATCTCGGCCAGCCAGGCGGTGGCCTCCGCCAGGTCGGCCTTGCGCAGCGCGCGGCCGGTCAGGGTCGGCGGCTCATCGTCATCGAGCGCTGCCGGTGACTGGCGGCGGGCCGTGGCCGGCCCGCCCACGGCCGGCACCGGGGAGCTGCCAGGCCGCGAACGCGGCGCCCGGGCCGGGCTGGGCAGCCCAAGCGGGACCTGCTGGCCTGCCGCTGGCTTGCGGGTCGTGGCCGGCTCGGGCGACTCGCTCGCTGCCGACAGTGTCAGCGCGAGTTCCGGGCACATGTTGACTGCCTGGCTCGCGTCGCGGCTGAGCCAGAAGGGGACCGGAACGTCGAGGAACTCGGGATACCCGTGCTCATCGAGCTGGATCAGTTCGGGTACCAGACGTGAGCACAGCCCGTGACCGCGGCAGCGGGTCCAGTCGACCGTCAGCCGGGACTCGCGGTAGCTGTCAGGCAACGGCAGAACTCCCAGCGCCGGCCGCCCGCAGTTGCCGCGGAACATGTGCTCGGCCAGATCCGGCCCGAAGACGTCGAGCGCGGAGGTGACAAAGTTTGCCGTGCCGTCGGGATGATGGCAGGCGCCTCGGCCGCGGACGCTCGCCGCGGCCCGGCGCACGGCCTCAAGCTCGTCGATCCCGCCGGCGCCCGCAGTGATCGCCGCCAGTGACCGTGCCACTGCCGGCAGCCCGAGCTTGCACGGGCCGCACTGGCCGGCCGACTGGGTGGCCAGGTAGCCGGTTACCCTGGCGACTTCACCCATCGGGCAGCTCTCCGGTCCGAGCACCAGCACCACCCCGGCGCCGAGGGTTCCGCCGCTGCTCGCCAACCCGATCCGGCCGACCGGGACCTCGAAAGCAGCGTCAGCGGTCAGCCACATGCCGTGATAGCCGCCGACGAGGACGCCCTGCGGCTGGCCGGCTCCGCAGACATCCAGGATGTGCCCGAGCGGTACGCCGGTCGGCGTCTCCACCACCGCCGGCCGCTGAACTGAGCCGCCGACGGTCAGCAGTATCGTCCCCGGATCGCCGGGGGTGCCGGCCGAGGCATAACCGGCCGGCCCGAGCATGGCGAGCGCCGCAAGCTGAGCGAAGGTCTCGGCATTGGACAGCATGGTGGGCAGGCCGCGGACACCGGAGGAGCTGGCCCTGGTCTTGACTCCCGGCGGCAGCGCCGGGTGGCCGTTGATCCCGTTAATCAGGGCGCCGCTCTCGCCAGATACGAACCGGTCCGGCAGTGACACGACGCGGACCATGCGCCGGGCTGCGGCGTCGGCCGCGACGGCCTGGCACACCGACGCGACGTGCGGTCCGTCGCCGGCGACGGCGATGAAGATCTCGCAGGCCGAAAGCGCGCCGGCTGCCAGCATGGCGCCGTCGAGTACCAGGTGCGGAGACCGGGCCAGCAGCATCTTGTCCTTGGCGCTGGCGGGCTCGCCCTCGGTGGCATTGACAACGATCACCGGCCGGCGCCGCCCGGCTTTCGCGGCCACCGCTCGCATTTTGACGCGCCACCGGGAAGGCCGCGCCACCGCGGCCGCGCAGGTCGACCTGCTCGCACAGCGCAATGAGGTCCGCAGCATTCAGGGCTGGTACCGGGCCGAATGTAGCGCGGTGGGTGGCCAGGTCCAGCCGGGGGTACCGGTCCAGGCCCGCGGTGATGCGCGCGTCGCCCACGCGCAGCACTGGCGGCACCGGGCCGCCGGTCATCACCGGCTCCAGCCGGCCCGGCGGGCCGACGGAGACCACGCGTGCTCGTGCACGCCGGCGTTCCAGCCCGTCGGGTCGGTATCCGCATCGTCCTGATCAACCGGGTACCAGGATCTGCCGGGGGCAGCCGGCAACTCCCGCAGCGGGCGGTTGCCCGTCTGGAGGGGCGGGCGGGCCGCCGGCCGCGGCCTGGCTGCCTCGAGCTGCGCCAGGAATTCGCCGGGCGGCCCCGGCGGCAGGCCCGGCCAGGATGAGGCAGCAACCCGCCGGCGGCCCGGCTGAGCCGTCGCGGCGTTGCGGCCGCGGATCGCCACGATGTAGCGGATGGTGAGAGCCACCCCTACCGCCGCCAGGCAGCCGCCGTAGCTCCAGTCCACGTAGGGCTTGGCGGACCGGCCGGCCAGCAGCCCGTGCAGCACGGCCAGCGGCCAGGCGGCGTAGGCAGTCGCGTGCAGGCTGCGCCAGAACCAGCGGCGGGCGCCGCTGCTGAAGCGGCGGCGCGCTATCCCGGTCACGATGATGATGATGAACAGGTCCGACGCGATCGTGCCGAGGCCCATGTAGAACGTGTCGCGGGCAGCCATGAACGGCACGATGCCGTCGATGATCCTCGCGCGGTGCGCGAGTACCTCGAGCATGATGTGGTTCGCCAGCGCGGCGATGCCGATGAGCGACATCGTCCGGTGTAGTGCCTGCGCGAGGATGCGGTTGTCCGGCGACATCACGATGCGGTCAGTCGCCAGCAATCCGGCCGCGACCGCGCCCGACAGTGCGATCAGCGCGAAGACACCTGAGTAGAACAGCAGGAACTTGGCGGTGGCCGCCGCAATCCTGGTTGGCAGAGTGGTGCCGCCTGCACTGGCCAGCGCGACCGCAAGCGCCGGCAGCACCAGACTGAGCACAGGGACGGAAAGAATGAGGACCGCACGCGTGCGGTTGGTGGCCGTGACCTGGCCCACCTCGGCAACTCGCACTTGCCGAGAATCACGGAAAGGCATGCTTGCTCGACCATTTCTTCGTTCCGGGGAACGACTCGCACCTCGGCTTTTCACAATCGCCCAATGCCGATCCGCGTTGGCAGCATTGCCGCCGCAGATTTCCCGCTCTCCAGGGCAAAGGTAGCGGATAGAGCGAGATTTGATGTCGAAATGATAAAGGAACCTAGAAATACGCAGGTCAGAGGCATCGCCCGAGCTCGATCGCGAGCCGGCTGGCCGTGGCGCGAGCGGCAGCGACCGACACTGACCGTTGCCTCCTCGCAGTGGCTGAATGCCTGCAGCGCGAATAAGCCGTCCGGCCACCATCACTGAGCGTGCCAGGAAAGGCACAGGCCGCCATTGTGATACACAGCCGGACGCACAGCGGCCCGCCAGCCGATGGCTGGCGGGCCGCTGATCCTTGCTGTGCGTGGCCCGCCGGCCGGTGGCTGGCGGGCCGCTGATCCTTGCTGTGCGCTGATCCTGGCTCTACCGGGAACTATTCGTTGCCGAAGGCCTGGATTTCGGCGAGTTCGGTGTTGGTGAGGGGGCGGGGGGTGTCGCCGTTGGCGACTTTGGCTTGCTGGACGTGGTGGCGGATGCCGTCGACGACTTCGGGGTTGGCCAGGGTGGTGACGTCGCCGACGTCGGCGAAGTTGGACACTGAGGCGATGACGCGGCGCATGATTTTGCCGGATCTGGTTTTGGGCATGTCGGGGACGATCCACACGTTTTTCGGGCGGGCGATCTTGCCGATCTCGGTTTCGATGGCGGTGACGACCTTGGCTTCCATGCCGGCCGGGGGGGTGCCGGGTTTGAGGGAGACATACATCTCGACCATCCGGCCGCGGATGTCGTCGATGACCGGGACCGCGGCTGCTTCGGCGACTTCGGGGACGGTCAGGGCAGCGGATTCGAGTTCCTTGGTGCCGAGGCGGTGCCCGGCGACGTTGATGACGTCGTCGATGCGGCCCAGGATCCGCAGGTAGCCGTCGGCGGACTGCAGGGCGCCGTCGCCGGCGAAGTAGGGCCAGTCCCGCCAGTCGGTGCTGTCCGGGCTGGTGTTGTATTTGCGGTAGTAGACGTCGAGGAACCGTTCGGGCTGGCCCCACACCGTCTGCATGATGCCGGGCCAGGGGTTGCGGATGCAGATGTTGCCGGCCTTGCCGCTGCCGGCGGGGATCTCGTTGCGGTCCTCGTCGTAGATGACCGGGAAGATGCCCAGCGCGCCGGGACCGCAGGAACCGGGTTTCATCGGCTGCAGGCCGGGCAGCGTCGAGCCCAGGAACCCGCCGGTCTCGGTCTGCCACCACGTGTCGACGATGGCGGCCTCGCCCTTGCCGACCGCGTTGTAATACCAGCGCCACACCTCGGGCTCGATCGGCTCGCCGACCGTGGTCATGTGCTTGAAGTGGTACCCGTACTTCGCCGGCTCGTCCGGGCCGACCTTGCGCAGCATCCGGATCGAGGTCGGCGAGGTGTGGAAAATGTTCACCCCGAGCCGCTCAGCGATCCGCCACGGCCGGCCCTCGTCCGGGTAATTCGGCACGCCCTCGTAGATGACGGTGGTGGTGCCCAGCGACAGCGGCCCGTACACGATGTAGGAATGCCCGGTGATCCACCCGATATCAGCCAGGCACCAGTACATGTCATCAGGGTGAATGTCCTGGTAGTACTTCGACGTCCCGGTCACGTACGCCATATAGCCGCCGACACTGTGCTGCGCGCCCTTAGGCCGCCCCGTGGTCCCCGACGTGTACATCAGGAACAGCGAATCAGTGGCCTCCAGCGACACCGGCTCCACCACCGCCCCCGCATACCCCTCCAGCACATCATTGACGAAGAAATCCCGGCCCTCGCGCATCGGCGCCGCCGACTGGTAACCACCCGGCTGACGCCGCCACACCAGGACCTTGTCCACCTCCTGCCCCTGCCGCGCCGCCTCCGCGACCGCCTCGTCCGCCTTGACCTTGTGGTCCTGCATCCCCCCGGCCCGGTAATAGCCATCCATCGTGATCAGCACCCGGCTCCCCGAATCAGCGATCCTGGTCCCGCACGCATTACCGGAAAACCCGCCGAACACCTGCGAGTGAATAACACCCAGCCGCGCGCACGCCAGCATCGTCACGATCGCCTCGGGCACCATCGGCATATGCAGCGTCACCCGGTCCCCCGCCGCCAGCCCCGCGAAATCACGCAGCAGCGCCGCGAACTCGCTCACCCGCACCAGCAACTCGCCGTAACTCACCGTGACCGTCTCATCGGTCTCCAGCTCCGGCACCCAGACCACCGCGGCCTTACCCGGATCAGCAGCCGCATGCCGGTCCACGCAGTTGAAGCACGCGTTCAGCTTCCCCCCGGTAAACCACTTCCAGAACGGCGCCTCACTGGTATCCAGCACCGAGTCCCACCGCCGGTCCCAGTGCAGCAGATCCGCGTACTCAGTGAAACACTCAGGAAACTTATCCTCAGTGAACCGGTCAAAAATCGCCGGATCACTCACGTTCGCCTGCGCAACAAACGCCGCCGGCGGCGGGTAATACTCCTCCTCACGCCAGTGCACCGCGATCTGAGACTCAGACACCTCAGACACCTCAGGCACCTCAGGCACCTCAGGCACCTCAGGCAACTCCGCGCTCTCTGTCATCCCTGTCCTCCAGGCCAGAACTCAGAACACGCACGGCACCAACACCGCACGCACGGTCGGCAC
>CAVQMG010000004.1:0-88040 GCA_963713585.1 uncultured Actinomycetota bacterium | reverse complement strand
TCCTGTACAAGCTCGTGAATACGGGGCCCGAGTACAAGCTTGTCCCGACGTCGCAGGCAGTCGCTGCGATCCAAGTCGGGCAAGTGAAATGGGTCACGCTGACCGATGTCGACCAGACCATTCAGCTCACGGTCAAGAGCGGCCCGAACGCCTGCGAGAACTGGGAGTCCTTCTGGGTCGGCGCGCAAGGCACCCAGATGGCCGACGCACTGCAAAAGCAGGTCGCAGTCGGGCAAGTTGCCGGCGGACGCCTACACCGTGAAGGTGCCCAAGAGCAGCTCGTTCTGGACGCTGATCTTCAGCTACCTGCCGTTCCTCATCATCTTCCTGCTGTTCATGGTGTTCCTGAACCAGATGCAGGGCGGCGGCTCGCGGGTCATGAACTTCGGCAAGTCCAAGGCCAAGCTGATCACCAAGGACACGCCCAAGACCACGTTCGCCGACGTGGCCGGCGCGGATGAGGCCATCGAGGAACTGCAGGAGATCAAGGAGTTCCTGCAGAGCCCCGGCAAGTTCCAGGCCATCGGCGCCAAGATCCCCAAGGGCGTGCTGCTGTACGGCCCGCCCGGAACCGGCAAGACGCTGCTGGCCCGGGCCGTCGCCGGCGAGGCGGGCGTGCCGTTCTACTCGATCTCCGGCTCTGACTTCGTCGAGATGTTCGTCGGTGTCGGCGCCTCCCGCGTCCGTGACCTGTTCGAGCAGGCCAAGGCCAACGCCCCGGCGATCGTGTTCGTGGACGAGATCGACGCCGTCGGCCGGCACCGCGGCGCCGGCTTCGGCGGCGGCCACGACGAGCGCGAGCAGACGCTGAACCAGCTGCTGGTCGAGCTCGACGGCTTCGACACCAAGGGCGGCGTGATCGTGATCGCCGCCACCAACCGGCCGGACATCCTGGACCCGGCGCTGCTGCGGCCTGGCCGCTTCGACCGGCAGATCGTGGTCGCGCAGCCCGACCTGGCCGGACGCAAGGGCATCCTGCGGGTGCACGCCCGCGGCAAGCCGTTCGCGCCCGGACGTCGACCTGGACATGATCGCTCGCCGCACGCCCGGCTTCACCGGCGCCGACCTGGCGAACGTGATCAACGAGGGCGCGCTGCTGACCGCCCGGGCAACCAGACCCAGATCCAGATGGCCATGCTCGAGGAAGCCATCGACCGGGTCACCGCCGGGCCGAAGCGCAAGAGCGTGCTGCTGTCGGAGAAGGAGCGCAAGATCATCGCCTACCACGAGGGCGGCCACGCCCTGGTGGGGCACGCGCTGCCCAACGCCGACCCGGTGCACAAGATCACGATCATCCCGCGCGGCCGCGCGCTTGGCTATACCGCGGCGGCTCCGGCCGAGGACAAGTTCCTGGTCAGCCGGGCCGAGATGATGGACCAGCTGGCGATGCTGCTCGGCGGCCGGACCGCCGAGGAGCTTGTCTTCCACGAGCCGACCACCGGCGCCGCCAACGACATCGAGAAGGCGAGCTCGATCGCCCGGGCATGATCGTCGAGTACGGCATGAGCGAGCGGCTGGGCGCGCGCAAGTTCGGCACCGGCGACGGCGAGCCGTTCCTGGGCCGGGACATGTCACATTCGCGCGACTACTCAGAAGAGATCGCCTCGGCGATCGACGACGAGGTGCGCAGGCTGATCGAATCGTCGCACGATGAGGCCTGGGAGATCCTGGTCCAGTACCGCGATGTGCTCGATCACCTGGTACTCCAGCTGCTGGAGCACGAGACGCTGTCCCGCGATCAGGTACTGGCGATCTTCGCACCCGTGCACAAGCGGCCGATCCGGGGTTCCTACACCGGTTACGGCAAGCGGGTGCCCTCGGAGAAGCCGCCGGTGCTCACGCCCAAGGAGCTGGCGCTGACCGCTGCCTCGGACAACGGAATGCCGCAACCGCTCGGCAACGGTCAGGCCTCGGGTGCCGGGCTGCCGGCCGGCGGCCCGGCCGCTCCCGCAGGCGGCCAGGGCTTCGGTTCGCCACTCGGCGGCTCGAGCCCGCTCGGCGGCGGTACGCCGCTGGGCGGCAGCCCGGAGCAGCAGCCCTGGCAGAACCGGCCGGGTGACAACGGACCCGCTGACGGCGAGACTCATTGAGCGACCAGGGCTTCGATCTGCCCCGGATCGAGCGCGCGGTCAGGGAAATACTTCTCGCGGTCGGCGAGGACCCGGAACGGGATGGTCTGCGGGAGACTCCGGCCCGGGTGGCCAGGGCGATGAGTGAGCAGTTCTCCGGCTTGCTGATGGCGCCGGAGGACGTGCTCACCACGGTGTTCGATGCCGATCACGAGGAGATGGTTCTCGTGCGCGATATCGAGCTCTACTCAACCTGCGAGCATCACCTGGTGCCGTTCTTCGGCCGCGCCCACGTTGGCTATATTCCGAACGAGAAAGGCCAGATCACCGGGCTGTCGAAGCTGGCCAGGCTGGTCGACCTGTACGCGCGGCGGCCACAGGTGCAAGAGCGGATGACAAGTCAGATCGCTGACGCGCTGATGCAGACGCTGGAGCCACGGGGCGTTATCGTCATTATTGAGGCCGAGCACCTGTGCATGTCGATGCGCGGTGTGCGCAAGCCAGGGGCCAAAACAGTTACATCCGCCGTACGGGGCTCATTCCTGAACTCGGAGAGCACGAGGGCAGAGGCAATGAGCTTGCTGACGGACCGCCGCTGACGTCGCTCGGCGACCAATGCCGGGGTTTGCCCCCCGCCTTAGTCGGCGAAGACTACGCTGATGCCCCGTGAGCAGGGGCCTGACCTCCTTGTCCGAGATGACAGACCACACTGGGCTAGAGCCGCCAAGGCCCCAACCGGTGACGAACGGCGCAAAGAGCCGTCGTTCGAGCGCGCCGCCGATCTCCGCCAGCAGCGGCGCTGGGTCCCGCTCGCCGTCGGTTTCATGGCCATGATCATCGGTCTTGGTTACATCATCGAAGGCTTGCTGCCCGGCTTGTACCACCACCGTCTGCGCGGTCTGTCGGACCTGGCGCCGGGCACGCTGGTCAGCCTGACCCGGACGACTGACGTCATCATCGGGCTGACGCTGCTGATGCTGTCGCACGGTCTGCGGCGCCGGAAACGACGTGCCTGGGCCGCCGCGATGGCGCTGCTGGGGTTCGGCCTGGCGGTGCATACCGGGCTGCAGATCCTGATCCACAACCTGGGGTCTGACCTGCCCCTCCCGCAGCTTCACCCGCTGCCCGCCCTGTTCTCGGCGCTGCTGCTGATCGCCTTGTTCAGCTACCGGCGTCAGTTCTACGCGGTCGGCGACCGGCGGTCCCGGTGGCGCGCGCTGTACCTGCTGGGCGGCCTCATCGTCGCCGACGTGATCATCGGCCTGACCTACCTGACGGTGATCCCGGGACTTGCCGCCAGTTACACCTTCACGCAGCGGCTGCAGTCGGTGCTCGCTGACCTGGTCGGCTTCTCCGGTCCGGTCCGGTTCAGCGGCGAGACCGCGGTTGATCACTTCGGCTTCCTGACCGGCGGCCTGGGCCTGTTCACGCTGGTCGTCGCGTTGTTCATGTTCCTGCGTCCGGCCGAGCCGGCGAGCCGGCTGCGGGGCGCTGACGCGGACCGGATCAGGGCGCTGCTCGACCGCTACGGCGAGCAGGACTCGCTGGGCTACTTCACCCTGCGCGATGACAAGAGCATCATCTGGTCGCCGAGCGGCAAATCCTGCATCGGCTACCGGGTGCTGTCGGGGGTGATGCTCGCCAGCGGTGACCCGATCGGCGATGCCGAGGCGTGGCCGGGGGCGATCCACACCTTCCTCGACGAGGCGGCCAGGCACGCCTGGGTGCCTGCCGTCATCGGCTGCGGCGAGCTCGGTGCGGAAGTCTGGTGCCGCGAAGGCGGCCTGTCCGCGCTGGAGCTCGGCGACGAGGCGGTCGTCAGCGTGGCCGACTTCAGCTTGGAGGGCCGGCCGATGCGCAACGTCCGGCAGATGGTCAGCCGGGTATGCCGACAGGGCTACGTAGCTGACGTGCGCCGGGTGGACGATATCCCCGAAGAGGAGATCCGGCGGATGGGACGCCAGGCCGACAGCTGGCGCAACGGCCCGACCGAACGCGGCTTCTCGATGGCACTGGGCCGGGTCGGCGGCCGGGACGACGGCCGGTGCGTGGTCGCGACGGCGACCCAGGACGGAGTACTGCGTGCCGTCCTGCATTTCGTGCCCTGGGGCAGCGACGGTCTGTCGCTTGACCTGATGCGCCGGGACCGGTCAGCCGCGCCGGGTCTCAATGACTTCCTCATCGTCGAGGCCATCAGGGCCGCCTCGGGCCTCGGGGTGAAGCGCATCTCGCTGAACTTCGCCGTGTTCCGTGCCGCGCTGGAGCGAGGCGAGCGGATTGGCGCCGGGCCGGTGCTGCGAGCCTGGCGCAACTTCCTGCTTTTCTTGTCGCGCTGGTTCCAGATCGAGTCGCTCTATAAGTTCAATGCGAAGTTCAACCCGGAATGGGTGCCGCGGTTCCTGGTATTCCCCGGCAGCAAGGACGCGCCCCGGATCGGCCTGGCGGCGCTGGAGGCCGAGGCGTTCCTGGTCTGGCCCACTATCGAGATTCGCCGGATCACCAGGAAAGCGGCCAGGAAGCTGGGACTGGGCAAGCTCAGGCGGTGGCTGACCGGCAGGAATTCCGGCCGCGGGGCCAGCGCCGGCTGACCCGCCGAGCTGGGGTCCTGGCGCGCCGCGCGGGTTTGCGAAGGCGGGCACACGATGGGCACGTAGATTGACTCTTATGACCGGCGCCGACCTGCGACAGCCTGACCAGGCTGCGCGCTGCCTGGTGATGGGCGTGGTCAACGTGACGCCGGACTCCTTTTCTGACGGCGGCACCTGGCTGGATCCGGACAAGGCCATCGCCCATGGCCTCGAGCTGGTGAGCCAGGGTGCGGACATCGTCGATGTGGGGGGCGAATCCACCAGGCCGGGCGCTGACCGCGTGCCGGCGGAGGACGAGCTGCGGCGGGTCATCCCGGTCGTGACGGCGCTGGCCGCGGCGGGCAGCTTTGTCAGCATCGACACCATGCGCGCTGAGGTAGCCAGTGCGGCACTGGCGGCCGGAGCCCGGATGGTCAACGACGTGAGCGGCGGGCTGGCCGATCCGCAGATGGCCGCCGTGGTGGCAGCGGCAGACGTACCGTACGTGGTGATGCACTGGCGCGGGCACAGCGCGGACATGTACGGCCCGGCCGTTTACACCGACGTTGTCGCCGAGGTCCGGCAGGAGCTGGGTGAGCGGATCGCGGCCGTCGTCGCGGCCGGCGTCGATCCGTCCCGGCTGATACTCGATCCCGGCCTGGGTTTCGCCAAGCTGCCCGAGCACAACTGGAAGCTGCTGGCCGGCCTCGACCAGATCGGCCGGCAGCCCGGCTATGACAGGCCCTTTCCGCTGCTCGTGGCAGCCTCGCGCAAGGGATTCCTGGGCAAGCTGCTCGCCGGGCCCGACGGCCGGTCCCGGTCGTTTGCGCGCAGCGACGATGCCACGATCGCGCTGACTGCGCTCGCGGTCGCGGCCGGAGCGTGGTGCGTCCGGGTGCACATGGTGCCGGGCAACGTCGACGCCGTGCGGGTGGCGACGCGGTGGCGGCAGGAATCTATGGCGGGCGCTGGCTGATGCTGGACCGGATCTCGCTTCTCGGGCTGCGCGTGCAGGGCCGGCACGGTGTGTTCGCGCACGAGCGCGCCGAGGGCCAGGAATTCGTCGTCGACGCGGTGCTGTGGCTCGACACCGCCGCCGCGGCGGCGGCCGATGACCTGTCGCTGACCGCCGACTACGGAGCGCTGGCTGACCGGCTGGCCGCGATCGTGGCGGGTGAGCCGGTCGCCCTGATCGAGACGCTCGCGGACCAGCTCGCGACGGCCTGCCTGGCCGATCCGGCGGTAACCGAGGCCGAGGTGACCGTGCACAAGCCGCAGGCACCGGTGCGCCATCAGTTCGCGGACGTCACCGTGACGATCCGCCGGAGCAGGGCATGAGCGGCCCGGCGCGGCCGGTGGTGCTGTCGCTGGGCAGCAACCTGGGCGACCGGATGACGAATCTGCAGCTGGGCGTCGATGTGCTGGCCTCGTCCGGGCTCACCGAGGTGGCGGTGTCCGGGGTGTACCAGACGGCCCCGGTCGGCGGTGTGCGGCAAGATGACTACTTCAACGCGGTGCTGCTGGCAGTCAGCTGCCTGCCTGCCCGGCAGATCCTGGCGGCCTGCGCGGTGGCCGAGGCCGCTGCCGGGCGGGTGCGGCACCATCCGCTGGGGGCCGCGGACGCTGGATGTCGATGTCATCGCCTATGGCGAGCTGATCAGCTCAGATCCTGACCTGACGTTGCCGCACCCGCGAGCGCACCAGCGGGCTTTCGTACTGATTCCATGGCTGGAAGTTCAGCCCGATGCCACCCTGCCCGGTCTCGGGCCGGTGGCGGGCCTGGCTGCGGCCACCGACGCAGACGGCGTGCGCCGCCGGGGCGACCTGATGCTGCGGCTGCCGGCCGGGGCGGGCCGGGAAACGAGGCCGCCGTGCACATGACCAGACCCGGCACGCTGGCAGGCATCTTTGCTGTCTGCGCCATCGTCGCCTGGCTCGCGACCAGGAGCACCTTCGCTGACTTGCCGTTGCTGCCGATTACGGCGGTGCCCGCACTAGCCGGGCTGGCAATCGCTGAGGCCGTCATCGGCCGGTACATCCGCAGGCGGATCACCGGAGCCAGGGCCGGCAAGCCGCTGGCTCCGATCTCGGTAGCCCGGCTGGTGGCATTGGCGAAGGCGAGCTCGGCGGCTGGTGCCGCCATCGGCGGCCTCGCGGGCGGCTACCTGGTGTTCGTGCTTGGCGAGCTGAGCAAAACCATCCCGGCGCGCGATGCACGGGTAGCCGGCGCCACCGTCGCGGCCGCGATAGCCCTCATCGCCGGAGCGCTCTACCTGGAGCGATGCTGCCGGGCGCCGAAGCCGCCGGGAGATGACGACGATGACCGGCAGCAGCAGGACAGCTGGCAGTGGCACTCCTAGCCAGGCACACCAGTGGCCTGGCCAGTTCAGGCCCCGGCTGCGGCCGGGCCGCCCGGATCCGGCAGGATGCTTTGACGGGCATCGCGAGGAGGCGGTGAGCAGTCAGTGATCACGGGAATGCACTCCATCATCTACGCCACGGATGCAGCAGCAGCGCGCGCCTTCTTCCGGGACGTGCTCGAACTGCCGTCCGTCGACGCGCACGACGGGTGGCTGATTTTCCGGCAGCCGCCGTCTGAGCTTGCCGTCCACCCTGCCGAGACCGCCGGCCAGCACGAGCTCTACCTGATGTGCGACGACCTGGAGCAGACCATGGCCGAGCTCGCGGCCAAGGGAGCGGAGTTCAGCTCCGGAGTGCAGCAGGCCGGGTTCGGCCTGATGACGACCATCGCTATCCCCGGCGGCGGTCAGATCGGCCTCTACCAGCCGAGGCATCCGACCGCGTATGACCTCTGAGCACGTGCGCCCCGAGCCCGAGAGCCCGGAGCACCCGGCCCGGCTCGATGTCGGTGTCATCGGGGCCGGCCGGGTCGGCGCCGCGCTCGCGGTAGCGCTGAGCCGGGCTGGTCACCGCATCGTCGGCGCGTCAGCTGTCTCGCAGGTATCGCGGGAACGAGCCGAGCGGCTGCTGCCCGGCGTGCCGGTATTGCAGCCCGAGGATGTGCTCGCGGCCGCCAGCCTGGTCCTGCTGACCGTGCCGGATGATGCCTTGCCCGGCCTGGTCAGCGGCCTGGCCGCGACTGGCGCGCCGCTGGCCGGACGGCTGCTCATGCACGCCAGCGGACTGCACGGCCTGGCGGTGCTCGAGCCGGCCGTGCAGCTCGGCGCGCTCCCGCTGGCCCTGCATCCGGTGATGACCTTCACCGGGCGGCCGGACGACGTGGACAAGCTGACCGGCATCTGTTTCGGCGTGACGGCGCCGGCGGTGCTGCGGCCCGCGGCCGAGGTACTGGTGATGGAGATGGGCGGCGAGCCGGTCTTCATCGCCGAAGCCGACCGTGGCCTGTACCACGCTGCTCTGGCCGGGGCGGCCAATCATCTGGTGACGCAGGTCGTCCAGGCGCAGGACCTGCTGGCCAAGGCCGGCGTTGCGCAGCCTGCCCGGATGCTGGCACCGCTGCTCTCCGCCGCCCTGGACAACGCACTGCGGCTCGGGGATACCGCCCTGACCGGGCCGGTCGCGCGCGGCGATGCCGAGACCGTGGCCGGGCACGTGCAGGTGCTGCGCACGGAGGCGCCCGAGGCACTGCCCGCCTACCTCGCGCTCGCGCGGCTGACCGCCAGCCGGGCACTGGCCAGCGGCATGCTGGCCGCGCCCGATGCCCAGCGCCTGCTGGACGTACTGGCCGAGGTGCCGCGGTGAGCGCCGCCCGGCAGGCGGAAGCGCCGGCTGCGACGCTGCCCGTGCCCGTACTGGCCAGGACGCGGAAGGGACTGGCGGCGGTCCTGGCCGCGCTGCCCGCGCCGGTCGTGCTCGTGCCGACCATGGGGGCGCTGCATGACGGGCACCGGTCACCGCTGCGCCTCGCGCGCGAGCTGGCCGGGCCCGGCGGCAGCGTGCTGGTGTCGATCTTCGTGAACCCGCTGCAATTCGGGCCGGCTGAGGACTTCGACCGGTATCCGCGGCCGCTCGATGCCGACCTGGCGATCTGCGCCGCCGAGGGAGTCAGTGTCGTCTTCGCGCCGGACCGGCGGCAGATGTACCCGGCTGAGCCGATGGTGACCGTCGACCCCGGGCCGGTCGGCCGCCTGCTCGAAGGCGCGTCCCGGCCCGGTTTCTTCGGCGGCGTGCTGACCGTGGTGATGAAGCTGTTCCAGCTCACCGCGCCGGATATCGCGGTATTCGGTGCCAAGGACGCGCAGCAGGTCGCGCTCATCCGCCAGATGGTCACCGACCTGGAACTGGGCGTCCAGATCGCGACCGCGCCGCTGCACCGCGACGCCGACGGGCTGGCTGCCTCGAGCCGCAACAGCTACTTGTCGCCGGCCGACCGGACTTCGGCTCTGGCTATTTCCCGTGCGCTGGCCGCCGCGGTCGCGGCAGCGGGCGGCGGGCCTGAGGCGGCGCTGACGGCCGCCAGGACCGTGCTGGACGCGGCGGCCACCGCCAGCCCGCCGGCCGAGCTGGATTACCTGATCCTCGCCGATCCGGTGACCTTCACGCCGGTGGGGCCGGGGCACCGCGGGCCGGCCCTGCTGCTGGTAGCGGCCAAGGTCGGCAGCACCAGGCTGATCGACAACACCGAGCTCGACTTCGGCGGCCAGCGATGATGGCCACGCGGCTGGTCGCCCCCGAGCCGGGCTGGCTGAAAGAGACCGATGTCGTCGTGGTCGGGTCGGGAGTGGCCGGCGTCACGGCGGTGCTGGAAATCCGGCGGCGGCTGCCCGCTGCGCGCATCTTGCTCGCGACCAAGTCGGTCTTGGACGACGGTTCGACCCGGTGGGCCCAGGGCGGCGTCGCGGCCGCGCTCGGCCCCGGCGACTCGCCGCAGGACCATCTGACCGACACGCTGACGGCCGGCGCCGGAATCTGCGACGTACGGGCGGTCCGGGCGCTGGTGACCGATGGTCCCGATGCCGTTCGGCGGCTGATCGGCCTGGGTGCCGAATTCGACCGGGAGCCGTCCGGCCCGCTGGCCCTGACCAGGGAAGGCGGCCATCTGCGCCGTCGCATTGCGCACGCCGGCGGCGACGCGACCGGCGCCGAGATCTCGCGTGCGCTGCTCGTCCGGCTGGCCGAGGCGGGCCAGAGCGCCGAGCTCGAGGTGATCGAGCACGCGCTGGCCATCGACCTGCTGCTGACCGGCGACGGCCGGGCCGCCGGCATCTCGCTGCACGTGCTCGGCCAGGGTCAGGCCGATGGCGTCGGGGCCGTGCGGGCCCGGGCGGTGGTGCTGGCGACCGGAGGGTTCGGTCAGGTGTACTCGGCGACCACAAACCCGCCGGTCTCCACGGGCGACGGCGTCGCGCTGGCCCTGCGAGCCGGGGCGGAAGTGGCTGACCTGGAATTCGTGCAGTTCCACCCGACGGTGCTCTGGCTCGGCGCCGACTCGGTCGGCCGTCAGCCGCTGATCTCCGAGGCGGTGCGGGGCGAGGGCGCGGTTCTGGTGAATACCGCGGGCCAGCGTTTCATGGCCGGCCAGCACCCGCTCGCCGACCTGGCGCCCCGCGACATCGTGGCGAAAGCCATCATGCGCGAGATGATCTCGGCCGGAACCGACCACGTGTACCTGGACGGCCGCCACCTGGGCGCGGAAGCCTGGCAGCACCGGTTCCCTACGATCGCAGCCAGCTGCCGCGAGCACGGGATCGACCCGGTCACCGAACTGATCCCAGTCGTCCCGGCCGCGCACTACGTCAGCGGCGGGGTGCGCACCGACCTGCACGGCCGGACGAGCGTGCCCGGACTGTACGCCTGCGGCGAGTGCGCCTGCACCGGCGTGCACGGCGCCAACCGGCTTGCTTCGAACTCGCTGCTGGAGGGCCTCGTTTTCGCCGAGCGCATCGCCGAGGTCCTGGCCAGGGAACTGCCGGCCATGGAGTCGTCGGCCGCCGAGTTGCCGCCTGCCGATCGATGGCCCGCCGCCGACGGCGACCTGCCGACGGTGTTGCTCGATCCGGGTATCGTCCGCCCGTTGCAGCAGCTGATGTCGGCCAGCGCCGGCGTGCTGCGCTCCGGTGCCGCCCTGGCCGCCGCGGCGGCGGGCCTGGCCGGGCTCGGCCAGACCTACTGCGACAAGCCGGACGCGGAGGCCTGGCAGGCCAGCAATCTGCACCTGGTGGCGACGGCCCTGGTCAAGGCGGCACTGGCGAGACAGGAGACCCGCGGCAGTCACTGGCGGGAGGATTTCGGCGAGACCAGCGAGGTGTGGCGCGGTCATCTGGTCAGCTCGCTCGAGCCGGCCGGGCTCAGCCTGGTGTTTGAGCCGGTGCTCGATGACTGAGATCAATGCGCACATCGCCGCCCGGCTGACCGCTGGCGGCCTGGATCCGGCCGCGGTGACCGCCGTGGTGGCGGCCGCGCTGGCCGAGGACCTGGCCGGCGGCGCCGACATCACGACCGCCGCGACGGTGCCAGCCTCTGAACGGGGGCGCGCTGAGCTGGTGCCGCGAGCTTCCGGCGTGCTCGCCGGACTTCCGCTGGCGGAAGCGGTGTTCTCGCTGGTCAGCTCGGATCTTACGATCAAGCCGCTGGCCGCTGACGGCGACCGGGTCGCACCCGGCCAAGCCGTGCTGCAGGTGACCGGCCCGGTCGCGCCGATCCTGACCGCCGAACGGACCGCGCTGAACCTGCTCTGTCACCTGTCTGGCATCGCCACCGTGACCAGGCAGTGGGCGGACGAGATCGCGGCGACCGGGGCCAGTATCCGGGATACCCGCAAGACGCTGCCTGGCCTGCGCGCGCTGCAGAAATACGCGGTGCGCTGCGGCGGCGGTGTCAACCACCGGATGTCGCTGTCCGACGCCGCGCTGATCAAGGACAATCACGTGGCCGCAGCCGGCTCGGTCGCGGCTGCCTTTGCCGCGGTCCGCGCCGCGGCCCCCGGCCTGCCGCTCGAGGTCGAGTGCGACACCCTGGATCAGGTAGCCGAGGCACTGGCCGCCGGTGCTGACCTCATCCTGCTGGACAACTTCACGGTCGCTGACACCGCTGCCGCGGTCCGGCTGACCGCCGGGCGGGCACTGCTGGAGGCCAGCGGCGGTCTCAGCCTGGCGATGGCCCGTTCGGTCGCGCTGACCGGGGTGGATTATCTTGCGGTTGGGGCGCTGACCCATTCAGCCCCCGCTCTGGACATCGGCCTGGACCTGGTCCAGGCCCACGAGGGATCGGACCGGGATGCTTCTGACGATTGACGTCGGCAACACCAACACGGTGCTGGGTGTATTCGACGGCGCCGAGGTGGTCGAGCACTGGCGCATCTCCACTGACCCCGTGCGCACCGCCGACGAACTGGCGGTGCTGATGCAGGGCCTGCTGCGGCAGAGCACGTTGTTCGCCGAGCCGGATGTCAGCGGGATCGCGCTGTGCTCCACGGTGCCGTCGGTGCTGCACGAACTGCGGGAGATGTTCCGCCGCTATTACGGCGACGTGCCTGCGGTCATCGTGGAGCCGGGAGTCAAGACCGGAGTGCCGCTCCGGTACGACAATCCCAAGGAAGTCGGCAGCGACCGGATCATGAATGCTGTCGCGGCGGCGCACCTGTACGGGGGCCGGCGATCGTGGTGGACTTCGGCACCTCGACCAACTTCGACGCAGTCAGCGAACGGGGCGAGTTTGTCGGCGGCGCGCTCGCGCCTGGCATCGAGATCTCGGTCGACGCGCTATCCCGGCGGGCCGCTCAGCTGCTGAAGGTCGAGCTCACCCGGCCGAGCCGGGTGATCGGCAAGAGCACCGTGGAAGCGCTGCAGTCCGGGATCATCTTCGGCTTCGCCGGGCAGGTCGAGGGCATCGCGACCCGGATGGCGGCCGAACTCGCCCCGGCAGACCCGGACTCGGTCACGGTCATCGCGACCGGCGGGCTGGCGCCGCTGGTCCTCGACGAGGTCTCGGTCATCGATGCCCACGAGCCGTGGCTGACCTTGATCGGACTGCGGCTGACGTACGAGCGCAATACCACCGACCGGACCGGGCCGGCCGTCAGCTCTGGTGTCCCTGATAAGGCAGTGACCAGCTAGATCAGCGACCGGTACCCTCGGCAGATGACGCAGGACCCCGGTTTCGCCGATGCCGCCGCACCCGAGCAGATGCAGGTGCGGCTGGCCAAGGCCGAGCGGATGCGAGCGGCAGGGATCGATGCCTACCCGGCGGGTTACCCTCGCACGCACACGATCGGTCAGGTGCGGGACGAGTTCGGCGAACTGCCACCGGACACCAAGACCGGGCGGGAAGCTGCGGTGGCCGGGCGGGTGGTGCTGTCCCGCGATGGCGGCAAGCTGTGCTTCGCCGTGCTGCGGGACGGCACCGGCGAGATGCAGGTGATGATCTCGCTGGCCAAGGTCGGCGAGGACGCGCTGGCGGCCTGGAAAGCCGACGTCGACCTGGGCGATCACGTCGGCGTGACCGGCGAGGTGATCTCGTCCAGGAGCGGCGAGCTGTCGGTGCTGGCCGACTCCTTCGCGATCACCGCCAAAGCACTGCGGCCGCTGCCGGACAAGCACAAGGGCCTGACCGATCCGCAGGCCAGGGTCCGGCAGCGCTATCTCGATCTCCTGGTCAACCCGGCCGCCCGGCGGATGGCCGAAACCCGCGCCGCGGTCACCAGATCCGTGCGGGAAGAACTCCACATCCGCGGCTACCTGGAGGCCGAGACCCCGATCCTGCAGACCCTGTACGGCGGGGCGAACGCACGGCCGTTCATTACCCGCAGCAATGCCTACGACCTTGACCTGTACTTGCGGATCGCGCTGGAGTTGTACCTGAAGCGGCTGGTCGTGGGCGGCATCGAGCGGGTCTATGAGATCGGCCGTAACTTCCGCAATGAGGGCGCCGACAGCTCGCACAACCCCGAGTTCACCATGCTGGAGGTCTACCAGGCTTACGGCGACTACAACACCATGCAGACCCTGACCAGGGAGCTGGTGCAGGCCGCGGCGCTGGCCGCCTTCGGCGAGCAGATCGCCCGGCGGCCAGACGGATCAGTGGTCGACATCAGCGGCCGGTGGCGCGAGGCGACCGTGCACGGCGCCCTGTCGGAGGCGCTCGGCGAGGAGGTCTCGCCGGGTACCGGCGAGAAGGAGTTGCGGGGCTTCGCTGACCAGCACGAGATCGAGCTTGAGCCGGACTGGAGCCGGGCTCAAGTCCTGCTGGAGCTGTATGAGCACCTGGTCGAGGCGCGCACAGTCGAGCCGACCTTTTACCGGGACTTCCCGGTCGAGGTGTCGCCGCTGACCAGGCAGCACCGCGAGGACCCGCGGCTGGCCGAGAAGTGGGACCTGGTCGCCTTCGGCGCCGAGATCGCCACCGCCTACTCCGAGCTGGTCGACCCGGTGGAGCAACGAGCCCGGCTGACCGCGCAGTCGCTGCTGGCCGCAGGCGGCGACCCGGAAGCCATGCAGCTCGACGAGGACTTCCTGCTCGCGCTGGAATACGGCATGCCGCCCAGCGGCGGGATGGGCATGGGCATCGACCGGATGCTCATGCTGCTGACGGGCGCGCAAATTCGCGAGACGGTACTGTTCCCGCTGGTCAAGCCCGGCTGAACATAAAGCTGCCCGGCCGGAGGGGGGTCTGGCCGGGCAGCGCTGGGGGGAGGAGCTGAGCAGCGGGTCAGCCGACGATCCGGACCGCCCCGACGTAGACATTCCACATAACAGGCTGGATCTGCACGGGCTGGCCGAAGGTCGGCGCGTCCACCATCAGGCCGTTGCCGTAGTACAGGCCGACGTGGCCGATGTCCGGGTAGAAGAAGACCAGGTCGCCTGGCTCAAGCTCGCTGCGCGAGATGTGCTGGCCCTCGTTCCACTGGTCGCCGGTGAAGTGCTCGAGGCTGATCCCGACATGCGCGTAGGCCCACATGACGAGGCCAGAGCAGTCGAAAGAACTCGGCCCGGCAGCGCCCCAGACGTAGGGGGCGCCGAGCTTCTGGAGGGCGAACCGGAGTGCCTGGACACCGAGCGAGTCGCCGTGCACCGGAATGTTCGGGAAGTTCCCGGTCTTCTGGAAGATCGCGTCCGCCTGGGCGAAGGCCTTGCTATTGAAGAAATTCTCGCGCTTCTGGATCTGCGCGACCTTGGCTTTCATCTGGGCGGACAGCAGAGTCGCCTGATGCTGCTCCTGGGCGGCGGCTGCCTCGGCGCGCTTGGCCGCGTTCGCGGCGTTCGCGACGAGTTTGATCTTGGCGCCGTTCTCCTGCTCGATCTGGGTCATGATCGAGGCCCGGTTCAGCAGCGTCTGCGGCGTGGAGGTTTCCAGCAGCTGCACCGACGGGTTGAGCCCGGCGGACATATAGTTCTCCGCCGCGATCTCGCCGATGTAGTTCTCGTCCTGGGCAAGGATGCGCAGGTCCCTGGCGGCGTTCGCCTTGGCGATGGCAGCCTGCGACCTGGCTTGGTTGAGCTGGATCTTCAGGCCGTCGTACTGCTCGCTCAGATTGTCGATCTGCTCCGACAGCGCGTTGGCCTTGGCGAGGGTGGCTTGCAGGCTCGGGTTTCCTGACGTCCCCGATGCCTGCGCGGCGCCCGCCGATCCGACGGGCAGCAGGGCTGCACAAGCGACGGCGGCCGCGGCGATGACCGCGGCACGGGGCGCAATCCGCGCGCTCGCCGGTGCGAATACTGGTACTGAGTGCCGTGCTCCATGCCTCCAACGCGGCATGAGCTCCACGTAGTGTCTCCTCTCCTAGGCCGCCTACCGGGTTAGCTGACGGGTTCGGGCCGGAGGAGCCCTACGGCGGGCTGCAGGCGGGTGTCCCGCAGCCTGCCGATTCACCCCGGGGATTCGTGGGTCCCCGGCTCCCCGGCCGCTCAGCGTGCAGCGGCCAGGAACTCGGCGGGTCGTCACGGACGGTCCGGTCAGACCGGTTCGCACATGACGGGTATCAGCGATGGAGATTAATAGAGAACGCCCCAGCCGCGGGCCGAAACAGCGAAGATTTCTGACCGGGTTGGTATCTCCGGTGCATCTTCGCTATTGCGGTACGGCTACCGGCGTGCTCTGCAATCCATAGTCCCGGCGAGTTGCCGAACTGCTCGTCATGAGTGCATAACCGCAGGTCACACGGCGTGTCACGGACTGGCTAACGGATGCGTGATCTGCGCGTGATCTGCGCTAACGTGCAGATCACGCGGCACTTAGCAGCAATACGTGCTGGCGCGGTAACGCTCAGTTGACGGTCGTATTGCAGGCCTGCACTTCATTTGGGATGCTCTGCAGGGATCACCGCGGCGACCTGGGCAGACCATGGCGCCTGCGGCCAGGGCAGGTCCGGCCGCATCGCCCGCCTGCTGGCGACGGGCACGGAGGTTGCATCCCGATGGACTATGCGGTCAGGCGCGCGAGGACGGCCGACGTGCGGGCCATCCGCGCACTCGTAGACGCGAACGCCAGGTCCGGCCGCCTGCTCGACAAGCCCACAGTGGCCCTGTTTGAGGGTGTCCAGGAGTTCTGGGTCGCCAGCGGTCCGGACGGCGAAGTCGTCGGGTGCGGTGCGCTGCACGTGATGTGGGAGGACCTGGCCGAGATCCGCACCGTCGCCGTCGCCGATGGCTATCAGGGTCACGGTGTCGGCAATCAGATAATTCTCGCGCTGCTGGAGACCGCCAGGGACGTCGGTGTCAGCCGGGTATTTGTCCTGACCTTTGCCGTCGAGTTCTTCAAGCGGCATGGCTTTACCGAGATCGAGGGCCAAGCAACCACGCCTGAGGTCTATGCGGAGTTGCTTCAGTCCTACGACGAGGGAGTCGCGGAGTTCCTCGACCTTGATCGGGTGAAACCCAACACCCTCGGTAACACGCGGATGTTGCTGCGAATCTGAAGGCTTCCTGAGTCCGATAGCGCAAGCTCGCGATTTCATATCGCAAGATGCATGTTGCATATGAACGCGAGCGCGATCGTGACCAGTCCCGTTACCGGGACGGAGTACTGGCGCGGCGCTGTTGGAAATTCGGTGAAACCGGCTGCAGATAACGCATCGGGATTAGCCTGGCCGGTCGCGGTTGAGCCGCCGCCGCGGCCGATAGCCGCCGGGTAAACTGCCCACCGGACTGGGCGGCCGGGTAATGCCAGGCGCCGCAGTAGGACGCGCGCTGGCCGCTTCAGGGTAGGCCGGGCAGCGCCATTGCGGCGTTATCGGTAGCGTAGGCAGTAGCCCGCGATCCCGCCTGGACGCCGGCTGCGGCTGCCGGGCCGCCAGTGCGCTGGCCTGCGGCCGGTCTTACCTGGCACCGCCGTGAGCCCGGCGGCACCGGGCTCTGCTGCTGGTCAGCAGGCGATTCATGCCACCTGGCTAATGCTGCCGGAAAGGGGAGCAGCCCGATGAAGTACGTGTCGGTGCTCACGCCGCCGTTCCTCATGTGCGCAGTCGTGGTGTACGCCGTTGTCGCCTTCTTGCGGCACGAGATGCGCCGTGGCCGGTCCGATCACGCTGACCAGGACAGGAGCATTTCCGCGCTGCCAGACCAGGTGGCGGAAGAGGCTGATAATGAGCGCGGTGCCGAAACTGACGACGCACATCTGTCGGCTACAGATGGTTAACTCTGTCCGGTTGCGCTGATTACACTGCGTTACTGTTGCCGTCTGTATTGTTCGGCCGGCTGCGACTTCGCCGATACGTAAACGGCAATCTCGAATTGCTAAGCCAGTCAGCCGTGGTATACCTTTAGCTGGCCTAAAAGACTTCAGTGAAAGGCTCCATGATGGTCCAGAAGACCGTGGTGACGGTTGTTTGTGATCTCCCTCACGATGGAGAGATCGAAGGGAACGAGACTGTTTCGTTCGCCCTTGACGGCGCTGCTTACGAGATCGATGTCTGTTCGGCGCATGCGAAGGAACTGCACGACCTCTTCGGCGGATATATCGAGCATGCGCGCCGGGTGAGTGGCGCCGCGCGGCGCCGCAAGGCCCGCAGCGGGCCTGGCCGTGAGCGCAGCTCGGAGATCAGGCAGTGGGCCCGTGAGCGGGGCGAGAAGGTCAGCGAGCGCGGCCGGATCCCGGCCTCGATTATCGCCGAGTACGAGGCCACTCACTGACGCCAGCAGGTTTCGTCCCCCGGGCCCGGCCGCTCTGGTCTTCGCCTGCCGGTCCGGGGAGGTCGGCCCGCGACGTCGCGGGCCGGCTGGGCAGCTCGGTTTCGGCCCGCGTGCCCCCGAAGGCCGCGACGCCGGCTGGGCGCGCCGCCGCCGATCACGCCCCGCTTCTCGGCCGGCCGTCGCTGTACTCGGACCGGCAGAAGCCGCATAACGGTGTTAATTGCATTATTAGTTACTGCCCGGCACTGCCGTGCGCTGGCCGGTCTTTCCGGTGGCGGCACCGGCGAAGTCTGCCCCGCGAGCCTGGCAACCCCGTTCGCTGCAGGCGAAGCCGCCAACATTTGCTTTCGCTGGCGGCGTAGCTGGGAACACTGCCTCTTCAGCCTCAGTTGAATGGGATGAACGCCCTTCTGGCGGGGAACGTTTGAGTAGTGCGGCATGTCGCACGCCATGGCGTCGCCCGGCACACGGGCTAACATGCGGAAGGACGGGGCAGTTCGGGTGCCTCACCGACCGCTCTGTGAGGAGCGACGAGATGTTCGAGAGGTTTACCGACCGGGCGCGGCGGGTTGTTGTCCTGGCACAGGAAGAAGCCAGGATGCTCAACCACAACTACATCGGCACTGAGCACATCCTTCTTGGCCTCATCCACGAGGGCGAGGGCGTCGCCGCCAAGGCGCTTGAGTCGCTTGGGATAAGCCTGGAGGCGGTGCGGCAGCAGGTTGAGGAGATCATTGGCCAGGGCCAGCAGGCGCCTTCCGGGCACATCCCGTTTACCCCCCGTGCCAAGAAGGTCCTTGAGCTGTCCCTGCGCGAGGCCCTGCAGCTTGGTCACAATTACATCGGCACTGAGCACATCCTGCTCGGGCTGATCCGGGAAGGCGAGGGCGTCGCCGCCCAGGTACTCGTCCGGCTCGGCGCGGATCTGAACCGGGTCCGGCAGCAGGTGATCCAGTTGCTGCACGGATACCAGGGCAAGGAGCCTGCGGCCGCCGGGGCGCCGTCCGAGAGCGCGCCGTCCACCTCGCTGGTGCTTGACCAGTTCGGCCGCAACCTGACCGCGGCTGCGCGCGAAGGCAAACTTGACCCGGTCATCGGCCGGGACAAGGAGATCGAACGGGTCATGCAGGTCCTGTCCCGGCGCACCAAGAACAACCCGGTGCTGGTCGGCGAGCCAGGCGTCGGCAAGACCGCCGTCGTCGAGGGGCTGGCCCAGAAGATCGTCAAGGGCGAGGTGCCGGAGACGCTCAAGGAGAAGCAGCTCTACACCCTCGACCTCGGCGCGCTGGTGGCCGGATCGCGTTACCGCGGTGATTTCGAGGAGCGGCTGAAGAAGGTCCTGAAGGAGATCAGGACCCGTGGCGACATCATCTTGTTCATCGACGAGATCCACACCCTGGTCGGTGCGGGTGCCGCCGAGGGCGCGATCGACGCCGCCTCGATCCTCAAGCCGATGCTGGCTCGCGGCGAGCTGCAGACGATCGGCGCGAGCACGCTGGATGAGTACCGCAAGCACCTGGAGAAGGACGCGGCGCTGGAGCGCCGGTTCCAGCCGATTCAGGTTGCTGAGCCGACCATCTCGCACACCATCGAGATCCTGAAGGGCCTGCGCGACCGGTACGAGGCGCACCACCGGGTCACCATCACTGATGACGCCCTGGTCGCGGCAGCTCAGCTGGCCGACCGCTACATCAGCGACAGGTTCCTGCCGGACAAGGCGATCGACCTGATCGACGAGGCGGGCTCGCGGATGCGCATCCGCCGGATGACCGCGCCACCGGACCTGCGTGACTTCGACGAGCGCATCGCCGACGTCAGGCGCGAGAAGGAGTCGGCCATCGACTCCCAGGACTTCGAGAAGGCAGCCTCGCTACGGGACAACGAGAAGCAGCTGATCGACAAGAAGGACGCCAGGGAGAAGGAGTGGAAGGCCGGCGACATGGACACGCCGGCCGAGGTGAACGAGGAGCTCATCGCTGAGGTTCTGGCCACCGCCACCGGCATCCCGGTGTTCAAGCTCACCGAGGAGGAGTCGCAGCGGCTGCTGCGGATGGAGGACGAACTGCACCGCCGCGTGATCGGCCAGAACGACGCCATCAAGTCGCTGTCGCAGGCCATCAGGCGGACCAGGGCCGGCCTGAAGGACCCGAAGCGGCCCGGCGGCTCGTTCATCTTCGCCGGGCCGTCGGGCGTCGGCAAGACCGAGCTGTCCAAGACGCTCGCCGAGTTCCTGTTCGGCGACGAGGACTCGCTCATCCAGCTGGACATGAGCGAGTACATGGAGAAGCACACGGTCTCGCGGCTGTTCGGCTCCCCGCCCGGCTACGTCGGGTACGAGGAAGGCGGCCAGCTGACCGAGAAGGTGCGCCGCAAGCCGTTCTCGGTGGTGCTGTTCGACGAGATCGAGAAGGCCCACCCGCGACATCTTCAACTCGCTGCTGCAGATCCTGGAGGACGGCCGCCTGACCGACGCCCAGGGCCGGGTGGTCGACTTCAAGAACACCGTCATCATCATGACCACCAACCTGGGCACCAGGGACATCTCCAAGGGCGTCTCGGTCGGCTTCGGCGCTGCCGCAGAGCAGTCGCGCGGCTCCTACGACCGGATGAAGTCCAAGGTCGGCGAGGAGCTCAAGCAGCACTTCCGGCCGGAGTTCCTGAACCGCGTGGACGACATCATCGTGTTCCACCAGCTCAGCCAGGACGAGATCTTCGAGATCGTCGACCTGATGATCACCAAGGTGGACGAGCGGCTGAGCGACCGCGACATGGGCATCGAGCTCCGCCCGGCGGCCAAGAAGCTGCTGTCGGAGAGGGGCTACGACCCGGTGCTCGGCGCCCGGCCGCTGCGCCGGACGATCCAGCGGGAGATCGAGGATCACCTGTCGGAGAAGATCCTGTTCGGCGAGCTGAAGGCCGGCCAGATCGTCATCGTCGACGCGGAGGGCACCGGCGAGGACGCCAAGTTCACCTTCAACGGCGATCAACAAGCCCGCCGAGGTCCCCGACGCGCCGCCGGTCGAGATCGAGACCAAGGCGGGCGCCAGCGGCGCCACCGCGACCGCGTCTGACTAGCGGCTAGGTCAGCAAGCGGACCTGCCCGGTATCCGGGCCCGGGTTATTCCGGGCGCCGGGTGCCGGGCAGATCGCTGCCGGGAACCCGCGCCGCCGGAACGCGGCCGGCGTTGCGGGCACGGCCGCCGCCTACCGCTCATCGCCCGGCAGGGCGAACCAGCCGCCCTCGGCGGCTGTCACGAGTCCGTCGGCGATCAGGGCGGCGAGCGCGCGCGCACGCTGCCCGGTGTCCGGCCAGACCGCGTCCAGCGTGCTGGCCGGCACCGGGCCGCCGGCCCCCGCAGCACCGCGAGCAGCCGGCCGCGGCACTGCCGGTCGGTGCCCGCGTAGCGCGCGCTGCGTTCGGCGTGCCGGGCCGGCCGGGCGGCCCGCCGCGGGCCACGCGCACTGCGCGGCCACCGGGCACTGCCGACAGCGCGGCCGCGCCGCGGTGCAGACCAGCGCACCCAGTTCCATGACCGCGACCGACCAGCGGGCCGCCTGCGCGGCGCGTCGGGCGGCAGCAGCGACTCGGCCAGCCGTACCTCCGCGACGGTCTGCGCCGGGGCGGCAGGTCCTCGCCCGCCCAGCAGCCGGGCCAGCACCCGCCGCACATTGGTGTCCAGCACCGCGTGGCGCTGCCCGAACGCGAAGCTGGCCACGGCGGCCGCGGTGTAGGTGCCGACTCCCGGCAGTTGCCGCAACGCCGTCGACCGAGTCCGGCACCTGCCCGTCGTGGTCTTCGGTCAGGACCTTCGCGGTGGCGTGCAGCCGCACCGCGCGGCGCGGGTAGCCCAGCCGCCCCCACTGCCTGACCGCGTCGGCCGGCGCGGCGGCCGCCAGCGACGGCGGGGTTGGCCACCGTTCCAGCCACGCCGCGTGCGCGGGCAGCACCCGTGCCACCGGGGTCTGCTGCAGCATGATCTCGCTCACCAGCACCGACCACGCCGAGGCGCCGGGCTGCCGCCACGGCAGATCGCGGGCGTTGGCCGCGTACCAGCGCAGCACCGGCTCGGCGTAGCTCACAGTTGCTCGATCCTCGCATGACGTGACACGATCCTGGCATGGTCTCCCGGGCGGGCAGCCGCGTATCCGGGCCAGCGGCCGCGAAAATCTTCTTTGCCCAACGGCGGACCAACCCAGGCAACTGTCTAGCTGCGGAAACGCAGTTCGGGAAGAAGCTGCGGGTCGCGCCGTGGCACGCTCCGTTCTTGCATACTCATCGCATGGGCATGAACACGTTCCGTTAGGCGCCACAGGAACGCCCACTGTCGCCCGCGACCTACTGGAGGAGGCGGTTCCTGGCGCTGGTGGTCGGGCTGGCCATCCTGGCCGCGATCGCCTGGGCCGTTCTCCGGCGTTCTGCCCTCGAGCCCGGGTGGCGCCGCAGCCAATCCAGGCCGCGCACGGCGGCGGGTCCGGCACGACCGGGTCCGGCGGCCCGGGTCGGCGCGGGTCCACGCCGGGGCCACGCCGGGCGGCACGCGTCGAGCCCGGCGGCAGACCACGGCGCCGCCGTCGGCCGTCGCGCTGCGGCCTGCCAGGCCAGCGACATCGTCATCAGCGTGTCCTCCGACCGCAGCAGCTACCGTCCAGGCCCAGTCGCCCGAGTTCGACGTCGACGTGGTGTCCACCGCGAGTCGGACCTGCGCCTTCAACGTCGGCCCCAAGTTCCTGTCCCTGGTCGTCATGGCGGGCCCGAAGCGGGTCTGGAGTTCGGCCGACTGCGCCGAGGGCCGGGCTTCGCTGGTGACCAACCTGGCCCGCGGGGTACCGACGGTGCTGCCGATCACCTGGAACCGCCAGCGCTCGGCGCCGGGCTGCACGGCGACCTCAGGCCAGGTGCGGAGCGGGAGCTTCACGGCGTCCGCGTCAGGACGGCAGCGTCACCAGCAACCGCGCTGAGCTTCCGACATCGGCGCGGCTGGCGGACCAGCCATGCGGCAGGATCAGCGCTAGACGTAGCGCTCCATGATCGACGACTCGGCGAGCCTGGACAGGCCCTCGCGCACGCTGCGGGCGTGCGACGACCCGATGCCCGCCACCTGGTTCAGGTCCTCCACGCTGGCGGCCAGCAGCTTCTGCAGCCCGCCGAAGTGCTCGATCAGGCTGTCCACGGCGGGCCTGCTGATCCGCGGCACCCGGCCGAGCAGCGGTACCCGTGCGGGCTCACCGGTCGTCCAGGGCCCTGCGGCAGTCGAAGCCCGAGCACCGCCGCCACGGCCGCCATGTCCAGGAGCTCACCGGCGCGAGCGGCTCTCCAGCCGGGCCAGCACGGCCGCGACGGCCGCCGCCCGGCCGTCGGGCGGCCGGCGTCCACGTAGTCCTGCACCAGCAGCACCGCGCTCCTGGGCGGTGCCGGCCATGAGCTCGTCCAGGTGCAGGGCCAGCAGCCGGCCGTCGGTGCCGAGCTCCACCATGTAGCCCTCGATCTCGGCCGCGACCCGGCGCGACCATCTCCAGCCGCTGTGGCCACGGCGGAGACGTCCCTGACGGTGGCCAGGTCCTCGATCTCCAGCGCGGACAGCGCGCCGGAGACCTCGTCGAGCCGGCGCTTGTACCGCTCCAGGGTGGCCAGGGCCTGGTTCGCGTGCGACAGCAGGGCGGCGGAGTCCTCGAGCACGTACCTGGTCCCGTCGATGAACACGCGCGATGATCCGCATCGACTTGCTGACCGAGATCACCGGGTACCCGGTCTGCCTGGCCACCCGCTCCGCGGTCCGGTGCCGGGTGCCGGACTCCTCGCGTCGGCACACCGGGGTCGGGGACGAGCTGGACGGCGGCGCGCACGATCGTGCGGGCGGCCGCGTCGAGCACGATCGCGCCGTCCATCTTGGCCAGCTCGCGCAGCCGGGTCGGCGAGAACTCGACGTTCAGCTCGAACCCGCCGGAGCACATGCCCGCGACGGCCGGGTCGTAGCCGAGCACGATCAGCGCGCCGGTGCTGCCGCGCAGGATCCGCTCCAGCCCGTCCCGCAGCTCCGTGCCGGGTGCCAGCGCCGCGAGCGCGGCCCGCCGACGCTCTTCTTGGCCTTTGCCCGCCGCAGGCGCAAGACCCCCGAAAGATCCCGTCATTACTGTCAGTGTATCGGCGTGCGGCAGGCTGTGCGCACGGTTAAAAGCCGTCTGCGGTCCCGCCGGTTCCGTGCCTGATGGCCGCGGCCCGCCGAGGGCCGCGGCGATCGCCTGCGCGATGTGCGCGGCCTCGGTGACGGCGATCCCCGGGCTCTCGCCGGGCGGCAGGCGCGGCGAGCCCGGCGGGACGACCGCGTGCCTGAACCCCATCCGCGCGGCCTCGGCCAGCCGCCGCTGCACCCCGGTGACCCGGCGTATCTCGCCGGCCAGCCCGACCTCGCCGATGGCGACGATGCCCGCGGGCAGGCTCAGGTCGGCGGTCGCGCTGGCCAGCGCGAGCGCGACGGCCAGGTCTACGGACGGCTCGGTGAGCCGGACTCCGCCCACGGTGGCCGCGTAGATGTCCTTCTTGCCGATCGTCACCCCGGCCCGGCGCTGCAGCACCGCCACCACCATGCCGACCCGGGAGTAGTCGAGGCCGGACGTCACCCGGCGCGGCGGCAGGTCGCCCGCACGTCGCAGACCAGCGTCTGCACCTCGGCCAGCAGCGGGCGGCGGCCCTCCAGCGTCACCGTCACGCAGGTGCCCGGCACCGGCTCGTGCCGCTGGGACAGGAACAGCCCGCTCGGGTCGGGCAGCCCGGTCAGGCCGAACTCGCCGAGCTCGAAGCAGCCGATCTCGTCGGTCGGCCCGAACCGGTTCTTCAGCGCCCGGACCATGCGCAGCTGCGCGTGGCGGTCGCCCTCGAAATGCAGCACCACGTCGACCAGGTGCTCCAGCGTGCGCGGGCCCGGCGATCGAGCCGTCCTTGGTGACGTGCCCCACGAGCACCGTGGTCAGCGTGCGCTGCTTGGCCAGCGCGGTCAGCGCCGACGGTGACCTCGCGGACCTGCGAGACCCCGCCGGGCGCGCCGTCGATGCCCGGCCGCCGAGATGGTCTGCACCGAGTCGACGATCAGCAGGGCGGGGTTCACCGCCTCGACGTGCCCGAGCAGCGCGGCGAAGTCGGTCTCCGCGGCCAGGTAGAGCGATGTCGCTGATCGCGCCGACCCGGTCGGCCCGCAGCCGCACCTGCGCCGCGGACTCCTCCCCGGTCACGTACAGCACCGCGGCCCGCGCCGCGGCGAGCGCGCCGGCCTCGAGCAGCAGCGTGGACTTGCCCACGCCCGGCTCCCCGGCCAGCAGCACCACCGCGCCGGGCACCAGCCCGCCGCCGAGCACGCGGTCGAGCTCGTCCGATCCCGGTCGGCCTGGCCCGGGCCGCCGTCGGCGTCCACCTGCCCCGATCGGCACCGCGGCGCGTCGCCGGCTGGCGCGGCCGCCGCCCGCCCGCGCCTGGCCTGGCCAGCTGCTCGGCCGGGACCTTGGCCTCGGCGACCGTGCCCCACTGCTCGCACTCGCCGCACCGGCCCGGCCCACCGCAGGGTCCGCCAGCCGCACTCCGAGCACTCGTAGAGCGCGGCGCGGTCCATGCAGACTCTCCCGACATGCTGTGGCACGGTAGCGCGGCCGGGACCGACAGCGGCAGCTGGACCGGCGGCACGGGGGTAGCCGGCGTGCAGCATAAGCTGGCCACGCGAGGCACAGTGTGCGGGCCGGGCAGCGGAGGAGAGTGCCTTGGGCACGTCACTCCGGCCGCCGGCGTTCAAGTGGCGCTGTCCACCGCCTCGGTCTTCCCGGAGCGGGCGCCGGATGCCTTCGAGACGGCGGCAGCCTCGGATATGACGGCATCGAGGTCATGGTGGCCGTGGACCCGGTCAGCCAGGACCTCGATGTGCTGCGCAGGCTGTCTGACTACCACGGCATGCCGGTCCTGGCCGTGCACGCGCCCGACCTGCTGATCACCCAGCGGGTCTGGGGCCGCGAGCCCTGGGGGAAGCTGGACGTCGCGCGAGCTGGCGGAGGCGCTGGCGCGAAGGGTCGTCGTGCTGCACCCGCCGTTCCGGTGGCAGCGCGACTACGCCAGGGACTTCGAGGCGGGCCTGACCAGGATGGCGGCGGAGACCGACGTTGCTTCGCGGTCGAGAACCTGTACCCGCTGCGGGCGCGCGGAGCCGAGCTGACCGCCTACGCCCCGCACTGGAACCCGGTCGATCTCGACGCTCCGCACGCCACGCTGGACGTCTCGCACGCCGCGGTGTCCGGTTCCGACGCGCTGGAGATGGCCGACGAGCTGGGCAGCAGGCTGGCCCACGTGCACATGGCCGACGGCACCAGCCCGGCCTGCCCGACGAGCACCTGGTCCCGGGCCGCGGCACCCAGCCGTGCGCGGAACTGCTCACAGGCTGGCGAGCCGCGGGTACACCGGGATCGTGGTGCTCGAGGTGAAGACGCACCAGGGCGCGACGCAGCGAGGAACGCAGCGACGACCTGGCGGAGTCGCTCGAGTTCACCCGCCGGCACCTGGCCAGCCTGCCAGCGCGGGCGCGGCCCGCTACGCCTCCAGGATCAGCGTCACCGGGCCGTCGTTCACCAGCATGACCTGCATGTCCGCGCCGAAGACGCCCGTCTCCACGCTGGCGCCGAGCCCGCGCAGCGCGTCGGCGAACGCGGTCACCAGCGGCTCGGCGACCGGCCCGGGCGCCGCCGCCTCCAGGTCGGCCGCCGGCCCTTGGCCGTGTCGGCGTAGAGCGTGAACTGGCTGATCACCAGCAGCGGCGCGCCGGTGTCGGCGCAGGACCTCTCTCCGCGCAGTATCCGCAGGTGATAGATCTTGGCGGCGAGCGCGGCGGCGGCAGCCACCGTGTCGGCATGAGTCACCCCGAGCAGCACCACCAGGCCAGGGGCAGCCAGGTCTCCGGCCACGTTCCCGTCCACGGTGACGCTCGCCCTGGTGGCACGCTGAACGACGGCTCGCATGAGAGGGAATTCTCGCACGGGCGGCGGTGCCGCAGATCACCCCGCGTGCCGGGGCGTCCGGCCATAATGCCCGGAACGTGGCCGCATAGACTGCGGTCACTCGCAACGAAGCGGTCGCAGGAGGGATTCCAGCCATGGCCAGTGACGGCATCGCCAGGCCCGGTCAGGCCACCCTGATCACGGTCGCGCCGACCGGCGCCGAATCAGAGAAGGCGGCCGTCCCGGCACTGCCGGTGACACTGGACGAGCTGGTCACCACGGCCAAGGAATGCCGTGAGGCCGGAGCCGCGGTCATCCACGTGCATATCAGGGACGATCGGGCCAAGCCGACCCTGGACCTGGTCAGGCTCACGGACACGGTGCAGGCGCTGCGCGGCTCCACCGACCTGATCGTGCAGCTGTCGACCGGCGGCGCGGTGACCGACAGCTTCGAGCGGCGGCTGGCCGTGCTCGATGCGGCCCCGGACGCTTGCTCGCTGACGTGCGGCACCGTCAACTTCGGCGACGACGTGTTCATGAACCCGTGGGGCTTCATGAAGGAGCTGTACGCCAGGACTCAGCAACTGCACGTGGTGCCCGAGTTCGAGCTGTTCGACTTCGGTCACATCGCCGCGCTGCACCGGCTGCTGGCCGAGTTCGGCCCCCCTTTCGGCGGGCACGTGCACTGTGACCTGGTGATGGGCGTGCCAGGCGGAATGCCAGGCGACGCCGCCACCCTGGTGCAGGCAGTCGCCGCGCTGCCCGCGGGTGCCACCTGGTCGGCCACCGGGATCGGCCGGACCAGCGTGCCGGTGCTGTTCGCGGCGCTGGCGGCCGGCGGTCACCTGCGCGTCGGCATGGAAGATACCGTGACGTTCGCCCGCGGCCGGGCGGTGGTGAGTAACGCCGAGCTGGTGCAGCGGGCCGCCGACGCCGCCCAGCTGGCGCAGCGCCCGGCCATGGCGCCGGAGCAGGCGCGCGCGTTGCTGGGGGTGCCCGATCACCGCTGAGACTGAGAGCCCGGCTGAGACTGAGAACCCGGTACTGGCCGAGGTCATCAGGTCCGGTTTCACCGAGTCGCGGCACCGCGGCGCCCTCGCGGTGCTGGCCGCCGACGGGTCCGTGCTGCTGTCGGCGGGCACCGCGACCGCGCCGATGTTCCCCCGCTCCTCCAACAAGCCATTCCAGGCCACGGCCATGCTGCGCTGCGGCCTGCCGCTTGACGGCGAGCTGCTGGCCCTGGCCGCGGCCAGCCACTCAGGCGAGGACTTTCACGTCGCCGGGGTCCGCAAGATCCTGGCTGGCGCCGGGCTGACCGAGGACGACCTGCAGTGCCCGCCTGACCTGCCGCTGGATACCGCCACCGCGCAGGCGATGGCCGCGGCCGGCGCCGGGCCGGACCGGGTGCACATGAACTGCAGCGGCAAGCACGCCGCCATGCTCGCCACCTGCGTGGCCAATGGCTGGCCGACGGCCAGCTACCGCGATACCGGCCACCCGCTGCAGCAGGAGATCCGGGCAACCATTGCCCGGCTGGCCGGCGAGGACGTGGCGGCGATCGGCGTGGACGGGTGCGGCGCGCCGCTGATGGCGATCTCGGCGCTTGGCCTGGCCCGGGCGTTTCGTGCGGTGGTGCGGGCCGAGCCGGGGACGCCGGAGCGGACGGTGGCCGACGCGATGCGGGCTTACCCCGAATGGACGTCCGGCACGACCCGGCCCGAGCGCGCGCTGATGGCGGCGGTCCCCGGCCTGCTGGTGAAGTCGGGCGCGGACGGCGTCGAGGGGTTCGCGCTAGCTGACGGCCGGGCGGCCGCCTTCAAGATCGAGGACGGCGCCGCCCGCGGCCGGGTCCCGGTCAGCGTCGCGGTGCTGGGCCTGCTGGGTGCGCAGAACGAGCCGGGTGCCGATGCCAGCACGCTGGCCGGGCTGGCGCAGACGCCGGTGACTGGCGGCAGCCAGGTGGTCGGCGAAATCAGGCCGGCCACCTGGCTGCGTGCGCCGCTTTAGCCCTTCGGCAGGCTGACCAGGCAGCCGGAGCTCTGCCCGCTGGCCGGGAACGCTGTGGCCAGGCCGTTCGCGATATCCCTGGCCCGGTGCTCGTACCCGTTCGAGGTGTAGTGGATTCCGTCGTTGATGAACCAGCTCTTCTTCGGCAGCGCCGCCCAGTCGAACACGCGCATCTGCGGGTATTTCGCGCACGCGTTCATCAGCGCGGCGTTCCACTTCGCCATGTTGGCCTCGGCGTAGGGACCGGAGTGCAGCAGTGAGATCACGTTCACCCACATCACCGGCTCGCCCTTGGCGACCTTCATCATCTCGGTGATCCGGGCGGCCAGGCCGACGTTCGAGCCGACGGCGACGTCGGCGGTGTCGTTGGTGCCGAGCGCCAGTACCCAGCAGCCGTGGAAGCCCTGCCGGATCAGGCCCTTGGCGGCGTCGTAGCCGTTGGTGGTGCCGGGCAGGACCTCGACGACCGAGCGGGCACCGGTGATGTTGGTATAGACGCTCTGCACGCCGACGTCCTCGTACCTGGCCGCCATCCGCTGATGCGGGTTGGGCAGGTAGTCAGGCGAGACCAGGCCCTCGGACGTCGAGTCGCCGATATGCACCACCGACGTGCAGGAGGTCCGGAGCGGGCCCGCTCTGCTGCAGCCGGCTGCCGATTCCAGGCGCCGGGCCTTTCTTCCCGGCTGGCGCGGCGCCGGCGGGGCTGCCGAGCTCGTCGACGCCGGCCAGCGCGCCGGTGGCGGCGCCGAGTGCGGCGGCGCTGGAGGTGGCCGGGACAGCCACCGACGCCGGCCAGGCCGGCGCACGCCACGAGCACCACGCCCGCTCCGCCGGCGGCGGCGGCCAGCCCCGAGGGGCCGAGGCTGGCCAGCTGCCGGTCTGGACCCGGCTTCCAGGCCCGCCCGATGGCACCGTGCCGCACCGGCTCTTCGACGTACCTCCAGGACAGTGCGGCCAGGCCGATGCTGGCGGCCGTCTGCAGGGCCGCCCGGCCCAGGTTCTCCGCGCTGTTGGCTGGCGAGGTCAGCACGATGACCGGGTAGTGCCACAGGTAAATGCCGTAGGACCGGACGCCGATCCAGCGCAGCGGCCGCCAGCCGAGCATGGCGCCGGCCAGGCTGCCCGGGCAGGACGTGGCCGCGAGCGACGGCGGCCGTCGCGACCGCGAGCAGCACCAGGCCGCCGTGGTAGATGAACGAGGAGTACTGGCCGACGCGCCAGATCATCAGGCCGATGACGATCAGGCCGGCGAAGCGCGGGCACGTCCAGCACGCGGCTCGTCCGCCCGCTGGCGGTAGCCGCGACGGCGTCGGCCAGACCATCGCGAGCGCGGCGCCGATCAGCAGCGCCGCAGGCGCGGGTGTCGGTGCCCTCGTAGACCCGGGTCGGGTCGACGCCCGGGTGATACAGCACGACCATCAGATATGCGGACGCCGGCGGCGAGCGCGAGCGTGGGGAGCGCCAGCCAGCATATCCGCTTATGGTTCTGGCCCGGCGCCGGACGATCAGACAGGCCGAGCAGCAGCAGCCACGGCCAGATCAGGTAGAACTGCTCCTCGACGGCGAGTGACCAGAGGTGGTCCAGCGGCTGCGGGGCGGCGAACCGGGAGAAGTACGACTGGCTCGTGGAGATCAGGTACCAGTTGCTGGAATAGGTGGCTGCCGCGGCCACCGCGCCGCGCAGACTGCCCAGCCTGGCCCGGTCCAGCAGCGTCACCCAGGCGGTCACCACGGCCAGCATGACGAACAGCGCAGGCAGCAGCCGCCGGGCCCGGCGCAGCCAGAAGTCGCCCAGGTGCGCGCGCCCGGTGGCAATCCAGCGGCTGACCAGCAGGTCGGTGATGAGGTAACCGCTCAGCGTGAAGAAGACGCCAACGCCGAGCAGGCCGCCAGGCGCCCAGCCGAGCTGCTCGTGATAGGCGATGACCGCGAGTACCGCGATGGCGCGGAGCCCGTCCAGCCCCGGCATGTAACGCTGACCCGAGCCAACTGGCTTCGGCATGTTCCCCCCTGGCCTGTCACTGCAAGTGACGGGGGAACTACCCCTAGTAGTCTAATGACTACGTATTGTCAACGACAAAAGATGTAATGACTGCGGGGAATGTACAGCGCCTTTCTTGACAGGCCGCGGTTAGCTGACGACACAGCTCGCGCTGTGGCCGCCGGCCGGGAAAGCGCGGGCGAGTGCGCCGGCGATGGCCGTGCGCGCGGATGGCGTAACCGGCCGGGGTGTAGTGGATGCCGTCCGGCAGGTGCCAGGCAGGCTGGACCATCGCCGCCCAGTTGAAGATGCGCATGTTCGGATAGGTCTTGCAGGCGCTGACGAGTGCGCTGTTCCATCGCTGCATATTGGTCTCTGACCACGGCCCATCCGACAGATCGGTCTGGGTATTCACCCACAGCACCGGCTGGCCGTGTGCCGCCGACATCATTTCGGCAATCCTGGCAGTCAGGCTGACATTCGAGCCGACTGCGACATTGGCGGTGTCATTGGTACCAAGCGCGAAGACCCAGCAGCCGTGGTACCCGCCCGCCAGCCAGTTCTGCGCGACGCGGTAGCCGTCGAGCTGATCGGGCATCTGCTCGACGATCGAGCGGCCACCGGACGCGTCGATCCTGGCGTGCTTGACGCCGACGTCGGCATACTGCGCGGCCAGCCGCTGCGCGGGATCGGGCAGTACGTCGGCCGCGACCATGCCGACGGAGGTCGAGTCACCGATGTGCGCGACCGAGGTGCAGGAGGTCGTGCCCTTCGCGGCCGCGGTGGCCCGCTTGTGCGCCGGGTCTGCCGCCCGGTGCGCGGCAGGCTGAGCTGCGCTGGCCTTCGGCACCGGGCTGAAGACGCCGGCGGCGGCGGCACCGACGAGTGACGCCACGATGACGGCCACCAGGCCCAGGACTATCGCCACCCGCTGCGTGACGTGCAGGCCGTACCGGGCCGGCCTGGGTGAGAACTCCGGATCACGCCGGGTGCGCCTGCTCATAGCCGCTCCGTTCCGTTCGGTCAATGGCCAGCGGGGACTGGGGCTGGAGACTGGGATTGGGGACTTGGAACTGGACTCAGGACTGGGGGCTCGGGACTGGGAACTCGGGACTGGGAACTCGGGACTGGGGACTGGGGGCTGGCGGCTGGGAGAACCGTGCTGAACCGCCGGCGTACACGCCGAGCTTCGGGCGGCGGGGATCCTTAGACGTGTATAACGAATTACACCGTTTGCGGTATTCCGCGCGGGGCCGGGCGCTACGTCCAGCTACCCCGGACGCGGACAGATATCCGCCATGTCATCCGCGCGAGAATGCTTCTGTTCTGTGCAACGCCTGGCGGCTGCGGCGCGATTCCGCTCGCCGGATTCCCCTGGTGAGGTGCATGCGCAGGCTGCTAGCTAGGCGTTTGCAGTTGCAAGCACCTGGGTGCAAGATTGCTGTCATGAGCCCGGTCAACGTTGGCGCTATCGGCGCCTATATCAGGGACCAGCGCGAGCAGGCCAAGATCTCACTCCGCCAGCTCGCTCAGTCGGCTGGCATCTCCAACCCGTACCTCAGCCAGATCGAGCGCGGCCTGCGCCGGCCCAGCGCCGACATCTTGCAGCAGATCGCCAAGGGCCTGCGGATCTCCGCCGAGGCGCTGTACGTCCAGGCAGGCTTCCTGGAAGACCGGCCGCCAGGCTCGGTAGTCCGCGACGCCGTGCTCACCGATCCCGAGTTGACCGAGCGGCAGAAGCAGATGCTCATCGAGATCTATGAGTCGTTCCGCAAGGAAACGGCGATGGACAGAGCCGACGCCGAGCTAGAGGACGAGAGCGAGCTGCCGCCCGACGAGTTGGCGCTGACCTGGCCGGAGAATCTCACCCCCGAACTAGCCGCGCGTCCGCGCAGGCTGGCGATCGCTCCCCTCAGCGACGACGCGGACGCCGACGAGGACGAGGACGACGAGGACGACGAGGACGACCCCGGAGCCGGCGCAGACGCTGACGCCCCCTTCGGCGGATTTGCCGGGACGAGCCCCTGGCAGGGCCCGGAGGGCGGCGAGGCGGGCGGGACGCTGCATCCGTTCCCGCCGCCTGCCGGAACCAGGTAGCGTGGCGCCGTGTTCAACTTTTCAGGCTATGGGGCTGTTGATTACTTTTTCTACGCACTTCTCGTCGGTGCGTTCGTCATCGAGGCCTGGGCCTTCGTCGATGCGCTCCGCAGGCCGACGACGTCGTTCGTGGCCGCCAGTAAGCAGACCAAGCCGATCTGGCTGATCATCACTGGCGTGGCGCTGCTGATCGGCATCGGCGGCGTGCTCCAGCAGCTCACCTTGTTTGGCAGCCTGCTGGCTCTGCCCATCGTCGCCTTCGTGGCAGCCTCGATCTACCTGGTGGATGTCCGGCCGAAGATCAAGTCGCTGCGGTCCGGCCAGCGCATGGGTCCCTACGGCCCCTGGTAAGACGCGGGTACGCAGGCTGGCGCGCGGTTAGGCTCGGAACTATCCGCCCATGTCTGCCCCGGGGAGCCAGAGGATGTCAGAGTCGCAGTGGCGCACGCACCGGCTTGAGCTAGCCGACCAGTCCCTGCGGGAATGGGACGCCGTGGTGCTGCACTCCGGCGAGGACGGCATTGTCCTCGACCGGTCGGCCTTCTATCCCGGCGGCGGCGGCCAGCCGCCCGATGAGGGCGTGCTGCTGTGGGGCGGGGTGCAGACGCGCATCACCGGCGCCCGCAAAGGTGACGACCTGTATCTGATCCCGGCTGAGGGTGATCCTGTCCCGCCGCCCGGCAGCACGGTCACCGGGGCGCTGCAGGACGAGCGCCGCACCGCGCTGATGCGGACGCATTCTGGCCTGCATGTCCTGTGCGGGGTTGTCTTCCGCGACTACGGCGCGCTGGTGACCGGCGGCAATATGGAACCGCTGAGCGCGCGGATGGACTTTGACCTGCCGGAACTGCCGGGAGGCTTCAAGGAGGCGGTCGAGGCGGCCTGCAACGCCGAGATCACCGCCGACCGGAGGATCGACGTCCGCGTACTGCCCAGAGCGCAGGCCTTCGACCTGCCGGACATCATCCGCACCGCGACCAACCTGGTGCCTGACGACGTCGAGGAGGTCAGGATCGTCGACATTGTCGGCCTTGATCAGCAGGCAGATGGCGGTACCCATGTCGCGAGCACCAAGCACATCGGCCGCATCGAGGTCGCCAAGATCGAGAACAAGGGCCGCGGGTTTCGGCGGCTGCGGATCCGGATCGCCGACTAGGACTCGAGCCCGAAGCTGATCACCTTCTCCGGGTAGACGCGGATGATCTCCGCAGACATACCCGGCCGGGCTGGCTGGCCGGTCAGCGCCTCGGCCCGGCCGCGGATCTCCACGCACCTGACCCGCCACGGCTGTACCGAGGCGAGGTCGTCGACAACGAACGCGACCCGCGCGTTCTGAGCCAGATTACGGAACTTCCGGCTCGCCCCCATAGCGCGGCCGCCGATGTCGATGGTGCCGAGCTCGGCGTTGTACCGGAAGCCGACCGGATTGTTCTGCGGCGCGTTGCGCGAATCCACGGTGGCCAGCAGGCCCAGCCGTTGTGTCTGAAGGTAGGCAAGGACCTGCGGGCTCAGTGCGGCGGTGACGTCGGCCATGACTCGCTCCTGGATGCTCGGGCTTTTCCGCGCCAACTCCGTCCGGCCGCCTATCCTTCCTGCCTGCGCCCGCGGATCGTGAAATGCCCGCAGCGGTCCGGACACGTAACCGGTGTCGAAGGGAGTTGCCTTGCTAGTGAGGCCCGAGGGTAACGAGGGTGAGCGACGGCGCCGGTTCGAGGAGCTCTACACAGCGAACCAGGCGTCGCTGCTCGGATACGCGCTGCGCCGGACGCGCAGCAGTGACGATGCGGCTGATGTCCTGGCCGAGACCTTCCTGGTCGCCTGGCGGCGGCTGGATGAGATCCCGGCGGGCGCTGCGACCAGGTTGTGGCTGTACGGGGCCGCCCGGCGCGTCGTGGCAAACCAGCATCGAGGTGAACGGCGCCGGGTGGCGCTTGCCGACCGGCTCAAGGCGGACCTGGCGGTCAGCTACCGGCCGGCTGAGCCTGCCGGAGAGATGGCCGAGATCGCGGCGGCATTCCGGCGACTGCCGGAACCGGACCGGGAGCTGCTTGCCCTGGCCAGCTGGGAAGGGCTGGACGCGGGGCAGATCGCGTCAGTCCTCGGCTGCTCGCGCAATGCGATCCGGATCCGGCTGCACCGGGCCCGGCGGCGGCTGACCGCCGAGCTCGGCAGCGCTCCCGTCGCACAGCAACCAATTCGCGCCAAAGTCCGGAACGGAGACCTCGCATGAACCTGCTCAGCCGTATTGCCCCGGTGACCGACGCGGAGGCGGCCCGGCTTGCCTCGCCCGCTACGTTCGCCGCAATGGCCGCGGACATCACCAGCACCCCGCTGGCCGCGTCCGGCCCCGCGGATCTGCCCGCTCGGGGTCCGCGGCGTCGTAGTCCGGCCCGCCGCCGGCTCCTGATCGGAGTGCCAGCCGCCGCCGGCCTGGCCGTGGCGGGCCTGGTCATCGCGTCGGCAGCAGCGCCCGGCTCCCACATAGGCCCGGTGAAGATCGGCCCTGCGCCGGCCCAGGCCGCCGTCCTGACCATCACCCGGCACCACGGTTACCTGAGGGTGATCGTGAACAACCCGGTCGCTGACCCGAGGCGGTACCGGGCCGAGTTCGCGAAATACCACCTCAACATCAGCCTGCGGCTGGTTCCGGCCTCGCCGTCGATGGTCGGCGCGCTCGTTTACTCCAGCTACCCGTCGGGTGGCGCGCACGGGATCGAGCCCATCACCGCCACCGGCAAATGCTTCACCGGCGGTGGCGGCAATGTCTGCCCGGTCGGCGTCCGGGTGCCGCTTAGCTTCCATGGTGCAGCAGACCTGGTCTTCGGCCGGGCCGCCAGGGCCGGCGAGCCGTACGAGTCGTCCGGGCCTGTCACCGCGCCCGGCGAGGCGATGCACGGCCTGCACTACATCGGCAAGACAGTGGCGCAGGTCAAGGCCATGCTCGCCAGCCGCGGCGTGACCGTGGCGCAGTGGCGGGCCCAGACGAAGAAGTGCTATTCCGCTAGCCCGAAGTCGGTTCCGGGCAGCTGGTTCGTGTCCGGAGCCGTGCCGTGGGCGGCCGGTCAGGTGCTGCTGTTCACTAGTCAGAGCTGGCCGGCGTCAGCTTGCCTGTCCGCGCCCGGGCAGCCGGTGGCGTCCCCGACGCCGTCGGCGGGATAAGACCCGGCGGGGGTGCAGGGATGAGGTGGCCGGGCCTTCGGGCCCGGCCACTGTCATGAGTGGAACTTTGCTACTGCCAGCGCGATAGCAATCTTCCACCCACGAAGCGGAGACGATCAGTGCAGCGGCAGGACGAGCAGCGCGGCCGGGACGGTCACGACCGCCGCCGAGATCGCGAGGACGAACGCGAACGCCGCGTTACTGATCGCCGGCGCAGGCCGCAGCAGCCGGATCACTCGCGCGGCCACCTCGCCGTCCACCGCCGTATCCGCGGCCGCGAGCGCGCCCGACGGGACGCCTCCGCCGCCGGCCGCGCCCACCCGCAGCAGCGCGGTGGCAAGTTCCCTGGCGGGCCGGTGCCGCAGCGCCCGGTCGTCGGCATGCATCTCGATCAGCAGGCCGACTTCCTGATAGGCCTGCCGGGCGATGCCGGCCCAGCGGAACGCCCGCAGCAGCGCGATGAACGGCAGCAGCACCAGATCATGTCGCTCACGCAGGTGCGCCCGCTCGTGCGCGAGGACAGCCGCGAGCTCGTCAGCGTCCAGCAGCTCGAGGGTGCCGGCGCTGATCACGATCGCCGACCGCAGACCCGGTACGCAGTACGCGGCCGCCGCCGGATAGTCCACGACCAGCGCGCCGGGCACCTTGGGATCTCCGTGCGCCAGCAAGTTCAGCAGCTCGTGCTGACGCTGCCGGGCCCGTACCACGGAGGCAGTTGCGGCCACCAGGATCCAGCACAGCACGCTCAGCAGGACGACTCCGGCGCCCAGGCAGACCAGCCGGGCGGCCTCGGCCACGTGGCCGGCGGCTGGCAGCCCCTGCCCTGGCAACGCGCTGTACCTGGTCCAGCGCCCCGGTCAGGACAGCTCCGCCGCCGGTCGTGCCCACGCCAATCAGCATGCCGACGGCGGCCAGACCCCAGCCCAGCCCGATGGCCTGCCAGAGCACGATGGCCGCGGCCGGAGAGCGGCGGGGCCACGAGGCGCAGACGAGTGACCTGGCCGCGAGCACGCAACTGACTGCGACTGCGGCGAGGATTAGGACGGCTGCGGACATGGGCTCAACCTCGGGCGCCCTCGCCGAGAGCACCCAGAGCCCGCAGTAGTGCCTGGGCCTCAGTTCCGGACACGCTGCGCGCGAACCTGGCCAGGGCGGCTTGCCGGTCCCCGGTCTGGTCGAGAGCACTCAGCATGAGCTCGGTCACGTAGGCTTCCCGGCTTTCTGCGGCACGATAGTGCCACGCTCGGCCACTGCGCTCCCGCCGGGCAAAGCCCTTCTTGGCGAGCCGGTCGAGCACCGTCATCACGGTGGTGTGGGCCAGGTCCCGATCGGTGAGCAAGCCGCTCACCTCGCGCACGCTCAGCGGGTCTGCGGCTTCCCAAAGCACATCCATTATGGCGCGCTCAAGCTCCCCAAGTCGGTTCACGCGATAATTCTAACGTGGACGAATCACACCCCACCAGGGCAGGCGGGCTGACGCAGTGTCAGGTGTCCGCCACACTCGGTGGCGTGGACATTACCGCAGTTCGGGGTGACATCACTGGCCAGCAGGTCGACGCGGTCGTGAACGCGGCGAACTCCTCGCTGCTGGGCGGCGGCGGGGTCGATGGCGCCATCCACCGCCGCGGCGGCCCGGCCATCCTGGCGGCGTGCCGGGACCTGCGGGCCAGCCACTACGGCCGCGGTTTGCCGGCCGGGCACGCGGTTGCGACGACGGCCGGGGACCTGCCGGCCCGGTGGGTCATTCACACCGTCGGGCCGGTCTACTCCGCCGCCGAGGACAGATCGGCGACCCTGGCGTTCTGCTTCACGCGGTCGCTGCTGGTGGCGGCGGAGCTCGGCGCGCGCACCATCGCCTTTCCCGCGGTCTCGACTGGCATCTACCGATGGCCGATGGCCGACGCGGCCCGGATCGCGGTGACGGCGGTCCGGGCCGCCGGGCCTCACTGCCCGGAGGTGGCCGAAGCCCGGTTCGTTCTGTTCGACGACCAGGCCCTGGCGGTTTTCGCGGCCGCGATCGCCGCCGCCGGATAACGGCCAGGCGCCGCCGCCGTTGCGATGACCCCCACGACGGCGGCCGCCGGCGCTAACGTGCGACTGTGACCGTGCCCAGGATCGGCGTCAGTGTCGACCTCGTCGTGCTGACGATCCGCGGCGGTCAGCTGACGACCTTGGTCTGGCGGCGGGATTCGGAGCCCTACGCCGGCCTGGTCGCGTTGCCGGGCGGGTTCATCCGGCTGGACGAGGACCTGCCCGCGGCCGCGGCGCGGGTCCTGGCCGAGCGAGCCGGGCTGCCTGGCGCGCTGGTCCACCTGGAACAGCTGCGCAGCTACGGCTACCCGGACCGGGATCCGACCAGGCGAGCGGTGTCGGTGGCCTATCTGGGCCTGGCACCGGACCTGCCGGCCCCTGACCAGCCGCAGATGAGCTGGCAGCCGGTCAGCGCGCTGCCGCAGATGGCATTTGACCACGCGCGGATCCTGCAGGACGGCCTGGAGCGGGCCCGCTCGAAGCTGGAGTACACCGCGCTGGCAACCGCGTTCTGCCGGGACGAGTTCACGGTCGCGGAACTGCGCCGGGTCTACGAGATCGTCTGGGGCACGCCGCTGGACCCCCGCAATTTCCACCGCAAGGTGACTGGCGCCCATCAGTTCCTGGTGGAGACGGGTGAAGTCAGCAGTTCAGGTGGCGGCAGGCCCGCGCAGGTCTACCGCCGGGGAAGCGCAGTGCTGCTGCATCCGCCGATGCTGCGGCACCGGCCCGCCGGGCCAGGCACCGGGCCGGCCGGGCCGCAGGCGGCCGGGCAGGACCTGCCAGCCGAGGCGGACGGCCCCTTACCCTGAGAGGGTGCAGGGCTCGGCCTGTGACCCGGCAGGCCGGCTTGTGACCCGGCAGGCTCGGCCTGTGACAGCAGTGACGCGGACGGAGGACAACGGTGTCCCAGCAATCCCCACGGTTCCGGCAGGTGCTTGACCAGTTCGCCGGCTACAAGCCCGGCAAGGCGCCCGCCCAGACCGGCGGCAAGACCTTCAAGCTGTCGGCTAACGAGTCGCCCTACGATCCACTGCCCTCGGTCGCCGCTGCCATCGCCGAGGCCGCTGCGCACATCAACCGCTATCCGGACAACACCGCCGCCGAGCTGACCGCCGCGATCGCCGCCCGGTTCGGTGTTCCGGCCGCGCACGTCGCGGTCGGCTGCGGCTCAGTCGGCATCGCCCAGCAGCTGCTGGAGGCCGTCGGGGAACCAGGCGCCGAGGTCATGTACGCCTGGCGCTCGTTCGAGGCCTACCCCTACCTCACCGACCTGGCGAACGCCACCTCGGTGCGCATCCCGCTGACCGCCAGCTACCGGCACGACCTGCCCGCGATGGCCGCGGCCATCACCGGCCAGACCAGGCTGATCTTCGTCTGCACCCCGAACAACCCGACCGGTACCGCAATCCGCGAGGCCGAGCTGACCACGTTCCTGGACAAGGTTCCTTCCGATTGCCTGGTCGTGCTCGACGAGGCGTACGTGCAGTACGTGCGCGACCCGCAGGTGCCGGACGGGCTGAACCTGTATGCGGGCCGCCCGAACGTGGCCGTGCTGCGGACGTTTTCCAAGGCCTACGGGCTAGCCGGGCTGCGGGTGGGCTACCTGGTCGGGCCCGAGCCGGTGGCGCAGGCTGTGCGCAAGACCATGCTGCCGTTCACGGTGAACTCGCTCGCGCAGGTCGCGGCGATCGCGTCGCTCGCAGCCGAGTCTGAGCTGCTGGAGCGTGTTGAGCAGGTGGTCAAGGAGCGCGACCGGGTGCGGCACGAGCTGACGGCGCAGGGCTGGACGGTACCGCCGACCGAGGCGAACTTCGTCTGGCTGCCGCTCCGCGAGCAGTCGGCCGGGTTCACCGAGCACTGCGACGCGGCCGGCGTCAGTGTCCGGCCTTACCTGCCGGACGGCGTCCGGGTCACCATCGCCGATCCCGAGGCGAATGACGCGTTCCTCGCCGCGGCGGCGAGCTACCCGCGCTAAATGTCCGAGCCTGCCCAGATCCTTGCCCTATGCCGTAGTGAGGTGTAAATCTGACCTTGAAGGCCGGACCGGGGACTCCACGCGAGGGCGTATACGTCCGGCTCAGAGGGGCAGGCGGCCGTGCGCTGGCGCAGAGTGCTGTTCGTTGTCGTCACCGCCACGACGGTGCTCGCCGGGGCGGTATCCGCCACCGCCGCGAGCGCGGCACCGAGGTCCTCGGTCCGGACCGCGGCGGCGGCCGGGCAACCGCTGTATGCCTTTAACACCGGGCTGGTACTCACTGTCGGGCAGGCCGCCAGGCGGGGCGCCTCGGTGCGAGTGGAGACGGCTGCTGGCCGCACTGGCCAGTCCTGGGTACTGACCAGGGGCGGTGCGCTCAGCCCGGCGAGCAACCGGGCACTGTGCCTGCAACTGGTGACCCCCCGGCGTGGGCCCGCGAAGGTGCGCATGTGGACCTGTAACGGCGGGGCGGCCGAGCGCTTCACGCGCAGCGCCCCGTCCGCGCACACCCCGGTGTTCTTTCTCTCCCCGCGGAAAGACCGGAAGCTCTGCATCGGCGCGCCGACGTCCGTCGGTTTCTTCGGAACGCAGGTGCCGTCGCGAGTGGTCAGTCCCCGCCGGTGTGCGAACACGCAGGGCCAGGCCTGGTCCTACCGCAACCTGGCCACCGCCGTCGGCCAGTTCACCCCGGACTGGGCCGTTGACCTGGTCGCCACAGGTCACGGCTGGCCAGGGTCGGTGGCAGGCGTGGCGCCCATCAGCAACTCGCTCGGCGAGGAGTGGACCGTGACGGCGACTGACGGCGGCGTTGGGTTCAGTCCCATTGATGACACGGCGTCGTGCCTGACCGCTGGCGCGGCCGGGCAGCAACTGGCCCTGAGCCGGTGTGACGGGTCTGCAGGCCAGATCATCATCCCGATGGTGATGCTGTACTCCGCAGACGTCTGGAGTTACGTGCTGGGCGCTGACGACGCCAGCCACTGCCTGACCGAGGGCAAGTCCTCGAAGGGGAACCTTCGCCCGGTCATCCTGGGCCAATGCCCGGACACCTCTGTCCCCGGTGCGGCCGGCATCTGGGCGACGCAGGCGGCGGCTGACTACAACAATCACCTGCCGTCGGTCACCAACGACTTCGAGGTGTTCGCCAACGATCCGTACACCGATAGTGACCTGTACGGCATGAAGGCCAGCGCGGTCGCTGGCAGCGCGGTCGACCTGGCCGACAGGGCGGGCGCCCTGCTCCAGACCTGGACTGACCTCAGGCCGGGAAGCCTGTCGACGGAGAACCCGGACGGCAGCATCTCGATCCGGCCGCTGTACGACCTCAATCTGTGTCTGACCGTTCCCGGCGCGGATGACGCGGCCGGCGTCAGCCTGCAGGTCCAGGCGTGCAACGGCGCGGCCGACCAGGAGTTCTCGGCGGCCGTGCCGGAGATTCAGGGCAACAGCGGCGCCGCGACCTTCAGTCCGTACGCCAGTGCTTCGTTGTGCCTGGAGCCGCTGGCCGGAGTCAGCGGCGGTAGCCCGATCGGCCTGGCACAGTGCCCGGCTCAGCAGGGGTTTTACCAGGACGACCTGTGGGCTGGGTTTGAGTCCTGGTCCACCTGGGCGGAGCCGACGCCCTAACAAGCGCCAGGGGGCAGCTGCCGCGTACTGCCCGTGCGACAGGATAGGCGTCATGGACGCTTTGGCGGAGATTGCCCAGTCAGCCGCCGCCCCCCGGTCGTGCTGCGCCGAGCCCGGCGGGACGACGTGCCGGCCATCGTCGAGCTGATCGCGGCCGATCAGCTCGGCGCCAGCCGGGACGGAGTGCGGGATGAGGCGGACCTGGCCGCCTATGCTGCGGCGTTCGATGCCATCGACGCCGACCCGGCACACGTGCTGGTCGTCGCCGAGGCGGCCGGTCAGGTGGTCGGCACCCTGCAGCTCTCGTTCCTGCCGGGACTGGCCAGGCGAGGCGCGCTGCGGGCGCAGATCGAGGCGGTCCGGGTGGCCGGGACCTGCCGGGGCAGCGGTCTTGGCGCCGCGATGATCGACTGGGCAATTGAGGAATCCCGGCGGCGCGGCTGCGCGCTGGTCCAGCTGACCACCGACAAGTCGCGCACCGGCGCGCACCGGTTCTACCAGCGGCTCGGTTTCGTCGCGTCGCACGAAGGGATGAAACGTGCGCTCTGACCCGGCTGCCGGGCCGAAGCTTTACGTCCTGCACGAGAACCCGGACTGGTATGCGCCGCTGGCGGCCGCGTTCGATGCGGCCGGGGTGCCGCACGAGCAATGGCTGCTTGGCGAGGCGGTGCTCGACCTGGATGCCGAGCCGCCGGCCGGGGTGTTCTGGTCCCGGATGAGCGCGTCCTCGCATACCCGCGGTCACCCGTTCGCCAAGGACCAGACTCGCGGCGTGCTGGCCTGGCTCGAGAGCCGCGGCCGCCGGGTGGTCAACGGCCGCCGGGTGATCGACCTGGAGATGAGCAAGGTCGAGCAGCTGACAGCGATGCGGGCGGCCGGGCTGGACGTGCCGAGGACGCTGGCTGTGGCCGGCCGGGCCCGGCTAGCGGACGCGGCGGGAGAGTTCCGGGCGCCCTTCATCTGCAAGCACAATCAAGGTGGCAAGGGTCTGGGCGTGCACCTGTTCGCCAGCCACGACGAATTCGAGGATTACCTGTCCGGGCCCGGCTACGAGCCGCCCGAGGACGGGATTACCTTGCTGCAGGAGTACCTGGTGGCGGCGCAGCCCCGGATTACCAGGGCGGAGATCGTCGGCGGCGAATTCGTCTACGCCATCACTGCCGATACTGCGCGGGGCGGTTTTCAGCTCTGCCCGGCCGTGGCCTGCGCCGTCGACGCCACCGGTGCGGTAGTCAGTGAGAGCCTGTTCGCGCTGCGCGCCGGGTTCAGCCACCCGGTCATTGGCCAGTACCTGGATTTCGCGGCGGCCAGCGGGATCGGGATCGCCGGCTTTGAGTTCATCGAGACCGTCGACGGCCGGCTGGTGACCTACGACATCAACACCACAACGAACTACAACGCAGAGATCGAGGCGGTTGCCCCGCGCGCCGCCCTGCCCGCGGTCGCTGCCTACCTGGCCGGCCTGCTGCGGGCCGGGTCGCCCGGTTAGCCGGGAGACTCTGCATCCTCAGGAGATGCAAACTCTCCCGGCTAACCCGAACTGCGTCGGCGGGGCCGCGCGCACAGCGAGTTGAGTGCGGCCGCGTGTCACGCGGCCGCGCTTTCATGCCGTAAGTTCGAGCTGAGATGGTGGCGCTCGAAGGGAACCGGATGGCGGCTGAAGTACTCAGGCTGCGCGGGGTTGGGGTCCGATACGACAGGTCGATGTTGCTGCGGGATGTTGACTGGACCGCGCACAGCGACGAGAGCTGGGTCATCATCGGGCCGAACGGGGCGGGCAAGACCACGCTCCTGCAGGTCGCGGCGACGCTGCTGCTGCCCACCCATGGCACCGTCGAGGTGCTGGGCGAGTCCCTGCACGAGGCGGATATCGCCGACCTGCGCACCAGGATCGGCATGTCCAGCTCGGCCATCGCCGATCAGGTCCCGCACCAGGAGAAGGTCATCGACCTGGTGCTCACCGCGTCTTACGGCATCCTCGGCCGCGACGCCGAGGACTACGACTCCGGGGACGTGACCAGGGCGGTCGAGTTGCTGGACGCGCTCGGCTGCGCGCACCTGATCCGGCGCCGGTTCAGCTCGCTGTCCGAGGGCGAGCGCAAGCGGGTCCAGATCGCCAGATCGCTGATGGCCGACCCGGAACTGCTGCTGCTCGACGAGCCCGCGGCTGGCCTGGACCTCGGCGGCCGGGAGGACCTGCTGCAGCGCATCGCGGCGCTGCTGCGCGACCCGAGATCACCGATGATGGTCCTGGTCACCCACCATGTCGAGGAAGTCCCCGAGGGTTTCACGCACGGGATGCTGCTGCGCAAGGGGTCGGTGCTGGCCGCCGGCCCGCTGCCCGAGGTCTTCACCGAGCGAAACCTGTCCCGGTGTTTCGGCGTTCCGCTGCAGGTCGAGCGCCGGGCGGCCCGCTGGTCGGCCCGGGCGGCCCGAACGCACTGACCGCCGCTGGCGGCGGGCGTTGACCAGCACGGTGGCGGTACCTCCTGACTCGCCCCTTATCGGCCTCGCTTACGATCAAGGTCATGGGAGGGACACGTGGGTCCGGGTGAGGCAGTAGCGATCCTCGGGGCTGGGATGGCGGCCGGAGCGGTCAACGCGGTGGTCGGCTCAGGGTCGCTGATCACGTTCCCCACCTTGCTGGCCTTCGGCTTCCCGCCGGTAGTGGCCAACGTGTCGAACAACGTCGGTCTGGTCTCAGGAAACGTCAGCGGCGCGGTCGGCTACCGGCGCGAGCTAGCAGGCCAGCGTTCCCGGCTGATCAGGCTCGGCATCATCGCGGCGGCCGGCTCGGCGGCCGGGGCCGCCGCGCTGCTGTCGCTGCCGTCGGCCTCGTTCCAGGTGATCGTCCCGGCCCTGATCCTGATCGCCTGCGTGCTGGTGCTGCTGCAGCCGTGGCTGAGCGGCCGGATCGCCGAGCGGCGCAAGCGCGAGGCGGAGCAGGCCGGCCCTGACCCGGCGGCCGGTGACGGCCCGCCCAGGGAACGGACCGGGCTGGTACTCGGCGGGGGCGTGTTCGCTGCCGGCGCCTACGGCGGCTATTTCGGTGCCGCCCAGGGCGTGCTGGTGATCGGCCTGCTCGGCACGTTCCTGGACGAGAGCATGCAGCGCGTCAATGCCGCCAAGAACGTTCAGGTCGCGATCGTGAATGGCATGGCCGCGATTATCTACATCATCTTCGCGCACGTCGCCTGGCTGGTCGTGCTGCTGATCGCCGTCGGCTCCACCATCGGCGGCCTGATCGGCGCCCGTTACGGCCGCCGGCTGCCGCCGCTGGCGCTGCGGATCTTCGTCGTGCTGATCGGTGTCGTCTCGGCCGTCAAGCTGATCTTCTTCTGAGCGTCAGCTGTCCGGGCCGGTGGCTGCCAGCCCGGCCTGACCCGCCATCGCCGCGCCCGACGGCGCCGACTGCCCGGGCCGCGGCTGCCGGTCCAGCAGGCCGCCCCCGATCGCGATGCTGGCCGCGAGCAGGGCCGAGACCGCAAAGGCGATCCGCAGCGAGGACAGGTCAGCGACGCCGCCCATGACGCTGGGTGCCGCCATGCCGGCCCCGTAGCTCACCGTGGCCACGCCCGCCACGCCGATCGCCGGGCTCGGTCCGGAGCGGCCGGCCGCAGCGAATACCAGCGGCACCACCACCGAGACGCCGAGGCCGATGAGGACGAAGCCGACCAGCGCGACGGCGGCATCCGGTGTCACCGCGACCAGAAGGCATCCGGCAGCGCCGAGCACCCCGCAGGCCCGGACGCTCCAGCCGGCGCCGACCCGGCGCACCACGATGTCGCCGCACAGCCGGCCGGCCGCCATCGAGCCGGCGAACACGCCCGTGGCCAGCGCGGCCTCGGCCTGGCTGGCGTGCAGGACCCAGTGCATGAAGACCGCCGACCAGTCGTTGGCGGCGTACTCGACGAAGACCGAGGCGAAGCCGACCAGCCCGATCAGCAGCAGCGTGCCGTGCGGCCAGGCGAACCGGGGCACCTCAACCTCCGCCGCCGCGCCCGTCGGCGCCTCGCCGGCGAACCAGAACGAGGCGATGACACCTCCGGTCGCGGTCGCCACCGCCAGGACGGTGAACTGGACCCGCGGATCCAGGCTGGCATGCGCGGACGCCGAGCCGATCAGCGCGCCGGCCAGCACGCCCACGCTCCAGAGCCCGTGCAGGCCGGACATGATCGACCGGCCCGCCCGCTGCTCGGCCTCGACGGCCTGGGCATTCATCGCGTTGTCGTTAGTGCCGACCAGCGCGCCGAACAACAGCATCATGGCGGCCAGTGCCGCCAGGTCCGGCGCGAAGACCGGCAGTGCCAGGGCCAGGCTGGACGCCGCGAACAAGACCCTGGTCGTCGCCTTCGGGCCGTACCGGTGCACGAACTGCGCCGCGAACGGCATGGTGACCAGGGCCCCGATGCTGGTGGTCAGGCCGACCAGGCCGAGCATGCCGCTGCTGAGGTGGAGCCGGTCGGCGATCCACGGCAACCGGGAGGCGAAGGTACCGGTGACGACCCCGTTGAAGGCGAAGACAACGCCGACTGCGCGGCGTTCTGCGGTCACGAGGTCCTCCGGGGGATGCGCACAGACCCGGAGGTTACCCCGTGGGATGATTTTCCGGCGTTTCCGGTACCCCGGTGATGACAGTCCGTAGTTGCTATGTCATCCTGTGTTGCGGGGGACCCATTCAGATGAATCCGGGGGGGATCCGGTCATCAAAGACTCGCCCCGGCGATGCGGTTGCATCGCCGGGGCGAGTTCTGTTGTGCTCGCGCCCGGCTGGCCCCCGGCTGGCCTCAGCGGCGTGACCTGGCGACCGCCTCGGTCATGCCCTGGTTGGCCAGCGCGTCGGCCCGCTCATTGCCGGGATTGCCGGCGTGGCCCTTGACCCACAGCCACTGCACATCGTGCTGAGCCGCGGCGGCGTCCAGGCGCCGCCACAGGTCCTCGTTCTTGACCGGCTGCTTGCTCGACGTCCGCCAGCCGTTGCGCTTCCAGCTGGCCAGCCAGCTGGTCACGCCGTTGCGCACGTAGCTGCTATCGGTGTGCAACCGTACCGACGACCGCCGCTTGAGGCTTTCCAGCGCCTGGATAGCCGCCATCAGCTCCATCCGGTTGTTGGTCGTCGGGGTCGCCTCGCCGCCGCACAACTCCTTGGTGCGGCCGCCGTAGCTCAGCAGGGCTCCCCAGCCGCCGGGGCCGGGGTTGCCGCTGCACGCACCGTCGGTATAGATCTCCACCGCGCCCTGCGCGTCGCTCCCGGCCATGGCGGCAATGTACCGGCTCAGCCGCCGCGATGCTGGTGCGGGCTCGGCGGCACGTCCAGCGCCGGGTTGCGGTCGAAGAAGCCCCAGGGCTTGAGCCAGAACGAGGTCCGGTCGGCCGGCATCACCGGCCAGTCCTCGGGCCTGGTGATGTGGTGCAGGCCGAACACGTGCCACAGCACCACGTCGGTGTCCTCGATCGGCCGGTCCCGTGTCGTCCAGGCGGGCAGGCCGTGATCGACCACGCTGAGGTTCGGGAACTCGCCGCACGGCCAGCGCTCGCCCGGCTCGTACGGAGTCACCCACAGCGTGTGCCCGATCACCTCGGCGCGCTGGAAGGCGGGCGAGGACACGTCGATCAGCGGCGGGAAGCTGCCGCCAGGCACCAGCTTGTAGGCCGGGCGGGTACCGAGGCCGTTCACCGACCTGGTCGACGTCACCTTCCAGCTGCGCTGGCTGGCCCAGTCGTAGTCCTGCCGCCCGTCGGATTCGGTGCGCAGCGGCGTTTCCTGCGTCACCAGGGCGAGCCCGTGCGGGTTGGCGGCCGAGACGGGCAGTGGCCGCGACTCGACCGCCACCACGGTATTGGGCTGCCCGTCCACGTCCAGGTCCAGCCGGGCCACGATGAAGTGCTGGTGGTAGGGGGCGTAGGTGCGCTCGTCCACGAGCGCGCCGGTAGCGGGCTGCTGGCCGGGCGGGAAGAACGAGGTCACCATGATCCCGGTCGCCCGTACCTCGCACTCGATGCTGCCGTCCTGGTAGAAGCGCCAGTAGATCAGGTACTCGTAGTTGGCCACGGTGACGTGGAAGGAGATCACCAGCCGCCGGGCCCGCCGGACTTCGGTGCCGGCCCGGTCGTCGACGTGCTTCCACAAGATGCCGTCGTCCTCTTCATGGACGCAGATGGCGTTGCGGATTACCCGCGGCTCGCCGCGGGAGTCATGCACGGCGGCGTCGAGGTAGGCGATCTCGCCGAGGCAGTCGCAGCCGAGCTCCAGCGACGTGGTCATGAATCCCAGACCCCACTCGCCGATGTCGAAGGCGGTGCGCCGGTAGTGGTCGGGGGTCGCGTCCCGGTACGGCACGATCATCTCGGCGAACGAGAGCCGGTGCGCGACTGGCCGCAGCCGCCCGCCATCGTTGAACCCGACGGTGTGCAGGACCAGGCCCTCGCGATAGTTGAAGCCGAGCCGCAGCTCCCAGTTCTGCCACCGCAGCAGCCGCCCGTCCAGCGTGAACGAGACCCCGCGCGGCTGACTGACCTCCAGCGGCGCGACCTCGCGCAGCGGGCCGGGGATCAGCTTCGGCAGGTACTCGCCCATCACCTGCGGCCGCCCGGCACCGCCCTCGGGATCGCGGCTGTCCTCTAGTTCAAGCAGTTCCATCCGGTTGAGGTCGACGACCGGGTGCAATCCGGTGATGTGGTGGGCGTAGGGGTTGCTGTCGTCCGTGCCACGTTCCCAGACGTCGGACCAGCCAATCCGCCGCCCGCGGTACCGCTCGGGCACCAGCGCGGCGCCGTAGGCCCAGACGTCGGTGAGCACGAGGCTCAGGTCGGTGATGCCGCGCCGCGCCAGCGCGGCGATCAGCGCCGGGTCGCGGCGGAGCATCTCGTCGCACTCGTGCCACTCGTCGACGGTCATGTTCGGCTGCTGGCCGGGCAGGTGCTCCCAGCGGGTAACCTCAGCAGCCGCGACGTCGACCAGGGCGCGGTAGGCCTGGCCGTCACCGGTGCTCCAGCAGACTGCCTGCGCAGTCCGGACGCTGCTGCCCAGTCCGCCCGCTAGCTCGGCCTTCGCCGGCTCGACGAGTTCGATCGAGGCGAACCGCCAGGCAAGATCAACACCCTTGTTCGCCCGTAACGTAGCCGCGACGCGGCTGATCTCGGCTGCCGTGAGCGGGTCGAGCGGGTGCTGGTCAGTTCCGCCGTCAGTGCCGGTGCCCGGGCCGCCTGCATCCGGCCCCGCTGTCGTCGCCACAACGCCTCCTGCTGCTCGCCGTCGTCTGTCCTGCCAATACTGGCGCGGAGTGCGCCCCTGCAGCCGGCAGTCGGGCTTAGCGGACGCCGTAGGCATGGATGACGGTCAGGTCCTCAGAGTGTCCGTGGCCATCGCTCAGGTAGACCTTGAGCGAGGTATAACCCGCGTTCGCGGAGTTCCGGACCGTGATCAGGTAGAGGCTGCCGTCTGTATGGACCGACACCCGGTGCCAGGTCACCCCGTCGTTAGACGATGCCCACACCTTGATGGTCCGGGCGAGCTTGGGATACGGGTAAGTGGCGGGGTAGGCGCGCAGCGCAACAGTCGTGACCGAGTGCGAGCCGGCCTGGTTGCGCGCGCTCAGACCGCGGGCCACCCAGTTCAGCGAGTACATCCAGGACGACTCGTGACCCAGGATGCCGCCGCCGTGTGCGGGGAACGTCCACACGCCGGTGACGCGGGCCGACAGATTCGACGCTGGCGTGGTGGCGGTCAGATGGAACGAGTACTCGCGGGTTGCGAGCGGGATCCGCACGTTGAGCGTGCCGCCGGCTGACGTCTTCAGCAGCTTGCCACCCGAGTACAGCTGGAATTTCTGGGTGGCGGTGCCCTCGTCGGACGGGTGCAGCGGATCGGACATCGGGAAGTTCGAGTCGCCGACTTGCAGCAGGCGATTCTCGATATCGGTATAGGCCCCGTTCTCGTCGTCCGGGCCGAACACCGCCGCGCCCCACACCTCGGTGTGACGCCCCTTGCCGTCAGCGGCCTGATCGAGATCCCAGTCCCGGAAGTAGCCGCTGGCGGTCGACCAGTAGACCATCGGTTCCCACTCCCAGCCGGGCGTCCGGTAGGAGACCAGCCGGGCCGGCGTCGGGCCGAGCGTCGTCGTCGCGTTCATCGGCAGCACCGGGCCGGACGGCGACATCGGCATCAGCTCAAGTGTCGACTGCTGCGCAGGTGCGGTGTTGCGCACCGTCACGTCGATGCGGGTCAGCTGGGAGGTCCGGGTGCTGATCACCGGCGAGCTCGGGATGCGGCCGGCGTAGACGCGCATGATGTCGTACCGGAACGGGCTCGGGTCGGTGGCCGAGTTGCCTTTCTTCTCCCAGATCGAGTACACGTAGAGCCGCATCAGGCTGCTGCGCATCGGGATGAGATAGGTCTTGCCGACTGGCGGGGCGATTGTGGTCGGGTTGAACGCCCAGTCGCTCCCGTTCACGATCGGCGCGACCTCGAGAGTCTCCGCCACGGCGCTGGAGTTGTTGAGATGCAGCCTGACCAGCTTGCCCTGACGGGCATCGAGGACAACCCTCTTGCTCGCGTTCAGGTCAATGATCTTGTCGGCGAGGGTGTAGGTGGCGCTGTTCCCGGATCCGGTAATGATCCACGCGGCGACGTTGTAGGTGCCAGGGCGCAGGGATCGCTGCCGGGTCCTGCCCAGGTGGACGTTGGCGCCACTGCCGATATTGACCAGCTCGACGTGGGTGCTCGCGCCCGCATGTCCGGCCCTGTCAATGACCTTCACGGTCAGCTCGTGGTTGGTGCTGGCCAGGGCTGGCGTGGAAGTAACGACGGCGAGCGGGACGGCAACTGCCGCGGCCGAGATGGCGGCGAGAATCCTGGCCTTCATGAGTTCGCTTTCGTAGCGGTAGGGGTGTATTTATCATCCCCGCAACCGGGGTCAATCCGCCAGCCCGCCGGCCGGTGTGGGTGTGAAGTTGCAATGGTCCTGGGCATTGCAGCTTCACACCCATGAGCGCTAGATGCTGCGGCGGGGAGCGGACAATTAGCTGCCGACTTGAACCGCGGTGATGGAGGCGGCGTCGAGGGCGTACGTCCCGGCACCGCTGTCGGAGTCGTAGCCGAACGCGTAGATGTCCAGCGTCTCAGCTGACCCGGTCACGGTGACCAGGCCCGAGCCGCTGAAGTAGGAGTCGACCAGGTCGTTGTCGGTGATCTCCGTGGGCGTCGGGTTTTCCAGCGCGCCGCTGCCTGCGTTGAACAAGTCATTGCTGAAGTCGGACAGCTGCGCCCCGTTGTACACGTACAGCGAGGGGAAGACGTCGCCGCTGGTGGCAGCGTTCGGCGTCGCCATGAAGTTGACATTCAGCAGGTACTTGCCTGGCTGCAGGGTCAGCGTGCCCAGCTCGGTCTTCCTGCTGGTGAAGCTGCCGCCGGTGGCGATCGACGCGGGCAGTGTGACAGCCGTCGGGGTCCAGGTGCTGGCGAGCGATCCGTTGACGTCGCTCGCGGCCGGGCCGGCGGGGCCTTGCGGACCCTGCGGACCCTGCGGGCCGGTGCCGCCCTTCGGGCCCTGCGGGCCGGCCGGGCCCTTCGGCCCGGCAGCTCCGCCGAGGTTCAGGAAGAACGAGCCTGACGGGCAGGTGAGCCCGGACTTGGGACTGGCATAGACGTGCTCGAGAGTCCTGTTCTTTGCCGTGTACACACAGCCGTGCGCACCGGTGGCGGTATTCGCTGCCGCGCTGCCGGTCAGGGCCAGTGCTGCCGTACTCGATCCGACGACTGCAGCGACGATGCCGGCGACGCTGATGACCTTGCTGTTCCATCGCATGATTGGGCTTGACCCTTCCTTAGTTGCCAGTGAAGCTCGCACCGGGCGCGCGCACGGCGGCCTGACTTCGCGCAGCCGCCCGGTTCGGCTTCGGCCTGGACCAGGCGAGAGTGCCGGGAACGCGGCTACCTGGCTGCGAGGCGGCCAGCGGTTGGCACCGCCGGCGCGGCCGACATTGCGGCACGGACGCGCTCAGGAGCGGCCGTACCATGCAATCTGCTGATAGCTGCTGGCAAATAGGACGCGCGACGGCGCGGTCCGGTTTACGGGTACGCAACAGCCGGGCGCCGGAGCAACACGGCGCTGGCAGGCTGCTGATAAGGGGTTCTGGCCGGGAGATGCGGTCTGCGGCCGGTCAGTCAGGCCATGAAGGAGGGCAACGGCTGTGCGGTCGCGGGCATGGCAACTGTCGGTGCCGCCGGGCAGGCGCAGCGACACCGAAGACGGATGGCGGTAGTGGACCGGGCCCTTAGGGCAGGGTCACCACAGGTCGCCGCCGGTCAGCACGTACAGGAACGGCACCAGCGGGATGAGGCTGAACACCGCCCAGGCCACCTTCGCCAGGGTGCCGATGTTGCGCCTGGTCAGCAGGTCGATCCAGATCAGCACGACGGCAAGCGGGTGGAGGAAGCAGAGCAGAAGCTCGATAATCTTCTTCATTTTCCTCAACGTACCCGCGTTCGCAGCGTTATCGCGTTCCGGTGGCCTGGCTGACGTGCAGATCGCGCAGCGCCGTGCGGGCGGCCCACAGACCGCACATGCCGTGCACGCCGCCGCCGGGCGGAGTCGAGCCCGAGCACAGGTAGACGCCTTTGAGCGGCGTGCGGTACTGATTCCAGCGCAGTGCCGGGCGGCCGAATGTCTGCCGCACGGTGCCGGCGCCAGCCGCGATGTCGCCGCCGACGTAGCCGGGGTTGTACCGCTCCAGTTCCGCGGCGGTGCGCACCGACCTGGCCAGGATGCGGTCCCGGAAACCGGGGGCGAAGCGCTCGATCTGTGCCTCGATCCGAGCGGACATGTCGACGTCGGAGCCGGGCGGGACGTGGCAGTAGCCCCATAGCGTCTGCCAGCCCGCCGGCGCCCGGCCGGGATCCACGACACCGGGCTGCGCGATCAGGCAGAAGGGCCGCTCGGCGTGCCGCCCGGAGTTGACGGCAGCCTCGCTGCCGGCCACCTCGGCGAAGGTTCCGCCGACGTGTACCGTGACCGCTTCCCGGCATTCTTCTGCCTGCCAGGGAACGTGGCCGTCCAGCGCCCAGTCCACCTTGCAGACGCCGGGGCCATAGCGGAAGCGCCGCATGGACCGGCGGTAGCGCGCCGGGAGGCGGTCGCCCGTCATGGCCAGCAACTGCCGCGGGGTGACATCGAGCAGATAGGCGCTGGCAGTCGGCAGGTCCTCCAGCCGCTGTACCCAGGTGCCGGTCGTGACCGTGCCGCCGAGACTTCCCAGTTCGGCTGTCATTGCCTCGATCAGCCGGCCGCTGCCGCCCTCGACCACCGGCCAGCCGGTCAGGTGCGCCACGATCAGCATGGTCAGCCCGAACGCGCTGGTGAGCGGGGCCGACAGCGGCCGGATGGAATGAGCGGCCATCCCGGCCAGCAGCGCCTTGCCCTCGTCGGTGTGCATCCGCCGGGCCAGCGTGCTGGCGGGCAGCAAACCTTCGGTACCGAAGCGCGCGGCCGGAAACAGCTCGCCGGTCAGTGACCGGCCCGGCAGCGACCGCAACGGCGCCATGGTCATGGCCAGGATCGGATCACTGCCGCGCAGCAGCGGTTCCATCAGCCGCCGGTAGGCCGCCGCGTCCGCGCCGAGACGGCCCGCGGTCTCGGCCACGGAGCCGCTGAGCGCGGCCGCGCGGCCGCCGTCCAGCGGATGGGCTGCCGCGACCTTCGGGGTCAGCAGCCGGACGCCACGGGCGGCCAGGTCAATGCTGGCGAAGAAGGGCGAGGTGGCCGCGAGCGCCTGCACGATCGAGCAGACGTCGTGAGCGTAACCGGGCAGCGTGAGCTCGGCTGTCCGGCAGCCGCCGCCCGGCGTCGGAGCGCCCTCGAACACCGCGACACGCAGGCCAGCACGGGCCATCGTGATGGCCGCCGCCAGGCCGTTCGGGCCCGCGCCCACCACGACGGCGTCGGTGTCGGTCATAGACAGATCATCTCTCCGTCGGCGGCCACGGTGACCGGCACCCGGTGTCCGGCGACTCCGGCGGCCAGCTTGTCGAGCTCGCAGTCGGTCCGATCCGGCCGGTGGTGCAGCAGCACGACCCGCCGGGTTCCGGCCGCAGCGGCCAGGCCCGCCGCATAGCCGGCTGCGGAATGCCCGAAGGTCCGGGCCGGGTCAAGTTCGTCGTCGAGCCAGAACGCGTCGTGCATCAGCACGTCGGCGCCGCCGGCGAGTTCCAGCGCTGCCTGGTGGTAGGCGCCGAGGCCTTCGGGTCCCGGCCCGAGGTCGGTCGGGCTGTGATCGGGCAGGTAGGCGATGGTGGCGCTGCCGTCGCTCACCCGGTAGCCATAGGTGCGGCCGCCCTTGTGCGGGATCTCCAGCGCTGTCAGCGTGAGCTGCCCGAGCCGGCGGCTGCCCGGCTCGAGCCCGGCAAAGGTCCAGTTGCCGCGCAACTGCCGCGGCGTGATCGGGAAATGCGGCGGCGACATGCCCCGCTCGAGCGCCGACTCGGCGGCGGAGCCGTCCGCTGGTTGCGGCAGCAGCAGCTCGACGCTCGCGTCATCCCGGTCGCCGCCGGTGAAGAACGGCAGCCCGTGCACGTGGTCCCAGTGCAAATGCGTCAGCGCGATGGTGCCGGCGAAGGGCCGGCCAGTCAGCAGCGCGCTGACATCGCGGATGCCGGTGCCTGCGTCCAGGATGAGCTGCGGCGCGGTGACCCCGTCCGGGGTTATCGCCAGGCAGGAGGTCTGCCCGCCGTAGCGGAGGAAGTCCCGGCCGACGGCTGGCGTCGAGCCGCGGGTACCGCACAGATCGATCCGCACTTACCGGCCCTGAACCGGGCCGCCGGGAACCACGGCAGGGTGCCGGGCGTCCCCTCCGAGCCCGGCACTGTCCTGGCCGGCACTGTCCTGGCCGGCACTGTCCTCGCGGCGATGGCCGCTGGCCAGGTCGGCGAGAGCGGCGATGTCGAACTGGCTGGCCGGCACCGAGGCGACCCGGCAGGCCGTCGTCGCGACCAAGGTCGACGTCCGGCGGCCGCCCTCCAGGTGCGCCCGTTCGCCCTGGATGGCGCCGGGGCCGTACTCCGCGAGCTGCTCGCCGTCCCGGTCGACCCGGATGACGCCATCGAGCACCAGGAAGACATCCGTGCCGAGATCGCCCTGCCGGACCAGGGTCTGGCCGGCCTGCAGGTGCCTGATCTCGGGCTTGGCGCTGCCGTGCATGAGCTGCACGGAGAGCGCCCGCTCCAGTGCCGTCTCGACCGCGGTGACCAGCGCCGGCGAGTCCTCGTCGCCCCACGGAGTGTGCTTGCCGAAGGACTTGGCGAACCAGTCCTTGTAGTCGGTCAAGCCGGACTTACCGGTCAGCTGGCCGTCGGCGCCGTAGATCCAGTGCCGCGGGAACACGCTGGCGCCGGTCATCGCGGCTTCGGCCCGGCCGTCGGCGTGCAGAGTGAGCTGCAATGTCGACCACACCAGCGGCGCCTGCCACTGCACGAACGGCTTATGGCTGACCCGGCGCGGTGCGGGCATGCCGGTGCGGCCGCCCACTGTCTGGCTGAAGGTGACCGATCCCGGTCCGTGCACGGGTTCGCGCTGCAGGTCAGGCAGCTGGACAGCCTGAAATCTATGCCGCAGTGCGCCGAGCTGCACCGTGGTCGAGCCCATCAGGCCGCCGCCCGAGTATCCGGCGGCGAGGACCTGGCCGTCGTCGCCGACCTCGATCCAGGCCCGCAGTACGTTCGCGAACCGGAACCGGTCCGCCGCCTGCAGTGCCGCGAGGTCAGTGAGTTCGCCGGGCGGCGGCTCGTCGTAGTGGGTAATGCCGGAGTCGAATGCCATCCGGGTGGTGCCGATGACGGCTTCAGAAGGAATCCACGACAGTGACGTGATGCTGCTTTCGTACCTCATGACCTCAGCTTCGCCGCGGCGGCGCCGCGCCGGAATGGTGCTGACAGGCGTCCGTGGGTGTGCCTATCACCAGTCCTGGCCGGGCCGCCCTGGTCAGCATGACCCCGAGGCTCGCAGTAGCACCCAGCCGGGCGCACTCGGCACCATCGTGGATATGCCTACTCGGCTCGCAGCAGCGCGGCAGGCGGAGCCAGCGCGCTGCGCCGGCCGGGCCAGAAGGCCACCAGGTTGGCCGCTAGCAGAGTCGCCGGGATCATCAGCATCCCGGTCGCGACCGGGATGGCGGTGCCGGACGAGATGCCGAGCACATCCGCGAAAAGCGCCCAGGCCAGATGCCCGGCGGCGGCGCCAGACGGCAGTCCGACGGCCAGTGCGAGCAGGGTGAGCGCCGAAATCTGCCACGACGTCACCACGGTCAGCTGGCTGCGCCGCAGGCCGAGCGTGCGCAGCACCGCGAAGTCCCGCCGCCTCGACCGAGCGGACTGGAAGCTGAACTGCGCCAGTACCCCGAGCCCGAGCAGGGCCAGCAGCCCGGCCAGGATCAGCGGCGTCGCCTCGATCGGCTGGTCGTTCCGCACGCCGTTTGGCAACTGCCTGGTCACCACGCACGTGGTTTGCTGAACGCGGGCGCAGAACGGCGCCATGTGCCGGCTGAACGCGGCCACGTCGGCTGCCTTGCGCGGGCCTGGCGCGAAGCTGATCAGGAAGAAGTTGTAGCCAGCGCCAGTCGCCGCGTTGGCCTGCGCGGCCAGCATGCTGGCCGGGACTATCGCGCCCTGGCCGAGATCGGTGGCCGTGAACGATCCTTGCCCGAAATAAGGAAAGACCGCCCGACCGACTACGGTCACGCGCTCGGGCTTCCCGGACGCCGACGCGGTCAGTCGCTGACCGACTTTGATTCCGCCGTCCCGCATGGTCAAGGTGCCGAGGACGATCTGGCCGGCCGCCGGGACATGCCCGGCCAGCATCGTCGGGGTTAGCATCGGCCCGCGGCCGCGGGCCAGTCCGATCGCCGGGATCACGCCACCGTGCCGCGGCAATGTGACGGTGCCGTGCAAGCCGTAGGTCCAGCCGGTGATCCCGGCAGCGCCGCCGATCATCGACTCGAACTGGGTGGGCGTGATCGCCCCGAACTGCAGATCGAGCGCGGCGTCCCAGTTCTGCCCGTACAGGCGCGGTGTGCGGTCCAGATGGACAAGATTGGCGCCGAAAGTGACTGAGGCCATCACCGCGGCGACCGACAGCGCGATCCCGATCAGCGCGCTGCGGACCGGCACGAAGGTGCGTCCACGTCCAGGCTCCAGCGCCATCCGGACACCCGTCACGACCGTGACCGGAGCACCGGAGGCAGCTAGCCATCGGGCAGCCCGCGAACCGTAGCCGGGCGCCAGGGCCGCGGCGGCCGAGCTCAGCCGGACCGACGCGTCGCGCCAGGCGGTTCTGCCCACCCGGGACAGGAGCAGGATCACCAGCGCCGCGAAACCCGGCAGGAGCACGGCCGCGTCGAACGACACGCCCGGATGAAGCTCGGCCAGCCGGGCGGATCGGCCGATCGGCATCATCGGCGAGGCCGCGACCGCCACCGTGATGCCGACCCCGGCACCGGCAGCTGCCGCGATCGTCACCTGCAGCAGTCCGGCGGCCAGGAGCTGCCATCTGGTCAGGCCGAGTGCCGCCAGGACCGGGTTGTCCCGGCTGTCAGCCTGCAGCAGCCTGCTCGCGGCCTGGCCGATGACGAGCAACGCCGTGATCGCGAGCACGAGCGCGAACAACGCCAGCGCGATCGCCTGCGGCCGGATGGACCGCTGGGCGCTGGCGTCCTGGACCGACTCGTCAGAGATGAACAGCTGGCCGCCGGTGGCCTTGTTGTACTGCGGCTGCCGGGCCAGCGCGGCCGCCTCGGCGGTGAAGTCGGCGACCGTGGTACCTGCCGCCAGCTTGACGTAGTCGCCATCGAAAGCCTGGTAGCCAGGGCCGAGCTCGCGGTAGAGGGCCGGACTGGCCTGGATGTAGGCAGTCTGCGCGAGGACGTTCACCGGCACGATGGAGTCAGCCAGCACCTCGATGCCGACGACGTGCACGGTCACGTGCCGCACCGGAAGCGCCTTCTTGCCAGGCACGTTGTCGGGCAGGGCCGTCAGCCGCAGGGTGCTGCCGATCCGAAGCGGGGATTTGCTGCCAGGCGGCCGCAGCTGGCTCGCCGCGGTCTGGTCGATCATTACCTCGTCGGCGCGATCTGGCCTCGGCTGGCGGCCGGCCAGCATCTTCGGCCGTTCCAGCTGATGACCGAGCCGGCCATCCAGCGGGGCCGCGATCTCCGAGGCCGGCTGGAGTTTGCCGCCGACGACCGGCTCGGCGTTGAGGCCGACGACGGGCGCGATCTGGGTGACGCCCGGCAGCTTGCCGACGGCGAGGTCGAAACCGCCGAGGCCCGAAATTGCCGGTCCCATCAGAACGTCGGCAGAGGCAGACGCGGCCAGGAAACGCGGGAAAGCGCTGTCGGTCCGGCGAGCGCCCGCGACGGCGGCCAGCACCGCGCCGCAGGACAGCCCGGTCAGCAGCGCCAGCGCCGCCCAGCCGCGCCAGCCGGCCCGTAGCCGGTGCGCCGCGATCGCAAGTACCACTCGCATGTCCAGGGGTCCCCTCACTACCCAGCAGCCTGGGCGCTCCCCACCACAACGTGCGGTACCGGCACATTAGCGGTTAGCGCGCCCCGACCGTAAGCTCCGCTCATGAAAGCGACGATGCGCATACATGGCCCTGGCTTTACCATGTCGGGTGCACTGCACCGCAGGCCATGATGGTGACCAGCGTCGGCTGGCGTGCTAGCACCACGACGGGCAATGACGCCTGCACCCTGGCCAGCCTGGAGTTGCCTGTGCGACAACTAAGTGGATGAACGCCATCGCCGCGCCGCCCGGGCGCACCATCAGTGTCTTTCTCGCTGACGACAACCTGATCGTCCGCGAGGGCGTTCGAGCGCTCATTAACCGCAGCGCCGACCTGGAGGTCATCGGCGTCGCCGCGGACTACGACGAGGTGGTCGCAGGCTGCGCGGCGACCGCGCCCCAGGTCCTGGTCACCGACATCCGGATGCCGCCGTCGTTCCGCAACGAGGGGATCGAGGCCGCCAAAGAGGTGCGCAAGCGCCATCCCGGTACTGGTGTCGTCGTGCTGTCCCAGTACGACGACCCGGAATACGCGGTCGCCTTGCTGGCGGAGGGGTCGGCCGGAGTCGGCTACCTGCTCAAGGACCGGGTAGCGGAGGGCAGCCAGCTAGCCGATGCCATCCGGGCCGTCGCAAGCGGCGGCACGGCGCTGGACCCGAGCATCGTCGAGGCACTGCTGCAGCCGGTCATCGCGCCCGGCGGCCTGCTGCCGGCCGAGGAAGAACTGCTCGCGATGGTCGCCGAGGGCAAGCCCATCAAGGCCATCGCGGTGGCCAGGAAGGTGCCTGCGCAGGCTGTCGATGCCGAGGTGGAGGCGGTGTTCGTCAAGCTCGCGGCCGGCGTGTCGGCTGGCCAGCAAGGGGCGCTGCAGCGCCTCCGGCTGCTGCATCAGGCCATTGTTGACCGCGAGGAGCAGGGCGAGACCCTGTCGAGGCTGCTTCCGGGCGGGCTGGCCGAGAAACTCCGGCAAGAGTCGCGGCCCATCGGGGAGATCGAGCGCGTCATCGTCACCGTGCTGATGAGCGACATCCGGGCGTACTCCACCATTGCCGAGCACGCCGATCCGAGCCAGCTGGCCGGGCAGCTCGGCACCCACCGGGCCGCCATGAACCAGGCGATCCTCGGCCAGGCCGGCACGGTCATGCAGTTCGTCGGCGACGCCGTGATGGCGGTGTTCGGCGCCCCGTTCCCGCAAGCTGATCACGCTGATCGCGCTGTCGAGGCCGCGATCGGCATGCATGAGCTACAGGCTGAAATCAACATCAGGTGGGAGGCCGCAGGCATGCCGCCATTCGGGCTTGGGCTGGGGCTGTCGACCGGCGAGGCAGCTGCCGCGCTGCTCGGCTCGGCCGAGCGGCTCGAGTACACACTGGTCGGGGATACGGTGAACCTCTCCCAGCGGCTCCAGCAATTCGCCGCGGCCGGCGAGACCGTGCTGTCCGAGGCCACCGTCAAGGCGCTGTCCGCGCCAGTGAATCTGATCCCGCTGCCACCGCAGCTGGTCAAGGGCCGTGACACGCCGGTCGTGGCATTCAAACTGACGCGGCCGGGTCCCGGCCTGCCGAATCTGGACTCTGAGGGGATACGACCATGAGCAGCACCGAGCCCGCGCTGCAACTTCGCGGCGTGCGCAAGACATTTGAAGCCGAGAACGCGCCGGTCCGGGCGCTGCGCGGCGTGGACCTCGACATCCGGCGGGGCGAGTTCGTCGCGCTGACCGGGCCTTCGGGCTGCGGCAAGTCGACCCTGCTCAACCTGGCCGCCGGGCTCGACTTGGCCGACGAAGGCACCATCGAGGTGGCGGGCGAGGAGATCACCGGGCTCAGCGAGGACGAGCTCGCCAGGATGCGCCGACGGCACATCGGCATCGTCTTCCAGTTTTTCAATCTGCTCGAAGGCGTGACCGTGCTGGAGAACGTGGCGCTGGCGGCGATCATCGCCGGGCGCAAGCGCCGCCTAGCTGAGACCAGGGCCCGTGACCTGCTCGACCTGCTCGGGCTGAGTGACAAGCACAACGCCGTCCCCGGAGTGCTGTCCGGCGGCCAGCGGCAGCGGCTCGCCATCGCCCGGGCGCTGGCGAACGAGCCGACGCTCGTGCTCGCCGATGAGCCGACCGGCGCGCTGGACTCCGATGGCGGGCAGGAAGTGATCGAGTTGCTCCGCCGTCTGCACGCCGGCGGCCAGACCATTCTGCTGGTCACGCATGATCACGCCGTCGCCGATGCGGCTGAGCGGGTCGTGCGCATGCTCGACGGCCGGATCGCGGCCGGCGAGCCGGCCAGCAAGGTTGCCCCGCGGCCGGCCGTGGCCTGACCGTGCCGGTCCAGGCGGGATGACACGGGTGCCCCCGCGGACCAAGTCGCGCGGCGAGCCTGAGATCGGCCTGATGCCGTCCGGGCCGGCGGCTGACGGCCTAGATGGGGCCGTCGCCCCGAACGCGACCCAGGCGGGGGCTCCGCGTAGCTCGGCCGCCCGCCGGATCCTGACCGGTATCGCGGCACCGGTCGTGGTCGTGATCGTGCTAGCCCTGGCGATGCGTGTGCACGTGCCGCATGGCCTGTCTGAGCTGCAGGGAGCCGGATTCGGGCTCACGTTCGTGGCGGCGATCTCGGCGGCGCTGCTGGCGCTGGCCCAGGAGCGGACGCCGCAATGGCAGGTGGCAGCGGGCGCGCTGCTGGCCGCCGCGTCACTGGCCGGTTACCGGGCCGCCGAACACGAGCCGGGCCGGGCCTGGCACCCCGCGCAGGCCATCTGCACGGCCGCGATCTTGCTACTCATCGCTGTCAGCGTGCACCTGACGCTCGCGTTGCCGGACGGACGACTCACCCGCCCGCGGCGCGCCCGGCCCGGCGCAGCCGGCCAGGCCCGGCCTGAGCAGCCCAGCCAGGCCCGCCGGGTCACCGTCGGCGTGGCGTACGGCGGCGCCATCGTGGCCAGCTTGCTGCTCGGCCTCAGCCACCGCGCGCTGAACGTGCCCGCCGGGACGCTCGCCTGGGCCGCCGCGCTCGCCATCGCGCTGCCCGCGGTGCGACTGCGGTACCAGGCGTCAGCCGGCCGGGACCGGGAACGGCTGCAGTGGCTGGCCGCCGGCGCCGTGCTCGCGGCCGGGCTTGCCGTCACCGCAACTGTCCTGCACGTGCTCGTCGGCTGGCCCGGACCGCTCGCGGCGACGGCCGCAGCGTGTTCGGTCGCCGTTCCGCTCGGCCTGATCGCCGGCGAGATCCGCCCGCTCGGGCCAGTTGCCGGCCGTTTCCTAGTCCAGCTCATCGCAGTGGCGGGCTTCACGATCGTGGTCGCGGCCATCTACATGATCGTCGTGCTCGGCGTCGGCCGCGGTCCGGCCAGCGCTGGTGACCGGGAGTTGCTCGGACTGTCCATGCTGGCCGCGGCAATCGCCGCGATCGGCTACCTGCCGGCCCGGGAACGGCTGGTGGCCTCGGCCACTCGCGCGGTATACGGCGCGCGCGAAGCCCCCGACGAGGCACTGCGCACCTTTGGCAGCCGGCTGACCAGGGCCATCTCGATGGACGAACTGCTCCTGCAGCTCGCCGAGTCGCTGCGTAAGACGATGGCGCTGACCAGCGCGGAGGTCTATACCGGCAGCGACGACGTGCTCGAGCGGGCGGTCTCGGTGCCGGATGCCGGGCCACGTTCCCTTCTTATTACGCCGCGGGAACGGCCGGTCGTCACCAGGGCCGGGGTCTCCGGCAGCGCGTGGGCCGCGGTGTGGCTGCCCGCGCTGCTCGACGGGCGAGAGAGGGCCCAGCTGCGCGTGTCGCCGGTCAGCCACGGTGGTCAGCTGCTGGGCCTGATCGTGGTCGAGCGGCCGGAGGCCGGGGATTCCTTCACCGAAGAGGACGACCGGGTGCTGACCGAGCTGGCCCGGCAGGTCGGCCTGGCCTTCCACAACGCGCAGCTGGATTCGGCACTGCAGAACACTCTGGACGAGCTGCGGGCCCAGGCCGAGGCGCTGCGCGAGTCCCGGGCCAGGATCGTGGCCAGTGGCGACGCTGAGCGCCGGCGGCTCGAGCGCAACCTGCACGATGGCGCCCAGCAAAATCTGGTCGCCCTGGCCGTGAGCCTGCGGCTCGCTCGTGACGTGCTCGCCGACGAACCGGACGCGGCCGCGCAGATGCTCGACCAGCTGGCCGACGACCTGAAGGTGACGATCTCCGAGCTGCGCAACCTCGCGCACGGCATTTACCCGCCGCTGCTGGCTGACAGCGGGCTCGGCAAGGCGCTGGAGGCGGCGGCCAGCCGCAGCCCGCTGGCCGTGCGCGTCACCGTGACCGATCTCGGCCGGTATTCGCCGGACATCGAGGCTGCGGTTTACTTCTGCTGCCTGGAGGCACTGCAGAACGCCGCCAAGCACGCGCCGGGCGCGACCGTGGACGTCCGCCTGTGGGAGGAGTCGGGCGGGCTGCTGTTCTCGGTCACCGACGACGGGCCGGGCTTCGATCCGGCCGCTGCCCGCGGCGGCCACGGTCACATGAACATGGCCGACCGGCTCGGCGCAATCGGCGGCACGATTCGCTGGCAGTCAGAGCCAGGACACGGCGCAACCGTGCAGGGCTCGATCCCGCTGCCGTAACCGTCAGCCGCATCGCGCGGCTGCCAGCGCTGGCCGGCACCACCGGGTCAGGCGGCCGCCAGCCCGGTGCCGGGGCCGCCCAGATCAGGTTGGCCCTGGCCAGCCCGCCGCCCGGTCCGCCCAGATCCGGCGCAGCAGCTCACCGCCCAGCTGTTCCTTGTTGACGTAACCGGCGGCACCGCTCGTGCCGGCATCGGCTGGGAGGTCGCGCACGTCGTAGGTCGAGCACAAGATCACGACAGTATCCGGATGCGCCGCGAGGATCTGGCGGGTGGCTTCGATGCCGTTCATCTCCGGCATGTTGATGTCCATCAACACGAGCTCAGGCTCCAGCCGCGCGGCCAGCTCAACGGCCTCGGAGCCGCTGCTCGGCCTCCCCGGCCAGCTCGAACTCTGCCAGGCGGCGCAGCACTGCTTTCGCCGCCAGCCGGAAGGGCGCCTGGTCGTCGACGACGAGCACCGAATGTGAGCTGACCACATGATCAGTCTGGCACGCCGGGCAAACTCAGCCGATGGTGCTGGCCTCCGCTGCCTGCGGGGAGGACAGCACCCCTGTCAACCGGCCTGGCGCTGGCTCAGGTAGACCAGGACTGCTTTGACCCGACGGTTCACATCCCGCTCCTCGCTCAGGCTGAGCTTGGAGAAGATCGAGTTGGTGTGCTTCTCGACCGCTCGCTCGGTGACGAACAGCGCCGCGGCGATCGCGGAGTTGCTCTTGCCCTGCGCCATCTCGCCGAGGATCTCCAGCTCGCGGGGCGTCAGCGAGGCGAGGCCGAGCGGGCTGTCCTGGGTCCGGGACCGGACGAGCTCGTCGACCACCATCGGGTCGATCACCGATCCGCCGGCCGCGACTGCCCTGATCGCGGCGGCCAGTTCGTCGACGTTGCCGATCCGCTCCTTGAGCAGGTACGCGCGGCCGGCCGAGCCGTGCTCGAGCAGCGCGACGGCGTAGCCGGGAGCGACGTACTGGCTGAGTACCACTACGCCAGTGCCCGGCAGGTGCGCGCGGACCCAGGCGGCCGCCTGAATGCCCTCGTCGGTCCCGCTCGGCGGCATCCGGATGTCGGTCACCACGACATCGGGCCGCTCGCGCTCGGCCAGTGCCAGCAACGCCGGCAGGTCGCCGGCCGTGCCGGCCAGCTCCAGGTCGTCGGTCGCGGCCACCAGCCGGGAGATGCCCTCGCGCAGCAGTACGTGGTCTTCCGCGAGCACCACTCGGATTCTCGTCATCGCCGCAGATCGTACGCTCACCGCGTGATTTCCGCAGCACAGGGACGCGCGGCCGGCACCGCAGGCAGGAAGCTCCCACACCGGGATTGGTGGTGCAGCCATCCGTGCCTACGGCAGCAGCGCACTGGACAATAATTCCGTGGGGATCATCGTGTACGCCTTCCGCGCGAGTTGGCGCCGGCACTGGCGGACGGCACTGGTCGTCGCGCTGATCGGCGGGCTGCTCGGGGGTGTCGCGATGGCGGCGCTGGCGGGCGCGCGGCGGACAGACTCCGCATACGGCCGGTATCTGCGCGCGGCTAAGGCCAGCGACGTGATGATTGACGTGCCCGGCCCGCTGCTATCTGTTATCCGGCAGGTAGAAGGCCTGCCGGGCAAGGTGTCGTCCGCAGCCTGGCTCGGACTGAATGCCGAGCCTGTCATCAACGGAAAGCTCGATCCGTCATTTCAGACGGATGGCCTGACGGGCAGCCTCGACGGCGAGTACTTCCGGCAGGACAAGATGACGGTGCTGGCCGGAGCGGCCCCGAAACTGGATTCGACCACCGAGATGGCAATCACGGAGGGGATGGCGCAGGCCTTCAACCTTCATCCAGGCGATCACATGACCTGGCAGTTCTACCGTGGCCAGCTCGTGAACGGGGTCCCGACTCAGGCGCCGCCGGTGCCGGCGCAGCGAATGACCTTCCTGGTCACGGCTGTCGTGGCGGTGCCGCCGGCGCTCGGCGATCAGTTCGATGACGTTGACGGCGCCATCCTGACGCCAGCCGCCACGGCCAGGTACCTGAACGTAGAGTTCGCCTTCGGCTGGGTCGCCATGCGGCTCCGCGACGGCGATGCCGGCGTTCCGGCGCTGCAGCGCCGGCTCGCGACGCTGGGGAACGGCATGGTGGCCAAGTTTCATTTCCCGGTTACCTTCGCCATTCGCCGCCTGGCTATCGCTCACCATGAGGCGCAGCAATCGATTGAGCCGCAGGCGGTGGCGCTGGGCGTGCTCGGCGGCCTGACCGCGCTCGCCATGCTGATCCTGGTCGGCCAGGGACTCGCCCAGCTGATCAGCAGATCGGCCGCCGATGCGACGATCCTCAGGGCGATCGGGGCGACGCGCGGCGAAGCTGCGATTGTCCTGGGAGCACCGGGCGGGGTCGCGATCGTGGGCAGCGCCGTCCTGTCGGTGAGCGGAGCGATTGCGCTGTCACCGCTGGCCCCGGTTGGCCCCGTCAGGGTTTACGATCCGCAGACCGGGGCCCGGGCTGACTGGCTCGTGCTAGGCGCCGGAAGCGTGGCGCTGCTGCTCCTGCTCGCCGGCATCTTGAGCTGGCTTTCCTGGCGGGCGGCAGGGCACGCAGCGGAGCCAGCCGCAGCCCGGCCGCCGGCGCTGATGAGCGCCGCGCGCCGTAGCGGCATGCCGGTAACCGCGCTGACCGGCATGCGATATGCGCTGGAACGCGGGTACGGGCGCCAGCGCGTGCCCGTCCGGGCAACGCTGGCCGGCTCGGTCGTTGCCGTCACCGCTTTGGCCGTCTCGCTGGTCTTCAGCTCCAGCCTGAGCGGCCTGGTCACCCATCCGGTCCGGTATGGGTGGAACTGGACGACCCTCATCCAGGCGCAGGGCGGCTGGGGCGCATGGGCACCCAATCAGATGATCTCGACCATGACTCATCAGTCCGGCCTGACCGGGTGGTCGGAGTTTGGCTTCGGCCAGCTGGTGATTGACCACCAGGAAGTGCCGGTCCTCGGCCTGCTGCCAGAGTCCGGCTCAGTACAGCCGCCCACCACGTCAGGACATGTACTGGCCGGGAGTGACCAGATTGAGCTCGGCGCGGTCACGATGCGCCAGCTGGGCGTGCACATAGGTGACAGGGTCACGGTCGGGCCGGCCAAGCGGCTTTACACGATCGTCGGTACCGTAACACTGCCTTCCATGGGGACGGTGCTGACCGATCATGTTTCCCTGGGCCGCGGCGCCATGATGGAGGAGTCCCAGCTGCTGGCAGTCCAGGACCTGCCGGCCTACACGAAGAAGAACTACGAGGCTGACAGCTTCTCTGAAAGCGCGATCAGCTCGCCCTCCTACCCGTCGGCGGTGGCCATCGACGCGACGTCCGGAGCTGCCGCGACCCAGGCCGTTGGCCGGATTCTGCGAGCCGACCCGGACAAGGATCCTGGTGGCATGTATGCGCTGAAAGCCGAGAAGGGAGCCCAGGTCGTGAACTTCCAGCAGATCGGCGGACTGCCGCTCGGAATCGCCCTGGGCGTCGCTATCGCGGCAGTGCTGGCCCTGGCTCTGACGATCGTCGCCTCGGTGCGGCAGCGACGGCGCGAACTGGCCTTGCTGAAATCCCTCGGCATGTGCAGCGGTCAGCTACGAACCATCGTCGTCAGCCAGATCAGCACGATCTTGGCCGTGGCTGTCGTCATCGGCATCCCGCTGGGCATCGCCGCAGGGCGGTGGGCCTGGACAGCCTTCGCCAGCGCGATCGGTGTGGTGCCAGCTCCGGTGGTGCCGGCCACGGCCATTGCGCTAGGCGTCCTGGCGCTCCTGGCGGTCGGCAACATGCTCGCCACCTGGCCAGCCGTCATGGCCGCCCGCACCTCGGCCGCCCGCGTCCTGCGCTCGGAATAGCGCCAGACCCGCGCTGCCACCGCCCGGCCCGGCCGATGATCGCGCGCACCTGCGCAGATGCGCAGCATGGGGCAATGAAACCGCACCCGCCGGGTGGCTGCCTCACCGCAAGGAGTGGTGCCGCCACACCTGCCGGCTGCCCGTCCCGGCAGGCACAATGACGGCATGGGAATGGCGTGGTACACCGCCAGGGCGACATGGCGCCGGTCGTGGCGGATGACGCTGCTCATCGCGCTGATCGGCGGCTTGCTCGGTGCGGTCGCGCTCGGCGCCGTGGCGGGGGCGCGCCGGACCGACTCCGCGTACGGCCGGTACTTGCGGTCAGTCAAGGCCAGCGACGTCATGGTCGACATCCCGGGACCATTGCTGCCACTGGTCCGCGAGGTGGAAGCAGAACCGGGCGTGCTGTCTCGCGCCGCCTGGCTCGGCCTGAATGCGCAGCCGGTCATCAACGGCAAGATTGACCCCGCATTCCAGACCGACGCGATTGCCGGCAGCCTGGACGGAGAGTTCTACCGCCAGGACAAGCTGACCGTGCTCGCGGGCACAATGCCGCCGGCCAGCTCCACCGACCAGGTGATTCTCACCCCGCAGATGGCCGGCACGTTCCATCTGACCGTCGGTGATCACATGACCTGGCAGTTCTACCGCATGAATCAGCAAGGGGATGACGTGCCAGGCCGGCCGCACCACGTTCGTGGTCGCGGCGATCGCCGACGTGTCGCCCGCTCTGGTCGACGACTTCGACGCGGTCGAGGCCGCGATCCTGCCGCCGGCCGCGACCGCCCGCTACCTGAACGGCGAGTGGTCATTCGGCTGGGCCTCGCTGCGGCTGCGCGACGGTGACGCCGGGGTTGGTGCGCTGCGGCAGCACCTCGGCACCCTCGGTGCCAAAGCTCAGCGGCAGTATCATTTCCCGTTCGTCTTCACGATCCGCAGGCTGGCTGTCGTGAAGCACGAGGCGCAGCAGGCCATCGAGCCGCAGGCGGTCGCACTCGCAGTACTCGGCGGGCTGGCCGTCATCGCCTTGCTGACGCTGATGACCCAGGGCCTCGCCCAGTTGCTCGCCAGGTCGGCGGCTGATGCCCCAGCGCTGCGGGCGATGGGTGCCAGCCGGGCTTCGGCCGCGGCCGCGACCGCGGCCTGGGGATCGGTGGCCGTGGCCGGCGCGGTGATCATCGCGGTGGCCGGCGCGATTGCCGTCTCGCCACTGGCTCCGATCGGCCCGGTCCGGGAGTTCGACCCGGTCCGGGGCCTGCAGGCCGACTGGCTCGTGCTCGGTGGCGGTACCGCCGTGCTACTCGTTATCTTGCTAGCGGTGCTGGCCTGGCTGGCCTGGCGGGCGGTCCGGCACGAGGGCGAGCTTCCGGCGGTGCGGTCATCCGCGCTTGTCACCGCCGCGACCCGGGCCGGCCTGCCGGTGACCGTGATCGCGGGGATCCGGCTTGCGCTAGAGCGTGGTTCGGGCCGGGTACGGGTTCCGGTCCGCGCCACCATGACCGGCTCGGTCGTCGCCGTGACCGCGCTCGTCGCGGCACTGGTATTCGGCGCCAGCCTGACCGGGCTGGTACACCACCCGGACCGGTACGGCTGGGACTGGGACCTGGTCATTCAGTCTCAGGGCGGCTGGGGCAGCTGGCCGCCCGGCGCCCTCGACAAGCCGCTCGCCGGCCAGCCGGGCGTGACCTCCTGGGCCGAGCTGGGCTTTGCCCAGCTGAACATCCGGGGCGCCGAAGTCCCGGCGATGGGCTTGCTGCAGCACACTCCAGCCCATCCCATCGAGCCGCCGACGACCAGCGGTCACCCGCTGGCCGGCCCGGACCAGATCGAGTTCGGCGTGGTGACCATGCGTCAGCTCGGTCTGCACCTTGGCGACAGGCTCCGGCTGGGCAAAGACAAACAGCCGCTGACCGTGGTCGGCACCGTCACGCTGCCGTCCTTCGGCGTCGTGCTAACCGACCACGTGTCGCTCGGCCGGGGGGCGATGATGGACTGGACCACGATGATGAAGGTGCTCGGCCTGCAGCTGAATCCGCAGGGCGCCAGCCAGATTGCCAACTCCTCGGCTAGCCCGGCTTATCCGGCGACGGTCGTCTTCGACGTCAAATCCCCGGCGGTGGCGCAAGCTCTGATCGCCAAGATGGCGGCCCTGTCGGCCGAGAGCGGCAGCCCCGGCGGGACGTACCAGCTGTATCCGCGCCTGGAGCTCGGCGCTGCGGTCATCAATGCGAGCCAGATGGGCAGCGAACCACTCACCTTCGCGACCGGGGTAGCGGCTGCCGCCGTGCTCGCCCTCGGGCTCACGATCCTGGCGTCAGTACGCCAGCGCCGCCGCGAGCTGGCCTTGCTGAAGTCGCTCGGGCTGCGCGCCCGGCAGATCAAGGAAATTATCGCCTGGCAGACGAGCACGATCCTGGTGATCGCCGTCATCGTCGGCGTCCCGCTCGGCGTCGCGGCCGGGCAGTGGGCCTGGACGAGTTTCGCCAATTCGATCGGGGTCGTGCCGACGCCGGTGGTTCCGCGGCTGTCCCTGGTGATCGGCATCGCGCTCCTGCTGCTGGCAGGCAACCTGCTCGCGTCTGTCCCGGCCTGGCTGGCGGCGCGGATCGCGCCAGCCGCCACGTTCCGCACCGAGTAGCACGGCTACGATCGCAGCGTGAGCGATCTTGCCTACCCGCGTTTCCCGCCGGGGTTTGCCTGGGGTGTTGCCACCGCCGCCTACCAGATCGAGGGCGGGGTGCACGAGGACGGCCGCGGCGACTCGATCTGGGACACCTTCTGCCGCCAGCCCGGCGTGATCAGGGACGGCCAGACCGGCGACATCGCCGTGGATCACTACCACCGGTGGCCAGAGGACGTCGCGCTGATGTCCGAGCTTGGCGTCCGGGCTTACCGGTATTCGCTCGCCTGGCCGCGGATCCAGCCGGCCGGATCAGGTGCGGTCAATGCGGCCGGCCTGGACTTCTACGACCGGCTCACCGATGCGCTGCTGGCCGCGGGCATCACGCCGATGCCGACGCTGTACCACTGGGATCTGCCGCAGCCGCTCGAGGACGCCGGCGGCTGGATGGCACGCGACACCGCCGAGCGGTTCGCCGAGTACGCGGCCATCGCGGCGCAGCGGCTGGCCGACCGGATACCGATGTGGATCACGCTCAACGAGCCGTTCGTGGTTACCGCCTTCGGCTACGCACTCGGCATCCATGCGCCGGGTAAGGCGCTGATGCTGGACGCGCTGGCGACCGCGCATCACCAGCTGCTCGGGCACGGGCTGGCCACCGCCGCGCTGCGGGCGGCCGGGGCGGATCAGGTAGCTATCACCAACAACTACTCTCCCGCCTGGCCCGCCACCGATAGCGCAGCCGACCTGGCCGCTACGGCCGCTTACGACACCCTGCACAACCGGATCTTCACCGATCCGCTGCTGCTGGGCAGCTACCCGGACCTGTCGGCCTTCGGCGTCGGCCCGGGCGGCCTGGACTGCCTCCGGGACGGTGATCTGGCGATCATCTCGGCCCCGGTCGACGCGCTCGGTGTCAATTACTACAACCCGACCCGGCTGTCCGCGCTGCCGGATTCACCGCTGCCCTTCCAGATGGAGCCGATCCCCGGCTACCCGGTCACCAACTTTGGCTGGCCGGTGATCCCGGCCGGGCTGACAGAGCTGCTGATCACGCTCAGGGACAGGTACGGTGACCGGCTCCCGCCGGTCTACATCACCGAGAACGGCTGTTCGGTAGCCGATGAGCTGGATGGCAACGGCGCTATTGATGACCAGCCCAGGATTACCTACCTCGACGGGCATATCCGGGCCGTCGCCGACGCCATGACCGCTGGTGTCGACATCCGGGGCTACCTGGTCTGGACGCTGATGGACAACTTCGAGTGGGGAGAGGGCTACCACCAGCGCTTTGGCCTGGTGCACGTCGACTTCGACAGCCAGCGCCGGACACCGAAGGCGTCCTTCGCCTGGTTCCGCGACCTGATCGCGACTGACGCCGGCGCCGCGCCGCCCGGTCAGTAGGCCAGCGCCGGCGCCTCGCGCAGCCAGCTGCCGTCCGTCAGCACGGCCGCCATGAAGTGCGCTACGTCGGCTCGTGAGATCTTTCCGCCGCCGCGCGGCGGGAAATCGGGCCGGACCCGGTAGCGCCCGGACAGCGCCGTGTTCACCAGCCTGGAGGCGCGGATCAGCGTCCAGTCCAGGTCGCTGGCCCTGATCGCCGCCTCCATCGCCCGGACATCGGCGAACGGCTTGGCCAGCACCCGCGGCAGGATCGCCTTGATCAGGAAACCGGTATCCGGGTCGGCCTGGATGAACGCGCCGGCCGCCGAGACGCAGACCAGTCGCCGGCAGCCAGCCTCGTCCATGGCCGTGACCAGGTGCCGGCGGCCGTCAGCGAGCAGCGCCGGCGATTTCGTGCCGCGCGGCCCGAGCGCGGAGAGCACCGCGCCGGCGCCGGCGACCGTCTGCGCGACGGCGGCCGCGTCGGTCGCGTCGCCGGCCATGACGGTCAGCCCGGCCGCAGGCGTCAGCGCCTGCGGGTTGCGGGCCAGCGCCGTTACCTGGTGTCCGGAGGTAAGTGCCCAGGCCAGCACGTGGCCCCCGATCCTGCCGCTGGCGCCCATCAGTGCGAGTCGCACGATCTTGCTCCTGTTCTGTGTGCTCGGAACTGTCCGGTCAGCCGCTGACGGTGCTCTGCGGATCCGGCACCGTGCCGCTCTCGCTAGCGACGGCAGTGGGGTAGTTGTTACCCGCAGCGCGACGACGGCCGGACCTGGCTGGCAGTGCCAGCATCAGCAGGCCGCTCAGGCCGAAGGCCGCAACCTGGAACCAGAGCGTTCGCTCCAGCACAGCGGTGAAATCGTGGCTGACTGCCGCGGCACCGGACGTCGCGAGAACCTGCCGGACTCCGGCCGGCACCGGCTGCCCGCCGCGGAGCCGGCAAGCGGCCGGCGTCACGGTCGGGTCGGCCGCGACGAGCCGGGCGTGCAGGCAGCTGCCGAACTGCCCGGTGATCTGGCCGGCCAGCCGAGCCGAGACATGCTGGGCAGCCAGCCCGGCCCGCAGTTGCGGGGCAACGGCGCCGGCCGCGGTGGCCGACTGCGTACCCAGCAGGCCGAAGAAGATCACCCCGATGACGGCGATACCGATCGAGTTGCCCAGCTGCAAGCCCGTGTTGAACACACCCGAGGCTGATCCCGCGTGCTGGGCCGGAACCCGGGCCAGCACGATGTCGGCCAGCGGGGCGATCACGGCGCCGAGACCGAGTCCGGCCGCGACCAGGCCCGGCACCAGGTCCCAGGTGGTGACCGCCGCGCCGTCGTGATGGACGATGACGATGAGGGCAGCCATCCCGGCGGCGATGACCAGCGCGCCGGCCATGGTGACGCCGCGGCCGAACCGCGGTGCGAGCCGGGCCGCGGCCGGCGAGGCAACGAGCACTCCGAGGGAGAAGGGCAGGAAGGTCAGGCCTGCATGCAGCGGCGTGAAGCCCAGCCCGAGCTGCAGGAAGAGAGTCAGGACCAGGCCGAACGAGGCGATGCCGAGGAAGAAGGCGATCGCGATGGCCATGCCGGCGCTGAACCCGCGCTCGCGGAACAAGCTGAGCTCGACCAGCGGCGACCCGTCCCGGCGGGACTTGCGCCGCTCGAACCACACGAACGCAGCGAAGACTGGCAGCGAGGCCGCCATCGCGGCGAACGACCAGGCTGGCCAGCCCAGCTCGCGGCCCTGCACCAGCGGATAGAGCAGCAGCAGCAGGGCCGCGCTGATCAGGCTGACACCGACCGGATCCAGCCGCGGCGGCCGTGGTGCCCGCGACTCGCGGACCAGGACGGCGGCGGCAATGACCGCGATGATGCCGACCGGCACGTTGATCAGGAAGATCGGCCGCCAGCCCAGGCCGAACAGGTTGTGCTGGATCAGCAGCCCGCCCAGCAGCGGCCCGCTGACGGTGCCGAGCCCGCGGTGATGCCGAAGCCTGCCAGCGCCTTGATCCGCTCCGGCGGCGGGAAGATGACCTGGATGACCGCGAGCACCTGCGGCACCATGATCGCGCCCATCGCACCCTGCACGACGCGGCAGGCGATCAGCATGCCGGGGCTCTGGGCTGCTCCGCACAGCGCTGACATGACGGTGAATCCGATCACGCCGATCAGGAACAGCCGCTTGCGGCCGAAGGTGTCACCGAGCCTGCCGCCGGTGATCAGCACCAGCGCGTACGCCAGCGTGTAGCCCGCCAGTGCCCACTGCACGTCGGCGTAGCTGGCGTGCAGGTCCCGCTGGATGGACGGGATCGCGATGTTGACGATCGACACGTCAAGCAGGTTCATGAAGGCGGCCAGCGAGCAGGATGATCAGGGTCAGCCATCGCGCGGGTCGCTCTCGTCGCCGGTAGCGTCACCGCGTGCCAGGATCTGAGAGTCGGTTGCCATCGGGTTCTCCGCTCCGGGAAGGAAGGTCCTTGATTACCTAGCCACGCTAGTCTCTCGGATTGCTATTGTCTAGCTAACTTAACTATCAGGGAACCGAGACATGCCAGAAAAGCCGGCATGGACGCCAGCCGGCCTGCGGCCGGCCGACGACCGGCGAGTCCGGCTGGCAGGTGCCGTGGCCAGAGGGCGCCCGGGCGAGCTCAGGAGCCCGGAACGGGCCAGGCTCGCGATGGCGTACGTGGCCGCCATCCGCAAGACCGGATCGCTGATGCAGCTGATGAGCCAGGCTGCCGCCGACCGGATCGGCATCAACGCCACCGACTTGAATTGCCTGAACATCCTGAGCTTCAGCGGGCAGCTGACCGCGGGTGACCTGGCCCGGGCCACCGGGCTGACCACCGCGTCGATTACCGGCGTCACGACCGGCTGGAGCAAGCCGGCTTCGTGCACCGGGAGCGGGACCCGGCGGATCGCCGCCGGGTGGTCATCCATCTGGAACCAAGCACGCGCTCAGTACGGTCGCACCGGTTTTCCGGTCCGATGATGAGCGCCTGGCAGCGGATGGCTGACCAGTACTCAGACGAGCAGTTGCAGCTGATCGTGGAGTTCTACGACCAGATGGAGATCGTCATCCGGGATCACCTGGCGAGGCTGCGCGAGGCGCCGCAGCAGCCGGCCCCGGACTGAGATGGCACAGGCACGGGAGCAGGTTGCCTGGCCGGCGTGCTGCTCGCCGGCGCACGGCGAGCGGCCACCGCGGCCCGCCCGGGTCTGTGGGGTGGCTGACTCAGTCGGCGAGCGCGATGGCGTCGCCGACTTCCTGCTGCCGCGCGGCCAGCTCGGCCGCGTACTTCTCCCGGTCGATCAGCTCGGCCTGGTCCTCGTCGGCGCTTCATCAGCTCGTCCAGGTCGAACCGGCGGCTCGATCACGCCCATCTCGGCGTAGCCCTCTGGACCTTCGGTCCCCACAGCCCGATGTCCTTCACGCACGGCACGATCCGGCTGAACAGCAGCGACCGGAACGCCTGCTGGAACGCCGAGTGCTCGGTGTTCTCGATGCACTCCTCGACGCGAAGCCCAGCCTCTCCCAGACCTCGCTGCCGAGGAACCGGTTGCGCATCAGCTAGCAGCCCTCGACGACGAATTCCTCGCGCTCGGCCCGCTCCGCGTCGGTCAGCTCGCGTGTAGTAGTCGCGCAGCGCCAGCCGGCCGAACGCCACGTGCCGCGCCTCGTCCTGCATGACGTAGGCCAGCAGCTGCTTGACCAGCGGGTTGTTCGACATGTCCCGCAGCACGCCGAACGCAGCCAGCGCCAGGCCCTCGATCAGCACCTGCATGCCGAGGTAGGGCATGTCCCAGCGCCGTCGACGAGCGCGTCGTCCAGCAGCTTGGCCAGGTCGGGGTTGATCGGGTAGTACAGCCCGATCTTCTCCTGCAGGAACCGCGAGAACAGCTCGACGTGCCGCGCCTCGTCCATGGCCTGGGTCGCGGCGTAGAACTTCGAGTCCATGTCCGGCACCGACTCCACGATCCGCGCCGCGACGGTCATCGCGCCCTGCTCGCCGTGCAGGAACTGGCTCAACAGCCAGGCGGACAGGTGATGGGTCAGCTCGTCGCGCTCGGTCTGGTTCAGCTTGTCCCACTGGCGCGAGCCGTAGATCGGGTTGAGCTCCTCGGCCTGCTCGATCAGGTTGCACGGGTCGACCGGGAGTCCCAGTCGATCCGCTTGGTCGCGTCCCACTGCTTGTCCTTGCCCTTCTGGTACAGGTCGAGCAGCCGGCTCGCGGCCGTCGTCGTACTCCCAGCTGAACCGGGCCGCACCGGTCGCCGGGACGTCCCAGGTGCCCGGCTCGACCGGCATGGTGTAGTGCTCGTAAGTGCTCATGATGGCGGTCTCCTCGACTCGGCCCTATGCCGGACATTACCTGCCAGTAGGGTTTTGCTCCAGAGTCAGTGACGTCATGATTTCGATGTGCCCCGGGAGTTCTCGAGTGGGCGTTCGTTGAGGGAGTACGCATGGACTTCGATATCCCGGCCGACCTGGCCGCCTATCTGGCCGAGCTGGATCAGTTCATCGAGGCCGAGATCAGGCCGCTGGAGCAGCAGGATGACAACATCCGCTTCTTCGACCACCGGCGCGAGGATGCCAGGACCGACTGGGACCGGGGCGGCCTGCCGAGCCGGGAGTGGGAAGAACTGCTGCACGAGGCGAAGCGGCGTGCCGACGCCGCCGGGCATTACCGGTATCCGTTCCCGGCCAAATACGGCGGCCGCGACGGCACCAATCTGGGCATGGCGGTGATCCGCGAGCACCTGGCCGGGCAGGGACTGGGGCTGCACTGCGACCTGCAGAACGAGCACATGATCGTGGGAGGCCGGCTCGCCCTTGACCAGCACCGTCGGGCTCGACCACACCGGCAGGCGCGGGCAGCCGCCGCAGCTCTCCTTGTAGCTCATGATGTCGCGCCACTTGGTGCCGTTGACGTAGCCGTGGCCGTAGGGGAACGGCGTTCATGTTCTTGTCGAGGTTGAGGTCGTGGCGGGCGCCGATGAGGTGGCCGATCTCGTGCGCCAGCGAGTAGGTCGCGGCGGCGCATTCGTGATGCACCACGGCGAAGGCCTCGTCGGCGTCGGCGTACACGCGCGTGGCCAGCCCGCAGCCCTTGGGATCGTCGACGATGAGCACCGCCACGTCGGCCCGGTACTTGTCGCGCAGGGCATGGATCTCGTCCATGTAGCCGTCGCCCTTGTCGGCGAAGCGCCAGACGTGATCGAAGTGCGCGCCTTCCTCGACGTAGTCGGTCTGGTAGGCGTGCACCAGCCGCAGCTTGACGTGGCCGATGCCGCTCTGCGGAACGACTCGTTGGCCTCCTCGATGGAGAGATCGACCAGCTCGCGCTTGACGTCGGTGTAGTTGCTCGCGGCCTTCTTGGTGTAGGCGACGATCACGTCGATGACGACGTCCTTGGCGGCGGGCTGCCTTGCGCCTCTTCTTGGCGAGTCGGCCACGCTCACGGCCGCCACCTTCTGGTCGGCGGTCGTCTGGCCTGCTGCAGCTTCGCCTGCCGGCTTCGCTCAGCCGCCTGCCTCTGCGGCTTCGGCCGCATGATGCTGGCGTCGCCCTGTTGACGCAGCGGGTCGTCGCGCAGGTTGGGGTCGTTCTGGCGCATGCGCTCGCGGCATCGGCGCATGCTCCTGCGGCATGCGGTCCTCGCCCATCTCGACGACCGCGTGCATCTCGCCGCCCATGTGGCGGATCGAATAGATGCGGCCCTGGTGCTGGACGGTGCCGGCCATCTTGCCGCCCGGCCACCACATGATGGTGGCCGGGCGCGTCGGTTCCCTCGACCGCGCCGCGCCAGATGCACATGTCGGTCCTGATGTCGACGCTGGTGCGCACGATCGTCAGCTCGGTCTGGTCGCTGAGCTTGATCGTGATCCTGGCCGCCTCCTTGGAGGTCGCGGACCGCCGATGTTGGGGCCCGCATCCTTGGTCAGCGCATACTCCACCATCGGCGCCATCGGCGCCGCCATCATGCCCACGCCCATGGTCGCCTTGGAGGCCTTGGCGTGGTCCATCATCGACTTCTGCTTGTCGTTCATCTTCATGTCTGGCGGGCGCCATGTGGAAGACATGATTCCAGGTCGCGCTCAGGCGTCATGATCACGCCGTGCCGCGCCGCCGCTTTCCTCACGGCTTCGACTTCTCCTTGGGCACCGACCACATCTCGGTCTTCGTCAAGGTCAGGATCTGGCGCGTGCTCTCGCCGGCACGCTTCTTGATCGCCGCGTAAAGCTTACGTAGCCGCGGTGCGCTGAAGGCGGCGTCTTGTGGTTTCAGCATGATAAGCGGGACAGCATCTTGCTCGGCCTGCGCCAGAGCGGGGACCGTTGTGAGCAAGACCAGACCGGCGAGCACCGGTGCTGCACACATGCTGCGCGTGTACATCATGGCCACGTCCTTTTCACAACCTGACAAACCAAAGTCGGTCACCACACACCCGCGCGTACAAGTTTAGAACCGCATTGTCTGAAGCCGATGGAACAAGCATTGGAGTTGACTTCATCGCCAGCTGGGCACGCATCGTGGGCGCGCAGCGTGATGCGGCTGACCCGCGAGTTACTCAGCAGGGGTATTGGTAAGCCGCTCGCGACTGAACTTTGCCCAGAAATCCTTGTATAGCCTGTTGCAATACATTCCGGTGAAACCTGCGGCGCCGGCGCGCGTGTTTGCACGTCGACTCAGCCAACCAACAGCCAACATCAGAGATGCCGACAGCGCGGTAGCACCAATCGCTCGCGACTGCCAAGACCTTGCAGCCGCACGCAATGGAACCACCTCAGCAGAACGATCTGTTGCCGCTGCTCCGGGATCCGGGCGAGAATGCAATTTAAAAGATACGATGGTGGCTCGACGCTCGGCGCGTCCTCACTCAATGGCCCAAGCTGGCGCTCCCACGCCTCTATCGCACGGGCCAACGATGTATCGGTCGGACGACGAACATTGGCTTCCTTGCGCTCTGCTTCATCGAGCGAGCCAAGCACGTATTCAGCCGCCAGTCCTTCGAAGTTTTCTTCTTCGGTCATGGACCACGCGCGCGGACACAGCAGCCCGCAAAAGAAGGTTCAAGAACGACGAATTGTGCTACACGCTGAAAAGAAGCGCGGGCTCCCCGACAGCTGAGAAGCCCACCCAACAGCTCATCGCTGCTTAATGGCAATCGAAGCTAAGACGACATCTTGTTCAGTTTGTCGAACAGGCCTCGGCGTCCAGCTCGTCGCCGGCCTGGCACGCGTCGTAGGCGCGCAGGACCATGCGGCTTATGCCCGCGAGCTGCTCGGGCGAGATCCTTGCCGTGGCTTGCGCGATCGCAGCTTCTGCCAGAAGTCCTTGTAGAGCTTGCCGCAATCCATCTTGCTTTGAGAACCGCGGACGGGTCGTCAGCGCGGGCGCGGCGAACAACGGCAACAGCAAAGAATGGCAGATGCTAAACGCTTCATGTGGGGATCTCCCTATCTTCAGCAACGAAGGAACACCCCTCGCCTGCTGTCCACAGTTACGAGACAGCGACAATAAAGTTTCAAGGTCCAAGCAAGAAAACGTCCCCGCCCGCCTTGCGCCTCGTGATACCCGCTGTAGAAAGTTCTCCAAAGGCGCTCTGCCAATGCTGCACCGCAAAAGGGGTGCGCAGCGCCCTGTCCGCATTGGTCAAGGTGAGACGAAGCTGAGCTGCGTCAGTCACTTACGCTAACCCCTCAGCAGCAGACTGGAGTGGTGCGTCGCCGCGAAACGTCGGTCAGTGCCACGGGAGAACATTCGGTAGGGCGTGACCTGCAATTTGCCCTGCGCACCGCCATAGGTGCTTGCCGCCTTGCGTTGTGCGTCAGGCCGGTTGCCCGGTCGCCACCGCGAAGATCTCGACGGCGGCGGTCTTGCCCTTGAATGGCACGGCGCCCAGGGCCTCCGTCCGCACGCCTCCCAACGCGCGTTGTGTGTCTTCGTCGATCAGGATGCCGCGCCCCGCCACCTTGGTGTGCGCCTCGAGCCGTGCCGCCAGGTTGACCGTGTCGCCGATGCAGGTGTAGGTGGCGCGCTGCTGCGTGCCGGTGTAGCCGGCCACGACGTCGCCGGTGGCGATGCCGATGCCGATGCGGATCGTTGGCTTCTGCGCCGCGCTGCGCTCCAGGTTGAATTGCTCGATCAGCTCGATCATTTCCAGCGCCGCGGCCACCGCGCTGCCGGCGCAATCGTCGAGCGGCAGCGGCGCGCCGAACAGCGCCATCAGCCCGTCGCCGATCATCTGGTTGACCACGCCGCCGTGGCTGCTGATGGCGTCGAACATCAGCGTGTAGTAGGTGTTGAGCAGCTCGATCGTCTCTTCCGGCGGCTGGCTCTCGACCAGCGCCGTGAAGCCGCGGATGTCGGAGAACATCACCGACGCGTGCACGCGCTTGCCGCCGAGCGCGAAGCCCGATTGCTGCAGGTCCTGCGCCACCTCGGAGGTGGCGAAGCGCCGCACCAGTTCCTTCTGCTGGTCGCGCAGGCGCTTCTTCTCCAGGCTGGCGCCGATGCGCGCCTTCAGCAGCACCGCGTTCACCGGCTTGGGCAGATAGTCCTCGGCGCCCAGGTCGATGCAGCGCACGATGTTGTCCAGCCCCTCGACCGACGAGGTCACGATCACCGGCAGGTCGCGCAACTGCGGGTCGGCCTTCAGCTGCTCGAGCACCGCAAAGCCGTCCATCTCGGGCATCTCGATGTCGAGCAGCAGCAGGTCGAACGGTTCGCGCCGCAGCATCTCGAGTGCGACGCGGCCGTTCTCGGCCAGCGCGACGCGGTGGCCCTGCATCTCACGCTGCGCGACAGCAGCAGGCGGTTGACCTTGTTGTCGTCGACGATCAGCAGGCGGGCACCGGGCTCAGCCATGGCGCAGGTCCTTCAATGCGGCGGCGGCACGCGCGTACTCCGCTTCCAGCGCCGCCAGTGCGGCCGCGTCGCGCGCCGGGTCGGCATCCAGGCCCTTGAGCTCCAGTTCGCGCGCCAGCGCGGCCAGCCTCATTGCGCCGAAGGTGTTGCTGTTGGACTTGAGCGAATGCGCCGCGCGCCGAAAGCGCTCGGCGTGGTCTTCGGCGCGCGCGCTGCGCAGCTCGGCCAGCATGCCGGACGCCTCTTCGATGAACGTGTCCACCAGCTCGGCCACGAACTCGGCACCCGCTGTTCCTGCAGCTCGGCGTAGACAGCCGGTCGATCACCGATTCGTCCATGTCTGTCCTCACTCCTGACGCGGTCGGCACGCGCATCAAGGCCTCGACCAGCTGATCCACCCGGATCGGCTTGGTGATGTAGTCGTCCATGCCCGCGGCCAGGCACATCTCGCGGTCGCCCTGCATGGCGTTGGCCGTCATCGCCACGATGCGCGGGCGCTTGGCCGCGCGGCCACTTGCGCATTGATGCGGCGCGACGCCTCCAGGCCATCCATCTCGGGCATCTGCACGTCCATCAGCACCACATCGTAGGTCTGCCGCGCGACGCACTCCACCGCCTCGACGCCGTTGGCGGCCAGGTCGGCACGGTAGCCCATCTGCTGCAGGAGGCGCAGCGCGAGCTTCTGGTTCACCACATTGTCTTCGGCCAGCAGGATGCGCAGCGGATGGCGCGCCGCCATTTCGGGATCTGATCCTGGGCTTGGCCGCCTTGCATCTCCTTGGGCGCGGCGTCGTGCGCGAGCAGGCCCACCAACGTGTCGAACAGCTGCGACTGGTGCAGCGGCTTGGCCAGGTAGGCGCCGAACAGGCCTTCGGTGTCGCCGGCCTCGCGCCGGCCGAGCGAGCTGAACAGCACCAGCGGCAGGTTGCGGCCGGCTGGCATGGATGCGTTGCGCGAGCTGCAAGCCGTCCATCTCGGGCATGTGCATGTCCAGGATCGCGAGGTCGAAGCGTTCTCGCGCCTCGACCCAGCGCAGCGCCTCGCTCGGAGACTCGGTGGCGCGCGGCACCATGCCCCACTTGCCCATCTGCAGGTCGAGCACGCGCCGGTTGGTGGCGTTGTCGTCGACCACCAGCACGCGCCTTGCCTTGCAGCTCGGGCTGCGTGCCGATGAAGTCGCGCCGGCTCTGCGGCGGCAACTCGGCCAGCGGCGCGCGGATCGTGAAGTGGAACGTCGCCCCCTTGCCGAGCCCGTCGCTGGTGACCCACATGCGCCCGCCCATCAGCTCGGCCAGCTGCTTGCTGATGGCGAGCCCCAGGCCGGTGCCGCCGTACTTGCGCGTGGTCGACGAATCGGCCTGCGAGAACGACTGGAACAGCCGGCTCCATGCCCTCGGTCGACAGCCCGATGCCGGTGTCGCGCACGGCGAAGCTCAGCTCGACCTCGCCGGCTGCCACGGGCGATGCGGTCACCGTGAGCACCACCTCGCCCTGTTCGGTGAACTTCACCGCATTGGCCAGCAGGTTGAGGAGGATCTGCCGCAGCCGCGTCACGTCGCCGCGGATGCCGGCGGGCACGTCGCCCTCGAACAGGTAGGCGATGTCCAGGTGCTTCTCGGTCGCGCGGGCGCTGACCAGGTCGAGCGCCGACTCCACGCAATCGCGCAGGTCGAAGGGCTGCGCCTCGATGTCCATGCGCCCGGCTTCGATCTTCGAGAAGTCGAGGATGTCGTTGATGATGGTCAGCAGCGCGTCGCCGCTGTCGCGGATGGTGGCGGCGTAGTCGCGCTGCTCGTCGTCGAGCGGCGTGTCGAGCAGCAGCCCGCTCATGCCGATGACGGCGTTCATCGGCGTGCGGATCTCGTGGCTCATGTTGGCCAGGAACTGCGACTTGGCCTGGCTGGCGGCGGCGAGCTGCTCGCGCCTCCTCGGTCTCGGGGAACATGCGCGCATTCTGGATGGCGATCACGGCCTGCGCGGCGAACGTCTTCAGCAGCTTGACGACCTCGGCCCGAAAGCACCCGGCCGCCGACGCCGCACCATAAGAGCGCCGACGTCGGCCCTCGTGCAGCAGGGGCACCGCCAGCAACGCCCGAACGTCGGCTTTCAGCAAGGCATCGCGCAACTCGTATCCAGATACTGTCGCGACATCGGCTATCTCAATCGCCGTACGTCTGAGCGCGCTCTGTCCCATCGGGTTGTCGTCGCGCAGGCGCCGGTGCGCTCCACGTATGGTCTCGATGAGCTCCGCGCTCATGCCGTGAGTTGCTGCAAGGGTGAATTCTTCAGTGGAATCATCAAACGTATAGATCGCCCCACCCCCCGCATCGGCCAGCCGACAAGCGTGTGAGAGGATCGCCTCTAATAGAGCTTGCAACTCGAACGTTGAATTGATTGCCTGGCTTACACCGATAAGCGCGCGCAGCTGATCGAGTGCCTCGGAAAGTTCGCGGGTTCTATCAGCGACCTTGTGTTCGAGGGTGGCGTAGGAATCCTTGAGCCGGGCTCCCATCTCGTTGAAGCTGTCGGCCAGTGTCTGCACCTCGTCGCCGGAACTGACTTCGATGCGATGGTCGAGATCACCACCACCGATGCGGGCCGCGCCCGTTGCCAGGGCGCGGATCGGAACGACCATGCGACGCGCTAGCCAGACGCCGGCAAGCGCCGCGAACAGCAGGCCACCGGCGAGCACGAATGCCGTGCGTTCGAGTGCGGCGTAGACCGGCTGCAGCGCCTCGCTCACCGGCAGGTCTACGAACACCAGCCACCCGAGGGTGCCAATCGGTGCAGATGCGGTGAGAACTTCGCGGCCCAATCGATCGCGGGACATCGCTGGAAACACGACGCTGGTGTCGCGCAGTTTCTTCAGCGCCAATTCAACGTGAGGAAGTCGGGCGAGATCAGTCTTACGCAGAACGATGCCGATATCGAGGGTGAGCAATGAGCAAACCGCGTTCATCCACGACATAGGCCGCACCTGCTTTGCCAACATGGATGCGCGATATGACGTCCCAAATGAATTTGAGGTTGACTTCCGCAACGGTGACGCCGGAGCTGCGGCCGGCCCCAGCGATCGCCAAAGTGAGATAAGGCTCCGATTCTTCAACCGGAAGTAGACAGGACTGACATAGCGCTTGTTGGCTCGCGCATGGGCAAGTTCTGGCTCCTGACTTAGGTCGGCACCGCTTGCCATCGTGTCCATCGCAAGGCGCGAGACTTTGATCTGCTCCCGGCCGTCACCGTCGAGGTAACTCACCTCGGTGATGGCCTGCGCCTGCTTCAGGAGCCGAAGGAAATCGAAGCCGGCGCTGATCGAGCCCGCCGCCGGCCGGCAGGAATCCGGTGGCCCAGCCGACCTGCCCCTCGATCTCCTTGACGAATTGCTCGATCACGGCAGCCGCGCCTTGGGCCTTCTCTACGCTGCACGGCAATGAGCGCCTCGCGGCTTTCTCCGTAAGAGTAGTACATCTCGATGGCCGCATTGACGATCAACGATCCGCCGACCAGGGCAACCAACAAGGCGGCATACTTGCGAAGCAAACTGCGCGTTCTATGTAATCGTCCCGATCGGAACCTTGACCAAAGCCCCCGCAGCAGAACACGAACATTGCCAGCAACTTTGCTCCAGGTCTTGCGAAGTGACTGGACGAGCATCCCCGTCTTACGACTGGTCCACCGCGATAGAGCGGACAGAGTTCGAGATCGAGGCCTCGACCGCTGTTCGGAAGCCGAGCGCGCAACTGCGTCACTCGATCACCTCATCGGCACGGGCGAGCAGCGTGGGCGGCACGCTGAGGCCGAGCGCCTTGGCGGTCTTGAGATTGATGACGAGCTCGAATCTGTGGTCCGTTGCTCCAACGGCATCTCCGCGGGTTTGGCGCCCTGAAAAATCTTGTGCACGTAGTTTGCGCCGCGCAAGAAAAGGTCAGGCAGGTTCGGCCCGTAAGAGATGAGGCCGCCCGCCGCTACGACCTCTGTTGTCTGATACATTCCGGGCAACCCGCTTTGGTCCACGAAACCGATGATCCTTCCCATTTGGCTCTGGTGGAATGGGTCGTTGGTCATTTGGAACGCGTCTGGTCGCTCCCGCATCATAGAGGCTAAGGCGCCATCGAGTTCACCGACGTTCCGTACCTCGACAGAAATCAATACATCCCAGCGTCGGCAGTGCAATCTTCAGCTCCTCGACTTGGGCGGCATTGGAGTCGTTGTCTGGGTTCCATAGAAACGCCACGCGATTGACATGCGGGATCAGCTCTTTGAGAAGCTGCAAGCGCTTCGCGACGACTTCCGATGACAGAATGGTGTTACCCGTGATGTTTCCACCTGGTCTGAGGCTTACCGCAAGTCCGGCGCGCACCGGATCGCCGATCGCAATCGCTACAACGGGGATCGTTGTCGTCGCGTGCTTAGCAGCTCGACTAGCCGGCGTGCCCCACGTCGCGAGCACGTCAACCGGCAGGCCGACCAGCTCGGCAGCGGCCCAAGCAAGGCGCTCGGCGCGAACTCTCCGCCATTCGAGTCTCAATGACGACGTTGCGACCTTCGACGTAACCGTGAGCGCGCAGCCCCCGGCGGAAGTGATCCCAAATCAGCCCATCATCGATGATACCGATGCGCGGGATCTTGGCTGCCAGCTGTGCGCGCGCGGCAAGCGGCCACACAACCGCCCCACCAACCAATCCAATGAACTCCCGCCGCCTCATCCCACGCCTCTTCGATATTGTTCATGGGGACAAAGATATCAGATTTCGCGCAACGCGATGCCACTTGCTGCGCCGCAATGGGCGCGTATCGCCCAGGGTCGCGGTAGGGATGAGGATTGCACCTCGCCCCCCGCGTCGGGAGTGAGATCAACGCGCCGAGCGCATCAGCAGTACCCCCGATTCGGACAGAATTGCTGCAGCGCGGAAGTCGGCAGCTCTGTGCCACAAAGAGACATTCTGCACGGCGCCCCGCAGTTGCCAGCCAGCATAGCATGGCCGACAGCTTCGCCTCGCTTGCGGGCATGTCGTGGTCGGATCGACCGTTGCCGCCCAGCAGGGAGAAGAGGCGGAAGGGTGGCGAGCCAATTGCCCCCAGCTGCAATCATCTCACGGTTCTACGGAAATGAACCTTGTGCTTGCAGCATGACCCGTCAGCTCTCGGTTGGACGCGTCGACCGGCTTTTGTGGATGCATCACTAGCCACTTGCCAGGTATTTCAATTGTGCAGCAAGCTCCATCGGGAGCGAGATTGTAGTCGACAGTGCCGCCAAGCTCGTAGGGAAGCAGATCGCGGATTACGGAGGTACCATATCCGGTGGCATTAAGCACGACCGGAGGACCTCCCGTTTCCCGCCAGTTGAGCACCAATCTACTGTCCGGGCATCCGTTTAGCCGCCAACGCCAGCGCACCGAGACGTTGCCATGGCTCGTGGAAAGCGCACCGTACTTCGAAGCGTTGGTGGTGAGTTCATGAAGAACCATTGCCAATGGCTGTGCGGCCTCTGGCGCAAGCGTGACGTTGATGCCTTCGACAAGCGTGTTGCCGTCTTTCATAAACGGGGCGAGCTCGCCGTGAACCAACTCGGCGAGACTGACGCCCTGCCAGCGCGCGCGGCTCAAGAGAGCATGTGTATTGGCAAGGGAGCGGAGGCGTCCGTCGAGACTCTCGAAGAATTCATCCATCGACGTGCTGCATTCCCGTGAGCGCTGGACGACAACCCCGACGCACGCGAGAATATTCTTCACGCGATGGTCGAGCTCAGAGATCAGGAGGCTTTTGTGGTCCTCGGCTTGTCTGCGTTCGGTGACGTCGATGTAGACACCGATCATGCGCAGGGCGCGTCCGGCGTCATTGTAGGAGATAAGCGTTCGATATTCGATCCTTCTTTCACCTCACCGCCCGGCCGAACAATGCGAAATTCACCGAGCAATTCACGCTGCTGTGTCTTGAACGCTCTACGACGCTCCGCCTGCAAGCGCCGTACATCATCTGGATGGATGCGGGTTGGTCCACTCATGCCCGCTGATTTCCAGCGTGTCCTCAGATAGCCCGTAGATTACCGCGCTGGCAGGCGATAGCTGCATCGTTTCCGAGGTGTTGTCATACGTGTAGCTGCCAACCCGGGCGATCTTTTTGGCCAAGTCCAACTGCGCGGTGCGCTCGGCCAGGGCCTGCTCAGCCCGTTTGCTCCTAATGTCTTGACGTTCCCCGCAAGCCGGCAATCTCACCCCTGGAATTGCGCACGGCCTCAGCACGCGCCGCGACCCAGATCGGCGCCCCGTTGCGGAACGCCTGCAACTCCAGTTCGAACCCAACACCCGTCTCTATCGTCTTCTGCGCGGACGCATTCAACCGCTCCCAGTCCGAAACGGGATAGATGCGGCCACGCTGTTCGCGAAAGTCGAGGATGCGGCGTCGTCGCGTCTAGGCTAAAAATTCCAATTAGCTCGTCCGAACCTACAATGGCCTTAACTTCAGCGTCCCAGTACCAATTGCCGATGTGGGCCAACCGCTGCGCCTCAGCAAGTTCAGCTTCCCTCCGCCGCAACGCCTCCGCGGCCTGCTTGCGCTCGGTGACATCAATGTTGAAGCCGACCACCCGCCGAGGCTGTCCATTGCTGTCATAGGCTACAAAAGCACGCCCCTCGATCCACCTCACGCCGCGGTCGGGGACAACAATACGGTAATCAACATTGTATTCGCTTTTTTTTCTGCCTGAAGGTTTGCTCGCGAATCTGCTCCATCCGCCCAAGATCCTCTGGATGTACTTTATGCAGCAACCACTCACTGCGTGCGACCTCGGTGGTTCCGTCTGGATAACCGTGGATGGCCGCAGAGCCGTCAGACATTTGGATTGTCTCGGTGTCGATATCGTACGCATAGCTCCCGACAAGCCCAGTCTTTCCCGCAAGGGCGAGCTGCGCATTGCGTTCAGCCAGGGCCTGCTCCTGATTGTGCAGGCGTTTGTTGGCTCCTTCAAGCACGTCATGAGCTGCCCGCCTCTCGGCAAACAATGCAGCAAGAATGAGAGTGTATGTCGTCACAACCAGCATGGCGACTTGCGCGGCGAGCACACGATCGGGAAGCGGCAGGTCTGCATCGCCAAAGCGACCTACCCCCAAGATGGTCGTGCAAATGAGCGCACCCGAAACGACGGAAGCACCGGCAGCCGCAAACATTGGCCGGCAGCGGGCCGCCAGCCACAGCAGCAAGGGCAAGAATCCAATAATTGGAATTAGCGTGATCCACGACCCCGACGACAGCGTGAGGACGTAGGCAACCGCCAAGGCGAGAATTGCTAGTGCAGTTGTGCCTTCGATCACCTCGCCTCGGGGAGGCCTGTGCACGTCTGAGTTGAACGAGTTCAATCAAGAACGGAGCGATGACCAGAATGCCGAGCCCGTGCGCATAGAAGGATGCGCGCCAACTCTCGGAAAGCGGGACCCCGCCATGGACAAAGGTCAGTATCGCTCCAAAGCCAATAGCCGACATCGCCGCCGCGGCACACGTCACCGCGAGAAAGCCTAAGACGCGCCGCAGCTCGTTGAATTTGAATTCTTCGCCATACCAGCGCTCCAGCAGCCAGACGGCCAGAACAGGCTCGGCCGCATTGAAGACGCTGAACAATATCGATGTCGCGAGGCTTCTGCCGGCCAGATAGTTGGCAGCGATTACGGCGGCAGCGATGCCGATGGCCAGCATCGGACGCGCGCGTCGGCTAAGTGCGAAAAGAGCACCAACGGCGAGACCTGACGCCGGCCAGAACAGGGCGACGCCTTCGGGCTTGGTGAGCAGTCTGAGTGAGAGCTGCGCAACCAGAAAATATCCAACAGCGACAGCCACAGCGGCGCCAAACGTGGCAACACCCCGCCAACGCCCCGCAACGAGGCGCGCCAAATTCTCACCGAGAGATATTGGTTGCAAGTGCCCGCCGAACCTTGTTTCGCCCATTGTCTAGTCAGAACAGCTGCACCGTTCCATCCGGAGTTACCCTGAGCATCCCTCAGGGGCCCGAGTTTTCCGATGTTGAGGGTCATTCTCAGTAGTGCGGGTAGCGCGACGCAAGGCGATAGACCTTGATCGAGATCAACGGGCTGTCAATGGAGCGCAGGGGGTAGGAAGCGCTAGCGGATGTCGTCGGCTCGGCTGCAAACGCCCTTGCCCGTGCCGGACATTCCCTAGTCCCCATTGTGCATCGCGCCGCTGGCGCGAGGGCCCATGGTGAAAATGGGTCAAAAAGGGGCATGCCAGCAGCGTCGCTGACACGGCAGAAGCCCCTTCAATACCTGACGGATTTTGCGGCAGCGCTGCGAACGGGGAAAGTGTGCCAGCTGCTGACTTATGCAGCGCAGCATAGGAGGTTGATGGATTGCTGGTCCGGGTCGCTCAAATGGCAGACGTGCCGGCGACTTAAGCAAGACCGCGTCGTTTCCATTGCCTACTCAATCTTTTCGGCGATCACTCGGCGAACACTATCGTCTTGCCGGCCATCTTATTGGCGACTGGCATTGACTTCAGAGTGATCATCTTTCCGCTAACCTCAATCTCGCGTTCTAACGTGATCTCCTGTACGCCGTCATTTGTTGATCTGTCGTAAGTAACGGTGAGCTTGGAACCATTGACCTTGTAGGTGCCGGAGGAATTGCCCTTGATATATCGACCGCCCTTGG
>CAVQMG010000003.1:0-86094 GCA_963713585.1 uncultured Actinomycetota bacterium | reverse complement strand
GTCGACGGGCTCGCCGCGCTCCAGCCGGCCGCGGATCCGCTCCACCAGCCAGGCCAGTTCCGGCGCGCCCAGCATCCGTCGCAGTTTTGCCTCATCTACTGCGATCTGACTCGCTGATCCGGAGATGCCCACCTGCGGAATCGTAGCCAGCGTGGTCGTCTGGGCGGAAGGTCCGTGGGCCAGCCCGCGGTCCCGGCCGGCCTCTGCGCCGCGACCGCCAGGCTGGTGGTCTAGCTGACGCAGAACTCGTTGCCCTCCGGATCGGCCAGCGTGACCCAGCGGTGCGGTCCCTGCTGGCCGTCGTGCAGGAAGGTCGCGCCGCGACTAACGAACTCAGCCGTCTTGGCGGCGACGCTGTCCTCGCCGACCCACACGTCCAGGTGCATCCGGTTCTTCACGGTTTTCGACTCGGGTACCTGCTGGAACAGGATCCGCTTGCGCGGCCCCGCCTGCGGGCCGTCGGGATGCCGGATCGACGCACCCGAGGACCAGACGAGGCGGCCCCGGTGCGTGCTCGTCTCCGCGTCGGTCGCGTGGCCCTCGGCGATCATCCTGCGGATAAAGTCCTCGTCCTGCTCCTCCACGACCCAGGCCAGCGTCTCCGCCCACCAGTCGGCCAGCTCGTGCGGTCGCTCGCAGTCGACGACGATCTGGAAGTCGTAGGCCATCTCAGCTGCCTTCCCTCAGGTACAGATCGCGCAGCAGGCTGATCTCCGCGCCGTGGTGGATGACCTCGCGGTGGATGTGCAGCACCAGTGCCGCCATCGAGAACTCGGCGAACGGGCCCTCGGCCGGGCCGCACGGCTCGGCCAGCCCGGCGGCACCGAGCCCGCGCACGCCCTTCGATCCAGGCCGCGTAGACCCGCGTCGAGCTGATCCAGCGCACCGGCCGCGGTGCCGGCGTACTCCCAGCGTCGTGGCCAGTCGGCTGCGGTCCGCCGAAATGCGAGGCGTTCCGCGAGGCGAACACGCCGACGATGATGTGCGCGAGCCGCCAGGCGATCGTCGTGACCGGCTCCGGGTCGTTCGGCGGCATCGCGTAGTCCATGGTGAACTCGCCAGCGCCGACCGAGATCGGAGCCGTGCTCTCGCCGCGGCGGCTGACGGTCCAGCAGCCAGGTACCGGCGCCCAGAAATACTCCTCGTCCGTCAGCCCGGTCCAGCCGCGGACGGAGCTGATTGTCCCAGTGCCACTCGAGCTGGCCGACCAGCTCGTCGTTCCAGTCGATGCTTGTCATCCGGTCCGTGTCCATGTCCATGCCAACGCTAGACGCAATTGCGGACAGGAACGGTCCTCAATTGCTGGCAGACTGCAGATTCATGGTGGAAACTTCGGCCCGGCTGCTGCGGCTGCTGTCGCTGCTGGAGGTCAGGCCGGACTGGCCGGGGCCGACCTGGCCGCGCGGCTGGAGGTCACCGCCGCGGACGCTGCGGCGCGACGTGGCCAAGCTGCGCAGCCTCGGCTATCCCGGTCACGCCGAGCCTGGCGTGGCCGGCGGCTACCGGCTAGGCGCAGGCGCTGCGCTGCCACCGCTACTGCTGGACGATGACGAAGCGGTCGCAGTCGCGCTCAGCCTGCGCACCGCGGCGAGCCACTCAGTGAGCGGGGTCGCCGAAGCATCCGTGCGCGCGCTAGCCAAGCTTGAGCAGGTGCTGCCGTCCCGGCTGCGCGAGCGCGCGGCCGCGATCAGCCAGGCCACCGTGCCGCTGACCGGCCCAGGGCCGGTCGTCGATGCCGACGCGCTGACGACGATCGCGCACGGCTGCCGGAACCGCGAGCGGCTGGAATTCGGCTACCGCAGCCACGACGGCGACGTGACCGTGCGGCGGTCGAGCCACACCGGCTTGTCCAGGCCGGCGACCGCTGGTACCTGGTGGCACGTGACCTGGAGCGCGCTGACTGGCGGACCTTCCGCGCCGACCGGATCGACGCGCCGCGGCTGACCGGAGTCCGGTTCGTGCCGCATCGATCCGCCGGACGCGGCCGCATTCGTGGCGCGAGTCAGTCACCACGGCGCCGTACCGGTATCAGGCCAGGGTCCTGGTGCACGCGCCCTGCGGTGGCGGTGGCCGAGCACGTCCCGCCGAGCATCGGCCTGCTCGAGCCGGCCAGCCCGGACCGCTGCGTGCTGATCACCGGCGCAGATTCGCTGGACGGGCTTGCTTTTCATACCGCCATGCTGGGCTTGACTTCACCGTGCTGGAGCCGCCCGAGCTCGCCGACCGACTCCGGCCGCTCGCCGCGCGGATGGCCGCAGCGACCGCGTCCTGATCCCGGCGGCGGCCGGGAGCCAGCACCTCGGAGCGTGTTGCTACGCTCACCGTCCGTGACGGACGTCCGGGAGCAGACAGCGGTCACGCCGCCGTGGCTGCTCGACCGCGCACGGCGGGCCGTACGCGACGGCCCGCGGCCGTGCTACCGGGCCGCGCTAGTCTCGCTGGCCGGCACGTGCGTCCTGGCGATCGCCATCTGCCTGCGCGTCCGGCCCACCGGTTACCTGCCCGGTCCGCAGCGGGAGATTATCGGAGCGTCGCTGGCCGGGCTGGCCCTGACGCTGGCGCTCGGCCTGGGCCGGCGTCGGCCTGGGGCTGGCGTCAGCCGGGCCGCGGGCCGCGGCGGCCGGCTCGACACGGTGATCAGCCGCACCGCCCGCCGAACGCGGTGGTTCGACTCGGTGATCAGCCCGCAGGTCAGGGCGGCTATCTGGCTCGCGCTGGCTGGATGGTTCCCGCTGCTGTCGATCTGGGTGTACTACCGGGCCCAGGCGACCATGCCGCCTCACGGTCGAATGGATCGCCTTCGGCTATCTGGACAAGCGCTGGCTGATCAGCATCTACCTGCTCGGCGCGCTGGCTCCGATGGTGCTGCTGGTGCTCGCCGCCCGGCTGCTGCAGGCCGGGCTGCCGGCAGCCGCCGACCTGGCGGAGCTGGTTCCGCGCGCTGGCGCCGGACGGCCGGGCAGCCGAAACCGCGCCGCCGCCGGCGCTGTCGACCGGGTCGGCCTGGCGCACGCGCTGGCCGGCGGCGGCCTGGGTCGCGGCCGGGATCGTCACCGCGATCGCGCTCGCCTGGTATTTCTACGGCCCGCCCTGGTACCTGGACCGCAACACCACTGCCATCGGCGCGCAGGACGATGTGTTCCTGGCCGGGCTGCAGGCGATGTCCAAAGGTCACCTGGCGTACGTCGGGCCCGCGTCTGTGCAGTACGGACCGGGCGCGCAGCTGCTGTCCTACCTGCTGATGCGGCACGTCTTCGCGTTCTCCGTGGTGGGCTTCCGGCAGGCCTGGGCGCTGTTCCAGTGGTCGGGCGCCTCGCTGTTCTTCGTCGCCCTGTTCCTGGCGCTCGGCTACGCCCGGGGTCTGGCCGCGGCGCTGTTGTCGGCGCTGATCTACCCGGCCCTGCAGCAGATGGGCTTCAACACGATCAGCTACGCCGGGTTCTTCGGCTGGTCCAACCCACTGCGCTACGCCGGCGCCATCACGCTGGTCATTCTGCTGCCCGCGGTCGTCAGGCGCTGCCCGGCCAAGCGGGGCCTGGCGGGCGCGGCGGCCCTGGGCCTGGTGTTCGGCGCCACCTCCTACATCGCCCAGGAGAACCTGATTGGCGGCCTGGCCGGCGCCGCCGTACTTGCCATCCTCCTGCTGCTCAGCGGCACGTCGTCGGCGCGGGCGGTACTGACGTCGCTGGCCGCCGCGGCCGCGGGCTTCGCGATTATCTGGGCGCCGGTACTGGCTTTCTACGCGTCCAGGGGGCTGCTCGGCCGGTTCCTGTACCTGTACACGCTGCTCCCGCGGGCGGTGGCCGTCGGCTACAGCAACACCTCACTCTTCCGGCCGTCGCCGTGGGTATCGCTGTTCTACTACCTCCCGTTCGTGCTGGCCGTGCTGGCGCTGCTGTCGGTCGTCAGCTTCCGGCCGCTGCGGGTGGCCTTCAACTGGTCCGGGCAGCGGATCATGGTCGTGACCGTGCTTGTCACCACGATCTTGATGTTCCAGGGCGCCATGCTCAGGTCTGACGCCGCGCACCTGACCGGCACGCTGCTGATCCTGCCGGCGACGATCGTCGTCGCTGCCGCCGGCCTGCCGCAGATCCTGGGCGCCCAGCGGCGCGGCACGATGGCACTGGCAGGCGCGGCGCTGTTTGCCGCATCGTTCTTGCTGCTGCCCGCCCGGCTGCTGCCGTCCCAATCGGACTGGCCGGCTGGCATCGGACGCGCGCTGACCGCGCCCTACCGCGACCGGCAGGCTGCACTGACCGCCCCGCCGGTGACCGCGCCGGCCAGTCCGGCGGCGCAGCGAGTCGGGCCGGGGCTGGACACTCTGTATGCCTGCTGCCAGGGCCTGCACGACTACTCGATGCGGCAGTTCACCAGCCTGATGGATCAGATCCACCGGATCGTCGGTAACCGGGTGGCGTATGTAGCCAATGTCCCCAGGGGCTACCCGGGCCTGGTTTACTTCGTCGCCGATCTCAACCCGGCGCCGATCCCGGCCGACCCCTGGACCATGGTGATGACCCTTTCGCAGCAGAACGCGTGGCTGGCCGACTTCGAGCGGTCAGTGCTGCCGAAGACCCGCGCGCTGCTGACCGAGTCCATGATCGCGCCCGAGGCCATCGACTTCGCCCGCCGCTATCCGCACGCGCGCCGCTACCGGCTGAGGTTCGCCCATCACCGGTATTTCGTTTTTGTCCGATGACCAACCAACCCGGCAGCGGCCTCGCCGCGCGGTCTATACGTAAATGGTTCCGCAAACCATCGCATTACGGACACCATTGCAACCGTTTACGTATTGCCGGCGGGCTGGCGCGCCACCACAGGAGGATCAGATGTTGTCGGTCTCCTCTTTCACCCGCGCGACGGCCACGACGGACTGACCAAACGGCGGCCGGCCGATCAGGCGTTCCATGCGACGCACTGCCGGGACTACTAGCCGGTCATAGACGCTGATCGTGCCGCCAGCCGACGGCTGTCGCCTGAGCACGCTGGTGAAGGCGTAGTAACACAGCAACCCGAGCGAGTTGGCGTACCGGACGTCGACGACCTCCAGCCCGGCGTCGGTCAAAACCCTGGTCATCGACCGCGTGGTATACCGGCGCACATGGCCGGTCGCGATATCCACCGGGCTCATGGCGAACGGGAACGCCGGGCACACCAGCACGAGGTAGCCGCCCGGCCGCACCAGCCTGGCCATGCTCTGCAGCGCGCCGAGGTGGTCCTCGATGTGCTCGAGAACGTTATAGGAGACCAGGCAGGAGTGATCGCCGCGATCAGGCGACGGCAGCAGTAACTGCCGCACCTCGACATTTCCTAACGCCTTCATCTGATCCGCTAACTGGGCGTACAGCACCGGGTCGGCCTCGGTCGCGGTGAACTTGTCCACCTCGCGTATCCACTCACGGGCATAGTCGCCGAACCCGCTGCCGATTTCGATCGGATGCTCGCCCAGGTAGGGCCGGGCAAAGGCCGCGAACCACCGGCGGTGATTCGCGCACTCAGCGAGCGCAGCGAGCACGTCATGCTGGGTCTGCCGGTCACCGCGGAGTTGTTCCGCACCTATTGCCAGCGGCTGCCCATAACCTAGCGAATCAACTCGATTACCGTCCGTAACGCCCCTGGCCCGCACGTGTCCCCCGCCTCGGTGACTCGGCGACGAAACCCCGGACGAATGTAACCGGAGAGGAATGGCCGGATAGCTAAGACAAAGCCAAATCCTGACCACGCCGGCAGGCCTGGTAAAGACAATCCCGCGCTGCCTATTTTCGCCGCATTCCTTAACGAAATGAGGCGGCCAGGTGCCCTGCTCACAGCGCGGTAATGGCCTGCCGCCCGCTTGCCCGGCTAGCTTAGTCCGCAGGCCTTGTTGATATCCGCGCGACTCGCAAGCTTTACCCTCGCGCCGCGGCCGAGGGCGGCGGCGAGTTCTTTCTCCGCCGTCTCGATCCTGAGCCAGTCGGCATAGCTGACGTGCTTGAGGTTCCGGTCGGCAAGCAGCTGGCGCAGCTTAGACTCCACCTCGGCCACCGTTTCCCCGGCGGCAGGCATCCGCAGCAGTCCCGCCCTGGGCAGTTGCACATCATCTGGCCCAGGTCCGCCGGCCAGATCTGCCAGCAGCGACCGCACGGTCTCGGCGGCGTCGGACTTGTTCGTGCCGATCACGCCGGTTGGCCCGCGCTTCAGCCAGCCGGCCACGTACTCGCCGGGCAGCGGCTGGCCGTCCTGACCCAGGACCCGGCCGGCCTCGTTCGGCACCGTCGAGGTCCTGTCGTCGAACGGAACCCCGTCCAGCGGAACGCTCTGGTAGCCGACTGACCTGAGCACCATCTGCACGGGCAGTGTCTCCAGCTCACCGGTTCCGACCAGCTTGCCCGATTCGTCCAGCCGGGTGCGTTCGACCATGAGCCCCTCGACCACGTTCCCGCCGGTGATCTCGACGGGTTTGAGCCAGAACCGGATGGTCAGCCGGCGCCCGCCGCCCGCCGGCGCCCGGCCCGCCCAGTCGGAAATGACCGCGTAGTTGCCGCGCACGTGCCGGTCAGCCTGAGCTAGCCGCGCACTTTCGCCGGTCGCGTCAAACGCGTCGAGGTCGGCTTCGTCGGCCATCACGACGACGTCGACGCCGTCGAGCTCGCCGAGTTCGCGCAGCTCCTTGGTGGTGAACTTGGCCTGGGCGGGCCCCCGGCGGCCGATCATGTGCACCTCGCGGACCTTGCTGGCCATCAGCGCGTCCAAGACGGGCTGCGATACGTCGGTCTCGCGCAGTTCCTCGGGATTGCGGATCAGGATGCGGGCGACATCAACGGCCACGTTGCCCACCCCGATCACCGCGACCGACTCGGCATCCAGGGTGAAGGCGGACGGCTCGACGTCTGGATGGCCGCAGTACCAGTTGACGAAGTCCGTCGCGGCGACGCTGCCGGGCAAGTCCTCGCCCGGAATCCCCAGCTGACGGTCGCGCATGGCGCCGGTCGCGTAGACGACGCCGTCATAGGCGGCCAGCAGGTCAGCCCTGGTGACGTCCTCGCCCAGGTGCACCCCGCCGATGAAGTCGACGCCATCATGCTCGAGCACCTTGCGCAGGTACTCGGCGATCGACTTGATCGACTTGTGGTCAGGCGCGACCCCGTAGCGGACCAGCCCGTACGGCGTCGGCAGCCGGTCCAGCACGTCGACCTTGATCGCGCAGGGCGGGTCAAGCGCCGCCGCCTGCTTGATCAGGGCCTCGGCGGTGTAGAGCCCAGCCGGGCCGGAGCCGACGACAGCTACCTGGAGAGTCTGCATACCACTAGATTCTGCCCTGTCCTGGCCAGCTCTCGCGCCTGCCTGCGAGAAGGCGGCCGGCCGGGCGGGCTAGCGGCCAGCCCGCCCGCTGGCCGCCAGCCCGCCGGCTGGGGCGCAGGCCAGGGAGCTAACGGGCGTCGTTCGCGCTTTCGTGCCGCCAGTTGCTGTCGAATTCGTTGTCGTGCAGCCGCCGGAGCTGATGCGCGTAATGGTCGAGGCGATCCGCGGCATGCTGCATCTCGTGGAAGTCGTGCCCGTGCTCGCGCGCCGCCGTCTTCTCCTCGCCCCGCTTACGGACGATGGACAGCTCTTCCCGGCCGAGTTCCACGATCTTCTCGAGCGTCTCCTCGAGGGTCATTGCCTCTCCTTACCGTCTGGCCAGAGGTCAGCGCCGGGACGGGCGAGCCCCGGCCGCGATCAGCTAATCAGCTAGCGTGAGGTGCATGCAGGACGAGCAGCAGGTTCCGGAGATCAGCCTAGCCGGGCGGGTCGCGCTGGTCACAGGCGGTAGCGGCGGCATCGGCCGGGCGATCGCGCTCGCGCTCGCCTCAGCCGGCGCTAGCGTCGCGATCGGCTACGGAACCAATGACGCGCCGGCCCAGGAACTGGCGGGACAAATCACCGCCGCCGGCGGCCTGGCCGCAGCGTTCAGCGCCGACCTCGCCTACGCGGCTGAGGTCATCCGGCTGGCGGAGGAGGCCGAGGAGACCTTCGGCCAGATCGATGTGCTGGTCAACAATGCGGGCACCGGCCAGATCCTGGCGCTGGAAGCGATCTCCATCGAGGACTTCGACGACACGCTGGCGGTCAACTTGCGGGCTCCATTCCTGCTGACGCAGCGGCTGCTGCCGGCCATGGTCCGGCGCGGCTTCGGGCGGGTGCTGTTCATGTCCTCGGTGGCGGCGTTCACTGGCGGCCGGGTCGGGCCGCATTACGCGGCGTCGAAGGCCGGCCTGCATGGCCTGACCCACTCGCTGGCGGCCCGGTTTGCCGGCTCGGGCATCACGGTCAATGCGCTGGCGCCGGCGCTGATCCAGGACACCGGAATGCTGCCGGGCGACCCCGGCGACCTGCGCCATGATGTACCGGTCGGCCGGCTGGGACGGCCAGCCGAGGTCGCCGACCTGGCGCTGGCGGTGCTGCGCAATCCCTACCTGACCAATCAGGTCATCTCGCTCGACGGCGGCGTCTACCCGCACTAACTCGACGGCGGCGTCTGACCCCGCACTAGGCAGCCGCAGCACCCGTCCTCCTGCCCTCCTCCCCTTCCCCCAGGCAACGGCTGCTGGTGGCCTGGGCCGAGTACGACGAGCGCTAGTCAGTTCAGAATCATCTGTACTCGGCAAAGTTTCTTAAAGGATGCGGATAGCCGGCCATCCTTCGCCCTTGCACCGGGAACACCTCAGCAAGCCCAGGTACACGTGAGCAGATAGCAACAGCCGCTTTCGCGCTGCTCCGCCCCATGCGGATCGCCGGACAAGTGCGCTGTCGCTGCCTGCTGCCGCCTGCAGCCGGCGCGCTCTCCGGTCGGGAACCATCCCCCGGCCGCCCGGCTGACAGGGACGGCGCCATCGGGCGAAGACTGCGCCGCGGATGCGGCACAGCACGACGGGGAAGCAGTTCCGCACCACGCCAGACGGGGAGTTGCAGCGCAGGTGTCGACAGGCAGAACAATCAGGCTCAGTCCGGCTGCAGCAGCCCGCAGGGCGGTTGCGGTAGCGATGGGCAAGACAGCCGGGCGGGCCGTGCGCGCGCTCGGCCAGGGCAAGGGCACCGCGATCCCCGGCAAGCTCACGCTAGCCCTCGATCCCGGTGCGCTTGGCGGCCTGGTGGCGGATCTGGCCCGCGGTGCTGTCCTCGTCACCGGCACGAACGGCAAGGACACGACCTGCCGCATGCTGGCCAACATCGTGCGAGCGGCCGGCCTGCACCCGGTGCTGAATACCACCGGATCGACGGGGCGCTCCGGCCTGGCCAGCGCCATGGTCGCCCGGGCCAGCCGGGCTGGCCGGCTGCCCGCCGACCCCGGCTCTGTCGGCCTGTTCAACGTGAGCGCGGACTGTTTGCCGGAGATCCTGCGCCAGGTCGGAGAGCCGGCCGCAATTGTCGTGACCAATCTCTTCCGGGATCAGGTGGACGGCTATTTCGAGCCGGCTTACGTGACCGTCATGCTCGAGCGGGCGATGCGGGACCTGCCCGTCAGCACGACGCTGGTGCTGAACGCCGACGACCCGCGGGTGGCCTTCCTGGCCCCGGACTTGAAGAACCCGCGGCTGTACTTCGGCATGGCGGACTCGGTGCCGGGCCGGCCCGGCACCGATCCGACGTCGGAGTTCCCCGCTGCGCGCGCTGCAGCGGCGAACTCAGCTATGACCGTGTCTTCTACGCCCACCTCGGCCACTGGAGGTGCCCGGCGTGCGGTCTGGCCCGGCCGCAACCGCAGGTCAGCGTGACCGACCTTGAACTAGACGGCTCGGCTTCGATCCGGCTGACGGTCACGACCCCGGTCACCACCGCCGAGCTGCAGATCCCGCAGCCCGGCCTGTACAACGCCTACAACGCGCTCGCTGCCGTGGCCGCCGCCACGCACTTCCAGGTGCCTGGCCGGTCACTCGCGGGCGTCGAGACGGTGCCCGCCGCGCCCTTGCGGATGGAACGGGTGCAGGTGGCCGGGCACGCTGTCTGCCTCGCGGTAGCCGACAACGCCGCCGGCTACACCGAGGTGCTGCGCACTGTCTTGTGCGACCAGGCCCCCGGACGGATGCTGCTCGGGCTCGGCGACAGCCCCGGCGGTCAACCAGGCGCCGGATGGATCTGGGATGTCGACTTCGACGGGTTCGCCGGCCGGGTCCCGGCTCCGGTCATGACCGGCAGCAGAGCCGCTGACCTGGCCGTCAGGCTCAGGTATGCCGGCTGGCTCGGCGACGGTCAGCCGCCGCCGGCCGTCGTCGAGCCAGATCCGGTCCGGGCATTCCAGGTCGCGCTGGCTCAGACCCCGGCCGGTCAGCCGCTGTGGATCGTTGCGACATCGGCGGAGCTGGCGCGCATCCGCCGCCGGTTGCGCGCGCAGGGCTACCTCCGGGAGATCCGGGCGGAGCAGGACGAGCATCGCCTGGCACGGCCAGCGCCGGCCCGCGGCCGTCCGGCCCGGATCCGGATCCCCCGGCCCGAGTCCGTGCTGAGCGCATCGGTGCTCAGTGACCTCAGCGACACCGCGCCGGCCGACGCCGTCCTCAGCGGGCCCGCGCTCGACGAGGCCGCGCTCGACGGGCCCGCGCTCGACGAGGCCGCGCTCGACGGGCCCGCGCTCAACGAGGCCGCTCCCAGCGAGACTGTGCTGAACGAGCCCGTTGTCACCGAGACCGTGCTCACCGATACCGCGCTCACCGAGACCGTGCTCACCGAGACCGTGCTCAGCGGGCCTGCGCCGGACACGGTCGCCGCCTCCGCTATGCCCGGCGCCGTCAGCAGCAAGTCGGCCCGCAACGCCCGGAAGAAGGCACGCAAGAAGCCCCGGAGCGGGGCTTCGCGATGATCAGCGTGAAGATCACGGTCGGGTACCTGTATCCGGACATCATGTCGACCTGCGGAGATCGCGGGAACATCGACGCCATCGTGCGCCGCTGCGGCTGGCGCAACATCGGCTGCGAAGTCGCCGAGCTGCGCATGGGCGACCCGGTCCGGCCCGGCGAGCACGACCTGCTCGTCATCGGCGGCGGCGGTGAGCCGCAGCAGCGGCTCGTCGCGCCCGATCTGTACAAGGTCAAGGGCGCGGGGATCCGGGACACGGTCGGCGGCGGCGCGGCGGCACTAGCGGTCGGCACGGGCTACGAGCTCTTCGGCCGTTTCTGTCAGCCCGAGCAAGGCCCCGAGCTACGCGGCATCGAGGTGTTCGACGCCTGGACCATCCGGCTCAGCCGTGAAACCGCCGCGAGCGCGGGCGCAAGCGCAAACGCAGGTGCGGACGCCGGTCCGGACTCTGCCGGGCCGCCCGGCCGCGCCAGCGGCGAGCTCGTGGTGCGCTGGGGCAGCCAGCTGCTCACCGGCTTCGAGGATCACAGCGGCGGCACCTACCTCGGTGAAACCGCGCAGCCGTTCGGGCGAGTACTCGCCGGCCAGGGCAACAATGGTGACGGCAGCGAAGGTGTCATCAAGGCCGCTGCGGTCGGCACCAACCTGCGCGGACCCTGCCTGCCGAGGAACCCGGTGCTGGCGGACTTCCTCATCGAGGCCGCCGTCAGCCACCGCCACGGCAGCCCGGCGGAACTCGCTCCGCTGGCGGACGACCTGGAATGCCGGGCACGCGAGGCCGCGGTGGCGCATGCACTGCCCGGGCGGAGCGGCCGGGCCGCCCGGGCGGGAGCTCGCCGGTGACGGCAGAGCGCCAGGCGGCCCCGGCCGAGGCGGGAGTAGTCCCGGCCCTGCCAGCGGCCAGGGCCAGCGAGGTTGCTTCGGCCCGGCTGGCCAGCGGCGCCAGCATGGCCAGGTCCAGCGGCGTGATGGCGCTCGGCACGATCGCGTCCCGGTTCACCGGCTTCGTGCGGACCGCGGTGCTGCTGTACGCACTCGGCACCCAGAGCCTCGGCGACGCCTACAACGTTGCCAACACCGTCCCGAACGCCGTCTACAACCTCGCTCTGGGCGGCATCCTCACCAGCGTCGTCGTGCCGCTGCTGGTCAGGGCGGCCAGGCATAACTCCGACGGCGGCGAGGCATACGACCAGCGCATCTTTACCTTCGGCGTGATCGGGCTCGGCGCCATCACCGTGCTGGCCACCGCCGCGGCCGTGCCGATCACGGCCGTCTACGGGCACGGCATGGCCAATGCGGCGACCTATCACCTGACCCTGATCTTCACCTATTTCTTCCTGCCGCAGATCTTCTTCTACGGCGTGAGTTCACTGGCCGGCGCGATCCTCAACGCCCGCGGCAGCTTCGCCTCGCCGATGTGGACACCGATCGTCAACAACGTCGTGGTCATCATCGTCGGCGTCGTGCTGATCATGATGGCGGGTACCAACCGGACGCCGGAGAACATCACCTCCGGCCAGGTCCAGCTGCTGGCCATCGGCACGACGCTCGGCATCGTGCTGCAGACCGCGGCGATGTGGCCGTCAATGCGCCGGGTCGGATTCCGCTGGCGGCCGCGATTCGACTTCCGCCGGGCCGAGGTGTCCGAGATCGGCCGGATGGGCGGCTGGATGTTCTTCTACATCGTGGTGACCCAGCTGTCGTTCCTCGCCGTCACGATCGTCTCGAACGCCGCAGGCGCTCGCTCCTGCCAGAGCAGCAGTTGCGCTGGCGCCGGGTTCGCGGCCTTCAGCAACGCCTGGCAGCTGTTCCAGCTGCCGTTCGCGATCGTCGGCGTCTCGGTCATCACCGCGATGCTGCCACGGATGAGCGACCACGCGGCCGCCGGCAACAACCAGCTCATGACCAGGGATTTCTCCGCCGCGACGCGATTGTCCTCGGTCATCGTGGTGCCGTCGGCCATCATCTTGGCGGTGCTGGGACCACCGCTGGCCGAGGGCATCTTCGGCCACGGCAGTACCTCGCAGGCGTCCGCCCGCTACCTGGGTGTCATCTTCGGCGTGTTCTGCCTGGGGCTGCTCCCCTACACACTGTTCAATCTGCTGCTGCGGGCCTTCTACGCCATGCACGACAGCAGGACACCTGCGCTCATCGGCGCGGTGTCGATGGCGGTACGGATCGCGGCCAGCTTCCTGTGCCTGGCGATCCTGCCGCCCGCTGATGTCGTCGCCGGGCTGGGCGTCGGGTTCGGGTTGTCCAGTCTGGTCATGATGGTGATGCTCTGGCGGGTCCTGGGCAGGCGCGTCGGCGGCCTGGACACTGCCCGGATCAACCGGACATTGCTGCGAATGCACGTGGCCGCCATTCCCGGTGCGATCTTCGCGATCGCGGTCTCGGTCCTCATCGGGCACCTCGCCCCGGCCGGCACTATCTCGGCGCTGACCATCGTCGCGGTCGGCGGCGCCGGCGGGCTGGCGCTGTACCTGCTGGCCGCCCGGCTGCTCAGGGTCGAGGAACTCGGCGAGCTGACCAGGTCATTGCGGACCCGGTTGCGCGCAAGCTGAATACCGCTGCCTGACGGCAGCTCATCGGCGAATTCCCGGCTCCCTTCATGCGGGCCTTCAGCATTTCTCTTTCCCGTCCCTTAGAGCGCTCCTCTTTACCGTCCCTTAGAGCACCGGCCGCATTGTCTTTAGCCGTCTCCGGGTATCACGTTCGGCGAGCGCAAGCACGGACTAATTCATTTTGCTGCCAGCAATTCTGCAGCTTGCCGGACTAGGAACCGAATAGTGAAATCCGCACTCCCCCGGTCCAGGCGATCGGTAGTCAGCGTCCTGGCCGGGATCGCCGTCCTGACCCTGCTGGCCGGCCTGCTAGCCGCAGGCATCGCATTGCCAGTCGCGGGTCTGGCCGGAATGGCCACCAAAGATGCCGCGCAGACCTTCGACAGCCTGACTGTTCCGGCTCTTTCGACCCTGCCGACCCGCTCGGAAATTCTCGATTCACGCGGGAATCTGATCGCCTATTACTACCCGAATCACATCTACCGGATCCCGGTTTCCTATAGCAAGATCGCGCCCGTCATGCGCGAGGCGATCGTCGCCATCGAGGATTCCCGCTATTACCAGCACGGCGCGCTGGACATCCGCGGCACGCTGCGCGCGATCACGACCGACGCCTCAGGCGGCCAGGTGCAGGGCGGCTCGACTCTGGCCCAGCAGTACGTCAAGAACGCGCTGGTGCTGACCGCGGCCACCCCGGCCGAGCAGAAGGCCGCCATCGCCGACGACGCCGCCAGGAAGATCAGGGAACTGCGAATCGCGGCGAATATCGAGCATCAGATGACCCCGAACCAGTTGCTGGCGGCCTATCTGAACGTCGCCTACTTTGATAACGAGGCATACGGGGTCGAGGTCGCCGCCCAGCGCTACTTCGGCACGACCGCGGCCGACCTGTCGCTGCCGCAAGCCGCGATGCTGGCCGGCCTGGTGCAGAACCCGGTGCTGTTCAACCCGCTGTCCGACCCGGCTGGTGCCACCGCCCGGCGCAACGTGGTGCTGGCGCGGATGCAGCAACTGCACGACATCACCGCCGCTCAGGCTGCCGCGGCCGAGAAGGCGCCGCTCGGCGTGCATTTCTCGGCCAGATCACTGCAGGAAGGCTGCACCAGCAACGCCGCCAGGAACGCCGCCTGGTTCTGCGACTACGTGATCGCTGAGTTGCACACCAATCCGGGATACGCGCAGGCCTGGCAGCAGCTGAACACCGTCGGCGGTCTCAAGATCCGCACCACGATGAACCGCGAAGACCAGGATGCGGCCCAGAACGCCGTGAGTTTCATGCTGCCGCAGCCGCCGTCGGGCTATAACCCGGGCAGCAACGCCGCGGCCGAGGTGCTGATGCAGCCTGGCACTGGTCACATCGAGGCGATTGCGGTCGACCGCGATTACGGCACCGGAAAGCACCAGAACAGCATCGACTACGCTGTCGACACGCCGCAGAATGGCGGCCTCGGCGTGCAGACCGGCTCGTCGTCCAAGCTGTTCACGCTCATTACCGCGCTCAAGCACGGCTATCCGTTCGGTTTCCACCTGTCGGTTTCCTCGCCGAGCGTGATCGGTCCCTATTACGACTGCCACCGCCAGCAGGATGGCCCGTTCCCGGTGAGTAACGCCGAGGGCGCGGGCCACGGCTCTTACACCTTGTACACCGGCACGACCCAGTCCATCAACGTCTTCTTCGCCGAGCTCGAGCAGCGCGTCGGCCTGTGCAACGTCGTCAAAACCGCCGTCAGCATGGGCTTGCACCGGGCAGACGGCGGGTCGCTGCTCAAGCCAGTCGGAAAGCCGGGCTCAGCTGCTTATCAGCTGCCCGCCGACCAGCTGCCGTCGTTTACTCTCGGCTCGGTGGCGGTCTCGCCGATGTCGATGGCGGCGGCGTACGCGACAGTGGCGGCGAACGGAATCTACTGCAAGCCGGTCGCCATCGACGCTATTACTGCCAGCAGCGGAAAGGTTCTGCCGGTCGTACCGGCCAGCTGTCACCGCGTCTTCTCAGCCACCGTCGCCGAGGCCGCGACCTACATCCTGCGAGGCGTGCTGACGACCGGGACGGCGAAGGGCGATGGCGTCACCCGCGAAGGCGTGGTCGTCCCGCAAGCGGGCAAGACCGGCACGGCCAACAGCTTCGATTTCGCGGCCTTCGGCGGCTACACACCGAAGCTGGCCGGCTACGTATCGATGTTCAACCCGTCCGGTCCTATCAGCCACCCGATGGTCGGCTACGCCTCGTGCTACCGGTCCGCCGGCGGCGGCGAGGCCTGTCCCGGCTCGGTTTTCGGCGCGAACGCCGGCCAGATCTGGCAGATGACCTTCGATTCGGCCGACCTCGGCTCGAACTACAACTTCGGCTCGTTCGTCTCGCCGCCGGGCGGCAGCGGGTTCTACCGCGAGGGCACCGGCCAGCAGAAGCCGCACGCGGCTAAGAAACCCTGACGTGCACGCCAGCCGCGCGTGCTGCGGCCGGCCGGCGTCCGCGCCGGCCGGCCAGTTACCAGGAAAGGAACGTGGCCGTCAGGCCCGCTGCCGGTCGTCAGCGAGCTCTGGTGCATGGCTGGCGACGACCTCGGTGATCTGCCGGGCCAGGTGCTGCGGCGTCAGCCCCAGGGAGTCGAGCAGTTGCGCCCGCTCGCCGTGCTCAAGGAATTCCTGGTCCACTCCGAAGGTCCGCACCGGGATGTCAGCGTCGTGATCGCGCAGCAGCCGTGCCACCGCGTCGCCGAAGCCGCCGACCCGGCCGTTGTCCTCGACGGTCACCACCAGGGCGTGCTCGCGCGCCGCCGTGACCAGCGCCTCGTCCAGCGGCTTGACCCAGCGGGGGTCAACCACGGTCACCCCGATGCCGTGGTCGGCCAGCCGGTCGGCCGCCTCGACGCAGACCCCGGCCATCGGGCCGGCCCGAGCAGCAGGACGTCCCGCTTCGCGCCCTCGGCAGGCTCCCGAAGCAGGTCCATGATGCCGACCTTGCCGATGGCCGGGACGTCGCCGGTGGCGAGCCGGCCGGGGAAGCGCAGTGCGGTCGGCCCGTCAGTGACGGCGACCGCCTCGTTGAGCAGCTCCGCCACCCGGCTGCCGTCTCGCGGCACGGCGATGCGCATGCCCGGTACCAGCTGGAGGATCGAGCCGTCCCACATGCCGTGGTGGCTGGCGCCGTCCGGCCCGGTCACCCCGGCCCGGTCCAGCACGAAGGTGACCGGCAGGCGGTGCAGCGCCACGTCCATCAGCACCTGGTCGAACGCACGGTTGAGGAAGGTCGCGTAGATGCAGGCGACCGGGTGCATGCCGGCCATCGCCAGCCCGGCGGCGCTGGTCACCGCGTGCTGCTCGGCGATGCCGACGTCGAAGACGCGCTCGGGGTAGGCGGCGGCGAACTTCGCCAGCCCCGTCGGGTGCAGCATGGCCGCGGTGATCGCCACCACGTCCGGGCGCCGGGCACCGATAGCCGTCAGCTCGTCGCCGAACACCTGCGTCCATGGCCGGCCAGCGGCGCGGCAGCAGCCGTCCGGCCCGGCGCCTTGTAGGCCGGCGCTGGTGACACCTGGTGCAGGCAGTCCTCGTCGTTCTCCTCGGCCAGCTGATAGCCGAAGCCCTTGCGGGTGATGACGTGCACCAGGACCGGGCCGCCGAAGTCACGCGCCCGGCGCAGTGCCTGCTCGACCGCGTGCTCGTCGTGCCCGTCGACCGGCCCGAGGTACTTCAGCCCGAGGTCCTCGAACAGGACCTGGGGCTGGAGCACGTCCTTCAGGCCCTTCTTGATCCCGTGCAGGGTCTCGAACAGCGGCGCGCCGACCAGCGGCGTGTGCGACAGCGAGCTCTTGATATAGTCCAGCACCTGCTCGTACCGCTGCGACACCCGGACAGTGGCCAGGTGGTCGGCCAGCCCGCCGATGGTCGGCTGGTAGGACCGGCCGTTGTCGTTCACCACGATGACAACCCGGCGGTCCTTGGCCCCGGCGATGTTGTTCAGCGCCTCCCAGGACATCCCGCCAGTCAGTGCGCCATCACCGATCACGGCGACCACGCTGCGGTGCGTCTCTCCGCGCAGCTGGTAGCCCTTGGCCAGACCATCGGCGTAGGACAGGCTGGTGGAGGCGTGCGAGTTCTCGATCAGGTCATGCTCTGACTCGCCCCGGCTGGGATAGCCGGTCAGCCCGCCCCGCTGGCGCAGCGTGTCGAAGTCCGGGTACCGGCCGGTCAGGAGCTTGTGCACGTAGGACTGGTGGCCGGTGTCGAAGATGATCTTGTCGACCGGTGAGTCGAATACCCGGTGCAGCGCGATCGTCAGCTCGACGACGCCCAGGTTCGGGCCTAGATGACCGCCGTTGCGGGTCACCGTCCTGATCAGGCTGTCGCGGATCTCCGCGGCCAGCTGGCGCAGCTCCTCGGCGCTGAGGTCCTTCAGGTCACGCGGACTGCGGATGCGCTCCAGCAAGCTCACTTAGTCGGCTCCTCATGTATCTCGGCCGCGACCCGGGGGCTGGCGCTGCCTGCACCGTCCGCACGACCAGCACCCAGGCTCAGTTGTAGATCCGGTTGTGCGAACCCCCGGCCGCACTGGTGGCGCGCCCTGCATCCGGCCTGCCAGCGGCCTGCGCCACGCACGTACCGCGGGACGGTACAGGTCTGAGTCTATTTCGCCGCCGGCCAGACCGGACAGCGGGTCTGGATCACAACGCGGCTTCATTCGCCGTGCCAGGGCTCGTGGCGTGTTCCGCCTGACCGCATCCGGCACCTACAGTATGTCCCATGACTGGTGAAGTATCCCCGGCAGGCGGGCGCGGCGAGCTGGTCCCGCAGACCGAGCTCAGGGCCTCGCACACCGACCGGGACCGGGTCGTGGAGCTGCTGCGGGTGGCCGCCGGGGACGGCCGTCTGACTGCTGAGGAGCTCGATGAGCGGCTGGAAGCCGCGCTCACGGCCAGGACTTACAGCGAGCTGGCCGTACTCACCACGGACCTGCCAGTGGTCGCGGCCGGAACGCCGGCCAGCCTGGTGCCGCCGCCGGAGGCCAAGGACCTGGTCAAGATCGACTGTGGCAGCGGCAGCGCCAAGCGGGACGGGCACTGGGTGGTCCCGCAGCGAATTGACGTCCACGTCACCAGCGGCAGCGTCAAGCTCGACCTGACGAAGGCCGTTATCTCTCACCCCGTACTCAAACTTGACGCTGACGTCAGGAGCGGCAGCCTGATCCTGGTGACCCGGCCGGGCATCATCGTCGATGCCGACGACGTGGCGGTCCGCAGCGGAACCGTCAAGGTGAAGACCCATCGCGGGCCCGGCACGAACGTCGCCCCGGTGCTGCGCGTTGAGGTCGCGGGCAAGGTGGCCAGCGGCAGCCTCACTGCCCGCCCGCCGCGCCGTACCTTCCTGCAGTGGCTGCTGCGCCGGCCCTACGTCTACAGCTGACCTCAAGGCGCCCGCTCACGTCAGGCGGCCGCAACCGCCGGCACGGTCCGGGCCCGGCCAGCCAGCCAGCCGGTGATCAGCTGCAGCACCGCCACGCCGAGCAGGACCAAGCCCGGTACCGTCCAGCCGCCCGACTTGTCGTGCAGGAAACCGATTGTCAGCGGTCCGGCACTGGCGATGAGGTAGCCGATGCCCTGGGCGAAAGCCGACAGCGAGGCAGCCGTCACCGGATCAGGAGCCCGCGCCATCGTGAAGTAGATCCCGAGTCCGAGCGTCGCCCCCTGGCCGAGGCCCAGCAGCAAGATGGAGCCGACCGCGAGGCTGGCCGGCCCGAAGACGGCGCCGGTCAGGCCGGCCCCGGTCGCCGCCATCGCCAGCGCCGCGAGCCACCGCTGGTCGACGGCACGGTGCGCGAGCACCGGGACTAGCAAGGCAGTCACGGCGTTGCCGAGGTTCATCAGCGCGAGCAGGTCGCCGGCGTGCACCGCGCTGATACCCCGGTCCCGGAACATCGTCGGGAACCACGACAAGGTCGCGTAGTAGGACAGGCTCTGCAGGCCCATGAACAGAGTGACCTGCCAGGCCAGCGCGCTGCGGGCCAGCACGGCTGTCGCCGCGCGGCGGATCAGGCCGCCTGTCCAGCCCGGTCGTGCTCCGGCCGCCTGCTGGCGAACCGGTGTGTCCGGCAGAGTCCGGTACCGCAACTGCGGCACCCAGATCGCCGCGGCCACCAGGGCCGGTACTGCCCACATCGCCACCGTGACCCGGATGGCCGTGGTGCCCGGCCCGGCTGCTGGCGTGGCCGAGCCAGCGACCGAGTTGAACACTGGTACCGCCACCAGCGAGCCGACGATGGCCCCGGCCGACAGCATCAGCAGGTACAGGCCGATGACCAGCCCGGCCCGGTCGGGCATCCGCCGCTTGACCAGGCTGGGCAGCAGAACGTTCAGCAGCGCGATGGCGGCGCCGGCTATCACAGTGCCGGGGAACAGCAGCGCTCGCGGGCTCACCCCGCGCAGTGCCAGCCCGGCTGCCAGCAGCACCAGCGCGCCGCCGAGGACGCGCTCCTCACCGAACCGGCGGCTGAGCGGAGCGGCCGTGCCGGAGAAGACGCCGAAGCACAGCACCGGGACCGCCGCGAGCAGCGCCAGCGCCGGCGCCGGCAGCCGCAGCACGGATTCCATCTCCGGGAAGATCGGCGGCAGGCTGGTGATCGCCGCGCGCAGGTTGGCAGCCAGCACGAGAATCCCGATGACCAGCAAGGCGCCGCCGCGCGCGGGAGTCAGCAGCCGGGCGGGCGCCGAGGCGGGCCTGGTCTTCACATACATCCTTCCGGGGTTCAGCCACCGTCAGGCTCGCACAACGGCCCGCCAGTCCAGGCGGGCGGCTAGGGTCCAGATGCGGCCCGGGCACGGCAGCCGCAGCGGCCGCGGTGTCGGCAGCGCCTGATACGAAGGACGATATGACCGGCGAGATCATTCCCGACCAGGACCTGCGCGGTGAGGCAGAGCGCTGCTTGCGAGCGCTGGCCGGACCGGATGCCCGGCTGCGCGAGGACCAGTGGACGGCGATCAGGGCGCTGGTGGCCGACCGGGTCCGGGCCCTGGTGGTGCAGCGCACCGGCTGGGGCAAGTCGGCCGTTTATTTCACCGCGACCGCGCTGCTGCGGGCCCGTGGCGCCGGCCCGTCGGTCATCGTGTCGCCGCTGCTGGCCCTGATGCGCAACCAGATCGAGGCGGCCAGCCGGGCCGGCATCGCGGCTCGCACTGTCAACTCGGTGAACATCGCCGACTGGGACGAGGTCTACGCCGAGGTCGCCGCCGGCCAGGTCGACGTGCTGCTGGTCAGTCCGGAGCGGCTCAACAACCCCGGCTTCCGCGACCACGTGCTGCCCAAGCTCATCGCCTCGGCCGGCCTGCTGGTGGTGGACGAGGCGCACTGCATCTCCGACTGGGGCCACGACTTCAGGCCCGATTACCGCCGGCTCCGGACCTTGCTGGCTGAACTGCCGCCCGGCGTGCCGGTGCTGGCGACCACGGCGACGGCGAACGCGCGGGTGAGCCGCGACGTCGCCGAGCAGCTGAGCGCGGGCGTGTCGGCTCCCGGCCCGGGGGACGGCACCGAGACCCTGGTGCTGCGGGGCCCGCTGGACCGCGACAGCCTACACCTGGCCGTGGTCGGGCTGCCCGCCCCGGCTCAGCGGCTGGGCTGGCTGGCCGCTCACCTCGGCGAGCTCCCCGGCTCGGGCATCATCTACACGCTCACTGTCGCGGCCGCGCACGAAACTGCGGCGTTCCTGCGCGAGCGCGGTTACCAGGTCGCGGCCTATACCGGCAAGGACGATCCGGACGACAGGCTCGCAGCCGAGGACGCACTGCTGGCCAACAAGCTCAAAGCGCTGGTCGCGACGAGCGCGCTCGGCATGGGTTTCGACAAGCCCGACCTCGGCTTCGTGGTCCATCTGGGCGCACCCCAGTCTCCGATCGCCTACTACCAGCAGATCGGCCGGGCCGGCCGGGGCGTCGAGCATGCTGACGTCATCTTGCTGCCCGGCCGGGAGGACGCTGATATCTGGGCCTACTTCGGCTCGCTGGCATTCCCGGCCGAAGCCCAGGTCCGCCGGACGCTGGCGGTGCTGGGGCAAGCCGGGCGGCCGCTGTCCACAGCGGCCCTGGAGACCAGCGTCGACCTGGCCCGCGGCCGGCTCGAGATGATGCTCAAGGTGCTGGACGTCGACGGCGCGGTCCGGCGAGTCAGCGGCGGCTGGACTGCGACCGGGCAGGACTGGGCCTACGACGCCGAGCGGTACGCCCGGGTCAGCGCCGAGCGGCAGCGGGAGCAGCAGGCGATGCTCGGCTACATCGCCACTACTGGCTGCCGGATGGACTATCTGCGCCGTGAGCTGGATGACCCGGATACCCGCCCGTGCGGCCGGTGCGACAACTGCACCGGCAAGGCCTGGTCTGACCAGGTACCGGAGGCAGCGGCCAGCGCAGCGCGGGACCGGCTGCTCCGGCCGGGCACCGAGCTCGAGCCGCGCAAGATGTGGCCGACCGGAATGCGCGAGCTGGGCATCGATGTCTCCGGCAAGATCGGCCCGGAGCTGCTGGCCGAGTCCGGCCGTGCGCTCGGGAAGCTGAGCGACCTGGGCTGGGGCTCGAGACTACGGGCGATCCTCGGCCCGGACGCGGCTGACGGTCCGGTACCCGATGACGCCGTGGCTGCTGTGGTCAAGGTGCTCGCTGCCTGGTCCTGGGCGCAGCGCCCGGCAGGCGTCGTGGCCATGCCATCGGCCGCCCGGCCGCAGCTGATCACCAGCCTGGCCGGCCGCATAGCGGAGATCGGCCGGATGGCGAATCTCGGCGAGCTGGCGTATGCAGTGCCGCCGGCACCGCAGGCGGCCCGGCAGCACAACAGCGCCCAGCGGCTGCGCACGGTCTGGCAGAGCCTGGCCGTCCCGGAGCCGGTCCGCGCCGGGCTGGCCGGCCTCGGCGGCCCTGTCCTGCTAGTCGATGACCAGCTCGATTCCGGGTGGACCATGACGGTCGCGGCGATGGTGCTGCGGCAATCTGGCGCGACCGCCGTCCTGCCGTTCGTGCTGGCCGCCGCCGGCAGCTGACGCGCCGGCCAGAAAGGTCGGTCGCGCCGATCGCGCGATCGTTGTACCCTGGCCGCGTGACAAGCTTCCGCTCTCTCCTTCTCAGCAGGCCGCGCTGACGCGCTAAGTCAGCGTGGCCGCCCCTCATGTCTTGAGGGGCTTTTTTATTTCTCCGGCAGCTTCCTTCAGCCAGTGAAAGGCAACGGCGCCATGAGTGACCAGACAGCCGCACCGGCCACCGCAGACGGGCCCAGCACCGCGGACGGCACTCAGCTGCCGCCGTTCCGCTACACCGCCGCGATGGCGAACGAGATCGAGCTGCGCTGGCAGCATCGCTGGGACGCCGCTGGCACCTTCTGCTCGCCGAACCCGCCAGGGCTGACGCCCTCGCCGCTGGCCGAGGGTTTCGCCGGGGTCGCCGGGAAACCCAGGTGCTACGTGCTGGACATGTTCCCCTACGCCAGCGGAACCGGCATTCACGTCGGCCACCCCGAGGGTTACATCGCCACCGACGTCTACGCGCGGTACCTGAGGATGACCGGTCATCATGTGCTGCACGCGATGGGCTACGACGCCTTCGGCCTGCCCGCCGAGCAGTTCGCGCTGAGCACCGGCCAGCACCCGCAGGTCACCACACGGCAGAACGTGGACAACATGCGGGCTCAGCTGCGCCGGCTGGGCATGGGCTACGACCCCAGGCGCAGCATCGAGACCAGCGACCCGGCGTTCTACCGCTGGACACAGTGGATCTTCCTGCAGATCTTCAACAGCTGGGTGGACGAGCGGACCGGCCGGGCCCGGCCGGTCGCCGACCTGATCGCTGAGTATGCCGCCGGTGAACGGCCAGTACCCGGCGGCCGCACGTGGGCAGCGCTGACCGGCCGCGAGCAGCGGGAGCTGATCGACGCCCGGCGGCTGGCCTACATTGCCTCCGAACCGGTGAACTGGTGCCCTGACCTGGGCACGGTGCTGGCGAACGAGGAAGTGACAGTCGACGGCCGTAGTGAGATCGGCAACTACCGCGTGTACCGGCGCCCGCTGCGGCAGTGGATGATGCGCATCACCTCGATGGCGCAGCGGCTGGCCGACGACCTGGACCTGGTGGACTGGCCGGAGAACATCAAGCAGCTGCAGCGCAACTGGATCGGCGGCAGCGACGGCGCTGTCATCAGCCTGCCGGTGGCCGGAGACTCCGGCGAAAGAATCGACGTCTTCACCACCCGGCCGGACACGCTGGCCGGCGCGACCTACGTGGTGCTGGCGCCCGAGCACCCGCAGGTCGCCAGCCTGCTGCCGGCCAGCTGGCCGGACGGCACCCCTGGCCGCTGGCAGGGGCCAGCGGCAACGGCCGCGCCGGATCCGGCGACTGCCGTCGCGGCCTACCAGGACGCGACGGCGCGGCTGAGCGACCGGCAGCGTGCCAGCGGCGGAGCCAAGTCCGGCGTGTTCACCGGCGGCTACGTCATCAACCCGGCCACCGGCCAGGTAATCCCGGCGTTCGTCGCCGACTACGTGCTGATGGGATACGGGACCGGCGCGATCATGGCGGTGCCCGCGCACGACGAGCGCGACCAGGACTTCGCCCGCGAGTTCGGGCTGCCGGCCCGGTCCGTCATTGACTCGGCCGGGCGGTACCTGCCGGCGCCAGGTCCGCGGCTGGCCGGCCTGGACGCTGGCGCCGCCTTCGAGGCCGCGATCAGCTGGCTGGAACGTGGTGGTTACGGCACCGCCGCCCGCCGGTACCGGCTGCGCGACTGGCTGTTCTCCCGGCAGCGCTACTGGGGCGAGCCGTTCCCGGTCGTCTACGACGACAACGGCCAGCCGGTCGGCCTGCCAGCGGAACTGCTGCCGGTCGAGCTGCCGGAGATGAGCGACTTCCGGCCCGAGCCTGATAACGGCGGTGTCAGCGAGCCAGTACCGCCACTGGCCAGGGCGGCCAGCTGGGCCAGCGTCGAACTGGACCTGGGCGACGGCCCGCGTACCTATCGGCGCGAGCTGAACACGATGCCGCAATGGGCCGGATCGTGCTGGTACTACCTGCGCTATCTGGATCCGGACAACACCGCCGCGTTCGTCGATCCGCAGGTCGAGCGCTACTGGATGGCGGGCCCGGGCACGGCCGGCGGCGCGGGCCTGTACATCGGCGGAGCCGAGCACGCTGTCGGGCACCTGCTGTATGCGCGGTTCTGGCACAAGGTGCTGTACGACCTGGGCCTGGTCTCAACCTGCGAGCCGTTCGCCCGGCTGTTCAACCAGGGCATGATCCAGGCCGATGCGTTCACCGACGACCGCGGCATCTACGTGCCCGCGGCCGACGTCGTGCGCCCAGCGGACGGGCCGCCGACCTACCAGGGCGCCCCGGTGACCAGGCGGTCCGGCAAGATGGGCAAGAGCCTGAAGAACGGCATCAGCCCGGACGAGATGTACCTGCTGTACGGAGCCGACACGCTGCGCCTGTATGAGATGGCCATGGGACCGCTGGAGGTCGACAAGCCGTGGCAGACCAACGATGTCATCGGCGTGCACAGGTTCCTGCAACGGCTGTGGCGCAGCATCGTGGACGAGAGCACCGGCGCGCCAGCGGTCAGCGAAGCGCAGCTGGACGATGCGACTCTGCGGGCCCTGCACGCGACCATCGAGGCGGTCCGCCGCGACTTCGGGCAGCTGCGGTTCCATACCGCGATAGCCCGGCTGACGGAGCTGACCACCACCGCCGTCCGGGTCTCGGCCACGTCCGGCGCGCTGCCGAAGGCGCTGGCCGAGCCGCTGGTGCTGATGGTGGCGCCGCTGGCGCCGCACATCGCCGAGGAGCTGTGGGCGCTGCTCGGCCATGACACCACGCTGGCCTACGCCGACTATCCGCAGGCCGATCCGGAACTGGCCCGGGCGCCGTCGGTGACGCTGCCGGTTCAGCTCAACGGCAGGACCAAATTCACGGTCGAGGTTGCCGCTGGCGCCGCGGCGGCCGACATCGAGCAGCTGGTGATCGCGGACCCGCGGTACGCCGAGCACACCGCCGGTCTGACCGTCAGCCGGCTGATCGCAGTGCCCGGCAAGATCGTGAATATCGTCGCGGCGCCGGTCAGCGCGCCCTGACCGGCCTCGCCTGACTGGCCGGAGCCGACGGCGCCGAGCTCGGCCCGGCTGGCGGGGTCAGGACGGTCAGGACCCCGGTGATGGCCAGCACCGCGACCAGCGCGCCAAGTTCGAGCCTGGTCGCCCGGGCCGGGCCGGTTCCCGGCTCGGGACGGCGCCGCAGCCAGCGCCGGCCAGCCAGGGCCAGCCCCGCCGCGATGCAGACGACGACTGCCTTGGCGAGCAGGAACAGCCCGTAGGCAGTGCTGAACAGCTTCCCCAACGGCACCAGGACCAGTGCGGAGATGATCCCGGTGCCGACGACGAGTGCGAAGAGCCAGGCGGCGGCCGTGGCGTAGAGCTTCATGACGCCGTGCGCCGCGACCGGATCGGCTCGCCAGGCGATGGCCGCCCGGACCGCGTAACAGAGCAGGCCGGCCCACAGTACGGCGGGCAGCAAGTGGCACCAGGTAATGAGCGCGCCGGCCACCGGGATAACGCCCTCAGGATGGGACCGGATGCCCTCGGCCAGCACGACGCCAGCCAGCATCAGGGCGGCCGGACCGGACCGGCGCAGTCGCAGCAGGATGGCGGCCAGCATGAACAGGGCGGCCTCGGCCGCTGCGATCTGCGCGGTTCCGCCCGATCGCAGGCCTGGTGGCGCTGGCCGGGCCAGGCTGGCCGCCAGGGCCGGACCAATCAGGGCGGTCACCAGCAACGCCGCCGACGCGGTCAGGCCAACGAGGGAGCCGCGCACGGCCCAGGGCGGCGGCAGCGGCCCTGGCCGGTGGCCCTTGTACTGACGCGACAAGCCGCGTCCGGCCAGCCCGCCGAGCGCGAGCGCCAGTCCGGCCAGCATGAGGCCGCGCTCGATCCCGGTCAGCCACAGGCCGGGAACCGTCAGGCTCGGTCCGGCCGCCGCCGTCAGCATCAGTCCGGCCAGCGCGGCACATATTGCACGGTTAAGACCCTAGCGAGAACGGTGCACTGTTGGCGTCTTTGCTGATGATATGCACATAGCTTTACCCAGCCGATAACCGCTAGCGGCCGCCTGAAAGAATCCGTCCATGGCTTTCACTTCACCGCTGACCGAACCGGACCTGCCGACCATCGCGCCCGAGCACGAGGCGCTGGCGTCCTGGCTCGAGTACTTCCGGGCCGACCTGCTGGTCAAGCTGGAGGGCCTGACTGACGAGCAGGCCGCGCAGCGCGTGCTGCCGTCACTGACCACGCTGCAGGGCCTGGTCCGGCACCTGACCAAGGTGGAACACGTCTGGTTCGTGCAAGTGCTGGCCCGCAGCGACGAGCCTGCTCCGTTCGGCTTCCCGGAGATCCGCGATGGTGACTTCCGGCTGGACGACAGCAAAGGCCTGGACACGGACGTGGCCATCTACCTGGCGGCATGCGAGCGCAGCCGGAAAATCTTCGCCGGAGTGTCGCCGGACGAGGTCCGCCACCATCGCCGGTTCGGCCCGGTCGACGTCCGCTGGGTCCTGCTGCACATGATCAGGGAATACGCGCAGCACAACGGGCACGCGGACATCATTCGCGAACTCATCGACGGCACCAGCCAAAGCTGACTGCCCAGTGCCCCCGGTAGCCAACGGCGGCGGCAACAACGGCGACAGCAGCAGCAGCACGCTTCTGTACGTCAACGGCCCCCGAGGCGTCCGCTATCGGACGATCCGCGGAGGCCGTTGACGTACCAATGTTGAGCCCGGCGGGCCGTCTCCTACGGAGCCGACGGCAGCACCATGGTCTGCGCCGCGGCGCCGTGCGGGCGCTTGCCGGTGAAGATGAAGGTCAGCCGGCTGAAGTACTTCTGACCCGCATGTCCCGGCCGGGCCTCGGGCCGCCACAGCACGGTGAGCACCGGATACTTGGTGAACTTGCTGGGACCGCAGCTTGAGCTCGGCGTGCAATTGTTGACCTTCAGCGTGCCGCTGCCGTAAGCGGCCGACTTCCAGCTGACCCACTTCAGGCTAGTGAAGAACTCACTGGAGGGCATGCATCCCGTCCCGTAAATACGGCCCGGCTTGACCTGGCCGGCGCCGGTGCACGCGTTGACCAGCACAACCCGTCCGGCGGCGGCCGTGCGCGCTCCGGCGGCGCTGGCCGAGGCGGGCGCGACGGCGAGCGTGACGGCCGTCGCCGTTCCGGCGGTGGCGAGCACGCCCGCGGTGATAATGGTGCGCATTCTGGTGAGCTTCATTGACGTACTCCTTTATCGGGCCGCCGGATTGGCGTCTGCAGATAAAGACGCCCGTGCCGCAGTATCGGTTATGACTGCCTGACCGACTAGTACTGCGGCACGGGCGTTACATCAATGTCGCGCCCTTGGGCGTTACTGCTTGCCGATGAGCGACCGGAGCACGTACTGCATGATGCCGCCGTGCCGGAAGTACTCGGCCTCGCCGGGAGTGTCGATCCGCACGATGGCCCGGAACTCCTTGTCGTCGGCCCGCACCGTCACCTCACGCGGCGCGTCGCCAGTGTTGATCGCCTCGATGCCGGTGATGTCGAAGACCTCGTGACCGGTCAGCAGCAGCGAGGCGGCGCTCTCCCCCGGCTTGAACTGCAGCGGCAGCACGCCCATGCCGATCAGGTTGGACCGGTGGATCCGCTCGAACGATTCGACCAGCACGGCCCGGACGCCGAGCAGTGCCGTGCCCTTGGCGGCCCAGTCCCGTGACGACCCGGAACCGTATTCCTTGCCGCCCAGCACCACCAGCGGGTTCCCCTCGGCAATGTACTGCCGGGACGCGTCGTAGATCGACATCTCCTCGCCTTCGGGCAGCTTGGTCGTCACTCCGCCCTCGGTGCCGGGAGCCAGCTGATTACGCAGCCGGATGTTGGCGAACGTGCCGCGGATCATCACCTCATGATTGCCGCGCCGCGAGCCGTAGCTGTTGAAGTCGGCCCGCTGCACGCCGTGCTCGGTCAGATACTTGCCCGCCGGGCTGTCGGTCTTGATCGCGCCGGCTGGCGAGATGTGGTCGGTGGTGACCGAGTCGCCCAGCATTGCCAGCACCCGCGCACCGTGAATGTCCGTCACCGGGCTCGGCGTGAGCCCCATGCCCTCGAAGTACGGCGGGTGCCGTACGTAGGTGGACGCGGCGTCCCAGGCGAACGTGTCCCCCGGCGGGACATCGAGTTCCTGCCAGCGCTCGTCGCCGGTGAATACGTCGGCGTAGTCCCTGGTGAACATCTCCGCGGCGACGGCCGACTCCACGATCGACTCGATCTCGGCCGGCGTTGGCCACAGGTCACGCAGGTAGACATCCTGCCCGGACGACCCCGTTCCTATCGGTTCGGTGGTTAGGTCGATATCCATCGTGCCGGCCAGCGCGTACGCCACCACCAGGGGCGGCGACGCCAGGTAATTCATCTTGACGTCCGGGTTGATCCGGCCCTCGAAGTTGCGGTTGCCGGAAAGGACGGACACGACGGCGAGGTCGTTCTCGGCCACCGCCGCGCTGATGGCCTCCGGCAGCGGGCCCGAGTTGCCGATGCAGGTGGTGCAGCCGTAGCCGACGAGGCTGAAGCCCAGCTTCTCCAGGTACGGGGTCAGGCCGGCCCGCTCGTAGTAGTCCATGACGACCTTGGAGCCGGGCGCGAGGGTCGTCTTCACCCAGGGCTTGCGCTCCAGGCCGAGCTCGACCGCCTTCTTCGCCACCAGCGCGGCGCCGATCATGACCGACGGGTTGGAGGTGTTGGTGCACGAGGTGATGGCTGCGATGACCACCGAGCCATGATCGACCGAGGTGGTGGTGCCGTCGTCCAGGGTTACGTCGGCAGCGGCCGTCGGGCGCCCGCCCGGCCGGTGGGCGGCCGGGTCCGACGTCGGGTGCGCGCCGTTGCCGTTCTCGCTTTCGGCCGCGAACGGATCCGATGCCGGGAAGGTGCCCTCGATCTCGCTGTCCAGCCTGTCCAGCGTCACGTAGGAGCCGAGCGACTCGCGGAACGCGGTCTTAGCGTCGGTCAGCGCGACCCGGTCCTGCGGCCGCTTCGGGCCGGCCAGTGAGGGCACCACGGTAGACAGGTCAAGCTCGACGTTCTCCGAGTACCGGGCGCTTGCGCTCGGGTCGTGCCACAGGCCCTGCTCCTTGGCATACGCCTCGACCAGCGCGACCTGCTCGGCCGGCCGGCCGGTCAGCTTCAGGTAGGTGAGCGTCTCGTCGTCGATCGGGAAAATTGCGCAGGTCGACCCGAACTCAGGGCTCATGTTGCCGATGGTGGCCCGGTTGGCGACCGGGACGGCGCTGACGCCGTCGCCGTGGAACTCGACGAACTTGCCGACCACGCCGTGCTTGCGCAGCAGTTCGGTGATGGTCAGGACCAGGTCGGTGGCGGTGGTGCCCGCCGGCAGTTCGCCGGTGAGCTTGAAGCCGACCACCCGCGGGATCAGCATGGACACCGGCTGCCCGAGCATTGCCGCCTCGGCTTCGATACCGCCGACACCCCAGCCGAGAATGCCCAGGCCGTTCTGCATGGTGGTGTGCGAGTCGGTGCCGACGCAGGTGTCGGGGTAAGCGGCCAGGCCGGCTCCGGACTGCCCGGTCATGACGACCCTGGCCAGGTACTCAATGTTCACCTGATGCACGATCCCGGTGCCGGGCGGCACGACCTTGAACTGGCGCAGCGCGTCCTGGCCCCAGCGCAGGAAGGCGAATCGCTCATGGTTGCGCTGGAACTCGAACGCCACGTTCCGGTCGAAGGCGTCCGGACGGCCGAAGATGTCGGCGACCACCGAGTGGTCGATGACCAGCTCGGCCGGCACCAGCGGGTTGATCTTGCCTGCGTCACCGCCGAGCGCCTTCATGGCCTCGCGCATGGCAGCGAGGTCCACGACGGCGGGCACGCCGGTCAGGTCCTGCATGAGCACGCGCGCCGGGCTGAACTGGATCTCGGTGTCTGGTTCAGCGGCCGGATCCCACTGGGCCAGCGCCGTGACGTGATCAGGCGTGACGTTCAGCCCGTCCTCGGTTCGCAGCAGGTTCTCCAGCAGGATCTTCAGGCTGTACGGCAAGTCGGCAGCACCATCGACGGCATCCAGCCGGTGTATCTGGTAACTGGTTCCGCCGACGGCGAGGTCGGCCGCGCTGCCGAAGCTATTTCCCGTCATGGTCCTGGCCTCCTGGAATCTGCCGGTCCGACGACCTGCCCTGCGTTATGTCCTGCCTGCATCTTGCCGCGTGCCGTAACCGCGGCATCCGCCGACCCCGGCAGCGATCGCGCCAAGTATCTCGATGTCAAGCTATCTACCGCCAAGCCTAATGACCAACTATCTCGACGTCAAGCTAAATGCCCGCTTCCGCCTTAGCCCCCGGCCCGCGATTCTGGCCGCGGGTTCCGCTGCGCCTTCCTAGCCGAAGTTCCTAGCCAGGCCTACGAGAGACATCTATCATTGTGATATCATATTGATAGTCGCCATCCGGCCAGTCCCCTGACCGGACGAGCGACAGGAGGCACCGCCATGGACCTAACCGACAACCCCGGCACCCCGGTGACTTCGGCGTCCGAACCCCTCGTCAGGCGCGCGCCTCCGGAGCGGGCCGCGCAGGGCGACCGCTCCGACCGGGTGCCGCTGCCCGCCTGGATCATCGCGAGCGTGTTCGTCGCCGTCGAGGTTGCCGTCAGCGGCCGGTACGGCTTCCAGCAAGACGAGCTGTATTTCCTGGTGGCGGGGCACCATCTCGCCTTCGGTTACGTGGACCAGCCGCCGATCGCGCCGCTGCTCACCCGCATCACCGGCATCCTCGGCGTCAGCCCGGCCGCGATCCGGATCATCCCGGCACTGGCCGGCGGGGCCGTGGTCGCCGGGGCGGCCAGGTTCGCGGCGCTGTTCGGCGCGGGCAGGCTGGGCCGGGTGCTCGCCGCACTCATCACGGCGTGCGCTCCGGTCATCATCGGGTCGATGCACGTCGGCAATACGACGCCGCTGGACCTGCTCGCCTGGACGGCAGTTCTGCTCTGCGTCACCACGGCGCTGCTGCGCGAGCAGCCGCGCTGGTGGATCGGCGCCGGCGCCGCGGCCGGCCTCGGGCTTGAAAGCGACAACCTGGTGCTCATGCTGGTGGCAAGCCTGGGCTTGGGCATCCTCGCCACGCAGCACCGGCCCGTGCTGCGGACCCGCTGGCCGTGGCTCGGCGCCGGCCTGGCCGCCCTCATCTGGGCGCCGAACCTGGCCTGGCAGGCCGCGCACGGCTGGCCGCAACTGGCCATGGCCTCGGCCCTGCACCACCAGAACACCAGCCTCGCCGACTACGCGGGCGGCCTGCCTGCCCAGCTGGTCTACCTGGGACTGCTGACGGTGCCGTTGGCCGTCGCGGGCTTCATCACGCTCTGGCGGACCGCCGAGCTGCGGTTCATCGCCATCGCCGCGACGCTCGTCCTCGGCTACGTGCTGGCCTGGATACCGGGCAAGGTGTACTACGCCGACGGAGTGGCATCGGTGCTGCTGGCGGCGGGCGCGCTGGCAGCCGAGCGCTGGATCGCGCGCGGCCGCAGGCCGCGGATCCGGCAGTGGCTCGCGCTGGCCCCGCCGGTGGCCGGAATGGCCGTGACCCTGGCCGCCTTGCTGCCCATCCTGCCGGCCAGCGCCGTGCACGCCTTGCCGGCCAGCTCTCAGCAGAGCTCGGTCGGCGACTCCATCGGCTGGCCGCAGCTGACCCGCGCGGTCGAGACGCAGGACGCGGCCCTGACCCGGACCGGGCTGCGGCCGACATCCGTCTTCACCGGTTACTACGCCGAGGCTGGCGCACTGCAGGTGCTGGGCGGCGCCGGTCACCTGCCGCCGGTGCTGTCCAGCCAGAACGCCTACTGGACCTGGGGGCCGGGGCGGGCCTCCGACCAGACGGTGCTGGTGGTGGACGCGCTCGCCCGGCTGCGGCCGTACTTCGGCAGTTGCCGGCTGCTGACGACCTACCGGGCCCCCTTCGGCGTGCAGAACGACTGGACTCCCATCCAGATCGGCGTCTGTACCCGTCCGTCGGCCAGCTGGCCGACGCTGTGGCCGCACCTGAAGTACTACGGCTGACCAGTTCAGCGCAGTCTGTCTGCCGGACAGCAAGCCGGCTGCGCGTCCTGCGTCACGCCAGGATGCGCAGCCGCTGCGGATCGTAGAACGGGGCGAACTGCAGCCGGGCCGGCACCTCCTGGCCGTCGCCGGTGCGGACGGTGAAGCCGCCGGCTCGCAGCCATCCGGCGGTGACGCCGTCCGGGCAGCTGACCTGCGCCAGCCCGACGGCAGCGCCGAGGGTGTGGCCGAACGCGGCCGCGCGCACGTACCCGGCCCACCGCCCGTCGTGCAGCACGGGCTCGTTACCGAACAGGTCGGCCGCCGGGTCCCCGAGCAGCAGGCCGACCACGCGGCCGGCCGGCGCTCCCGCCGCCCGTTCCTTGACCAGCGCGTCGCGGCCGGTGAACCCGCCCGGCTTGTCCCAGGCGACGGTGAACCCGAGCCCGGCGGCCAGCGGGCTGTCGGTGTTGTCGATGTCGACGCCGAAGTCCCGGTAGCCCTTCTCCAGCCGCAGGCTGGTCATGGCGTCCAGCCCGACCGGCCGCACGCCGAGGTCAGCGCCGGCTGCCATCAGGTCGTCGTAGACCCCGGCGCCGTACTCGGCGGGCACGTGCAGCTCGAAGCCGAGCTCACCGACGTAGGTGACGCGTACTGCGAGCGCGGGCGCGTACCCGACGTGCACCGGCCGGACCGAAAGATAAGGGAACGTGGCCGTCGACAGGTCGGTGTCGGTCAGCCGGCTGATCAGCTCCCGGGACGCCGGCCCCTGCACCGACAGCAGCGTCGTGCCCGAGGTCACGTCGGTGACAGTGACGAACTCACCGGGCCTGGTTTCCCGGCGGATCAGCGGCTCGATCCGGCGGTGGATCACGTCGCTGGCGATGACCATGAACTTCTCCGGCTCCAGCCACGTCACGGTCAGGTCGGCGATGATGCCGCCCGCGTCGTTCAGCCACTGGGTGTAGACGATGCGGCCGAGCCCGGCCGTGACATCGTTCGCCGACAGGCGGCCGAGCACAGCGCCGGCGTCCGGTCCCTGCACGATGAACTTGGCCATCAGCGTCATGTCCAGCACGCCGACTGCCTCGCGGACCGCGTGGTGCTCGCGCGCCACGATGTCGTGCGCGGCCGGACGGCTGAAACCTGTGGCGGGCTGCGGTTGCTCGTCCGGGCCCGCGAACCATTCGGGGAACTCCCAGCCGGCTGACTGGCCGAAATGCGCGCCCTGCGCGGCCAGCCGGTCATGCAGGACCGAGCGGCGGATGTCGCGCGCGGATGACGGCTTCCACGACGGCCAGGCCGCGTCGCCGAACAGCACGCCGAGTTGCTCGACGGTCCGCTCGCGGCGGAACCGGCGGGACGACTCGTAACTGGCGGTCCGGTCGATGGCGATGTGCGCCGTGTCCACCGGCGGCACGCCATCGGCGATCCACTGCGCGACGACGCTGCCGACTCCGCCACCGGACAGGATGCCCAGCGAGTTCAGCCCGGCCGCGACGAAGTAGCCGTCCAGTTCGGGCGCGGGCCCGATCAGCGGCTTAACGTCGGCGGTGAAGGACTCCGGCCCGCAGAAGAACGTGCGCACGCCGGTCTCGGTCAGGCACGGAATGCGAGCGAGCGCCGGGCCGAGGAACTGCTCCATCCGCTCCCAGTCCGGCGGCAGCTTGCCGAACGCGAAGTCCCGCGGCACGCCGTCCAGCGACCAGGGAGCGGCGACCGGCTCGAACAGGCCGACCAGCATGCCGTCGCCTTCGGGCCGGTAGTAGCCGTAGTTGTCCGGGTCCTCGATCACCGGCAGGTCCGGGTTCATGCCCGGCACGGTGTCGGTCAGCAGGTAGTAATGCTCGGCCGCCTGCAGGGGCACGCTCACCCCGGCCAGCGCGCCGAACTGACGGGCCCACATGCCGGCCGAGTTGACCACCAGTTCGGTCTCGATCGGGCCGGCCTCGGTGAGGACACCAGTGACCCGCCGGCCGTTGGTCTGCACTCCGTTCGCGGCAACGCCCTCGATGATCCGGACGCCCAGCTGCCGGGCGCCCTTGGCCAGCGAGGTGGCCACGCCGACCGGGTCCGCGCGCCCCTCGTCGGCGACATAGAAGCCGGACAGGATGTCGTCGGTGCGGGCCAGCGGCCACATCGCGGCGATCTCGGCCGCCGAGATCTCGGTGTCCTGCACGCCGAAGCCCTGCATCCACTGCGCCTCGCGCCGCAGCGCCTCCTGCCGCTGCGGCCTGGTCGCGATCGACAGGTGCCCGACCGGGCGGAATCCGGTCGAGTGCCCGGTCTCGGCCTCCAGCCTGGCGTACAGGTCACGGGAATACCGGCTGAAGAACAACGAGGTCTCGTCGGTCATCCCGGCCGAGGTGATCAGCCCGGCCGCGTGCCAGGTCGTCCCGGCGGTCAGCGCGTGCTGCTCCAGCAGGACAACGTCGGTCCAGCCGAGATGAGCCAGGTGATACGCCACGCTGCAGCCGATGACGCCGCCGCCGACGATGACCACCTGGGCCCGGGCCGGGACTCGTCCGGCCGGGAGCCCCTGATCGGCCGCGGACTCGTCTCCATGCCTGTCTGATCGTTCAGTCATGCCCAGATCCTAAACAGAACCAGCATCAACCGACAGCGTTGAGCGATTCGTTCTCCAGTTCGCGCACTCCGCGGCGGCCGGAGCCACGTGGTTGGGCCAACGCGGTGGAAACACCGACATGGCTGGCCCGCTGCTGTGGTTCGCGCCGCTGCTCGCGGCCGAGGCGAGGGCCGGCAGCATCCTTTCCCGCGGCGCGCGGTTCTGCGAAGCCTGGCAAGGGCGTGGTTGGAACTCTGCTGCCCATACAGGGGCGTGGCTGGCACTTTCACGCCCCTCGGCCCGAGCGCGCCGCCGCTCCCGGCCGGGCCGGTACTGTTCATCACGTCACTCGACGGTGAGGAGACGCCGTGTCAGGCGATCTGTTCCGCGGGCTGTTTGACGATGCGTCGCTGTTCCCGCCCGCGGCTCTGGCCATGGCCAACGCGGTGCCCGGCCACCTTCGCCACCGGGCGGCCTGGTACCACGAGATGTCCGGGCCATTCGTCTGCCCGGACTCCAAGATCACCGAGCTGAGTGCGGCACTAACCGCAGCCATGATTGCCGAGCTCGACCTGGCCCTGGTGCTGCCGGGCGGGGCTGGCGGCCTGGATCAGGCCGTGGACAGCGTGTTTGCTGACCCGCGGCTGCGGTTGCGCGCGGTCGAACTGCCCGTGATCCCGGCCGCGACCGTCAGCTCAGCCGGGACCGGCGGTTCGGCCGCGAACGACAGCCCGGCCGGAAACATCAGCCCGGCTGCGACTGGCGGTTCGGCAGGTGCCGACGCGGCGGCGGCACCGGGCAATCTGGTGGCCGACGATCCGGCCGGCGCCGTCGAGTTCGTCGCTGACGCGCTGGACCGCGTACCCCTGGCCGGCGCCCCGGCCTTCATCGAGGTTCCGGTCGCCCTGGTGACTGAGGACGTCGCGCGGGCCGCTGCCAGCCGTCGGTATCCGATCAAGTTGCGAACGGGAGGAACCAGTGCGGCCACGTTCCCGGACGAAGTGACACTCGCCGCAGCCCTGGTCGCGCTGGCCGGGCAACGGGTGCCGTTCAAATGCACAGCCGGCCTGCACCACGCGGTCCGGCACCGGGCGGCCGACACCGGCTTCGAGCACCATGGCTTTCTCAACGTGCTGCTGGCTGTCGCCTCGGCCGTAGACGGCGCCGCGGCCGGTGAGGTCGCGGCCGACCTGGCCGACGCTGATCCCGGCCGGGTCGCCGCCAGGGTCGCTCAGCTGGACGGAGATGCCGCGGCGGCGGTGCGCGAGCTCTTTACCTCGTTCGGCACCTGCAGTACCGACGAGCCGGTGACCGACCTCGTTACTCTTGACCTGGTCACCAAGGGCTGAGCGGAGCGAGGGAGCACCATGACGCAGGCGGCTGGCTGGCTGAATGTCCCGCCGGATCATCCCTTCGGGCTGGCGGCGCTGCCCTACGGTTCCTACACTGCCGCCGATCACGCCGAGGTCTACCGGGTCGGCGTGGCGATCGGCGACCGGGTGCTGGACCTGACGACCGCCACCGACCGGCTGCTACCCGGCCGCGCGCACTTGTTCCGGTCCGGCCAGCTCGACGAGTTCCTCGCGGCCGGAGACGGGTCCTGGCATCAGGTACGCGCCGACATCACCCGCTGGCTGTCGGACGAGAGCTTCCGGCCTGCCATCGAGGACTTGCTGATCCCGGTCAGCGCAGTCGACCTGCGGCTGCCGTTTACCGTCGCTGACTATGTCGACTTCTACGCCTCGGCTTACCACGCGACCAACATCGGCCGGATGTTCCGGCCCGACGCCGAGCCGCTGACCCCGAACTGGAAGCACTTGCCGATCGGGTACCACGGCCGGGCCGGAACCGTCGTGGCATCGGGGACTCCGATCCGCCGGCCTTGCGGCCAGTCCAGGCCGGCCGGTGCCGATGGACCGGTGTTCGGCCCGTGTGCCCGGCTCGACTTCGAGGCCGAGCTCGGCTTCGTCGTCGGCTCGCATTCTCACCTCGGCGAGCCAGTGCCCGTTGGCCACTTCGCCGAGCATGTCTTCGGTGTCTGCCTGCTCAACGACTGGTCGGCCCGCGACATCCAGGCCTGGGAGTACGTGCCGCTCGGCCCGTTCCTCGGCAAGTCGTTCGCCACGACAGTGGCGCCCTGGGTGCTGCCGCTGGCCGCCCTGGAGCACGCGCGGATCCGGACCCCGTCCCGGGATGCGACGCTGCTCGGCTATCTGTGCGAGTCGGAGGACTGGGGCCTGAACATCGATTTCGAGGTCAGGCTGAACGGGCACCTGATCGCCACCCCGCCGTTCGCCAGCATGTACTGGAGCCCGGCCCAGATGCTCGCGCACATGACGGTCAACGGCGCGTCACTGCGACCTGGCGACCTGTTCGCCTCGGGGACCGTGAGCGGGCCCGAGCCGGTCCAGCGCGGTTCGCTGATCGAGCTGGCCTGGGGCGGAACAGACCCCCTCCTGCTGCCGGACGGATCGTCCCGCTCGTGGTTGCACGACGGCGATGAGTTGTCCATCACCGCGACCGCGCCGGGGCCCGGCGGGGTCCGGATCGGGCTCGGCACGGCGACCGGCTGCATTCTCCCGGCCGTGCCGTAGCCGGACTGGAGCTCTCCGGTTCACGGCGAGCGCAGATCACAGTGCGTCTGACCTGCTGCCCACGGGCAGAAACGACACTACGATGTGCGCATCGCCAGAAGGCGGGAGAATGGGTTTATGCCGTGGCCTAGTCAGCCGTGGGACCACAATGGGGACCCGCGGGACAACACCGTGGACTTGCCGCGCATTGACCTCGCCGCCAGCACTGGCAACCAGCCGCCCGAGCGCGGCCTCCCCCGACCTGAATTCGGCATCCCCGGCCAGGCTCTGACGCCCCTGCCGGAGCCGCCTGCCACCGCCCCGTTCCCCGTGCCCGGCGCCGGCCAGCCCAGCTCCGGGGACGGCCGGCCGCCTGCTGTTTCCGGCGGACCAGCACAGCCGCCGCCGCGGCCCGGTCCGGCGTGGCAACCAGAACCGGGCTGGGGCAGCCTCCCGCAGCGGGAACCGGCACCGCCGCGCGACGCCCCGCGGGCCCCGCGCGAACCGGCACCGCCGCGAGGCACTCCATCGCTGTGGGACGCCGCATCGCCGCGTGACAGCACACCGCCGCGGGATCTTGCGCCGGCGGATGACATCGCGCCGCCGCGGGACTTCGCGCTCGGCCCGGAGCAGACCTCAGCCCGTGCTCGGGAGTTCCCGCGCGACCGGGAACCCGGCGGCGACCGCTTGGCTCCGCGCAGCCCGATGCCGTCGCAAGAACTGGCCAGGCCGCCTGGGCTACGCCGGCCAGCCGAGCAAACCCAGGCGCCCGGCCAGCGAGTGCCGATCGAGCGGCCCGCGCCTACCGAGCAACGGGTGCCACCCGAGCAGGCGGTGCCGCCTGAGCTGGCCCGGCTGCGGGAACAGCAGGCCGAACCGGCGCAGCCGCCCAATGTGGCCCAGTCGACCGAACTGACCCGGCCAGCCGAACAGAGCCTGTCGGCCGAACTGAGCCAGCCAGCCGAGTCGGCCCAGTTGCCGGAGCAGACGCGGCAGTATCAGGCCTCCCCGTGGCTCGGGCCCGCTGTGGAGCCGACGGCGGTGCTGCCGCCGCGCGCTGCCTCCGGGGCCGAGCCCGGCTACGGCAGGCCCGCACCGATGCCTCCGCCCGCAATGCCAGAACGGCCGTTCGGCTATCCCCCGGTACGACCGCCTGCCGGGTCCCGCGCCGATCTCCGGTCGCGGCTTTCCAGGCTGCCGGACGGGCATCCCTCCGCGCTCTTCGACGACGGCGGCGCGGCCAGGCCGCTGCCGACCCGGCTCAGGCAGCTGGAACTAGGGTTGCCGGCGCCGGGCCGCGAGTTCTCCGACGGAACCGTTAGGCGGATCGAGTATCCGCAGGCCAGCCCTGCTATCGCCGCGCCGCTGCCGCCGCAGGCGCGGGCCCCCGAGGGTGAGCCTGGCTACGAACCCGGGCCAGCGGCGCCCCGTCAGGCTCGATCTGAGCCAGACCGGCCAGAACCGGGGCCAGCCCGGCCGGCCGCAGCCGATACTCCCGCGTCTCCGCCCGTTGTCACGCCGACGGCAGCAGGGCCTGACCCTTACGAGCAGGCCCGGGCAATTCTGGCCGAACTACAGTCGATCAGCGCGCAGGCCGCACCCGCTCAGCCAGCGTCCGACTCTGACGCCGGACCGGCTGAGCCCGCCGATCCGGGCCCCGGCTCGTACGCCGAGCCCGTCGAGCCGGCCGGGCACGCAGGCGACGAAGCCTCAGCCGGGGCCGCTGCTAACGGCGCGCCGGTTTCCTCATGGCCCGGCGAGCCGGGCCCCGCCGGCGCGCAGCAATGACACCGGACCGATCTACGACACCGGGCCGCTGCCCGGTTACCGGCACGACAGCATCCGGCACGACGACATCCGGCCGGCCCTGCCGCGCCGCCGGGCCGCCAACGGCCACTCCAACGCCAACGGCCACGACCGCGGCCAGGAGTCGCAGCCGGGCTGGCAGGATCCGTACGCGACGCCGCCTGCCAATGGCCATCCGCACCCAGACGACCAGGCCGGCCAGCCTCGCGAGAGCGGCTTCGCGCCCTGGCCGGCTGATCAGCGGCCACCGGGCAGGCGCAACGGCGACTCCGGCCGCTTCCGGCTGAGCCCGGGAGAACCGGGCCGGGCCGGCCCAGCCCGGCCCGAGTCGTTCCGGCCGGACCCGCAGGGCGCGCCCGACCTGCGCCAGATCGTCCGGCAGGCGCTGGCCGCGAGCCAGGCGGCAGAAGGCCGGACAGCGTTCGGCGGCTACGGCAGCAGCGGGCTGACGCCGGTCATCCAGCGCATCGCCGCGCAGTTGCCAGCAGGCGGGCTGGCACCCGGCAGCGAGGCCAACACGCTCAAGCCGGCTGACCGGTTCGCGGCCAAGCTAGCCAGGCTGGCCGCCCGCAATCCGGGCCGGACGCCCGAGGACCTGGCGCTGTTGATCGCGGACGCAGTCCGGTACGCCTTCACCTTCGACCCGGCCGACTACACCGAGGGCACCTGGCTGGTGCACCGCAAGCTGAAGGCGCAGGGCTTCGAGCTGGAGGCGCGGCGCAACCGGTGGGAAAGCCCCGAGTACAAAGGCATCTTTACCCAGTGGCGCGATCCCGCTCATGGTCAGGCCTTCGAGATCCAGTTCCACACGACGGCAAGCTGGGCGGTAGCGCAGCGCACGCACGGCACTTACCTGCAGATCACTGATCCGTCGACGCCGCCGGCCGAGCGTGCGCGGCTGCGGGCGCGCCAGGTCGCGGCCGCTGCTGAGGCGAAGGCCCCGCCGGGCTGCATGGAGATCGCCGACTTCCGGCCGGAGTCGCGGTGAGCGAGTTCCAGCACTACGTGATCGTGGCGGGACCGGGCGGCCGGGCGTCCGGGCTGGCCCGCCGCACCTATGCCGAAAGCGGTCCGGTCGATGAGACCCTGCGGCAGGATCTCAGCTGGCAACTGGACTCGGCGATCGTGGAGTGGGAGTACGGCGACCTGAGTGCCGAACTGATCAAGATCAGCGACCAGGAGGCCGAGAACCTGGTCCAGGCCTTCCGCAGCAGATGGGAGACACGGCGCTGAACCTCGCAGTCCGCCCGGCCGTGGCCGGCGATCTCGGCCAGGTTGCCGACATCTTCAGCTGGTACACGCTCAACTCGGTAGCTACCTTCGAGGACTCTCCGCGCAGTGCGGCCGACTGGCTGGCGCTCTACCAGGAGCTGACGGGGCTCGCCCTGCCCTTTCTGGTGGCCGAGGCCGACGGCAGCGTGGCCGGCTACGCCTACGCGGGCCCGTGGCGGCGCAAGCCGGCCTATCGCGCCACGGTCGAAGACTCGATCTTCATCGCGCCTGCCCGGACCGGTCTCGGGCTCGGCGGGCGGTTGCTGCGCGAGTTGCTGACGGCATGCGCCGGCGCCGGCACACGTCAGGTCATCGCCGTGATTGCGGATTCAGCCGAGGCCGTGGCGTCGGTGCGCCTGCACGAGACCTGCGGGTTCGCCCATGCGGGCAGGCTCACGCAGGTCGGATTCAAACACGGGCAGTGGATCGATACGCTGCTGATGCAGTCGTCGGTCGGCTGAAGCCGGGAGAGCCAGCGCCGTCTGCGGCTAGACGGCCCCGCCGGGCCGTTCGGACTTGGTGAAGAACTCCCTGATCAGCTCCCGTTGCCGCTGGCTGACCTGCTCAAAGTGCTTGTCCAGCGCGTCCTCGCCGATAGCTTCCGCGGTGAGGTAAAGATCCTTGATCTGGTCCAGCTTGGCGACGGCCGCCTCCGGCATGTCCCGCGGCGCCACGCTCTCGGCCGCCGGTTGCACCGGGGCCGGGATCATGTTCGGCCGCGAGCTCGGTTCCCGGGGCGCGAACGTCGCCGACGGCGGCTCCACCGAACCCGTGACGCTGACCGGCCTGGCGGGCGCGGACTGGCCTGACGCCGGCCTGCCCGGCGGCGCGCCCGCCGGCGGCCGGTCTGGCGGCAACTCGGGGCCGCCGGGCCTGGCCGGCTCGAACGGACCGCGCGGCGCCTCGACGTGCGCAGGCCTGGGCACCGTATTGGCGCCGGGCAGGATCACTGGCAACGGGCGCGTCATTTCCTCGTCCTCATTGCGCAGCACGCCCTGCTGTTGCGCAGACGCCTGGACGAGCCTTTCGATCGGAGAAGGAACGTGGCCGTTTCCGGTCCGTGCCGCCGGGTCGCGCCGGTCCGAATCGGCCTCCGGCAGTGCCGGCTGCTGCGGCCGTTCGTTACCGCGCGGCCGGGGATCCGGCGGCAATGGTCGCAGCCCGGCTGCCTGCGGGCCGCCCGCCGACGGGTAGTCGCCGGATCTGGCGACGCCGCCATCGGCTCCGGCCGGATACCGGTCCGGCCGGACCGCAGAACTGGCTGGCCGGCCCGGCTGGCCATCCGGCCCGGCCCGGTAAAGGTCGTCCGGCCCGGCCGGGTGACTTGGCTGGCCGCCCGGGCGAAGACCGTCGTGCTCGGCCGGATAGAAGCCCGGGCCATCCCGGCGGACAGTTCCTGGCCGGTCGAGGGAACTGTCCCGCCCGGCCCGGTAGCCACCGGGCTGGCGCTGGTAGCCGCCGGGCACGCTCCGGCCCCGGCCCTCCGGCCGGTCCGGCGAACTGTCGGGCTGTCGGTAGCCGCCCGGCCCGCCAGCGGAACTGTCTGTGCCAGGCCGGATATCTATCTGTGCCGGCCGGATGTCTGTTCGGCTCGTCCGGATATCTGTCCGGCCGGAGCTGATAACTCTGCGGCTCGCCCTGGCGCTGACCATCCGGCCCTGTCCAGGAAGTGCCTGGCCGACCGTCCTGCTCGCCTCGGCGCTGACCATCTGGCCCGGTCCGGGAAGTGCCTGGCCGACCGTCCTGCTCACCTCGGCGCTGACCGTCCGGCCCGGTCCAGGAGGTGCCTGGCCCAACGTCCCTGTGGTCGGGACGCCGAGCGTCAGGGCTGCCCTGCTGGTGATCCGGCCGGCGCTGATAGGCATCCGGCCCGGCTGGTTGCTGACGGTCCTGAACTCCGCGGAAACCGTCCGGCCGGTGCTGGGACCCGTCTGGATCGGCCCGGTAGCGAGTATCCGGCCGGCCCGGCTGATCGTGAGGTGTGTCTCGCCGGTCGGCTGGCCCATACCGGCCGTCGAGGGGCCCGCGCTGGCCGTCCGGCCGGCCCTGGTCGCCGTCGGCGCCTCGGCCCTGCCCGTCAGCACGCTGCAAGCCATCCCGGCCGCGGCTGCGCACCTCGGCCTCATAGCCCGCCGCTGCCTGGCTGAACGAACGCACCTGGCCTTGGCTGCGCCGGTCCGCCGCCGGGTCCCGGCGGCCTGCGGCGTCGATGCCCGGTCGTCGCGGATCGGCCGCCGGGAAGCCCGGCGGGAGCGACTGCCGGGCATCCGGCGTTGGGCCCGGTGAACGCGCCGCGGGCCGCGACGACAAGTCATCCCGGCCGGGGCTGCCAAAGCCCGGCTGGTCTGCAGCGCGACGCGGCCTGGCCCGGTCCTGGCCGGGCTCGCGGGCATCGGCACCGGGCGAGCCCGTGCGTCTGGCATCGCGGTCGGCCGCGGTCAGCGCCTCCGGCCGGACCGGGCGGAACTCCTTCAGCCAATCCTCGGCCGGCACGTCATCGCGATCGTCAGGTAGCCGGCGCTCGTCACGCTTACGTCGCACAGCCACCTCCCACGTGACCCTGCGGAGATCGCTCGCACGACGATGACATGGCCGTCCGCCGCGCGCTCTAGCTCCGGCCTTACCGGCCAACAATCGCATGCACGCGAGGGCACCGCAACCCGCTGCCCGAACCGAGAGACAGACCCCAACTAGGCCTCTGGCCAGGCAATACATCCTGATCTGTTGGCCCGCGATGCGGTCTGATTCTGTTTCTGGAAGGCGGGCAATCCGCACCGGAACCGGCCCGTCACCGCCATCGCGCTGCCCTTGGCTGACTGGCGGGAACGGCCTCAGCTGCCTTCCGCAGGCATTTCCTGAGCCATGGCTGGTCGGCTAACGTTGCGCCTGTCGCGATATTTCTGCGATAACCAGCCGTGAGCGCGCGGAGGCATCAGTGGACCGAACTGTGAAGTACCTCTTGCCCGAATCTGACATGCCGCAGCATTGGTACAACATCGTGGCTGACCTGCCGTCGCCGCCGCCTCCGCCGCTTCACCCGGGCACCGGGCAGCCAGTTGGCCCGGAGGATCTGGCGCCATTGTTCCCCGCAGCCCTGATCGGGCAGGAAGTCTCGGCCGAGCGGCATATTGCCATTCCCGAGGATGTGCTCGACGTGTACCGCCTCTGGCGGCCTACTCCGCTATTCCGGGCGCGCCGGCTCGAACGGGATCTCGGCACGCCTGCCCGGATCTATTACAAATACGAGGGCGGCAGCCCGGCCGGATCGCATAAGCCGAACACGGCCGTGCCGCAGGCGTACTACAACGCTGCCGAAGGAGTCACGAAGCTGACCACCGAGACCGGTGCCGGGCAGTGGGGCAGCGCGCTGGCCTTCGCCTCGGCGCTGTTCGGCCTGCAGCTCGAGGTCTGGATGGTTCGCGCGTCCTACGACCAGAAGCCCTACCGCAAGATGCTGATGGAAACCTACGGCGCCACGGTGCACGCCAGCCCGTCCGAGCTGACCAACTCAGGGCGGGCAGTCCTGGCGCAGCACCCGGACTCCACCGGCAGCCTGGGCATCGCTATCAGCGAGGCGGTCGAGGTGGCGGGCGCCGACCCTGACACCCGCTACGCCCTCGGCAGTGTGCTCAACCACGTTCTGATGCACCAGACGATCATCGGCGAAGAGGCACTCAAGCAGCTCGCGATGGCCGGAGACACGCCCGATGTGATCGTCGGCTGTACCGGCGGCGGATCTAACTTCGGCGGGCTCGTGTTCCCGTTCCTCCGGGAGAAGCTGGCCGGGCGGATGAACCCGGTGATCCGCGCAGTCGAGCCAGCCGCCTGCCCGTCCTTCACTCGCGGCGTCTACGCCTACGACTTCGGCGACACGGCCGGATTCACGCCGCTGCTCAAGATGCACACGCTCGGGCACGAGTTCATCCCGGATCCCATTCACGCGGGCGGCTTGCGCTATCACGGGATGTCACCACTGCTCTCGCACATCTACGAGCTCGGGATGTTCGAGGCGGTCGCCAAGCCGCAATCCGAGTGCTTTGCCGCTGGCCTGCGTTTTGCCAGGACCGAGGGCATCGTGCCGGCGCCGGAGCCAACGCACGCGGTCGCGGCCTGTATCGAGGAGGCCCTGCGCTGTAAAGAGACAGGCGAGGAGAAGGTCATCCTGACGGCCCTGTGCGGTCACGGGCTGCTTGATCTGGCGGCCTACGGCGACTACCTGTCCGGTGAGCTCAAGGATCTGGAGCTCAGCGACCAGACGATCGAGGAAGCACTGGCAGGCCTGCCCGCGCCAGCCTGACGCCAGGCCAGGGTCTCGCGGGGCGTGCTGCCGACCCGGGCCGGGAGGAGGGGAGTCGGCCCGGGCCTTCTGGCACGCATCCGCGGCCGTCACAGCGGACGCGCCTTGGCGCTGTACAGACATGAACAACCGTTCACACAGCGATATAGTCGTACGCTTGCTGAGCACTATTTGTCAAGAGTCACGGTCAAGACCCACTTGACAACCAACTCGGCGAATCAGGCGTCTCAGTCAGGAATACCTGACTCGACTACGCCGGGATGGCCGCCACCGATGTCCCCCGATGCTCAGCGCCCGTCCGGGGACCGGCTGCCGATCGGCGGCTCGCCGCTGCAATGCCGGATCGCCGAGGCGGCGGTCGACCTGTTCTACCTCAGGGGAGCTCGGGCGACGACGGTCCGCGACATCACGGCCGCCTGCGGCCTGACGCCTGGCGCTCTGTACAACCATTTCGCCTCCAAGGACCACCTGCTGTACGTCCTGATCCGCGACATCCACGTCCGGGTCGACTCCCAGCTAGCCGAGGTGATGGCCGCCGCCGGGCCAGACCCGGCGGCGCAACTGACCGCGACGGTGCGGTTCCTGGTCTCCCACACCGCCGGGTTCAAGAAGCAGTCCAGGGTGGCCAACCGTGAGTTCACGGTGCTGACCGGCGGCTGGCGCACCGAGATCCGGGATCTGCGCCGCCAGATGCGCGAGCGGCTGACCGGCATCCTGCTGGCCGGAGCCGAGCAGGGCAGCTTCGATCTGGCCGGCGGCAGCGGGCCTGACCAAGCGCGGCTCAGCGCGGCCACCATCAGCAACATGTGCGTGCACATCAGCGAGTGGACGCTGGAAAATCAGGCCCTGAGCCTGGCCGATCTGCAGGACCGGTACGCGCTGATGGCAATGCGGCTGGCCGGGGCGCCCGGGCGCTGACGCGGTCGCTACCGCGGCCCGGACAGTACCGCGGCAAAGTCCTCCGGCGCGATGTTCCCGCCGGACAGGACGACGGCGGTACGCCCCGTCGCGGCGGACACCGACGACAGCAGGGCCGCCAGGCTGACGGCCCCGCTAGGCTCGACGACCAGCTTGAGCCGGGTGAAGCAGAACCGCATCGCCTCGACGATCGCCTCCTCGGTCACGGTGACGATGTCATCGAGCAGCCGCGAGTTGACCGCGAAGGTCCGTTCCCCCGGCTGGCGGGCACGCAGGCCGTCGGCGATCGTGTCCGGCTCGGGGATGCTGACCCGGTGCCCGGCCCGGAGCGACAAGCTCGTGTCGCTGGCCTGGGCCGGCTCGACTCCGATGACCGAGACGCCGGGGATCAGGCCCTTGACCGCGGTCGCGACTCCCGCTGCCAGCCCGCCGCCGCCGATCGGGACCAGGACCCGCTTCAGGTCCGGCAGGTCCTCGGCCAGCTCGAGCCCGGCAGTTCCCTGGCCCGCCATGATGTCGTAGTCGTCGAACGGCGGGATCAGCGTCATGCCCCGCTCGGCCGCGATCGCCGCGGCCACCTCTTCCCGGCTCTCCGTGGCCGGATCGTAGGGCCGTAGCAGCGCACCGTACCCCTCGATAGCGGCAAGCTTGGCGGCCGAGCCGTTTGCCGGGACCACGATTACCGCCTCGACGCCGAGGAGCCGGGCGGCCAGGGACACAGCAGCGCCATGATTGCCTGACGAGAAGGCGACGACGCCGGCCTCCTTGTCGGCCGGACTCAGCAGGCTGAGCCGGTTGTAGGCGCCGCGGAACTTGAACGAGCCGCTGCGCTGGAGCGGCTCGGCCTTCATCAGCACCTGGGCTGCGCAATGCCGGCTGAGCGTGGTCGAGGTCAGCAGCGGTGTGCGGTGCGCGACGCCGTCCAGCCTGGCCGCGGCGGCCTGGACCCGGTCTAGTGTCAGTTCCTCTGGCATGTGCCCTCCTGTCCCGTCAGTCAGTATCCCGGGGGCGGGCGCTATGCTGTCCGGTCGGTCGACGTCAGGGAGCACGCCTTGTCCGGTAACACCGCCGCAGCGCCCGTCAGCCGGGCCCGGCTGACCGAGCTCATCGGCCGTGAGCGCGAGACTTACCGTGCCCGGCATCCCGCTTCGGCGCGGGCTTTCGCCGCGGGCGGCTCCCACCTGCTCGGCGGCGTGCCGATGACCTGGATGAGCATGTGGCCGGGCGGTTTCCCGCTGTACCTGGCTACAGCTAGCGGCGCCCGCCTCACCGACGTCGACGGCAACGAGTTCATCGACTTCTGCCTGGGCGACACCGGTGCCATGGCCGGTCACTCCCCGCAGGCCGTGCAGGAGGCCGTCTGGATGCGTTACAGCACGCTCGGCGGGGCCACGACGATGCTCCCCACCGAGGACGCCCAGTGGGTGGCAGCCGAGCTGACCCGGCGGTTCGGCGCGGTGTTCTGGAGTTTCACGCTCACCGCGACCGACGCCAACCGGTGGGCGATCAGGCTCGCCCGCCAGCTCACCGGACGCCAGAAGATCCTGGTATTCAGTTACTGCTATCACGGCAGTGTCGATGAGGCGTTCATCGTGGCGACGCCGGACGGCCCGCTGTCGCGGGCCGGAAACGTCGGCGCGCCGGTCGACCCGCGGCAGACCACGCGCGTGGTCGAGTTCAACGACGCCGAGGCGCTCGGCCGCGAACTCGCGAACGGCGACGTCGCGGCGGTGCTGATGGAGCCCGCGCTGACCAACATCGGCATCGTGCTGCCCGAGCCCGGCTTCCTGGCTGCGGTCCGTGCGCTGACCCGCCAGCACGGCAGCCTGCTGATCAACGACGAGACGCACACGTTCAGCGCCGGGCCGGGCGGGTGCACGCAAGCATGGAAGCTGGAGCCGGACATCGTCACCATCGGCAAGTCGATCGCCGGCGGCATCCCGGCTGGCGCCTACGGTTTGTCCGCCGACCTGGCCGATCGCATCCTCGGTGACGAGAGCGCCGACATCATCGATACCGGCGGAGTCGGCGGCACGCTGGCCGGCAACGCGCTGTCCCTGGCGGCGATGCGGGCCACCCTGGGGCAGGTGCTGACCGATGCCGCGTTCGACCGGATGATCGCCGTGGCCACCCGCTACACCAGCGGAGTCCGCGACGTGCTGGCTAGCCGGGGCCTGCCGTGGACGATCACCCAGCTCGGGGCGCGCGCCGAGTACCGGTTCTGCCCGCAGCCGCCGCGCAACGGCGGCGAATCGGAAGCGGCAGCGGACACCGACCTGGACGAGTACCTGCACCTGTTCCTGCTGAACCGGGGAATCCTGCTGACGCCATTCCACAACATGGCGCTGATGTCACCGGCCACCGCTAAATCTGATGCCGACCGGCACACAGAGATCTTCGCGGCCGCGGCCGACGAGCTGCTGGGTTAGTTTCTCCGGGCCATCTCGAAGAACGCCGGGCACTCCGCGCCACGTTGCCGCGAGACTGACCGCGGCCTCGGCGGGCGCGGGGCCTCGGCACCGGCTGCTGCCGCGGCGGGCCGGCCAGGTCCGGCGGGTAGAGTCCTGGGGCGGCCGATGAACAGGAGCTGACGTGACGGATCGGCCGGCGGCCGCGCGGTTGAGTCCGGCTATGCGGCGCCGGCGCCGGATCGTCCTCGGCACCGCGCTGGTCGTCGTCCTCGCGCTGGCAGCGGCAGCGGCCCGGCTGTTCGTCTGGCCTGCTCAGGGCATGCCGGCCCGGGTTGATGCGATCGTCATGCTCGACGGGTCGGGCGACCGGCTGCCGGTCGCGCTGGCTCTCGCCCGGGCACACAGGGCTCCGGTGCTCGTGGTGTCACAGGGCACGGTGCAGCCGGGCCAGAGCCGCCTGTGCGCGCCCAGGCTGGCGGGCGTGCGGGTGATCTGCTTCCATCCCGACCCGCCGACCACGCGCGGCGAGGCCGAGTACGTCGGGCGGCTTGCGTCGCACTACCACTGGCACAGCATCGCGCTGATCACGTCGACGCCGCAGATCACGCCGGCCAGGACCCGCCTCGGCTACTGCTACGCCGGGCGCATCTACCCGGTCGCGGCGCCGCTGTCAGCGGCCGCGTGGCCGCCCTCGCTCCTGTACGAGTGGATAGCGACCGCCAGCGCCGAGATCCAGCACACCTGCTAGGCCGCCCGATCCGGTAATGCCGTCAGCTGGCCGGCGGCTCGACGATTCCGGCCAGCAGCGCGGCGGCCCGCCGCAGCGCCGGGGCCTCCTCTCCCGCGTAGCTGAGCCGCAGGTACTGGGCCGGCGGCTCGCTCGGAAAACTGGCCCGGCCCGGTGTTACCGCCAGCTTGCGCGCGGCGGCGGCATCGGCTACCTCCTCGTCGACGACGTCGTCGGGCAGCCGCAGCCACAGGTGCATCCCGCCTGAGGGGATGACGTCCAGCTGGCAGGACGGCAGCAACTCCAGCACCGCTGCGACCAGCGCGTCACGGCGATCCCGCAGTAGCCGCCGGACGGTACCCAGATGCCGGGGCCAGCCCGGCGCGGTCAGCACGTCCAGGGCGATCTGCTGCAGGATCGGCGCCACGAACAAGTCGTCGCTGATCCGGCCGCGCCGGAGCCGGGCCAGCACCGGGCCGCGGGCCGCCAGGCCCGAGACTCGCAGGCCCGCGGCGATGGGCTTGGACACCGAGCGCAGGTAGATCACGTGCCCGTCCTCGTCCTCGCTGAACAACGGCGGCGGTGACGGCGCGCCGAGGTCGAAGTCGCGCATCCAGTCGTCCTCGAGCACGAAGGCACCCGCCCGCGCGGCGGCGGATAGCACCGGCTGCCGCCGGTCGTGCGCGAGCACCGCGCCGGTCGGGTTGGAGTACCGCGGCTGCAGGTACGCCAGCCGGGAGCCGGTCCTGGCAAAGGCGTCGGCGAGCGCGTCGGGCAGCACGCCGCCCGCGTCGCCGGGCACCGGCACAAGCACCAGTCCGGCAGCCCGCGCCGCGGCCAGGGCGCCGACGTAGGTCGGCGACTCGATGATCAGCGGATCACCGGGCGCGCACAGATGGCGGAACACCGCCGACAGCGACGACTGCCCGCCCGAGGCGATCAGGACATTGGCATCGCTCAGCCCGCCTCCTGCCTCGCCGGCCAGGAAACTGCGCAGCTCGGGCAGCCCCTGCGGCGGGAGCCGGGTCCAGGCCTGCGGTCTGCGGGCAGCACGGGACGCGGCGGCCGCCAGCAAGCCGAGCGGCTGCAGCCGTTCGTCGGGGAAGCCGCTCGCCAGCCCGGTGGCGTCCGGCGGCAGCGGGTCGACCAGCCGCTCCAGATCCGGTCCGAGGCCGGCCCTCGAGCCGAGGGCCAGTGTCTGCCAGGACACGTCGGCGGCCGGCCTGGCCGCGCGCCGCGCCGCCGTGAAGGTGCCGCTGCCCGGCTTGGTGACCAGCAGCCCGCGGCGAGCAAGGTCAGCCAGCATCCGCTGCACCGTAGCGGGGCTGAGGCGATAGCGCTGCTGCAACTGCCGGTAGGACGGCAGCTTGCTATCAGGCGGCAACGAGCCGATGAGTGTCTCAAGGCTGGCCACCGCCGAGAGGTCACTGCTATCGTTTTTCATGAGACCCAATAGAAGCACTTCCCGGTTCTCCCGGGAAGCGTCACCGCTGCTACTCGGCGCGCTCGGCGTCCTGGCGTTCAGTCTCACCTTTCCCGCGACCACCGCTGCCGAGGCGTCATTCAGCCCCGTCGTCGTCGGCGTCGGGCGAGCAGTGCCGGCCGCCGCTCTTGGCGCGGCGGTGCTCGCGGCCAGGCGCGAGCGGCTGCTGCCGCCGCGCGCGGCTCTGCCGCGCCTGCTCGTCGTTGCCGTGACGGTCGGCGCTGGCTTCGGCTTGCTGACGGCGCTGGCCCTGCGCCATGTCAGCAGCGTGCACACCGCGGTGCTGACCGGCCTGATCCCGGCGGCGACGGCCGGACTGGCGGTCTGGCGGGCCAGGGAACGGCCGCGGCCGGCCTACTGGGTGGCGCTGGCCGCGGGCCTGGCGATCGTGGCAGGCTTCGCCCTGACCGAGGGCGGCGGGCGGCTGCGGCCGGCCGATCTGCTGCTGCTGGCCGCGATCGTGGTGGCCGGGATCGGCTACACCGAGGGCGGCATCCTGGCCCGCGAGTACGGCGGCTGGCGGGTCATCTGCTGGGCGCTGATCCTGGCGCTGCCGCTCACGGTCCCGGTCACGGCGGCGGGCTGGGCGGCCAGCCCGCCGCAGCACGTGACCGCGGCCGCAGTCGCGGGGCTGGGCTATGTCAGCTTCGTGTCGATGTGCCTGGGCTTCTTCGCCTGGTACCAGGGCCTGGCCGCCGGCGGCGTGGCCAGGATCGGGCGGCTCCAGCTGGCTCAGCCGGCCCTGACCCTGCTGTGGTCGGCCCTGCTGCTCGGCGAGACGGTCGGCTGGCTCAGCGCCGTCGCGGCCGCGGGCATCATCGCGGTCACCGCAGTCGGTCGCAACGCCCGCGTCGACGCGACCCGCGAGCCGTCCGGCGGAGCCGAGGTTATGGTGTCAGCATGCCTGACCGAAAGCAGACCATCGAGGTCGCTGGCCGCGAGGTGACAATCTCCAACCCGGACAAGGTCTACTTCCCGCGCACCGGGCACACCAAGCTGGACCTGGTCCGTTACTACCTCAGCGTCGCCGACGGCGCGCTGCGGGGCGTCCGCGGCCGCCCCATGGTGCTCAAGCGGTTCGTCCACGGCGCCGAAGGCGAGGCCTTCTTCCAGAAGCGCGCGCCGGCCAATAAGCCAGCCTGGCTGGACAGCGTGGTGCTGAGCTTCCCGTCCGGCCGCACCGCCGAGGAGATCGTCGTCGCCGACGCGGCCGGCCTGGCCTGGGTGACCAACCTCGGCTGCATCGACCTCAACCCGCATCCGATCCGCGCGGATGACCTGGATCATCCCGATGAACTGCGAGTCGACCTGGATCCGGTCCCTGGCATCGAGTGGCCGCAGATCGTGAACGTGGCCCTGGTAGCGCGGGAGGTGCTGGCCGACGTCGGGCTGACCGGCTGGCCCAAGACCTCCGGCTCGCGCGGGATTCACGTCTACGCCAGGATCGAGCCGCGCTGGACCTTCGCCGAGGTTCGCCGCGCGGCCGTAGCCCTGGCCAGGGAGATCGAGCGCCGGGCGCCGGCCGAGGCGACCTCGCGCTGGTGGAAGGAAGAGCGGCACGGCGTCTTCGTCGATTACAACCAGAACGCCAAGGACCGCACCGTTGCCTCGGCCTACTCAGTCCGCCCCACCCCGGACGCGCGGGTGTCGGCACCGCTGCGCTGGGACGAGGTACCTGGCTGCGATCCGGCCGCGTTCACCATCGAGACCATGCCGGCCCGGTACGCGCAGATCGGTGACCCTGGTGACGGCATCGACGCCACGGCGGGCTCGCTCGACCAGCTGCTCGAGCTGGCCGCGTCGGACGAGGCAGCCGGCCTGCCCGACGCGCCGTGGCCGCCGCACTTCGACAAGCAGGCCGGCGAGGAACCCCGGGTCCAGCCGTCCAAGCGCCGCGCGGCCGAGGTACCAGCGCCGGCGCCCGGCAAAGCCAGCGGCCCGGCCGGGCGGCGCCGCACCTCGATGCCGCTCATCGAGATCGCCCGCGCGGCCGGCCAGGCCGAGGCGCTGGCCGGGCTCGAGCGGTGGAAAGAGCGCCACCCGGAGGTGGCAGCCCGGCTCGAGCCTGCCGATGTGCTGGTCGACTCGATGCGCGGCCGGTCCTCGACCTGGACCAGGATCCGGGTCAACCTGCAGCACGTGCCCGAGCAGGACCGGCCGGCGCAGGAGACGCTCGAGGTGGATTACAACCCGTGGGAACGTGGCCCGGGCTGATCGCGGCCGGGCAACGGGCGCGGATCAGGCCTTGCCGAACTTGACCAGGAACTCCAGCAAGCCGTGGTTCTGGGTCGTGACGAACCCGGCAAAGCTGGGATTGCTGATGCCCCAATTGGCGAACACGACCGGGATGGAGCCGGAGATGTCGATGCCGGCGCCGGTCCACTCGGCCTGCAGCGGGAACGTCACCGTCCGCGCGTGACCGTGCAGGGTCAGGCTGGCCGTCGCACGGTAGGTCGTGGCCGTGCCCTCGGCGGGCAGGGCGCCCAGCCTGACCGGCGAGCTCAGCGTCAGCGTGCCAGTCGGATAGCTGGCCGTCTGCATGATCCGCCCGTTGAACTGCGCGTCCCGTTCGCTCTGGTCACTCTTGATCGTCGCCATCTGGACGCTGAAGGACGCCGCCGTGACCGTGGTCCCGCGGATGGTGAGGGTGCCGGTGATGTCGCTGGTGCGGCCGACGGCAACGTTGTTCTGGCCGGCCAGCACCTCGTTGACCCGGTAGCCGACCTGCGAGCCGGCGGCTACCTTCCAGGTCCCCGCGATGTCATTGGCAGAGACGGTCGCGGCACTGGCGCTCGCGGTCGCGCTGGGCGAGCTGCTGGCGGCCTGTTTCAGGCTCAGCGGGGCCGGCGCCGGGCCCTCGATCACGTGGATATACAGCCAGGTGCCGCCCCCGACCAGGACAGCCAGCACGACGATGCCGCCGATCAGCCAGCTGCCGACCCGCCGCGAACGTGACCGTGCCATGCGCGATCTCCTCGTGCGGCCGGGCCGCCTGCCGGCCCGGCCGTCCGCCCTACGCTTCCAGCCCGGACTCAGTCCGCGCTCAGCCTACGCTCTGAACTGCTTCTGACGACCGGTCACCGGACCGCCGGGATCAGCTCCGCCAGCAGCTCCAGGTGGTCGAGATCGTCCAGGTCGAGAACCTGCAGATACATCCGGGTCGAGCCGGCGCCGGCGAACTCCGCGATCCGGGCCGCGATCTCGTCCGGCGAGCCGGCCAGCCCGTGCTTGCGCAGTTCGTCAGGCTCGCGGCCGATGGCGGCGGCGCGGCGGGCCACGTCCGCGTCGGTCCGGCCGCAGCACACCACCTGCGCCGCCGAGTAGACCATCGAGTCCTCATCGCGGCCCGCCGCCGCGCACGCGGCCCGGACCCGGCCGAACGCGGCCGCGGTGTCCTCGACGCTGGCGAACGGCAGGTTGAACTCGTCGGCGTAACGAGCGGCGAGGGCCGGCGTCCGCTTCGGGCCGCCGCCGCCGATGAGCACCGGCGGCCGCGGCAGCTGCGCAGGCTTGGGCAGGCCAGGCGAGTCGGTGACCGTGTAGTAGCTGCCCGCGTAGTTGAACATCTCCCCGGCCGGCGTCTGCCACAGCCCGGTAATGATGGCCAGCTGCTCTTCGTACCGGTCGAACCGCTCGCGTAGCGGCGGGAACGGGATCGCGTAGGCGGCGTGCTCGGCGTCGAACCAGCCCGCCCCGAACCCGAACTCAACCCGGCCGCCGCTCATCTGGTCGACCTGCGCGACCGAGATCGCCAGCGGGCCAGGGAACCGGAACGTGGCCGGACTCATCAAGGTGCCGAGCCGGATCCTGGACGTCTCCCGCGCCAGCCCGGCCAGCGTGATCCACGCGTCGGTCGGGCCGGGCAGACCGCTGACGTCGCCCATCTTCAGGTAATGGTCGGACCGGAAGAACGCGTCGAAGCCGAGGTCCTCGGTCGCCTTGGCCACCCGCAGCAACGTCCGGTAATCGGCGCCCTGCTGGGGTTCGGTGAAGATTCGCAGTTGCATGTGCCCATCCTGGCCTGCCCGGCGCGGCGTTGCGACCCGGCCCCGGCGCTAGTCCCGGCTGAGAATGGCCAGGCATTCCACGTGGTGCGTCATCGGGAAGGCATCAAACGCCCGCAGCGCGGACAGCCGCCAGCCGCGGTCCAGCAGTAGCCGCAGATCACGGGCCAGCGTGGCCGGATCGCAGGAGACGTAACCGACCCGGCGCAACGCCGGCTGGCTCGTCGTCGTCACCGCACAGCACGTCGATTACCGGACGGGCCGCGCCGGTGCGCGGCGGGTCCAGCACCGCGACTGAGGCGCCCTGCGTGCCGGACCGGCGCAGCACTTCCGCGACGTCACCGCGGTGCACCCGCGCCCACGGCCAGTCGCGCAGGTTGTGCCGGGCGTCCCTGACGGCGGCCTGGTCCTGCTCGATGCCGATCACCGTGCCGTCCGGCCCGACCGCCTCGGCCAGCAAGCCCGCGAACAGGCCCGCGCCACAGTACAAGTCGAGCGCCGTCTCCCCCGGCCGGACGTCAAGCGCGGACAGAACTGCCTGCCCGAGTACGTCGGCAGCCGCCGGATGCACCTGCCAGAACCCGCCGGCGCTAACCCGCCACGCACGGCCCGCGGCACGCTGGGTGAGATAGCCGCGGCCGCGGACCGCGGTCACCCGGCCGGACCGGCCCGACACCAGCACCGCGTCCGCATCCACCTGCGGCAGTTCCGCCGTGCCGGGCCTGATCGCGGGGCCGGCCATGAGCACTGCCCGCTCGCCTGCCTGCGGCGCCACGCAGACCTCGACCGACGCGGCGCCCGGCCAGCGGCTGCCGGTCACGCCGGTGCCGGTCACCAGCGGGTGCGCTATCAGGCACGAGTCGATCCCGATGACCTCGTGCGATCGGTGGCGGCGCAGCCCGGCCGTGCCGTCCCGGCCGACCGCGAACGTCACCACGGTGCGCCAGCCGAGGCCATCGGAGGTCCCGGCGAGTTCCTCGACCTCGACCTGCCGGTCCAGTCCGGCGATCCGGGCAAGCTGCTGGCTGATGACCGCGGCTTTCATCGCGCGCTGGGCCGGCAGGCTGGCGTGCTGCCAGTCGCAGCCGCCGCAGCCGCCGGGCCTGGCGTACCGGCACGGCGGCGTCACCCGGTCCGGCGACGGCTGTCAGGATCTCGACCGCGTCGGCCCTGGCGAACCGCGCTGTGGCCTGAGTAATCCGGGCCCGGACCCGCTCACCAGGCAGGGCATGGCGAACGAATATGACCCAGGCCGTATCATCCTGCCTGGAAACGCACCAGCCGCCATGGACGACCTCACCGACACTGAGTTCCAGCAGGTCCCCGGCTTCCGGTGGGCGGGGGGGCTCGGTAGTCACGGCTACATCGTGCCCTGGCGGTGGACCTGCGTTCCGGTTGGGTACCTGTCTGGCTAGTGGCAGCGCGCCTGGAGAGAATACCTTGTCAGCACCGCTCTGGCTGGAAGGAAGCACGTGCATATCGTGATCATGGGCTGCGGCCGGGTCGGCTCCAGCATTGCCCATACCCTCGAGGATTCCGATCACTCGGTTGCCGTCATCGACCAGGACCCAGAAGCGTTCCGCAAGCTCAGGTCGGGCTTCAAGGGCACCAAGGTGACCGGTGTCGGTTTTGATCGCGACGTGCTGACCGAGGCGGGCATCGAGCGGGCCGAGGCATTCGCGGCGGTCAGCAGCGGTGACAACTCCAATGTGATCGCCGCGCGGGTGGCGCGCGAGTCCTTCGGCGTCCAGCGCGTGGTTGCCCGGATCTACGACCCCCGCCGGGCCGAGGTCTACCAGCGACTGGGCATTCCGACCGTGGCCACCGTGGCCTGGACGGCCGATCAGATGCTGCGCAGGCTGCTGCCGGAGGGGTCTGACACGCTCTGGCGTGATCCGACCGGGGCGGTCGTGCTCGCCGAGGTCGCGTATTCCGACGCCTGGCTTGGCCAGAAGGTCTGCGACCTGGAGTCCGCCGCGGGCACTCGCATCGCCTTCATCTCCCGGCTCGGCGAAGCGCTGGTGCCGGGGCCCAGCGTCGTCTTGCAGGAAGGCGACGTGGTTCACGTCGTGGCCGAGGACCGCCTGCTGAGCCACATCACCGACATCTTCGCCAGCGATGACCCTGGAAAGGCAGGCCACTGATGCGCGTCGCTATTGCCGGCGCTGGCGCGGTCGGCCGCTCTATCGCCAAGGAACTGCTGGGCAACGGCCACGAGATCCTGCTCATCGACAAGGACCCGAGCTCGATCAAGGTCCACAGCGTGCCGGGAGCGGAATGGCTGCTGGCCGATGCCTGCGAGATCAGCGCGCTGGACGACGCCGCGCTGGAGCGCTGCAACGTGGTGATCGCGGCGACCGGTGACGACAAGGCCAACCTCGTCGTCTCGCTACTGGCCAAGACCGAGTACGGCGTGCCGCGGGTGGTAGCCCGGATCAACCACCCCAACAACGAATGGCTCTTCAACGAGTCGTGGGGCATCGACGTGGCAGTCTCGACGCCCCGCCTGCTGTCTGCCCTGGTCGAGGAGGCAGTCAGCGTCGGCGACCTGGTCCGGCTGATGACGTTCCGGCAAAGCGACGCGAGCCTGGTCGAGCTCACCATGCCGGCTGACGCACCGCTGGCCGGCCAGCGAGTCGGCAGCATCGAGTGGCCGCCCGACACCGCGCTCGTCGCTATTCTGCGGGACAGCCGGGTGATCGTGCCGGGTCCCGATGACCCGCTCGAGGGCGGAGACGAACTGCTGTTCGTGACCAGCCAGAACGTCGAGCAGGAACTCGCCAGGCTGCTGGCTGCCGGCCACTGAACGGTTACCGGATCTCGGTGATCTCCGGCCCGCGCTCGAACGGATTGAACATATTCGGATCCTGCTGCTGCTCGGCCGCCTGGTCTTCCAGCACCTGCCTGGCCTCGTCCGGCAGCCGGATGTCCAGTGGCTTGCGCGGCGGCTCGGCGTGCTCGCCGCGGACAACGACCACGTCGGAGAACACCTCTTCGAGCGGAGCGGCCAGCGTCGGATCGGTCGCAGCCGGGCCACTGATCAGGCCGCGCAGGAACCAGCGCGGTCCGTCAGCGCCCAGGAACCGGATCGGCTGCGGCGGTGCCGGGAACTCCCCGGCCGGCTGCGGGCTCACCGTGGCCAGCAGTTCCGGCCCGAACGGGCCGCTCTGCTCGGTGCTGGTCCCGCCCGCCTTTGTCACCTCTTCGGCGATCTCCGGCAGCACCTCGTGCCACAAGCCGGAGCTGCGCGGCGCGGCGAACGGCTGCAATTGCAGCGCGCTCTCACCGGTCACGATCGCGATCGAGATGCCCTCCTCTTCCGACACCAGAACCTGCACATCGCAGCCGTCCCGGACCGGGACCAGCAGGCTGCCGAAGTCAATGCGCTCGCCCTGGGGGTAACCGCCGGACCCATCCCACGGCCCGGTCGACCGGCCGTGCGCCGCCTCGGACACCTGTGAGTCCCGCAGCCGGGTCCAGGTCGCCGGGTCGCCCAGGTCGTGCCGCGCCGGGCGGCCGCCCTCGTCAGGGTCGTCCGAGCCGCCGGCCGCGCTGAAACCGCCCTGGCCGGCCAGGCCCGGCTCGTCGTCTCCGGTCAGCTCCTCCTGGAGCAGATCATCGTCGGCTAGCTCATCCTCGGCTAGCTCATCCTCGATCAGGTCGTCATCGGTCAGGTAGTCGTCATCCCGCTCCATGCCGGGATCGTCGTCAGCATCGTTCTTACGGCGCCGTCGGAACACCCCGCACGCTCCTTACCCCTGACCCGCTAAGACCGGGCCGGAATCTCGCTGATGTCATCGGCTGGGCTCGCCCCCATGGCATGCCCGCCGGTCGAGCCATGGCCATCCGCTCCGCGCTGCGATCCCGGCAGAACATCTACTTCCCGAAAGACGGGCGTTTCTACCTTTTGAATCACAAGCTGCGCGATCCGGTCACCCCTGAGGAACCGGACCGAGTGCTCGGCATCGGTGTTCAGCAGAACCACCTTGATCTCGCCACGGTACCCCGCGTCCACTGTGCCCGGTGCATTCACTATCGTCACGCCGTGCCGGGCCGCCAGGCCAGAACGCGGATGCACGAAGGCGGCATACCCCGCTGGCAGCGCGATGCTCACTCCGGTGCCGACTATCACGCGCTGGCCGGGCGCCAAGTCGATGTCTTCGACCGCAAACAGGTCACTGCCCGCGTCACCCGGGTGCGCGCGCGCTGGCAGCGGCAGGCCGGGGTCGAGTCGCTGGATCAGGACTTCGACATATCCGCATTCGCCCGTCATCTGATCGTCCCTTGCTGGTGCCGGCCGCGTGTTCGCAGGTGCAAGGGCGAGGCTAGTTGCCGGTACGGGTGTCGCGCAGCGCGGCCCAGCCATAAGTGATGACCGCCGCCACCGGCACCGCGATGATGGCGCCAGGAATGCCCGCGATGACGGCACCGACTGCCAGCACCAGAATGATGGCCAGCGGGTGCAGCTTGATGATGCGGCCCATCACCAGCGGCTGCAGCAAGTGCCCCTCGATCTGGTTCTCCACGATGAGGACCGCGAGCAGGATCACCGCCGCCACCCAGCCCTTGGTGGCCAGCGCCACCAGGATCGCCAGGCCGCCGACCACCAGGATGCCGATGATCGGCACGAACGCCGCGATGAAGACCAGCACGATGAACGGCACCAGCAGCGGCACCCCGAGCAGCCAGAGGGCGAGGCCCAGCAGCAGCGCGTGAATCGCCGCGATCGTTACCGTGCCGTGCATGTAATTGACCAGAGCCCGCCAGGACGCGTCGCCGGCGCGTGCCGCCCGCCCCCTGGCCTCGGGTCGCATCCCGCTGATCAGCCAGATCCAGATCCGGGCTCCGTCCTTGAGCAGGAAGAAGGAGATGAACAGCGTCAGCACCAGGCCGGCCAGGAACTCGGTGGCGTACTTGCCGCCGGTCAGCACGGTCCCGGCCACGACCGACTTGTGCTGGGAGATGTAGGTCGTGAACTCGTTGCCGAGTTTCGCCAGCCGCTTGGCATTCAAGTGGAACGGCGGCCCGGCCAGCGAACGCTGCACCTCGCCGGTCGTCTTTTTCACCTCGGCAAACAGCGTCGCGTAGTCCGCGCTGATCTGGTTGGCCACTAGCGTGATGGCGCCGGCGATCACCAGCAGCGCGATCAGGAACACGATCCAGGTGGCCAGCAGCGGCGAGCAACCGCGGCGGCGCAGCCAGGCGGCGGTCGGCTGCAGCAGCGCGCACAGCAGCATCGCGGCGATGAACGGCAGGGTTACCAGCCGCAGCTGGACGGCCAGCCGGAAGGCCAGGTAGATCACCAGGCCGGTCAGCAGGATCCGCCACGACCAGGACGCCGACTGCTGCAGCAACCGAGGCACCTGCGAATCCGGATCCGGCCGGGCCTCGGCGGCCGCCTCCGCGGCCTCGGCACCGGCCTGCTCCGCGGCCCTGGCCGCGTCGTCGTGGCCGGTGGCACCCGGCCAGCCGGAACGCCACAGCCGCCGCAAACCTGCCCGCAGGCCATGCGGCTGCTCGCTGACAGTGACCACCTGCTCACCGCCAGCGTCATCCATCAAGGGGCCCGTCATGCAGTACATGTAACCAACTACCGTGGTGCCATGCACTTCTACCGCGAGCGCCTCTTCGCCCCGCCGCTGTGGTGGGTGGTCGGGATCATCACCTTCCTGACGTTTGGGGCCGTCGTCTGGACCGGATTCGACCTCGCCATTACGATCGTCGTCTTCGCCGTGCTGATCGGAATGGTCGCGGCGTTCCTGCTGAACTGGGGCCGGCGTCATCATCGAGGTCGCGGACGGGCAGTTGCGCGCGGGCAAGGACGTGCTGCCGCTGGCCGCGACTGGCGAAGTCAGGGCGCTGGACGAGGCGCAGGCCACCGCCTTGCGCGGGCCCCGGGCCGACCCGCGCGCCTATACCGTCATCAGGCCTTACCTCCGCTACGCGGTCTATATCGAAGTCACGGCGCCGGACTCGCCGCAGCCCGTACTGGCTGCTGGCGACCAGGCGGCCCGCCGAACTGGCCGCGGCCATCGAGAGTGCACGCCCGGTGGTGAGCCCGGACGGCGTCGCCATAGGATGACAGCCTGTATTCAGCCCGGCACCCGGGTCTCCGGCACGAATCGCCGATCCGGAGCCGCTGCCGCTCAGTAACGCACCTGCGAGGAGGGTGGCCCATGTCAGGCAAGAAGGGCGGCGCTGGCGGCCGCATAGTGGGTGCGCTGGCCGGAGCGGCCGCGGCCTTTGCCGTGCGCAAGCTGCTCTTCTTCGGCTGGAAGAAGGTCACCGGCAAGGAACCGCCGGAGCACCCCGAGGACCCGCAGGTTGCCCTGCGCGACGCCCTGATCTGGGGGATCCTGCTCGGCGCGGGAGTGTCGACGGCCAAGGTGCTGACCACCCGGGTGACCGCCAAGCGCGCCGCGGGCAGCGATAGCCCGGCCGGCGGCCCGCCGGTCTGACCGCCTAGCCCACGCCTGCCGCGCCGGTCTTGGCGCAGCTTTGGTCACGGGCCGGCACGGTCGTGGTCATGACCTGGTCACGGCGTTCGGTCTGACGGACGGCGACGCCGGGCTGGAACTTAGCCTGAAGTCGTGCACGGCAAGAATCGCTCCCGGCTCGCCTACAAGGTCGGCTACGCGATCCGCAACCCGGATCGGATGTCCGAGTACGCCCGCCGTCGCGGTCGCGATACCTGGCTCTGGCTGACGACCCGCGATCACGTCAGCTACTACCGCGCGGTCATGCGATCGGACGTCATCCGCAGCAGTGACGCGGCCGTCGGCAGCAAGACCCGGCAGTCCTGGCTGAAACTCGGCCAGCTGCAGTTCGACTACCTGGCCGAGCACGGACTGAAGCCGGATATGCGGATGCTGGAGATCGGCTGCGGCAATCTGCGGGCCGGCCGCCTGTTCATCGAGTTCCTGGACAGCGGCAACTATTACGGCACCGACATCTCGCCGGACATCCTGCTCGCCGCCCAGCGCACTGTCGTAGAGTTCGGCCTGCAGCGCAAGCTGCCGCACCTGAACCTGGTGAACGACCTGAGGCTCGACTTCCTGCCGGATAGCCACTTCGACGTGGTGCACGCCCACAGCGTCTTCTCGCACTCGCCGCTTCCGGTGATCGAGGAGTGCCTGGCGCATGTCGGCCGGGTCATGACACCGGGCGGCTTCTTCGACTTCACCTTCGACGAGACTGTCGGCACCGAGCATCAGGTGCTCCGGGAGGATTTCTACTACCGGGCCCAGACGCTGCTCGACCTGGCCGGGCGGCACGGCCTGCAGGGCCGTTACCTCGACGACTGGTCGAGGACCGGGCACGAGCAATCCAAGATCCGCCTGACCCGCCCGGCATAGCAGCCGGCAATACTTTTCTCCGCGTTTGGCGGGCGAGACTGGTAGCTAGGCCCGCTACCGGGCAGGCTGGTGCTCGGAGGTGGGAGATGGCTGCTGACTCCAGGGTGCTCGCCATGGTGCTCGCCGGCGGAGCGGGCAAACGCCTGGCGCCGCTGACAGCTGACCGGGCCAAGCCGGCCGTGCCGTTCGGCGGCCTGTACCGGCTCATCGATTTCACGCTGTCGAGCCTGGTCAATTCCGGGATGCGACGCATTTGCGTACTGACCCAGTACAAGAGTCACAGTCTGGACCGCCACATCACCACCACGTGGCGGCTGAGCAGCCTGCTCGGCAACTACGTCACGCCGGTCCCGGCCCAGCAGCGGCTGGGCCCGCACTGGTACACCGGCTCGGCTGACGCGATCTACCAGTCGCTCAACCTCATCTTCGACGACCAGCCGGACATCGTCGCGGTCTTCGGCGCGGACCATGTCTTCCGGATGGACCCCCAGCAGATGATCGACCAGCACATTGCCGGCGGGGCGGGCGTCACCGTCGCCGCGCTGCCGGTGCCGCGCGACGAGGCGACCGCCTTCGGCGTGATCCAGGCGGCGCCGGACGGCCGGACGATCGAGGCCTTCCTGGAAAAGCCAGCCGATCCGCCGGGCATGCCGGGCCAGCCGGACCTGGCGTACGCATCCATGGGCATCTACGTCTTCACCAAGGATGCGCTGGTGGACTCGCTGCGCGAAGACGCCGCCGACGACGGCAGCCGGCACGACATGGGCGGCGACATCGTGCCCATGCTCGTCCGCAAGGGCATGGCTCAGGTCTATGACTTCCAGACCAACGAGGTCCCCGGAGCGGAACCGCGCGACGCAGGCTACTGGCGGGACGTGGGGACGCTCGATTCCTACTTCGACGCGCACATGGACCTGTGCGCCGTGCATCCGGTGTTCAACCTCTACAACGACCGGTGGCCGCTGCTCACGCACGTACCGTCGCAGCCGCCGGCCAAGTTCGTGCACGACAGCGGCGACCGGGTGGGCCGGGCGATCAACAGCGTCGTCAGCAACGGCGTCATCGTCTCCGGCGGGCTGGTCCGGCAGGCCGTTCTGTCACCCGGAGTCCGGGTCAACAGCTGGGCCAGGGTGGAGCGCGCGGTCATCCTCGACAACACCAAGATCGGCCGGCATGCCGTGGTCGAGAACGCGATCATCGACAAGAACGTCGAGGTGCCGGAAGGCGCCGTCGTGGGCGTTGACAAGGAACACGACCGGGCCCGCGGCTTCCTGGTGTCGGACGGCGGCATCACGGTGGTCGGCAAGGGTCAGGAAGTCGCGCCGTGACGGGCCCGCGGGTGGCGATGCTGACCAGGGAGTACCCGCCGGAGGTGTACGGCGGCGCGGGCGTGCACGTGGAGTACCTGGCCCGGTCGCTCAAAGGGCTGGTTGATCTCACCGTGCACTGCCAGGGGGCCAGCCGGCCGGACGCGGTCGCGCATCAGCCCTGGCAGCAACTGGAGACAGCCAGTTCGGCGCTGCAGGTCATCTCTACCGACCTGTCGATGACCGCGGCGGTGACCGGTGCCGAGCTAGTCCACTCCCACACCTGGTACGCCAACCTTGCCGGGCATCTCAGCTCACTGCTGTACGGAATACCGCACGTGCTGACCGCGCACTCGCTGGAGCCGCTGCGGCCATGGAAGGCCGAGCAGCTCGGCGGCGGGTATACCCTGTCGAGCTGGTGCGAGCGGACGGCCATGCAGTCGGCTGCCGCCGTCATCGCCGTGTCGAACGGCATGGCCGCCGACATCCGGGTGTGCTACCCCGAGGTACCCGCCGACCGGGTGCACGTCATCCACAACGGCATCGACGCCGTCCAGTACCGGCCAGATCCTGGTCACGCGGTGCTGGACCGCTTCGGCATCGACCCGGCGCGCCCGTCGGTCGTGTTCGTCGGCCGCGTCACCCGGCAGAAGGGACTGCCGGTTTTGCTGCGCGCGGCGGCGCACCTCGACCCGGCCGCGCAACTGGTGCTGTGCGCCGGCCAGGCTGACACCGCCGAGCTGCAGGCAGAGGTCGCCGGCCTGGTGCAGCAGCTGCAAGCGACCAGATCGGGAGTGATCTGGATCCCGGCCATGCTGGCGAAATCCGACGTCATCCAGATCCTCAGCCACGCCACCGCGTTTGTCTGCCCGTCGGAATATGAGCCGCTCGGCATCGTGAACCTGGAGGCGATGGCGTGCGGCAGCGCGGTCGTCGCGTCAGCGGTCGGTGGCATCCCGGAGGTGGTCAGCGACGGGGAGACCGGCCTGCTCGTCCCGCCGGGCGACGAGGCGGCACTGGCGGATGCGATCAACGCGCTGATCCGTGACCCGGCCAGAGCAGCGGAATACGGCGCCAGAGGCCGGGCCCGCGCCGTCGCCGACTTCAGCTGGGATGCCATCGCGGCCCAGACGGCTGACCTGTACACCAGCCTGCTGCCCGGCCGGGCGCTGTCATGACCGCGAGTCACGCCTGGCTTCCCGGCCGGCCCGTGATCCGCTAGATTATTGAGATACATCTCGATCAGGCAGATATCTCGATCAAGCAGATGCATCTCGATGAGACAGACGCATCTCGATCAGACAGGGACGCGCGATGCAGCCAGCTGAGCAAGGCCATGGCCAGCCTCCCGTCATCCGGGTAGCCGACCGGGACCGGGACGCCGTGGTGTACCGGCTGCAGGAGGCGTTCGCCGAGGGCAGGCTCGACGACGACGAGTTCGACGCGCGCACCAGGGCCGCGCTTACCGCCCGGCTGAACACTGAGCTGGCCGAACTGACCCGGGACCTGCCCGAGACCGCCGGGGTAATCGCGCGGCCGGCGGTGCCACCGGTTGCTGGCCGCAAGCCCGGCCGGTTCGCCATCGCCTACAAGAGCTCGATCCGGCGCGGCGGCAGGTGGCGGGTGCCCGAGCGGTTCTCCGCCGTCGTCTACAAGGGCAACGGGCGTATCGACCTGCGGGCCGCCGAACTCACCGCACCGGTGACGACCGTGCTGGCGGTCGCCTACAAGTCGCGGATCGACGTACTGGTGCCCCTTGGCGTCCGGGTCGACCTGGAGGGCTTCGGCGTCAGCAAAGGCTGGACGGCGGAGGAGGAACTCGAAGACCGGCTGCCAGCCGAGGCGCCCGTCGTGCACGTCCGCGGGGTCGGCTACAAAGGCACCATCGAGGTCAGCACCAGGCCGCGGGAGACCGGCCCGGCCGCACTGCCGGGTTAGGCGCACTGCCGGGTTAGCTGTACCGCCGGGTTAGCTGTACCGCCGGGTTAGCTGTACCGCCGGGTTAGCTGTACCGCCGGCTTAGCCGCGGCGCCAGCTGGCCGGCGTCGTGCCCGGCCAGCTCAGGTGATGGAGCCAGCTGCGGCACCGGTGACCCGGTCGCCCCAGCGGGCAATCTCGCCCTCGAGATCGAGCGGGGCGATCATCGGGCCGCTGGCCATTTCCTGCTCCCAGTCCTCGGCCGGCACCCGCCACATCACCTCAAATTCGATACCGCTCGGGTCCTTGGCGTACAGCGACTTGGACACCCGGTGGTCGCTGGCCCCGACTAGCGCGTTCCGCTGCTCCAGCCGCTGCCTGACGTCGGCCAGTTCGGCCAGCGTGCCGACCTCCCAGGCCAGGTGGTACAGCCCGAGATAAGCACCGGCAGGCGCCTGGCCTTGCGGCACCGCGAACAGGCCGAGATCGTGATCGTTGGCGGATCCCTCGGCGCGCAGGAACGCGGCCCGGCCCGGGATCTCCATCCGCACCTCGAAGCCGAGCGCGCCGGTGTAAAAATCGACGGTCGCGGCAAGGTCCCGGACATACAGGACAGCGTGATTCAGTCTGCGTACGGCCATCAGCGTCTCCAGTTCCCGCGGTTACGCTCCCGATAAGGCGCCGGCCTGCTGGCGCATTCCCGCGGCCGCGACGGCGGGCGTCAGCTTGCTGCCGTGGCCAGGCCAGCCTGCCGGGCCGAGTCGAACCCGTCGTTGATCGCGACGACCTGGCGGCCGGAGGCCGCCAGCATCGAGGCCGCGACTGCCGCACGGTAGCCGCCCATGCAATGCACCCAGATCTCGCCCGCCGGGATCTCCGTCATCCGCGCCGCCAGCTCGTGCAGCGGGACGTGCACAGCGCCGGCCAGGTGCGCAGTCCGCCATTCCCCGTCGCGACGGACGTCCAGCACGACCAGGGAGCCCTGATCGGCCCGCGCGGCCAGCGCTGCGAAGTCCGCGCTGGGGAACTGCCCGAGCCGCTCCGCCGCGGCCCATCGGGCCGGAGAACCCGTGGCGGCAGCCTCGATCTTGTCGATGCCGATCCGGCACAGCTCACGCTGCGCGTCCGCCACATCGGCCGCGGTGTCGCCGATGAGCGTCAGCGGCGCGCCCCACGGGATCAGCCAGCCCAGATAGGTGGCCAGGTTGCTGCCGCCCTCGAAGTTAAGCGAGCCACGCAGGTGCCCGGCCGCGAACGCCGTCCGCGAGCGCAGATCGACCACCCACTCGCCGGCCGCGATCCGGCGCAGCAGCTCGGCCGGGTCGGCGATCCGGGGCGAGGTCAGGTCGGGTGCGGCCGGTCCGGCCAGGTTAGCCTGGCCCATGTGCGCGTAATAAGCGGGGTAGGCGTCCAGCCCCGCCAGCAATTGCCCGACGTACTCCGCCTCGCCGGTGGTCAGCGCCGGGTTGCCTTGCTTCTCCGCACCGATGGTGGACGGGCCGCCGCTGGCCGGCGTGGCCGAGCAGAAACTCCCGAAGCCGTGCGTGGGACAGACCGGCACGCTGTCAGCCAGCTCGGCGGCCAGCCGCCGGGCCGAGCGGAACTGCGCCCTGGCCAGGTCCTGCATGTGCTGCGGACCCAGCAGGTCAGTGCGCCCGGTTGCCCCGTTCAGCAGCGAGCCGCCAGTAAACGCGGCGACCACCTCACCAGCCTCGGCCAGCGCGTAGGACAGGTGAGTGAAGGTGTGCCCGGGCGTCGCGATCGCCCGGACCGTCATGCCGCCGACCTTGACTTCGTCGCCGTCGGTTACCGGGTCCCGGTCGAAGCCGACCTGGTCGGCCGCATTGACCAGGTAACGCGCGCCGGTGGCGCGTGCCAGCGCAAGCCCGCCGGTGACGTAGTCGTTGTGGATGTGGGTCTCCAGCACGTGGGTGATGGTGACCCCACGCTCGTCGGCGGTCTGCAGTACCCGGTCGATGTCGCGCTGAGCGTCCACCACCAGCGCCTGGACGCCGTCGGTCGCCAGGTAGCCGCGGTCGCCCAGGGACGGGGTGTCGATGCCGACTATCTCAATCATCTACGTCTGACCTGCCCGTCTGCGCTGCGCGTACACCACGGGCCGATCTGCGCAGGACCGGCGCCGTTGCCGCTGCTGGGTGCGTCCGCAGCCTACAGGCCGCGCTGCCGCCGTTAGCTTCCGGCGGCCGGGCCAGTGTAAAGGCCGCGCGGCCGAATCGGGATATTACGCTCGTATTCCTCCAGCGCGTGCGCGAGCCAGCCGGCCGACCTGCCGGTAGCGAAGATCGCCTCCCCCGCGCCGCGGACCATGCCGGCGACGCCGGCCAGCACAGCCAGCGCGAACTCGATGTTCGGCTCGGGCAGGGCCCGCTGCCGGACTTCGGCGATCACCGCCGACGCGACCGCCAGCTGCGGCGAGTCCGGCGCGTACTGGCCGACAAGGTGCAGCAACAGATTCGCGCGCGGATCGCCATCTTTGTAGACGAAGTGTCCGAATCCCGGCAGTCGCTCGCCCCGGCGCAGCAATTCGCCGACCACTCGCGGCGCATCGGCCGGTGAGCTGGCCGCGCCGAGCATCAGCTCGGCGCCAAGTGCGGCGCCACCGTGCAGGGCGCCGCCCATCGCCCCCAAACCGGTCGCCACCACCGCATACGGATCGGCGCGCATCGAGGCCGCCACCCGCGCCGCCAGCGTCGAGGCGGCCAGCTCGTGGTCGGCCAGCAGCACCAGGGCGGCGTTCAGCACCCGGCTCAGGCCCGGCGGAACGGGACCTGTGCACAACTTCGCCGCCAGCCGCGCCGCCACGCTGTCGTCGGTACCGCCGTCTGCACCGCTGCCCGTCCCGGCGTCAGTACCGCCGCCCGCACCATCCCCCGCGCCTCCGCCGGAGGGCCCGGTCCAGCCGTCAGGCAGCGCGCCGGTCATCCCGGCGATCAGCGCCTTCCCGGCCGCTACCACAGCCGGCAGATCCAGGTGCAGCCGGAACTGGTCGGTCGCGGCCAGGGCCGGAATGATCACCTGGAGCCGTTCCAGCGGCAGGGTCTCGGCGGGCAGCGCCGCCTGGGCCGCTGAGGCGACCGCCAGCGCCTCGGCCGTTGCCTGCCAGCCCGGCCCGGGGTCGTGGTCGGGCAGCACGCCGGTCCACAGCAGCACCGCCACGTCCTCGAAGCTGCGCTTGAGTGCCAGATCGGTCGCGTCGTGGCCGCGATAGCGCTGGGTCTCGGCGGTGATCTCGGTCAGTGCCGACTCGATGACAAGCTCGGCATGCCCGGCCGTCCGGCGCGGTCTGCCCTTGCGGGCCAGTTCCGCCACCTCGCTGGCGCTGAACATGCTGGCCCGGCCGTCCCCGTCCCGGCGGCGGCTGAGGACCCCGCGGCTGACATAGGCATAGAGGCTGGCCGGCTTGATACCGAGCCGCTCGGCCGCTTCGGCCGCGCCGATCCACTCGGTCATCCGCCGCCTCCCTCGTTCATGCGGTGCAGCCGGCATCAGCACGGTGCGGCCGGCTACCCGGTGCCGCGGGCCGAACGGGCCACGTTCCGGACGCCGTCCGGTTTTGATTTGATTGAGAGTCCACTATAAGTTGATTATGATCAATATTGACATGGCTTGCCGGTCACGATCAATATTAGAACAGATCCCGTTTGCGTGTCTAAGGAGAGCCATGACGACCTCGGCTGACGCCGCAACCGCACCGTACGAAGCGCCCGCGGGCCTGGCCGGGGTGTCAGTCGCCCGGACGAGGGTCTCTGACGTGCTGGGCCGTCAGGGCTTCTACCACTACCGCGGCTACAACGCGGTGGACATCGCCCGCCGCGGGCGAGTTGAGGACGCCTGGCACCTGCTGCTGCGGGGCGAGCTGCCGACCGCCGAGCAGCGGGCCGCGTTCGCAGCCGAGACAGCCGCCTGGCGCCAGCTGCCGGCCGGCGTCGCTGACCTGCTGCCTGTCATCGCGGCCCAGAGTCCGCCCGGATCGCTCTCGGCCCTGCGCACGGCGCTGTCGGTGGCCGGGCAGGCCATCGGCTGCAAGCCGTGGCAGGACCAGACCGGGGCCGAGACCGCCGAGCAGGGCGCCCGGCTGTCCGCGATCATGCCGGTGCTGGCGGCGCAGCTGTTCCGGCTGGCCAGCGGGCTTGAGCCGGTGCAGCCGCGGGCCGACCTCGGCTACAGCGAGAACTATCTCTACATGATTACCGGCGAGGTACCGCAGGACCGGCAGCGCTACGCGGTCGAGCGGTACCTCATGCTGACCATCGACCACGGCTTCAACAACTCGACCTTCACCTCGCGCGTCATCGCCTCATCCGGTGCCGACATCGGCGCCGTGCTGACCGGGGCGCTGGCCGCGCTGTCCGGCCCGCTGCACGGCGGCGCGCCGGCCAGGGTGTTCGACATGCTGGACGCCATCGGCACGCCGGAGAACGCCGAGCCCTGGCTGCGCAACGCGATCATCAACGGCGACAAGCTGATGGGCTTCGGGCACCGCATCTACAAGACGCTCGACCCGCGGTCAGTCCTCCTGCACGAGGTCGCGCAGGAGCTGCACAGCGACCGGGTCGCGTTCTCCGAGACAGTCGAAAAGACCGCGGTCGAGCTGCTCGCCGAGCTCAAGCCCGGCCGCGAGCTCTACGCGAACGTCGAGTTCTACGCCGGCGTCGTGCTCGAGGCCGCCGGGCTGCCGCGGGAGATGTTTACCCCGACCTTCGCCTGCAGCCGGGTCATCGGCTGGGTGGCTAACGTGCTGGAACAGATCCAGGACAACCGGATCTTCCGGCCGTTGGCCAGCTACGAGGGCCCGGCCGCGCCGCGCGAGTTCCCCGGCTCCTGGCAGCCCGGCCAGCCGTGAGCCGAGGCCTGGCCTGGCTCGGGGCCGGTGCCTGCGCCGGGGTGAGGTGGTTAGCTAGGGCCGGCCCGGGCTAGCTGCCCAGCTGCTTGCGGTTCCGGCCCCGGCGGACCCGGCGCCGCTGCTCAGGGCTCAGCATCCGGTAGGCGATGACCGGCACGGCGATCGCGGCGGCAATGACCGCGATGGCGAGCCAGGGGCTGATCCAGAACAGGATCAGGCCGATGATGACACCGGCGATACCCCACTTCATGTGCGGTGTCATGGCCTGCTCCTCCCGGGGGCGTCACTAGCCCCCGCGCGCGTCAACTGGTCTGGCTCGATCATATGTTCCCACTTGTGCAACGCCCTACTGCTCGGATGCGTTCCTGCCTGCCCGGCCAGATGGTGGATGATGCTGCCATGACGCTATCGCTGCCGGTAGAGGCTGAGGCCAACGAACTGCTGACCCGCAATCCATTTGCCCTGCTCATCGCCATGCTGCTCGATCAGCAGGTCCCGCTGGAGAAGGCGTTCAGCTCGCCCTACGAGCTGGTCAAGCGCCTTGGCCACGAGCCGACTCCGGCCGAGCTGGCCGAATGTGAGCCGGAGGCACTGGCGGCCGTGTTCGCCGAGCGCCCGGCCCTGCACCGGTTCCCCAAGGCAATGGCCGCCCGCACCCAGGACCTGGCCAGGCTGCTGGTCGAGGAGTACGACGGGGATGCCGCGGCCGTCTGGACTGGCGCGGCCACCGGCACCGAACTGGTCGCCAGGCTGGCTAAGCTGCCCGGTTTCGGCGGTTATAAGGCGCAGATCTTCGCCGCGATGCTGGGCAAGCAGCTGGGCGTCCAGCCGGATGGATGGCGGGCGGCGGCAGGGCACTTCGGCGAGGAGGGCTCGCATTACTCGGTCGCTGACATCACCGACGATGCGTCCCTGGCCGCGGTCCGCGCCTACAAGAAGGAAATGAAGGCGGCAGCCAAGGCCGGGGCGACCCGCTGATGGCCGCACCCGAGTTGCCGCTGGCCGCGTCGGCGACCGTCCGCGTGCTGCATGCGGGCTATGCCCGCGAGGAGGCTGACGGCGAGCACGTGGGCAGCACCGTCACCCTTATTCAGGACGGGAACGTGGTCGTCGTCGTCGATCCCGGCATGGTCGCCTCACGGCCGGCTTTGCTGGCCGAGCTGGCCAGTCACGGCGTGCAGCCCGAGTCCGTCACCGACGTCGTGTTCAGCCATCACCATCCCGACCACACGGTCAATGCCGCCCTGTTCCCGGCGGCGAAGATCCACGACCACTGGGCGATCTACGACGGCGACCTGTGGATCAGCCGCGAGGCCGACAATTTCCAGCTCAGCCCTTCTGTCCGGCTGATCGCCACGCCCGGCCATACGCCGGAAGACATCACCACGCTCGCCGCGACCGCGGACGGCGTCTATGCGTGCACGCACGCCTGGTGGGGGGCCGACGGGCCAGCCGAGGACCCGTTCGCCCCGGACCCGGCGGTGCTGGCGGTCAGCCGGGCCAGGATCCTGGCCGTGGCGAAGGTCATTGTGCCCGGCCATGGCCCGGCGTTCGAGCCGGACGACACCACCGCCCGTTAGGGCGCAGCAAGCACGCGGGCACAGGACCGCGCGCCAGCGCGGGACTGTGTCGCCCCGCTAGGCGACGTCGCCCTTGATGGAGAACGCCGACAGCCGGCTCACCGCCAGCACCAGGGCGATGACGGTGACTGCCACGCCCATGCCGATCCCGGTCCCGGTGGTGAGGTTCGGGTTCAGCGAGCTGTTGTGCGCGATGGAGTTCGCGATCGCCAGCGAGTAATGCTCCACCGATAGCAGGCCCACTCCTGCCACCAGGTTGGCCAGCAGGCCCTCCCAGAGCAGCACGTAGAGGAGCCCGAACGCCAGTGCCCTGGTCGGGCTGGCGACCGCGGTCAGCATCACGAACAGCGCGTTGTAGATGAACGCGCCGGCGACGGCGCCGACCGCGAGCCCGATGGCCAGGCTGCTGCCGGGACCGGTTGCGATGGCCCCGGCCAGGTACTCAGGAACGACGGCGAAGGCGATGGTGAGGGCGACCGCCACGACGTATTTGCTGAGCACCACAGAACGCCGGCTGACCGGCGTGGCCAGCAGGTGCACGATGCTGCCGTCCTCGATCTCGCCGCCGATGACGCTGCCGCCGATTATCAGCGCGGTCAGTGCCAGCACCAGGTAGCCAACGGTGCCGAGCACCTCCGGCGGCCAGACCGGGCTCTGTGCCGTCGCCTTCAGCGCGGCGGAGATCCCGATCAGCACGATGGCTGGCAGCGCGAACAGCAATGCCCGCTTGCGGCTCATGGTGGCGCGCAGCGTCAGCCTGATGATGACCCCGTTGAACAGGCCGGACATCGGTTGCCCCGTTCTCTCGATCGTGCTGAGCGGCTCAAGCCGCCAGCAGGTAGGTGAAGACGCTTTCCAGCGACTCGTCGGCAGGCTGCACGTGCGTGAGCCGGATACCGCGGTCCCGGCTGAGCCCGGCGATTTCCCTGGTGAAGATCTCCGTAGTCCGAGGCCCGGACCTGTAGCCCGTGCGGCGTCAGCTCGACCGCGCCAATGGCCGGACTGCCGATCAGCGCGGCAGCCAGCGCCCGGTCGTCCGACGAGCGGACGAGGAACACGTGCGGCCGGCCCGTCATCAGCCGGCGGATCGCACGGAAGTCGCCGGATGCGGCTAGCCGTCCGCCGACAATGACCTGGATGATGCCGGACAGCCGTTCCACCTCCTCCAGGATGTGGGAGCTGAAGACAATGACCCGGCCTTGCTCGCCCTGCGTGTGCAGCAGGTCCATCATGTGCAGCCGCTGCCGCGGGTCCATGCCGTTGAACGGCTCGTCCAGCAAGACCACTTCGGGATCATGCACGAGGGCCGCGGCGACCTTGATCCGCTGGCGCATGCCCTTGGAGTAGGTGGAGATCTTCCGGTCTTGCGCGTCGGTCATCTCCAGCAGTTCGATCACACGCCGGGCGGCGGCCTGCGGATCGGGCAGCCCGTGCAGCTTCGCGGTGGCCACCACGAAGTCCGTGCCGGTCAGGAACGCGTACACCGAGTCACGCTCGGGGACCAGCGCGACCTGGCGGAACATCTCCGGATTGCGCCAGCTGCTCCGCCCGGCCACCACGACCTCGCCGCGGGACGGCGGCAGGAAGCCGGCGATCATGTGCATGATCGTCGTCTTGCCCGCGCCGTTGGGGCCGAGCAGCCCGGTGACGCCCGGGCCGATGGACATGGTGATGTCGTTGACCGCGACTACGTTGCCGTACCAGCGGGACACGCTGTTCAGCTCGATGCTTGTCATGCCACTGTGACCTTCCGGTACCGGGCGATCAGGCCGGCGATGGCCGCGATGGTCGCCGCCGCGAACACCAGCCCGTAGACCGGCCCGTAGCTGCCGACGATGGTGGTCTGGAACGGCCGTACCGGGCCGCCGGGTGGCGGCACCGCCTGCAGCCAGTGCAGTACGCCGCCGAGCAGGGTGAACGGGCTGAGCAGGCCAGCCAGGCTGGTCAGCGCCGACGGCTTGCGCGTAGACGAACGGACCGTAGGCCTGGGCGCCGATGTGCGCGAGGACGGTGGCCAGGATCCAGGTGAAGAACAGCGGGATGCCGATAGCGCAGATGGCGAACACCCGCTTGCCGGTGCTGGAGGCGAGCAGCAGGCCAAGGCCGGCCAGCAGGATGGCCCAGGCCGCGCCGTACAGCAGGCCTGGCCCGAGCTGGGTCGTCTGCGCCCAGACCTTGCTCGCGCCGTGGGCCACGGCCACGTTCCCCGCATACAGGGTGAGCAACGGGATCTCGATCATCGCCAGGCAGGCCAGGAAGAAAGCGATGAGCTTGGCGACCGGGTAGTCGATGCGCTTGATCGGGCGGGCGAAATACAGCGGCAGGACGTGGTTGCGCAGATCGGAGGAGACCAGGTTCGGTGCCTCGAGCGCGATGAAGATCAGCATGGCGACAGTGCGCAGCGACGGCACGTAGCCGTCGTAGCTGACGATGGCGCCGCGGCCCGGATCCTCCGCCACTGCGATTGCGTTGACCGCCGCGGGCAGCATCATCAGCGCGAACAGCAGCACCGGGAAGATCTTGGCCTTGGCGCCGCGGCCGAAGCCGAACGCGGCCCGCAGGCTGCTCAGGGTCAGCGCCCGGACGATCTGGGCCCGGCCCAGCCGCGGCCCGTCGTACCGGCGGTAACCGATGTTGTGAATGACCCCGCCGCTGGCTCCGGCAACGGGCGGGATCAGCTGCCCGCCGGCAGCCCTGGCGTCAGCGGACACTGTCGGCTCCTGTCAGCTCGCGCCGGAGTCGGCGCGGAACAGCTCCTCGATCCGGTGCCTGCGCTGCTCCATCCGGCTCAGCGGCAGGCCTAGTTCGGCGACGCAGTCGCGGACCACGTCATAGGTCGGATCACCGGCCAGCTGCACCAGCAGGCCGCGCTGGAACGGCACCGGACTCAGCCCGCGCCGGCCCAGCTCGGCTGCCAGCTGATCGAGGCCCTCGTCGACCTCGACCAGCAGGACGGCACTGGCCTGGGTCATCGAGCTGATGGTGTCAGCCCGCAGCAGCCGGCCGTTCTCGACGGCCACCAGGTGATCGCAGATCTGCTCGATCTCGCCGAGCAGATGCGAGGCGACCACGATCGAGATGCCGAACTCGGCGCCGATCCTGGCGATCAGTTCCAGCATCGAGGTGCGGCCGGCCGGATCGAGCCCGTTGGTCGGCTCGTCCAGCAGCAGCAGCCGCGGATCGCCGACCAGCGCCTGGGCTAGCTTCACCCGCTGCTTCATGCCGGTGGAGTACGTGCCGATCTGCCGGTACCGCTCCTCGTACAGCCCCACATGCCGCAGCGAGTCGGCCGCGCGCTCGCGGGCCGCGGTGGCAGGCAGTCCGGACATCCGGCCGAGGTGCGTGACTAGCTCGGTCGCGGTCAGATCCGGTGGCAGGCAGTCATGCTCGGGCATATACCCGGTCAGCGTCCGGATGGCGAAGCCATCGGTGACGCAATCCCGGCCGAGCACGGCGGCCTGGCCGCTGGTGGGTTCGAGCAAGCCGAGCAGGATCTTGATCAGGGTGGACTTGCCAGCCCCGTTGGCGCCGATCAGGCCGGTAATCCCTGGTTCGACGGTGACGCTCAGATCATCGAGCGCTGTGACCGAGGTGCCGTATCTCTTCGTCAGGCCCTTAGCTTCGATGACAGCGCCGGAAGCCGGCTCCCCTACCAGGTCGCCGGGCTGCAGCACAGGTTGCCCGAGCACAGTTCCTCCGAATTAGCCAAGCCCCGGCGGCGCCGGGCCCGCCCGGCATCGCCCCGTCATGTGGAGTACTCACGATTCCAGCGCGCACCGGCAGCGTCGTCACCCGGAAGGCTGATTCGGCCCGTCCTGGAAGATGACGCTTGCTGGTCACAGATGCATCAACGGCTGGAGAGGATGCAGGCGATTTGCCTAAGATACCCGGAAGGGGGGGAAATCTTGGGTAAGGATCTGCGCGAGTGACTGACGGGGAGCCGGGCCAGGAGCAGCCGCGAGACGCGCTCCCCCGGTCGCAGTTTCGCCGTCATGATCTGACCCGCTACCTGCTACGCCGGCGTGCTGATCCTGATCGCCATCGCCGGCTTGCGCGCGACCTCGACCGCAGTCACCTGGCATGGTCCGCTGCGGAGCGAAGGTTTCGGCCTGGCCATCGCCGTGGAAGTTATCCTGGCCAGCTTGTACTTCGTCGTGCGGCGGCTCGACCGGCGGAATTCACGGCCCGGTCCGCTGGGCGCCAGGCTCCGCGTCCTGCTCCGCTGGAGCATCGGCGCGGTCATGACGGCCGTGGTCTGCCTGACGCTGGCCGGGCTGGTCGGCGTGCCCTACGACAAAGTGCACATCAATCCGCTGCGGCTGAACGTGCAGCCCCTCAGGCAGCGGCGGTTCCCGCTGCTGCCCCGTGGCCACAGCAACGGATCAGCCGGCCGGGAGCTGTGGATCGTCGCCGTCCTGCTGCTCATCCTGGTCGTCGTGGTTCCGCTGCTGACGGGGCTGACAGTCCTCGCCGTCCGCCGCAGGCGCAGGCGGGCGCAGGCGGACGGCTCAGCCAGCTGGCAGGGCGAATCCGCCGCGAGCCTGATCGAAGCAGTCGACTCAGCCAGGCGGGCGCTCCGCTCCCTGGATGACGCTCAGGCGGCGATCATCGCCTGCTACCTGGCCATGGAGAACAGCCTGGCCGGGGCGGGCACCGCCCGGGCGCAAGCCGAGACGCCGGCTGAACTCCTGACCAGAGCCCAGGACTCCGGCCTGCTGCGCGGGCCTGCGGCAGCAACCCTGACCCAGCTGTTCTACGTGGCCAGATTCTCGGCCAGGCCGCTGGCCCCGGCCGCCCGCGCGGAAGCGCTGCGAGCCCTCGACATGATCTCGGCCGAACTGAGCGGGCCGCCGGCTGCGCAATCCGCGGTGTCAGGCGCTACCGCATGAACGGGCAGGCCAGCGTTTCCACCCGCGCCAGCCAGCCAGGCGGGCTGGCGCGGGTGCGTCCCTGAACTGATCGTGACCGGTGTCCTGGCGGTGACCGTCGTCTCAGCCGTTTATGCCTTCGCCGGTCTCGGTGCCGGGCTGATCGCGGTCAGCCTGACCGGCGTGGCCCTGCTGCTCGGGCTGCGCGGGCTGGTCCCGCCCGCCTCCAGCTTCCGCCGCCGGCCGAGCCGGACCGGCTGGGTGACCGCGGCCAGACCAGCTTCTTCGGGTTCTGGCGCAAGCGGGCTCTGCTCACGGCCGGAAGCGCCAGCATGACCGCTTACGACGGCGAGCTGCGCGAGACCTTGCAGCGTCTGCTCGCGGCCCGGCTGGCCGAGCGGCACGGCGTTAACCTGTACACCGATCCCGCGGCGGCCAGGCAGGTCTTCCTCCGCGGTCAGGGCGCCGGACTGTGGTACTGGCTCGATCCGGACCGGCCGCCCGACACCGACCGCAACAAGCGAGGCATCCCGGTGCGGACCCTGTCCGCGATCATTGACCGACTGGAGCAATTGTGACGGACCTGACCATGACCCCCGCCCAGACAGCGGACCGCTGCGCCGCGGTGCTCACGGAAATCGAGCGGGCTGTGGTCGGGCATCGCCGCAGCCTCGAACTTGTGCTGACCGGGATCCTGGCCGGCGGCCACGTGCTGCTCGAGGATCTGCCGGGACTGGGCAAGACCCTGATCGCCCGGTCGTTCGCGACTGCGCTGGGGCTGAGTTTTGCCCGCATCCAGTTCACGCCCGACCTGCTGCCCTCGGATGTGGTCGGCGCGCCGCTGTATGACCAGCGCACCGGCCAGATGGTCTTCCATCCCGGCCCGGTGTTCACTCAGCTGCTGCTCGCGGACGAGATCAACAGAACCCCGCCGAAGACCCAGGCGGCGTTGCTGGAAGCCATGGGCGAGGGCCAGGTCAGCATGGATGGCGTTACCCGCCAGCTGCCGCAGCCGTTCGTCGTGCTCGCGACCGACAATCCGATCGAGTACGAGGGCACCTACGAACTGCCGGAAGCTCAGCTCGACCGGTTCCTGATGCGGCTAGGCCTGGGCTACCTGACCCCCGACGACGAGATCACGATGCTGCAGCGCCGGCTGGACCGCCGGCACGACGCCGCGGAGCTGCGGCCGGTGACCAGCGCGGCCGAGGTGATCGCCATGCGTGCGTCACTGGAACAGATCGAGGTCTCGCCCGACCTGCTGGAGTACGTCGTCGCGCTCATCCGGGCGACCAGGACGCACGCCCAGGTTCAGGTAGGCGCAAGCCCGCGGGGTGCGCTCGCGCTCGTCCAGCTCGGCCGGGCCCAGGCGCTGCTGCGGAACCGCGACTTCGTCGTCCCCGATGACATCAAGGCAGTCGCGGTACCCGCTCTTGCGCACCGGGTGACGATCCGCCCTGAACTGTGGGTCAGGCAGGTGAAGTCCGAGGACATTATCACCCAGGTGCTCACGACGGTGCCGGTCCCGCAGACAGATCCGGCGGCCGTCGTTGCCTGAGCGCGGCCCGGAAGCAGCAGTTCCGCCAGGTCGCGGTCCGCTGGGGCCTGTCGGCATACGCCCGCAGGCTGCTGACACTGGCGGTCACCGGTCTGGTGCTGGCGCTGCTGACCGGACGGCCCGAGTTCGCCGGCCTGGCGGCCCCGGCCCTGATGCTGCTCGCGTTCCGGCCGGGCAGCCGCAGGCGCACCTGCTGCTGCGCACCGGCCTGGCCGGGCCGCAGACCATCGAGGGCGACAGCACGCAGGTGCTGGTCGAACTGGCCGGCCAAGGGGCCTTCGACGCCAGGCTGACGCTCGAGCCCGCCGAAACTGTGACCGCGGGAGCCGCGGTGACCGTTCGCGGGCAGCCTGAGGTCTCGGCCGCGGGCGACGACCAGGCGTCTGGCCCTGGCCCTGACCCTGGCCAGCGAATCAGCCTCGCCGGCCTGCCGGTCACCACGCGGCACTGGGGCAAACGGCCAGTCGGCTTCCTAGACATCGTGCTGTGGGATCGGCTGCGGCTGACCGAGGGCACGATCCGGGTAGCGCTGCCGTGGGTCGACTGCCGCCCGCAGCCCGCTCACATGCGCAGCAGCATCGTGCTCAGCAAGCTGCCCAGCCGACTCGGCGAGCATTCGTCCAGAGCCACCGGCGAAGGTGTCGAGTTCGCCGGCGTGCGCGAGTTCGCACCCGGCGACCGGCAGCGGCGGGTGAACTGGTCGGCGACCAGCCGGCTCGGCACCGTGCACCTGAACACGTTCCTGGCCGAGCGGACGCAGAATGTTGTCGTTGTCGCCGACGCCACCGCGGACGTCGGCCCGGAGGGCGCCACCACGCTGGACCTGGTGCTGCGCGGCGCCGCCGGTGCCATCACCCGGTACGCGGCGTCGAGGGACCGGGTCGGCCTGATCGTGTTCGGCAGCAGGCTCACCTGGATCGCCCCGGGCCAGGGACATCGCCACGTTTACCGGCTGACTGAGCTGCTGGTGGCCAGCCCGCTCGGCTGGGACCGGGCGCTCGGGCTCAGCAGGCTGCCGAAGGCGGCACTGCCGCCGGGATCGCTGGTGCTGGTCTTCAGTCCGCTCCTGGACACCATGGTGATCGAGGCAGTTCGCGACATGCGCGAGCGCGGCTTCGGCGTGCTGGTAGTCGATGTGCTGACCGCCAGCCCGCACCATGACCGGAGCCAGCTATCGGGCCTGGCTGGCCGCATGTGGCAGCTAGAGCAGGACGCGGTGCGCTTCGCCATGAGGGAGCTCGGCGTGCCGGTGGTGCACTGGGACGGCACGACCAGCCTGGACGAGCCGCTCAGCCCCTACTCCCGCCGTGTCCTGGTGGTGAACAAGTGAGGCACGTCAGCACGCGCATGCTCGCAGTCGTGGCGGTACTCGCCGGCGTCACTGTGACCTGGTCGGCACTGCCGGTGAGGGCGGGCCTGCTGCCGAGGGGCCTGCTCTGGATCGCGGTGCTGGCCGCGGTCTGCAGCCTGGTGGAGATGGCAGCGCGGACGATCGAGGTCAGGCGGTCGGCATTCGAGACCCTGCCCGACCGGCTTGTGCGGCTGCTGGTCACGGCGGTCCGCAGCGCGCCCTGGACCGAGATCATGATGATCACCGTGCTGCTGCTCGAGGCTGAGCATGCCGACCGGCCTTGGCATACCGGCGTGCTGATGATCGCCTTGCTCGGGTATCTGCTGGCCGTGCACCTGGCCGAGACCGGCGAGGACGCGGGCGTGCTGCGGGCCCAGATCCCGCCGCTGGCGGCCGGGCCGGCCTGGCCGTGCTGGCTGTCGGCGCCGGCTACCTGCCGGGCCTGCCGGCAGGCCCGGTGGCGTACGTGGTCAGGTTCGCAGCGGCTGGCGCTGCCGTCGCCGCGGTGGCCATGGTGATTCCGACCTGGCTGCCGCGGCGCGGCTAGCGGCCAGCGGCATAGCCCTGCATCCCCCGCGGGTTCGCTGCCGCATACAGGAAACCACCGGACCTGGCCACCGCGCTCATCCGGCCAAGCGACCAGGGCGGCATGACGTCCACCTGGTGCCCGCGAGCCCGCAGGCCGGCGATGACATCCTGGCCGGCCCTGGCCTCGATCGCGAGCGAGCCGGGGACCGAGCCGCGCGGGTAGAACGACGAGGGAAAGTGATCGGTGGAGAAGGCCGGCGCGTCGATGGCCTCCTGCAGGTTCATGCCGAACACCACGTGATTCAGGAAGAACTGCAGCGACCACTGATCCTGCTGGTCGCCGCCCGGAGTGCCGAAGGCCAGGCAGGGCTCGCCGTCGCGCAGCGCCAGTCCTGGTGACAGCGTCGTCCGCGGCCGGCGGCCACCTGCCAGCGAACTGGCCAGCCCTGGCGTGAGCGTGAACATCTGCGCCCGGGTGCCCAGGCAGAATCCGAGGCCGGGGATGACTGGCGAGCTTTGCAGCCAGCCACCGCTCGGCGTCGCGGAGACGAGGTTTCCGAACCGGTCAGCGACGTCCAGGTGGCAGGTATCGCCCGGGCCGAGCTCGGGCGCCCGCGCTGCCGTCGGCTCGCCAGTGCCGGCCTGCATGCCAGCTGTCGCCGCGAAGCTGGCGGTGGCGAAGGCCGGCAACCGGGGCGGGGCGTCAGCCGGGCAGCCCGGCCGCAGTTCCGCCGACGCGTGCGAGCCGACCAGCGCCGCACGGTCCGCCGCGTACGTCGCCGACAAGAGCTCCGCGAGCGGCACCGTCGAGTGCCGCGGGTCGCCGTACCAGGCCTCCCGGTCGGCGAACGCGAGCTTGGCTGCTCGGTGACGAGGTGGATAAACTCCGCACTGCCCGGCTCCAGCTGCTGCACGCCGAGGGCGTTCAGCAACGCGAGCTGCTGGAGGAAGACTGGTCCCTGTCCCCACGGGCCGGTTTTGCACACGGTCAGGCCGGCGAAGTCGAGTGTGACGGGCGCCTCCGTGCTGGCCCGCCAGCCTGCCAGGTCATCGGCGCTCAGCAGCCCGCGGTGCGCCCTGCCGCTGACATCCATCACCTCGGCGTGCGCGGAGGTAGTCCGCGATCGCCTCGGCCACGAATCCGGCGTAAAACGCGCGCCTGGCCGCCTCGATCTGCGTCTCGCGTCCGGATCCGGCCGCCTCCGCCTCGGCCAGGATTCGCCGGTAAACCGCAGCGAGCTCGCGGTTGGCGAACCTGCTGCCGGCGGCCGGGACACCGTCTGCCAGGTAGGTCTGAGCCGACCCCGGCCAGTGCGCGCGGAAGGTCGGGGCCACAGCCCCGATCGTCGCGCTGGCGGCCGCGCTCATCGGGTAGCCCAGCTCGGCATAACCGATGGCGTAGTCCATCACCTCGCGCAACCGCATGGTGCCGTGCCGCTCCAGCAGGAGCAGCCAAGTGCCAAATGCGGCCGGCACGCACGCGGCCAGCAGGCCGGTGCCGGGTACCAGATCCAGGCCGAGCCCGGCGAAGACCTCAGGGGTGGCCGCAGCCGGCGCCGGGCCCTGCCCGTCCAGCACGAACGGCACGCCGGTTCCGGCATCGAACCCGATGACCGGCACCTCGCCCGCCGGGCCGCAATTGTGCGGCTCGACCACCTGGAGCACCAGGCCCGCTGCTACGGCGGCGTCGAAAGCGTTGCCGCCCTGTTCAAGCACCGCCATCCCGGCCGCTGTCGCCAGCCAGTGCGTCGAGGCCACCATGCCGAAGCTGCCGGCCAGTTCGGGCCTGGTCGTGAACGACTCGTCAGCAGCCAACCGGGCACCCAACCCGCCAGGGTGCCCGGCTTACCCGGTCGCTCCGCAGCTCGACCACCAGTGCCCGGTACGCGCTGCTACGGGGTCGCCGGTGACGTAGCGGCAGTGGCGGAGACGCCATCGCCGAACGGCGTTCGCAGCGGGAAGTGGCAGGCAGCCTGATGACCGTTCGGGCTGAACTGAACGGGCTGCGGCTCGACCTCGGCGCAGATCTCCTGTGCCAGCGGGCAGCGTGTGCGGAACCGGCAGCCAGACGGCGGATGGATGGCGCTCGGCAGCTCGCCGCGGACGCCGGCCTGCACCTTGGCGTGCTCCAGCTCGGGATCAGCCACTGGCGCCGAGTCGATCAGACCCTGGGTATAGGGATGCGCCGGTGTCAGGTACACCTCGTCGGCCGGGCCTGACTCGACAAGCTTGCCGAGGTACATGACGCCGATCTTGGTGGACAGGTACCGGACGACCGCCAGGTCGTGCGAGATGAACATGTACGTGAGCCCGAGCTCACGCTGCAGTTCGCGCATGAGGTTCAGGACCTGCGCCTGGATCGAGACGTCAAGCGCCGAGACCGGTTCGTCCGCGACGATCAGCGACGGGTTCAGGATCAGGGCCCGGGCGAAGCCGAGGCGCTGACGCTGGCCACCCGAGAACTCGTGCGGGTACCGGTCGATCGCACTCTGCGGGCAGCCCGACCTGGTCGAGCATTGCCGCGACCTGCTTCACCTGCTCGGCGCGGTTGCCGATGCCCTGGACCGACGAGCGGCTCGCGCAGGATCGTGCCCGCGCGCATCCGCGGGTCAAGCGAGGAGTAGGAGTCCTGGAACATAACTGGATCTTCCGCCGCTCCTGGCGGTACTCCCTGGCGCTGCTCCGCGCCAGGTCCTTGCCCTCGAAGTCGATCGAGCCGCTGGTCGGCGTCTCCAGACCCACGAGCAGCCGGCCGATAGTGGTCTTGCCGCAGCCTGACTCGCCCACCAGGCCGAGAGTCTCGCCCTTTCGATGTCAAAGCTGACGTCCGCCACCGCACTGACCCAGCCCACCCGGCGCTGCAGCACAGCCCCCTTGGTGACGGGGAAGTCCTTGACCAGGTTCTGCACTCTGAGCAGCGCCTCGCCGTGGACGGCGGGCGTGCCTGCGCCACGTCGGCGAGTTCCAGCGGCGCGGCCGCTACGGTGACGCCTGGACGCTCGCGCCCGCCGACGGGGTAGAAGCAGGCGAAGCGTTGCCCGGCGGTCTCGCCGGTCAGGTCCGGCTCCTCCGCCCGGCAGCGGTCGGTCGCATACCGGCAGCGCGGCGCGAACCGGCAGCCCGTGGGCGGGTTGGTCAGGTCCGGCGGCAGCCCCGGGAATCGAGTACAGCCGCTCCCGGGTCTCGGCCGCCTTGTCCGGCAGCGCCTGGAACAGCGCCTCGGTGTAGGGGTGCCGCGGGTTGGCGAACAGGGCGCCGTGTCCGTCGTCTCCGCGATCTTGCCCGCGTACATCACCGCGACCCGGTCGGCGCGCCCGGCGATGACGCCGAGGTCGTGGGTGACCAGGATGACCGCCATGCCGAGCCGCTGCCGCAGGTTGTCGATCAGCTCGAGGATCTGCTTCTGGATCGTCACGTCCAGCGCGGTCGTCGGCTCGTCGGCGATCAGCAGCTTGGGCTCGCAGGCCAGCGCCATCGCGATCATCACGCGCTGCCGCATGCCGCCGGAGAACTGGTGCGGGTACTCGTTCATCCGCTCCCGCGACCGCGGCATGCCGACCAGGTCGAGCACCTCGGCCGCCCGGTCCATCGCCTGCTCCTTGGACACCTCCCGGTGCAGCAGCACGGCCTCGGCGATCTGCTTGCCGACGGTCATGGTCGGGTTCAGCGACGTCAGCGGGTCCTGGAAGATCATCCCGATCTCGTTGCCGCGGATCTTGCGCAGCTCCTCCGGCGCTGAGCGTGGTGATCTCGCTGCCGTCCAGCTTGATCGAGCCGCCGGCGATGGCCCGCCGTTGGGCAGCAGGCTCATGATCGACAGCGCGGTCATCGTCTTGCCGCAGCCCGACTCGCCCACGATGCCGAGCGTCTCGCCCTCCTCGATGTTGAAGCGACACGCCGTCGACGGCGTGCACCGACGCCCTTCTTCAGCTGGATCTCGGTGCGCAGGTCCGCGATCTGCAAGAGCAGTGCCACTAGTTCCCCCTTACCGGCGCTGCAGCCGGGTCTCGAACGCGTCGCGGAGCGCGTCGCCGATGAAGTTGAACGCGATGCAGGTCAAGATGATCGCGACGCCCGGCGGGTAGATCAGCCACCAGTAGTTGCCGCCCTGGATGTACTCAGGCCGCCGGACAGCATCGAGCCCCAGTCGGTCGCGGGCGGCGCCATGCCGAGGCCGAGGAAGCCGAGGCATCGACAGGATCAGGATCGAGTCGGCGACCGCGAACGTGGCCTGCACGATGATCGTGCCGATCGCGTTCGGCACGATGTGCCGGAGCACCGCGCGCACCGGCGGCCGCCGATCACCTTGACCGCCTGCACGTACTCCCGGGTGCGCAGGGAGAGCGTCTCGCCGCGCACCAGGCGGGCGACGCCGAACCAGTAGAAGACGGCGATGATGAAGATGATCACCGTCGGCTTCGGGTGGAAGATCACCGACAGGATGATGATGACCATCAGCGACGGGATCGACAGGCCGGCGTCGACGATCCGCATCATCAGCGCGTCGATGAAACCGCCGACGAAGCCGGAGATCGCACCGTAGAGGGTGCCGACGAGGCACCGAGACGATCGCGGCGGCGACGCCGACCTCGAGCGAGGTCTGACCGCCGACCATCAGCCGGCCGAGCTCGTCGTAGCCGAGGTCGTTGCAGCCGAGCAGGTGCGCCGGAGCCGGGTGTGCACAGGTACATGGTCAGGTTGGTGTTCATCTGGTTGGTCACGTAGATGCAGCGGCCCGACGAAGCAGAACAGCAGCATGAAGACGATGAAGCCGAGGCCGACCAGGGCGAGCCTGTTCTCCGCGAACACCTCCCAGCCGCGGCCAACATGCCGCGCGGCTTGCCGGCGAGGCGGCCCGGCCTCGGCAGCTCGGCGTCGCTGGCCGCAGACGGGCCGTGCTGGCGCATCGGATCATCAGTACCTCACCCTCGGGTCGAGCACCGCGTAGCCGATGTCCGCGAGCAGGTTCCCGATGATCGTCGCCATCGTGGCGAGCACGGTGAACCCGAGCAGCATCTGGTAGTCGTTGTTCAGCGCCGCCTGGTAGAACGCAGGCCCATGCCCGGGTAGTTGAAGACCGACCTCGATGATGATCGCGCCGCCGACCAGGGCCGGCAGCGACAGGCCGAGCAGCGTGACGATCGAGACCAGCGAGTTGCGGAAGACGTGGCCCCAGATCACCCGGCGCTCGCTCGCGCCCTTGGCCCGGGCGGTGCGGACGTAGTCCTGCACCAGGTTGTCGAGGACCGACGAGCGCATGTACCGGCACCAGAGCGCGTAGCAGCAGGAAGGCATAGGTGAACACCGGCAGCACCAGCGCCCTCGGATCGCGACAGCACCTCACCAGGATCGTGTTGCCCTGCGGCGCGAACGGCGGGAACATGTGCATGTCGACCGCGAACCAGTCCACCAGCACAGCCCGAGGAAGAAAGTCGGGGTCGAGTAGCCGAGGAACGAGATGCCGGTCAGCACGTAGTCGCCGACGCGTGTTACGCTGCACCGCCTGGTAGATGCCCGAGCGGGATGCCGAAGATCAGCGACACGACGGTGCCGAGAGCGACCAGCACGACGGTCTTCGGCAGGTCCAGCGCGATCTGGGTGGCAACACTGACGTTCAGCTTGCCGGAGTAGCCGAGGTTGCCGTGCAGGAGCTGATCGACCCACTTGCGGTACTGCACGTACCAGGGCTTGTTATAGCCGTACAGGACGTTGAAGTAGCTGGATCTGCGCGGGACTGGCGCGCGGCCCGAGCATGGCCCGGACGGGGCCGCCTGGCAGCAGGTGCAGCAGGATGAAGGTCACGATCGTGACGATGAACAGCACGACGACGGACTGGAACAGCCGCCGGAAGAGAAAGCCGATCACGGTGCGACCGTCCAGCGACGATGCTGGTCAGCGCTCAGGGTTAGGCGGCACCCCATTGTATCCTCCGGCCTCATGCATCGAGCGATATGCCCTGGTATTTGGTAGTCGCGTACAGCTTATGTGCCTAAACTCAGTGTAACGGCCGAAACGCTGCAGCCAAGATCTGAAGCCACTGTCCTTCACCTGCTGCTCAGCCATCGGGCTGTTAGCCACTGAGCTTGGGCCCCCGCATAGCCGCCACCCGCCACAGTGGCGGGTGGCGGCCAGCAGGGCCGTCAGACTGCTACTTCTTGGTGAAGTACCAGTACTCGGGGGTGAAGGTACCGAGCGGGTTGAAGGCGACGTTGTGCAGCGTGTTCGACACCGCGTCGACACCG
>CAVQMG010000002.1:0-36806 GCA_963713585.1 uncultured Actinomycetota bacterium | reverse complement strand
GGGGGTCATCACGGTCACGATCATGCCGATCGCCCTCATGCTGCTGTTCGTCTACGTGTTCGGCGGCGCGATCCACACCGGGTCGCGTCAGTATGTGAACTACCTGCTGCCCGGAATCCTGCTGATCACGATCGCGATGGGCATCTCCTACACCGCGTTCCGGCTCTTCACTGATTTGGAGAGCGGGATCTTCGAGCGATTCCAATCCATGCCGATCGCACGCTCGAGCGTGTTGTGGGCGCACGTGCTGACCTCAGTGGTCTCCAATCTGATCTCGCTCGTGCTCGTCGTGCTCGTCGCCCTCCTCGTGGGATTCCGCTCACCTGCGGGAGCCCTGGCATGGCTTGCCGTCGCCGGCATCCTCGTCCTGTTCACCCTGGCACTGACCTGGATCGCCATCATCGCCGGCCTGTCCGCGAAGACCGTGGAGGGCGCGGGCGCCTTCTCCTACCCGATCATCTTCCTGCCCTTCATCAGCTCGGCCTTCGTGCCCACCGGTACCATGCCCGGCCCGGTCGCGCCTTCGCCGACCACCAGCCCGTGACATCCATCGTCAACACGATCCGCGACCTGTTCGCACAGCAGCCAGTCAGCACCGACATCTGGATCGCCCTCGCCTGGTGCCTCGGCATCCTCATCGTCGCGTACGCCCTCGCCATGGCCACCTACCACCGCAAGATCGCCTAAGGTCGCGGGCGATCCCGGACCGTTGGCGTGGTCCTTAGCAGGATGGCCAGGTCCGGCACTGGGCCGGTAACGTCGAAGCAGCCAGACGCGGGTTCGAGTCCGCTCAAGCACTACGTCAAGCGCGCCGGGCGGGCCAATCCGGAGGCTGAACAGCATGGCTGATCTAGACTCGTGACGGCGGCTGACCGCCATGACCTCGATGAGCAGGCCAGGGAGCCTTCCGCGCTGTCTGGCCGGATTCATCTTCCACGACCCGGTCTCCTCGGGGCACATTGGCCGGGTCGAGGGCTTACTTTCCGCGATACGATGTGCTCCTGCTCGATGATGGCCAGGTCGTCGGCGGGGCGTGGGGAGTTCCAATGCACTGGGACGGAACGATGCGGATCTGCCAGACGGCTACGATGGCGCATTGGTCCGCGCAGTGACCGGCCATGAGGCTGAAGTCCCGGCGGACACGCTGTGCATCATGGCCGCCGCGGTGAAAGCCGGCCGGCAAGGCACGGGCTGGCGGGCGCGGCCCTCATGCACTCCGCGAGCGGGCCGCCGCCGCCGGGCTACAGCGTGTTATCGCCCCGGTCAGGCCGCGCTGAAAGGCCGGTATCCGCTGACGCCCATGGAGAACTTCGCGCGCTGGGCCCGGATCGACGGCTTGCACATCGATCCGTGGATTCGCACGCACCAGCGGCTGGAGCCAGCATCCTCGCGCCCGCGCCGCGCTCCATGATCATCATCGGGACCGTCGCTGAGTGGGAAGGCTGGGCCGCGATGGCCTTCCCGAAGACCGGGGCATTATGTCGTCCCGGAGGCACTCGACTTGGTCCCCATCGACCGCGAACAAGACCGCGGGACATACGCGGAAACGAACCTGTGGATGCGTCACTCCTGAGTGCTGCCCGCGGGCCGAACAGCATCGGCCGGGTGAGCAGGTGCGGCGACCGCCGAGTACCGAGGGAAGACGAACGATGACATGACCGTCTACGTAGCGGAGCGCAACCGATCACGGCACGCACGCTCCGCAAGCTCTACCCGGCGGTCAAACGGCGAAGCTAAGCGTCAGGCCGCCTCCGGTGACGCACCTAGTCTTCGTCTTCCCCCGAATCCTCGTCGTCTTCCGCCGAGTCCTCATCGTCCTCGTCGTAGTCCTCGAGCAGTCGGGGCGGCAACCGCAGCGCCCGGGACCGCAGGAGCGCGACGGCGAATATCAGCGCGACCGCCATGACCACGAGTGCCGTCGCGTCGGAGAAGAAGAAAATACCTGTACGCGTACGGGGTTTGGCTCCCAGGGCACCCAGCCAGCTGAGCACGCCAGGGGCCAGCGCGACACCTTGAATCGATATCGCGGCCTGTACGACCTGACGTGCGCGGTCGGTCAGGCCGCCCGCGAACGCTACCAGGATGATCGCCAGTATCGGCAACAAGAAGATGGCACCAGCGACGAATTGCGGCGCGACCGCCGATGCCCGAAGCCCGAAGTTCGCTACCGGGCCCGGAATGGGACTGCCATTAGGGAGCACGACAGTAGGAGCGGTAATGACCGGGGCACCGGGCAGGCCAAACAGCCCCCACACGCCGATGAGCACGTTGATGGCCGTGAGGACGAGCAGCGTCCAGGCGGCCGTGCACGGAGGCGGCGCGCGGTGTCCCATGCGTCCGGAGTTTCTGACGGCACCTCGTCGTGTTGCTGATCATCCATGCCAAGCCTCGTTTCGAAGGTACTGCACGACACGCTAGTCGTCTTTTAGACGGGAATGCGTACATTGATGCTGTCATCGGTCGTTAGTCGGCAAAGTCGAGGTCAAGAGATCGTCTCCCTGGGCTCTGCAGTGAGGGAGTGAGGGAGCAGACCCGCCCGGACACCCTGTCCGTAGCTAGGCGGCGCAACTCCATTGCACCGGACCGGGAGGAGTCTGTCGCGTCGTGAAGACCCGCGGGCCATTGTCTCGCCAGCTGCCGCGCCTGGCTCGTAAAGCGGCACCCTGACGCTAGGGGAGCCAGTTCGTCGATGGCGGCGCACCCTCGCGGGCGCACCATCAGCCCGGATGTGGCACGTCGCCGGGTGCTGCAGTGCTGGCTCGCTGGCCTCTGGTTCCGGGCTCGCAGTCCGCCCGCCGAGGATCCGGCGCAGCCTTGCGTGGCTCATCAGCAGGACCTGCCGTGTTTCGCCGCCATCGAGGACCAGGCTGACGATGCCGAACGCCACGACCGCGCAGACGGCCGCCACGCACCCGAGACGGCGTACAGCAGCTTGTGGCTGACCGGTAGTGCGAGGCTGACGGCCACGCCGAGCGTCGGCCCCGACGCGCGGCGGCCAGCCCGGCCAGCGTCGCGCGGCCGACGCCTGGACGCGCCTTGCCGCGGATCCGGCGGGTGGCTATCACCAGCGGGATGGCCGCGCCGGTCGTACCGAGCGTGTTGCCGAGCGCCAGCGCCGCCACCACCAGACGCGCTGGCGCGAGCTCGGCCAGCACCACCTGCGCCAGAGCGAGCAGCCCGCTGCCGCCAGCCCCACGCCGGCGACCTTGAGCCGCCCGAGAGCGAGCAGCGCCCTGGTCAGGTTCGCCAGGACACCGACGCCGACCAAGCCGGGAGCGAACAAGGCGAACCCCTGTGACCAGCTGCGATACCTGACCCGGCTGCTTGGCGAGTACGTGCGCGGCCGGAACGGCGACCGCGCCCATCACCGCCATGCCAACGCAGGACACCAGCACTACCGCTCGCGTCGAGCCGGCACAGGTCCGGTCGAACACCGACCCGTCGCGAGCGGACAGCACCGGGAACGCGCTGAGCACGATCGACAGCGCCAGGACCGCGTTCAGGGAGTGGAACACCTGCGATGCGTAGCCGAAGATGACCAGGGCGCCAGTCGCGCCCCGGCCGTTGGCCAGGGCGATTACGGCGACGCCGGTCGATCTCTTGCACGACCATCTCGGCCAGGCCGACCATGACCAGGCCGCTGCCCGGCGCGCGATGCCCGGCGGGAACCGCAAGGTCGGCCGCAGCCGCAACCGCAACCGCCGGTCGGCACCAGGCCGACGACCATCAGCGCGGCGACACCAGGGTGGCGCCGACCGAGAGCACGAGTTGCGCGGAGACCGGCAGCCGGGCCAGCGGGAGGCTCTTGCCCAGCGGGGCGAAAGCCAGATAGGAGGTGATCAGCACGAGGCTGGAGACCAGCGGCGCGAGCGCTATCCGGCGAACCGGCGTAGGCCTGCAGCAGGCCGAACAGCACGACCGACAGCCCGTACAGGAGAGCCTGCGGCGCGAAGACGCGCAGCATGCTCGCGGTCGTCGCGACGACGTCGGCGTGAACGCACTGCGCATTCGGGTTGACCGGATTGAGCAGCGTGGCGATCGGCCCGGCGGCCACCATGATGACGAGGGTCAGCGGGACCAGCAGGACGAGCGTCCACGTCAGCAGTGCCGAGGAGACCTGGCTGACCTCGGCCTTGGCTGCCGGTCGGTGCCGGACCGCTCGGCTGACCGGGCCAGCACCGGCACCATGACGCTCGCCATGGCGCCGCCGAGGACGAGCTCGTAGACGAGGTTGGGCACCTGGTTGGCGGTGACATACGCCGTGCCGAGACACGTCGCGCCGACGGTCTGCGAGAACACCACCGTGCGCACGAGCCCGAGGATGCGGGCGAGCATCGTGAGGCTCGCTATGACGCCGGCGCCACGGGCGATGCTCGCGGCGCGAGAGCGGGCAGCCGGGCTAGCCGGCGAGCGCCGCGCCCTCATGCGCCTTCACTCGCGGTGGTCCGGACGGGCATTGCCTGATCTCCGCTGCTCGTGTGGTAGCTGGTGCTTTCGACTGACGGCCCCGGGCCGGCAGGGACCTAGCTGGCACACAAGCCAGGACGCGCAGAACGGCTCAATGCACGCCGCTACTACTAAAGCATTCCCGGCCGCCGCCGGCGGCAGTAATGTCGCATCTTCCTGCGGCAATGTCGCAGGAAGATGGCGCAGGAGCTGTCACAGGAGCCGCCGGTCAGTGCCGACTGGCAGCGACCGCCTCGGCTAGCCACGAGAACACTGCCTCTTGCCAGACCCGCTGACCCATCCCCTCGCAGTGCCCGTCCGCGCCCTCGGCCGCGGTGAACTGGCGCAGCTGCTTCTGACACCGCAGCGCGTCATACAGCACCTGGCTCTGGCTGGCGAAGTCGCCTTCCCCCTCGGTCAGCAAGGTCGGGCAGGCGATCTTGTCAGCCCGGCCCGCCAGCGTGTAGCGGGTCAGCGTGCGCAGCCAGCCGCCGAACGTGCTGGCGCCCATGGCCGCCATCCGGCTGCCGTAGAACTCGCGGTCGCGCGGCTTGGCGAGGAACGCTTCCAGGCTGGCCTCCATCTCCGGCTCAGCGTCGAGCACCCGCTGCCAGTCCGGCTGGCTGAACTGAGCCCTGAACCGGGACGTGAAGTCGAACTGACCGGGGTCACAGACCAGCGCGGCGATCCGCTGCTCAGCGCTGGCACCGCGCGGCGCGAGGTACCCGCCCAGGCTCCGTCCGACGAGCAGCAGTCGCGTCGCGTCAACGAACGGCTGCTGGAGAGCCCAGTCGACCACCGGCGTCAGCACGCTCTCGAAATCCGGCCGCATGGGCTGGCCGTGCTGAACGAGCATCCCGCCCTGGCCGGGACCGTCCCATGCGACCACGTTCCATCCGAATTCAATCGCGATCCGGGCCCCGTACTTATGCAGCTCTTCCGCAGTGCCGTCGAACCCGCCGGTGAACAGCGCCGTCGGCCGCGGCTCGGCTGATTCGGGCGCCGGGCGGAACAGGTATCCCGGCATCGGGACCGGGCTGAACGGTATCGACAGCGCCTCGGCCTGGAACGGCAGGTACGGCAGTGCCTGGCGGAAGGACGCGCGCTGACGCTCGTCAGCCGGCCTGGACCCGGTCGTCGGCCAGGTTGTGCCGCAGGAAGAAATAGGACTGGCGGTGGTACTCGGCGGACCGCAGGTATCCCCGTGCCGCCAGCGTGCCGGCGCCGCGAGCAGCCGCCGCATCGGCAGCTAACTGCGCCGCGGTGGCAGCGGCCCGCCACTCCTGGTGCCACATTCCGTAGTCGCCGGCCGCTACCCGGCCGGCCACCGCCAGCGCCTCGCCGAGGTCGGCCGCGTCCGCGTAGGCGCCGATGAGCGTGCGTGCGAGCTGTGCCGCCATATCCGCGTCGTGATGAAGTGTTACCACGGCTTCCTCTCGCTATTTGCGTGATCGCAAGGTTGCGCACTGTAATATTCCCGGCGCGGGCTGTGCGGACACGCCGACCTCCGTTGCGGGCCGCCAGTCTAAGAGTGCCGGCATCGCGGGAATCTAACGTTCACGTCAGGGTTATAGCTGTGACGGCAGCAAAGCGCTGCCGGATCCCGGAATGCGGCGGGCGGGGCTAGCCACCATCGCGGGCGTTGCCCGTGCTCGCGGTCGCCGGGACCGGACAGGCTGACTGAAGGAATGGCCGGAGGGCGTATGGACAAGGCTATTCCGCTGGCGCTCATCGCGAGCGTCTGCACGGCCACGTCCTCGGTGTGTCAGCGCCTCGGCGCGCGGAACACCCAGTCCAGTGGACTGGATGTGTGGCTGGTTTTCCGGCTGGCCCGCCAGCCGATCTGGCTGGCCGGCATTGGCACGATGATCCTGGGGTTCGCGTTCCAGCTCGTCGGCACTGCATTACGGGCCGCTGGCGCTGGTCCAGCCGATCCTGGCGCTCGAGTTGCTGTTCGTGTTCGGCTACATGGCGGTGCTCGGCTCCCGGGGAGTCCAGCGGCGCGACTGGCTGGCGGCCGCGGCCATGTCGGCCGGACTCGGGCTCTTCCTGTTTGCCGCCTCACCGTCCGGCGGCCGGCAGCACGCGCCGGGATACCTGTGGGTGCTGGCCGGGCTGATCACGCTCGCCGTCGTCGTGGTCGGCCTCGCGGTTGCCTTCGGATTGCGGCACCGCACCTCGACGACCGGTTCACAGCGGGCTGCCATCCTCGGTTCTGTCACCGGGATCGCGTGGGGCTTCGTCGCGGCCGTGATCAAGGAGTTCAGCTCCCATCTCAGCGGCGGAGTCGCCGGGATCTTCTCCAACTGGGCGGTCTACGCGCTGATCGGCGCCGGCGCCGCTAGCTTGCTGCTGGCCTCGCACGCCCTGGCGGCAGGTCCGCTCGCCGCCTCGCAGCCAGGCTTCACGATCCTGGACCCGCTGGCCGCGAGCCTGCTCGGCCTGTTCCTGTTCGGCGAGCATTTCCAGGCCGCGACACCGGACCTGGCGTTCGAGGCGCTAGCCCTGGCCCTGATCGTCGGCGGCGTCACGACCCTCAGCCACAGCCACCTGATCGTCGGCGAGGAGAGCGTCCTGGCTGCCAGCGAGCCAGCCACAGGGCGCGTTATCGGCGAGCACCCCGGCACCGGGTAGGGCTTCCGTCGCGATCACTCCCGCTGTCCGCCGATGCCGCGTGACGGTAAAGTTGGCACATATGACGATCTCCCGGACACCAAGGACTGGACCTGGGTGCTGCAGCGACCGTGCGACGAGTGCGGTCTCGACACCCAGAGCTTCGCCGGACAGCGTCCCGGCGATGATCCGGGCCAGCGCGGCCAGCTGGCAGGCACTGCTGGCCGGCCCGGGCGATCATGCCAGCCGTCCTGCACCGGCCACCTGGTCACCGCTGGAGTACGGCTGTCACGTCCGCGACGTACTGCGGCTCTACCTGGTCAGGCTTGATCTGATGCTCACGACTGACGGGCCGCGCTATCCGAACTGGGACCAGGACGCGACATCCGTCGAGGACCGCTACGCCGAGCAGGACCCGGCGACTGTCGCTGCGGAACTCGAGGCGGCGGCTGAGCTTCTGGCGCGCCGGTTCGCGCAGGTCAGCGGCGATCAGTGGGCGCGGACCGGATTCCGCAGTGACGGCGCCGAGTTCACCATCGAGACGTTCGCCCGGTACTTCATCCATGACCCGCTTCATCACTACTACGACGTGACCGGCCGCGCGGCCGCGGGCTGAGGCTGAGGGCAGCGACCTACTGCTGAGCGCTGACGACCCCGTTCCCCTTCTGATTGGGTTTTGTACCTCGTGGCCCCGGCATGTGACGTTCGACCGCCTGCATAACTTCCGCGACTTTGGCGGGTACCCGGCGGCCGGCGGGCGGCAGGTGCGCTGGGGCGGCTGTACCGGTCCGACTCGCTGGGCAAGCTGGCCGGGCGACGACCTGACCCGGTTCGCCGCACTCGGCATGCGCACGGTCATCGACCTGCGCCATTCGTGGGAGACCGACGCGGCGGCCGGGTCCCGGAGCCGCTGCCGGGCTGGACTATCACAATCTCAGCATCGAGCACCGGCCGTATGACCAGTCCACGCTGAGCGACGTCATCGATCCGGTACGGTTCCTGGCCGACCGTTACGCAGAGGTCGCCAGTGACGGCATCGCAGAGATCAGCCAGGCGCTGCGCGTGATCGCGGCCAGGCCGACCGCGCGCCGCTGGTGATCCACTGCGCGTCGGGCAAGGACCGCACCGGCATGCTGGCCGCGATCGTGCTGTCACTGCTCGGCGTCGGCGATGACGACATCGTTGCCGACTACGGGCTGACCGGGCTGGCCACGGAGCGCCTGATCGCTGACTGGCACGCGTTCTACCCAGGCCGGGAGCTGCTTGGCCGCATTACGGCACGGCGCCCGCCCGAGCTGATGCGCGTCTTCCTGGCTGAACTGGCGGAGACGTTCGGCTCGGTGCGGCAGTACGTCACCGGCTACCTGAACGTCAGCGAGGCAATCATCGCCGGCCTGGCGTCGAGGTACACCGAGGCCGCATCATGACCTGATGAAACTTGCGACCAGGAAGACCGACTGACGCGCGGCATCGCTGCGAGCGGCCGCCCACTCGGCTGCGGGGCCCGGCTCGGTCAGCTGGTCCAGCCATAGGCCGCGGCGTCGCATCGAGGTGAGGTACGTCGACAGCATGCGGTGGTTGGCACCGACCTGGCGGCGCAAGGTGGACAGCTCGCCCTCGGCGTTCCACCGCCGCTCGTCGTAGTAACTGTGTCCGACGGGCCAGGAGCCCGACACGTTCGCGCCGCCGCCGAAGCACGGGTGCAGGATGCTGACCGCGAATCTGCCGCCGGGCCGCAGCGCAGCCGCTACAGCCCCGGCGCAGCCGTCCAGGTCATCGATGTCGGAGAGCCCGAAACTGCAGGTGACCAGGTCGAAGACGGCCTCCGGCTGCCAGCGGGCGACGTCGGCGACCAGGTTAGCTGATGCCGAGCGGGCGCGCCTGTCGGCGCTCGGCCAGCTGGATCAGCCGCGCCGAGATGTCCAGACCGGTCACCTGCGCGCCCCGGGACGCAAGTTCACGACTCAGCCTGCCGTGCCCGCAGGCGATGTCGAGGACGCGCAGCCCGGCCGGCGGGCCGGCCAGCTGAGCAACGCGGTGCAGACCGGGTCGGCGGCAGAGCTGAACTCGGCCGCTTAGCTGTCGGCGATAGCGTCGTACCGGGCGGCGCCGACGTCAGCGTTCATCGCGCTACGGTAACCAGGCCCGGCCGCGGCCAGGTCGTGCTTCGCCGCGGGCTGATCTGTGCCCAGCCGGGCCGTCGCGGGTCAGCGACGGCGCGACCCGAGACCGCCCGACCCGGCGCGACGCGATCCGGTCCGACCCGATCCGAAGCCGCCGCCGCCCGACCCGAAGCCGCCCGACCCGAAGCCACCCGACCCGCCGCCGCCAGGTCCGAAGCCACCACCGCCGGGGCCGACGCCGAAGCCGCCGACGCTGGCCGGGTCGAGCCGGCGCGCCTTGACCAGAACGATGACGCGCTGCACGGCCAGGCTCACCGCCAGGTACACCAGGATCGTCGCGTCGCCGAGCCCGCTCAGGCCCTTGTGCTTGCCGATGAGGTAGTCGTAGCCCAGGTGCGCGGCCAGGCGCCATGACCCACAGGCCCGCCGTCACGTAGTTGCCCTTCATCCAGGCCTGGCCGTCCTGGATCCACACCCTGACCGTGGCAGCGCGCAGCGCGCCGAACACAGCAGCAAGGACCAGGCTGCCAGCCAGCGCGACGATCGCCACTGAGCCGGCGTGAGTCTTCTGCAGGTACTGAACCGCGAGGATCGCGCCGACGACCAGCAGGATCAGCATGATTCGCTGATTGCCCTGCACCGGGCGGGTGCGCAATTGCCGGACCACCAGCAACCCGAGTACGGCAATGCCGATAAGGAGGTCGAGCACCGTCTGGCTGGACATCTTTCCCCTGTCCCGTGATCGTGTCCGATGAGTGCGGCGGCGCTGGGCCCTGCTGGCCCGGTCATCAGCAGCCGGCGCATCGCGTTGATCTCAGGCTAGGGCGAATAAGCCCGCGAATCCCGTGCATGACGTCCTGACCTGGGCATGACAGGTGTCACCCATGGGCACAACCCGGTCACATCTTGATCACGATCGGCCTGTTACGTTGACCCAGGGGAAATCCGAGGGGCCAGATCGGAGGTGCTCTATGGGCCTGCCTGCACGTCAGCGCAGGATGCTGGAGCGCATCGAGAGTGCGCTGCGGGGGTCAGATCCCAAGCTCGCCGCTCTTTATGCGATCTTTGCCAGGCTGAACCGAGACGAAGAAATGCCCAGGATCGAACAATTGCGGCATAGCATCCTGGTTGCGTTGACCCGGCTGCGGCGAGCGCCGGCTGTCGCGGCCGGCCATGCTCACATCAGGCTGATGCCCCGTCAGCGCGCCGTCTTGTTCTTCCCGCTGGCGCTGGCACTCCTGGTCGCCGGGATCGTGTACGCGGCCAAGGCCAGCTCCGGCAATTCCTGCGTCCCGGTGAAGCAGGTAGCAGCCGAGCAGAGCACCGCCAAGAGCAAGCTCTGCCGACCGCCGGCCACGATGTTCAACGGTTTTTATGTCGGGAAGTAGGCAGTCGCAGCTCAGATCAGCACGGCGGACAACTGCGGCCGCAGGCACGCCGGAGCCGCCCCGGCGGACGCCGCGGGCCCGAGCTTGGCGCAACTGGCCAGCAGCAGGATGTCGCTGCCGGGGCTGATACTCCCGCCGAGCGCGGACAGGTCAATGAAGTAGTGCGGCCACGGCAGGCCGACTGAGGTCCAGATGATCTTCCTGGTGGTCAGGCTGTAGCCCCAGACCCCGCCGAGCGCGTTGTCGTCAAGACCGACCGCGACGCCCGCGTCCACCGAGTACAGGCTGCCGGCCACCGACGCAGCTGCCCTGGTCACCACGTGCCCGGTCGCGATGCTGACGCCCTCGAGCGTCGCCCCGACGTCCAGGTAGATGGTGCCGCGGCTGCTGTCAGTCAGCTCGAGCACGCCGGACGGGACGTGCCACAAGGCCTTGCCGGTCCCGGCGTCGTAAGCCGAGACGCCGCCAGCGTCGGAGAACAGGGCGACGTCGCCAGCCACGCCGGTCAGCGTGCCGGCGAACCGGCTGCCCTGCGGCCGCACTACCCGCTCCGCGCCGGTCCGCAGGCTGATCCGGCGCAGCGCCGTGACGGCGTTCGAGCCAGCTGCCGTCTCGGTGACGTAGATGAACTGGCCGGACGTGCGCCAGCTCTGCCCGGCCCGGCCGGTTGCCCGGCTCCAGAGCACGCGGCCGTTCGAGTTCGAGTAAGCCGTCACCGTCTGCGCGCCCACGATCACCGTGCTCGACTTGCTGGCGGCGACCGCACCGCCGTAGACCGCTGCCGGGTAGCTGCGGATCAGCGCGCCGGTGGCAGCCGACAGGATCATTTCTTCCCGGCCGCCGGCCTGAGCCGAACCGGCGCCAGCGCGGGCACCAGTGCCGCTAGTCCGGGCGGAGCTACGCGACTGTGGCGAGGCTGACACGGTCTGTGTTGTGCCGCCCGGCGGGACCGACTGCGACGTTGCGGCCGGCAGCTGCACGCCGACCGCGACCACGCCGGCGAAGGACCGGACACCGGCGATCACCGAACCAGCCGGAACACCGGCCAGCGCCGTGGTCGAGTCCCGCCACAGCGACAAGCCGGTCGTGGCGGCGAAGGCCGTGACCGATGTCCCGGCCGCCACCACGGCGACGCCGGCACCGGTCGCCGCATAGGCGGGACTCGCACTGGTCACGGTTCCGGCCACGCCCGCCTCGGCAACCCATGATCCCGGCAGCGCCCTGGTCCACAGCAGCGAGCCAGCCGCTGTACAGCGCAGGCCCGAGCAGTGCTGGGCGCCGCAGACTGCTCGCCCGGCCGGGAATGATGGCGGCGCCAACGAGGACCACGGCAAGCAGGCCGCGTCGCGCCCAGGCGACCGGCTTGCGTGTCCCCATCACGACCGTCTCCGACCTTCCTGGCGCCTTCACCCGCGCCGCCACTACGGCCCGCCGCCGCGTCTGACCGGCGGCCTGGGCATGGTCTCTCGTCCGGCTGTCCCGACGCGCGCGGCAGGGTCAGCCACGGCCCCCGGCCGCTTGTCCCGGGCTCACCGGGCTGATCACGTGTCCCACCACCGTAATCGCTGTTTGCCGCCGGCGTGACGGCTCTGTGCCCCGGACTGACCTGAACACGGGAACCGGCCGGTCACCGGGTCAGGCCGGCCGAGCCCTTCAGTAGCGTGGCCTTGGCCACGCTGCGCCGCCCTGACTGGAGGAAATCCGATGACTGACCGCGCCCCGCTTCCCTATGACTTCCTGCCGCAGGTGCCGTCGTTCACCGTCGAGAGCGACGACGTGGCTGACGGCCAGCAGATGTCCGACGCCCAGGTCTTCAACAGCTTCGGCATGAGCGGGCAGAACATCTCCCCGTCGCTGCGCTGGCACGGGTTCCCGGCGGAGACCAAGGGATTCGCGGTCACCTGTTACGACCCGGACGCCCCGACCGGATCCGGATTCTGGCACTGGCTGGTGCTCGACATCCCGGCCTCGGTGACCGGCTGCCGGCGGGGCCGGGCAGCGCGGACGGGGCCGGGCTGCCCGCCGGGGCATTCTCGGTCCGCAACGACTACGGCAGCAAGGATTTCGGTGGCGCGGCCCCGCCGCCCGGCGACCCGCACCGCTATGTCTTCGCCGTGCACGCGCTCAGCACTGAGCAGCTCGGCGTCGACTCAGATGTTTCCCCGGCCGTGGCCGGGTTCAACCTGACCTTCGCGACGATCGCCCGCGCGACCATCGTCCCGGTCTTCGGGCACTCCGGTTAAGCCATAGGGCTGGGAACGTAGCCGTTTCGGCAACCGTGGCAGGCCGCCAGCTTCGGGCCTGCCACGGTCCATCAGCCGGCGCAGGCTGGCCAGCACCGCCTGCTCGCGGCCGGGATCCAGGCCGTGCCCCGGCCGCCCGTCCGGCTGCGGGCGGGTCACCCTCGGCCTGCAGCCAGGCCCAGGTGTCGGCCACCGTGTCCAGCACCGGCCTGCAGGTCAGCCCGGCCGCGTACGCGGCCGAGACGTCCCCGGTGTGCAGACCGACGCGCTCGCTGTCTGGCGGCACCCAGACCGGCAGCTCCGTCCAGGGCGCGATGCCCGCGGCCTCGATCACCTCGGGCGAAGTCCACATCAGCCGGGCGTCCGAGCCGGTGACCTGCACGGCGGCCTCCAGCAGGCTGCGCCATGGTCGCCTGGCCGGGCTGGCTGACGGTGTTGAATGTGCCGCCGATGCCGTCGTCGGCGGCGTGCAGCAGCCACCGGGCAAGATCCCGGCAGTCGATGTATTGCAGCGGCAGCTCGGCCGGGCCGGGCGCCAGCACGTCGCCGCCGCGCTCGATCCGCCGCAGCCACCACGGCATCCGGCCGACGATCTCGTACGGCCCGAGGATCAGTCCCGCCCTGGCCAGCACGGTCGGGCCGCCGAAGCCCTCGACGGCCGCCAGTTCGCCGCCGCGCTTGGCCGCGGCGTAGTCGTCCGGAGTCCTCGCTGGCCGGGTCTCCGTCGACGACCGGTCCGGACTCGTCCAGCCCGGCCGCGATCGGCCACCGGTAGACCGACCGGCTCGACACGTAGCCGTAATGGTCGGCCCGCCGGGCCAGCAGCCGGGCCGAGTCCGCGACGACGCGCGGCGCGCCACTCCAGGTATCGATGACCGCGTCCCAGCTGGCGTCCCCGAGCACAGCGGCTAGCGCCGCCGGATCGGTGCGGTCGGCGTGCAGTCCGAGGGCACCGGGCGCCGACGGCCCGCTGATGCCGCGCGTCAGCGTCGTCACCTGGTCACCCCGCGCCAGTGCCTCTTCGGCCACGGCGCGGCCGACATGGTGGGTTCCGCCCAGTACTAGCAGTTTCATGGCGACCATCGTGCCGGGCCGGGTGCGGGCCGGGACGGGGTGTTCATTCTGGGCGTAGGCAAGGCCGGCCAGGATTGCCTGCATGACCTCTGCGCACCGTTCGGTCTTTGACGCCGCCGCGGCCGAGTACGACGCGGCCAGGCCGTCCTACCCGGCCGCGCTGTATGAAGAACTGGAGCGGCGGACGGGCAGGCTGGCCGGCCGCCTGGTGCTCGACTGGGGGGCCGGCACCGGGATCGCCAGCCGCCAGCTGGCCGAACGCGGCGCCCGGGTGGTCTCGTTCGACCTCGGGGAGCAGATGCTCCGCCGGGCCCTGGCGCGCAGTCCGCGGGCGACCTGCGTGCTGGCCAACGGCAACCGGATGCCGGTCCGGTCCGGCGTCGCCGACCTCACCACGTTCGCCCAGTCCTGGCACTGGTTCGATCCGCGAGCCGGGGCCGCGCAGGTCGCCCGGGTGCTGCGGCCGGGCGGCTACTGGGCCGCCTGGTGGAACCGGGCCAAGGACGAGGGAGAGACCTGGTTCGACGACTACCAGCAGCTGCTGACCAGCTCGTGCCCTGCCTACGAGTGGCAGCACCGCAGCGATGAGCGCCTCGGCCCGGACTGGACCGACCCCGTGGTCGCCGCGGCCGGCCAGATGGAACCGGCCGGCACCGTAGTCGTGGGCTGGATCCGGCAGGTGCACGCAGCGGACTGGCTCACCGATGACCGGAGCAAGTCCTACGTCATCGAGCTCGAGCCGTCGGCCCGCGAGGCCCTGCTCGCCGAGGTCGCCGGGATCATCTCCCGGCGGTTCCCGGACGGCCAGATGACGGTCCGGTACACCACGACGCTGGCACTGGCGATGAAGGCGGGCTAGCCGCCGACCTGCTCGTCCTCAGCGTCGCCGGCCAGCTCGCCCAGGTACTCGGTCAGCCGGGCATGCGCGGCGAGCAGCCCGGGCCGGTCCGCGGGCCGGATCTCGATCATCCCGGCCAGCTCCTCGCCCATGTCGCGCACGATCTCGCGCATGCCCGCCAGCAGCTGCTCCGGATCCCGCATCCTGATCAGGTCCCGGTCCGCCCGCGCCATCACCTGATCTCTGACCAGCGCGTCGGCAATGGCCTCCGGGCAGCCCAGCGCGCCCTGCATCAGGTCACGCCAGCGGCGGGCGATCGTCCTGATGACGCTGCCCGAGTGGTATCCGACGAAGACCGACTCCCAGCCGAGGGCCACGAACCGGTCCCAGCTGAAGTCCTCCAGGTCGGCGAGATCGAAGTCGTACACGAGCGCAGCCTACGCGGCGAGCTCAGCCGGGCGGAAGGCTCGCGATCCGCTCGCCGCACTGGCTCACCTCATAGCCGGGCAGGCTGGCCAGCTGGCCCAGCAGCCAGGGTGAGGACAGCGCCCGCAGCAGCCCCTGCACCTCGCGCGTTCCGGCCTGAGCGGCCGGGATGACCAGGTCGAACCGCTCGGCGGTGATCGGCACGAAGTCCAGGCCATAGGCCAGCGCCGCGGGCTCGCTGGCGATGCCGGCGTCGGCGAGTCCGGCCGCGATCGCCGCGGCTACCTCCAGGTGGCCGGTCGCGGTCGTGTCGTAGCCAGCCAGCCCGGCGCTGCTGATCCCCAGCCGGGCCAGCTCACGATCCAGCACCCGTCTGGCCTCGGCTCCCGGCTCCCGGTTGACCAGGCGCAGGCCAGCCGCGGCGACTGCGGCCAGGTCGCCCACCCGGGAGGCCAGCCCCGGCCGCAGCACCAGACCCTCTCGCCAGGAGCAGAAACCGATGAGATCGGCGCCGCCGCGCACTAGCTCGGCGGCCGGCCCGGTGTTGTAATCGCCGGACCGGCCGAGCAGGTGCGCGCCGGCCACGTGCACCAGGCCGGCCGCCGCCAGGCTCAGGGCCTCCTGGCTGGCGCACGGCCACCACAGGAACGACACCGGCGGATCAAGCAGGCTCAGCGGCAGTTCCAGCAGCGGCAGCGCCGGGTCGCAGCCGGCCAGCACCAGCGTGGGCCGCGGCGGCCCCAGCGGGCTGACCTCGCCCGGCCCCCTTACCCGGCCGCCGGCGGCCGCGAAACCGGACCTGGTCACAGTGGCGCCAGACAGCGGCAGCGCCACGAAGCTGTCGCCCATCGGCGCCAGCGAGACCCGGCTGCCCTCGCTGCCGAGCGGCGCCAGCGGGCGCACTGGCACGACGGGCTCCGGGATGGCCGGCCCGAACAGCTCCTCGACCGACAGGCCGAGTGCGCGGCCGACCGCGAGGGCGACCCGCAGCGACGGGTCAGAAAGCCCGGCCTCGACGGCCGAGACCGCCTGCCGGGACACTCCCGCCATCCCGGCCAGCTGCTGCTGGGAGAAACCGCGGGCCTGCCGGGCCAGCCGCAGCCGGGCTCCGGCCCGGGCTGCCGCCGGCGGCACAGCGCTCTCGTAGGGTCGGTCGGGCTGGCCCGCGGGCTGCTGGCGCGTCATGTCAGGCCGTCCCCGCCGGGGCCGAACAAGGGCGGGTCGATCGCGGTCACGACAAGCTCGCTCCCGTCCCGGCCGGGCCGCTCGGGCAGCCGGCAGGTCACCACCGAGCCGGGTAGCTGAAGATCGGCCTCCCAGCCCGCGCCGGCTGGGCGGGCGGCCACCAGCGTTCCGGCCAGCACCTGTCCGCGGTTGCGGTCCTCGCCGACGGTGACCCGGTCCGGGTGGATCCCGGCGACGACACCTGGCCGGCCGCTGACCGCGGCGAAGCCGAGGTAGCCGACCAGCTCGGCGACCCGCAGCGAGGCCGGCCGGAGCACGACCTGGTCCGGTTCACCTGTCTGCAGCACCTGACCAGCATCGATCACGGCCATCCGGTTGGCGAAAGATTGCGCGTCGGCCAGCTCATGTGCGACCAGCACCGCCGGCACGCCGCGCTCGGTCACCAGCCTGACGACCAGCGCCGTGAGCGTCCGGCGCAGCGCCGCGTCCAGGCCGGAGTAGGGCTCGTCCAGCAGCAGCGCCTCGCACCGGGCCAGCAGCAGCCGCGCCAGCGCGGCGCGGTGCTGCTGCCCGCCCGATAGCCGGGCGGGCATCGCGGTCAGCAGGTCGCCGATGCCCAGTGCGCTCGCCAGCTCGGTCAGCTCGGCGCCGCGGCCGGCCGTGCGCGCGTAACAGAGGTTGTCCCGGACCGACAGGTGCGGGAACAGGCCGGGATCCTGGCGCAGCAAGCCGACCTGACGCTGCCAGGCAGGTACCGCCACCTTCGGCGCGCCGGTCCTGGTCAGGATCCGGCCGCCAAGCTCGACGGTGCCCGCCGCGGGCTGCACCAGCCCGGCGATGGTCTCCAGCACCGTGGTCTTCCCGGCGCCCGACGGGCCGAACAGGGCCAGCCGCTCCCCTGGTGCGACCGCGATCGAGGCCCGCACGGTGAATTCCCTGCGGTCAACCTCGACGTCGGCCTTGAGCACGGGCGCTCCAGATATAGGCGGCCAGCGGCAACGGCAGCGCGACCACTAGCAGGACCAGGGCGTACGGGAGCGCCGACGGCAGGCCCGTCTCCTCCAGCGTGGTATAGATCTGCAGCGGCAGCCCGTACGGGTGGTAGGCGATGATGATGACTGCGCCGAAGGCACCCATCGCCCGCGCCCAGGCTACGGCCAGGGCCATCGCCAGGCCGGGCGAAGCCAGCGGCAGGGTCACCCGCCGGAACACCCGCCGCGGCCGGTCGCCCAGCAACGCGGCCTGCTGCTCGAGCCGCGGGTTCACCGAGCCGAACGCCGCCTGCGCGCCCACCACGTAGTAGGGCGCGGACTCATAGACCTCGGCGATCACCAGCGCCAGGAAGGTGTTGGTAGCGGTCAGGTTGCAGGTGACCGATCAGCTCGCCGAAGGGCGGTGTACGGGCCGACCATGAAGACCAGCAGCAGCCCGATGACCAGCGGCGGCAGCAGCAGGCTGCACAGCACCCCGGCCTCCCAGATCCGCGGGAACGGCAGCGAGCCGCGGGCCAGCATCCAGGCCAGCGGCGTGCAGACGAAGAACAGCACGGCCAGCGTCATGCCGCCCGACTCAAGCGAGACTACCAGCGGATCCAGCGCGCCGGGGTAGCTGAGCGAGCTGCCGATGGCGCATGCCAGGACAGATGCGTGAGCAGGGTGATCACCGGGCCGAGCAGGGCGATCCAGATCAGGCCGCCGCGCCGAGCGACGACAGCGCCGGAGCCGAGCGGATCCCGCCGCGGACCGGCCGGGGCCCGGCCGGCCGGCCGGGCTGGCCGGGGGGCTCCTCCCCCCGGGCAGCGCCAGCAGCTCGCCGGGCTAGCCGCCCAGCTCACTGCTGATCGCGGCCGGAATCGCGCTCGTGGTCCGGTCGCGGCGGCCGTCAGCAACGTAAATCCGCCCGTCTTGTACAGCGCCAGGCCGGCCTGCGAGAGCGTGTACTTGACGAACGCGATCGCGGCCGGCGTCGGCTTGCCGATGATCGTGATGTCGATGACCTGCGGCGAGCCGTGCTTGGTGGTCGCCGTGCCGCCGGGCGGGGTGATCGTGATCGATGGCGGTCTTGTACGTGGGCGGCCAGGGAGAAGTCGCCGAGGTTGATCGCGGCCGGCAGCGGGATGTAGTCCAGGTGCAGCTCGATGGCCTGGGTGATGAACGCGCTGGAGGCGTCGAGCTGACCGGACTCCAGGGTCGAGTCCAGCGAGGACTCGGCGTAGATCTGCGACGAGGTCGAGGAGCCGGTCGGGCCGCCCAGGATCTTGGTCACCGTGTCCGACGGCAGGTGGTAGTACGACTGCGCCAGCTCGAGCATGTAGATGAAGTCGCGGCCCTGCGGGTCGGCGTTCGGGTCGGTCCGGCCGAGCTTGAGGCCCGGCGTCTGCAGCAGGGTGAACAGATCCTTCAGCGGCTTGCTGCCATCGGCGATGGCCTTGAACTTCGATGGCGTACTTGCTCGTTGGGGTTGTAGGCCACGACCATCGAGGTACCCGCGTACTGCACATACCACTTGGTGAACTTGGGGAACAGCGGCGTGATGTTGTCGCCGCCGACGCTCTCGAACACATTCGGGATGGATCTCGCCGCTGGCGATGTCGGACTCCAGCGTGCCGGACGAGTTCGCCGAAACCGCTGAGTACTTGTAGCCCGTGGCCTTGGTGAAAGCCGGGCCGACCACCTTCTCGTTCAGGTACTGAAGCGAGGAGGCGTAGGCCACGTTGACAGTGCCAGACACCTTGGAGCTCGAGCTGATCGCGGTGCTGGGGGAGGAGCTGCCGCATCCTGCCGCGGCAAGCCCGATGCAAGCGACTGCGAGAAGCGCGGCTGCCTGTGCGCCGCGCCGATTTTTAAGGCCACCATCCGCAGACGATAGCCAGCATAGGTTGCGCACCGCAAGAAACCTGGACATCGGCGGGGCCTGGATGGCTAAGCTCAGCCAGAGTTCATCCTTCAGCTAGCCTTCAGCAGCTTCCGCTTCGATAACAGCGGCGGTTGCACCGCCCGGCGCGCTCTAGCATGGTGCGCGGCCATCAACGGCAGCGGCGCCACGGGGCGTAGCCGCAAGCACGGCCGAGGCGGGCCAGCAGAAACCCTCAGTCAGGCAAGGGCGAGGTAAGCATGGGCAAGGCGGAGCGATCCGGCGGATGAACGCCCGGGAGAAGATTGCCGCGCAGCAGGCTGCCACGCGGCGTGCCGAGGCCCGCAAGCGGATGCTACCGCGGTCGGCAGCGTGGTCGCCGTGCTCGCCATCGTGGTCGCCCTGATCGTCATCAAGACCGCGTCCACGGCTCGGCCGCCACCCGGGCGGCGCGGCGGCAGCGCGTCCAGGCGAATCGGTCACCAAGCAGATCACGACCGTTCCGGCCGGCACGCTGAACTCGGTCGGCACGGGCAGCGGAGTCAGCCCGCTATTTCCGCGACCAGCGGCAGTCGCCCTGACGTCGACGGCAAGCCCGAGATCGTCTACATGGGCGAGGAGTACTGCCCGTACTGCGCAGCCGAGCGATGGGCCATGGCCGTGGCGCTGAGCCGGTTCGGCACGTTCTCCAACCTGCACTACATCCACTCGTCCAGCACCGACGTCTACCCGAACACTCCGACGCTGACGTTCTACAAGTCCAGCTACACCAGCAAGTACCTGGACTTCACCCCGGTCGAGAGTGTACACCGTCAAGGGCACGACGCTGCATGAAGCCGACGACGGCCCAGAGACAGCCCTGATGACTAAGTACGACGCGCCGCCCTACGTGCAGTCGGCTGACTCCGGCAGCTTCCCGTTCGTCGATATCGGCAACAAGTACCTGGTGATCGGGTCTCAGTACCTGCCCAGCAGCCTGGCCAAGCTGACCTGGGCCCAGGTGGCGGCCGCCATCAGGAACCCGAGCAGCCCGGTCGCCACAGGACGTCGACGGCGCCGCGAACGCCATCACCGCCGCGATCTGCAAGATTACCAAGACCGCTCCGGCGGGCGTCTGCACCTCGGCCGCTGTCGGCTGCGGGCGGGGTCCCTGTAATGGCCGGCCAGAACTCCCGGCGCGGTTCAGGCGAGGGCAGCAAGGGCCAGGTAGTCCGAGCCAGCCACGACCGGCCGGCAGGGTGGCGGCAACCCGCCGCTAAGGCCGCCAACCCGCGGACAGGCGGCAGCCGAAGAGCGCGCAGGCTGCCAGGTCGGCGACGGCGGGGGCTACCGGAAGCCGCGGCCGGGGCGCAAAGCCCGGCGCCCCGCGGCTAACGGCATGGCCCTGCCGGGCGCCGCGGCCGCGGCCCGGCGGCCCTCGCCGCCGCGACCAGCCGCCAGGCCGCGCCCGCTCGGCAGGCTACTAGCGCCGTCGCCCGGGCGGGTTCTCCCGCTCGCCACGTTCTCCTGTCCCTGTACGGCCTGGCGTGTCGATCTACCTGACCATCGCGCACTCGACACCAAGCTCACGTTGGCCTGTCCGGACACTGGCCATGGTCAACTGCCAGAAGGTCACCACCAGCCCGGAATCGATCTTGTTCGGCGTCCTGCCGGTCGCGGTTCTCGGCCTGGCGTTCTATGTCTTCATGGTCGTGGTCAACTCGCCGTGGTGGCTGGCGGCGCCTGCGGCCCGACCTGCGGAGGTGGGCCGGGCGCATCCGGCTGGGCTCAGTCGCCGTCGGCATGTGCTTCGTGCTGTACCTGGTCTATGCCGAGCTGATCCTGATCAAGAACATCTGCCTGTGGTGCACGAGCGTTCATGTCGCGACTTTCCTCATATTTACACTTCTGGTGTTCTACACTGCGTTCGCCGGTGTTGGCGATGACGACGGGGCCCGCCTGAAGGCCTAGCACGGACTCAAGCGGAAGGGCCGGGCCTGATGGGCAAGGCTGATCGCAACAGACAGCAGATCGCACGGCAGCGGATCGCCGCCCAGCAAGCCGCAGCTCGCCAGGCCGCAGCGCGGCGCCGTGCGCTGATGGCCGGCGGCAGCGTCGTGGTCGTGCTGGTGCTGGTTCTCGTCCTGGTCTTGGTCAAGATCAACGCCGGGCCGGCTGCCACGCCGAAGGCAGGCTCCGCCACGGCGGCCGCGGTGATCACCCGTGACGTCACCACGATCCCGGCCAGCGTGTTCAACGCGGTCGGGGCCGGCCCGACCGGGGCGGCCAAGGTCGACCCGCTGACCCCGATCTCAGGCACACCGCTGACCCAGAACGGCAAGCCCGAGGTGCTGTTTCTGGGCGCCGAGTACTGCCCGTACTGCGCAGCAGAGCGGTGGGCTATGGCCGCCGCGCTGAGCCGCTTCGGCACGCTGTCCGGACTGGGCCTGATCCACTCGACCGCGACTGATACCTACTCCAACACAGCCACGCTGGATTTCTACAAGTCCAGCTATGTCAGCAAGTACCTGGCCTTCACCCCAGTCGAGCTCGAGACAGTCGCCGGAAAGCAGCTCCAGTCGCCCACTGCAGCCCAGCGGGAGTTGCTGACCAAGTGGGATATCCCGCCGTACACCGACACGGCGGGCTCGATCCCGTTCATCTACTTCGACGGCAAGTTCCTGCTCAACACCTCGCAGTACCTGCCCAGCGTGCTCGGCTCGACCGTGAATGAGGATCCCAGCCACTTCGGGCTGACCTGGCAGCAGATCGCCGCCGACCTGCGCAACCCGAATAACCCGGTAGCGCAGTCGGTGCTCGGCTCCGCCAACGTCATCACGGCAGGGCTGTGCACGCTGACCGGCGGACAACCGGGCAGCGTCTGCAACTCCCCGGCGGTGAAGGCGATCAGCTAGGAGTCAGGACCTGGCGATCGCGGCTCACGACACCGTGTCATCATTGAATTACACAGCGCGATAAGGGGTCGACCTGAGTATGGGCAAGGCCGAACGGGACAAGTCCGCACGGGCGCGGATCGCTGCTCAGCAGCGACAGCAGCGGCAGGCCGAAAAAAGACGGCGGACCATCCTGGCGATCGCCGGCATCGGGGTTGCGCTGCTGGCTGTCGTCGGCATCGTGATCGGCGCCCTGGTCAGCAACAGCGGCAAGTCGGGGCAGTCTCGGGGCCAGTCAGCGGCGCCCTGCCGGCCAGCGTGCAGTCCGACCTCACCGTCTCCCCCAGTGTGCTGGCCCAGGTCGGCCTGGGCAGTGCCCAAACCCAGGCGATGCAGAGCGTCACCGGGCCCGCGCTGACCTCCGGCGGCAAGCCGGAGATGCTGTATATCGGCGCCGAATGGTGCCCGTACTGCGCGGCCGAGCGGTGGTCGATGGCGGTCGCGCTCAGTCGCTTCGGCAGCTTCTCGCCGCTCAAGGGCATCCACTCCTCCGCCACTGATACCTATCCCAACACCGCGACCCTGACCTTCTACAAGTCGACATACACCAGCAAGTACCTGGTCTTCGCGCCGGTCGAGAACCAGGACGTGAACCGCCAGTTGCTGCAGAAGCCGACGGCCGCGCAGCAGGCGCTGTGGACGAAGTACGCGCCGCCCGGCAACGGCTACCCGTTCATCGACATCGGCAACAGGTTCGTCGCCACCGCCACCTATAACCCGCAGGTGCTGCAGGGCCTGACGTGGAGCCAGATCGCCAGCGACCTGCACAACCCGTCCTCCGCCGTCGCCCAGGGCGCCGACGGCTCGGCCAACATGTTCACGGCCGCCATCTGCAAGATGACCGGTAACCAGCCGGCCAGCGTGTGTACCACCGCGCCGGTCAAACAGCTCGAAGGCCAGATCTGACCGGCCGGGCTCGCCCGGCCGGCGCCCGTGACGTCAAGATCGTGACGTTGATTTCCGGATCTCGACGGTCGGGCTGCCAGGGCACGGGTTTTGGGGGGGCCGATGGGGGCGAGCCCCCCATCTGTGGGGGTAGCCCCCGTCTGTTGGGGTAACCCTCTGATATCCGGACTCCGGGGTAAAGGAGGCTCACGTGACCACGCCAGCCACGCTCCGGGGAGTATCCGCTTTACGCGACTTCTTCCGCACCAACCAGCGGCCGATCTATTTCGTCTCGCCGACCGCGTTCAACCTGCTCGGCATCAACCGCTGGGTGCGCGAGCTTCCGCTACCTCTGCTACTACGACTCATTCGAGGGCGGGCACCCGAACGTCTTCGTCCCGGCGACCGGCGCGCGCCCGAGTTCGAGTCGATCGAGGACATCTGCAACTACCTGCTCGGCCACCCCGAGGTGTCGCAGTCTCGATCGCGCTCGACGGGCCCGGCGGGCTGGCCACGTTCGTCATGTTCGACGAGCAGACCGAAGCGCTCGCGGCCGAGCTCGGCTTCGGGTCGCGCATCCGCCTGCGGCGCTGCGGCACCGGCTGGACTCCAAGATCGTCACCACCCAGCTCGGCAACGCGGCGGGCGTGCCGAGCGTGCCGAATGTGCTCGGCCGGGCCGCGACCTACGCCGAGCTGCTCGCGCTGGCCAAGACGGCGGGCCTCGGCACCGACCTGGTCGTGCAGACGCCCTATGGCGACTCGGGCAAGACGACGTTCTTCATCTCGCGCCGAGACGCTGGGCGGCGCACGCCAAGGAGCCGCTGGCCGACAGGAGCTCAAGGTCATGCGCCGGATCGAGCACCGCGCCATCGCCGTCGAGGCCGTGCTCACCCGGCACGGCACGCTGGTCGGCCCGCTGATGAACGACATCACCGGCCACCCCGAGCTAACCCCGTACCGCGGCGGCTGGGCCGGCAACGACTATCCGGCCACGCTGACGGCAGCCAGAAGCAGCCGGCGCCAGGCAGCTGACGCGCAAGCTCGGCGACCAGCTGGCCGGGAGGGCTACCTGGGTTTCTTCGAGGTCGACTACCTTGTCGACACCGGTACCGGTGAGCTGTACCTGGGTGAGCTCAACCCGCGGATCAGCGGCATCAGCCCGATGACCAACGTGACCGCCGGCGCCTACGCGGACATGCCGCTGTTCCTGTTCCACCTGCTGGAGTACCTGGACCTGGACTACGAGGTCGACATCGACGAGATTAACGAGCGCTGGTCGCATGAGGCGGCCGTCGACGTATGGAGCCAGCTGATCCTGAAGGAGACCTCGGACGGAGTCGAGCTGCTGACCGGCGCGCCGCGCACCGGCGTCTACACGCATCGCGCCGGACGGCAGCGCCGACTTCCGCCGGCATGCCTACGACTGGCACGGCATCGTGGACGAGACCGAGGCCTTCTATCTCCGGATCCTGGCTCCTGGCGACTTCCGCTACAAGGGCGCGGATCTTGGCGCGCTGGTCACCCGCGGGCCGGCTGCAGGCCGACGACAACACTCTCGAGCGCAGCTGCGCTCAGTGGATCACCGGCATCCGCGGACATTTCTCCGGCCAGCCGGTCGTGCCGCTGCAGGCAGCGCCCCCGACCAGGGAATCCTTCAAGCTAGCCTGAGGCGGCCGGCTATTCGGCGACGTGGCTGACGGCCTCGACGTTGTTGCCGTCGGGGTCGCGGACGAAAGCTGCGTAGTAGTCCGGGTGGTAGTCGGGCCAGATCTGCGGCGCGTACAAGACCTCGGCTCCGGTCAGCACGGCCGCCTCGAAGAACGCCCGGACCGCCGCCCGGTCGGGCGCGGCGAAGGCGACGTGGGACTCACGGAAGCCGTCGCCGGTCGTCTGCGCACCAATCCAGAACGTCGGCGAGGGCGGGCGGCCGTAACCGATCGTGTCACCGAAATCCATGACTCGCCCGCTGCCGAGCTTAGCGAGCACGGCGTCATAGAACGCGGCGCTGGCCGCGATGTCCGCGCACTGAATGGACACGTGATCGAGCATAAGGAAAACCTACCGGGTGCCCTGGCCGCATCGCGGCCTGCCCCCGGAAGTACCCGGTCACTGCTTGCTGCTGGTCAGGAAGGTGACAATCGCCGCGGTGAACGCCCGGGCCAGCTTGCGCTGGAAGGCGGGGGTGGTGAGCAGTGCCGCGTCGGTCGGATTGGGCATGTTCCCGCACTCGATGAGGATCTTGGGCACCGTGGTCAGGTTCAGGCCAGCCAGGTCGTCCCGGAAGATGACGCCGGTACTGCCGTAGTAGTCGCTCTCCGGCATGGTGGTATACGTCAGCATCGCGGACCGGACGTCGGCGCCGAAACGTCGCGACGCTGCGATCACCTTGTCGTTCTGCCCGTCCGCCACCGGCTCGAGCACCGTGAAACCGCGGCCGGAGACTGGCCCGCCGTCAGCGTGGATATCGATGGCCACATCGGCGTGGGCGCGGTTGATAATGGCCGCCCTGGTCGTCACGCACGGGCCGACACCGTCATTACTGTGCCGGGTGAGGACGACCGTGGCGCCGTCTTCGCGCAGGTCTTTGCGCAGGTAGCTGGCCACGTTGAAATTGAACCGGGCCTCGGTGTAGCCACCTGCTGTCTCCGTTCCCGTGGTGTCGCAGGTTTCGTCCTCGCGACCGTTCCACACCAGCTGGTTGATGTAGTCGGGGTCGGAGAAGTTGCCGCCGTTGTGACCGGGGTCGATGCCGACGACCTGGCCGGCCAGCGGCAGCGGCTGGCTCGGGCTGGGGCTTGGTGAGCCGGAATTCGCCGACGGCGAGGCGGCCGGGCTGCTCACGGGACTGTCGGCCGGCTGGCTAGATGTGCTGGCTGACGGTGCCGCGCTGCCGGGCCCGTCTTGGCCCCCGGTGGCGCCGCAGCCGAGTACGGCGATGGCGCACAGTGCACTTGCACCGGTGGCCGTGAGCTTCCTCCTGACTTGCACCTGTCCGACCCTAGTGCGGCGGGCCGGTACGCGGTGCCATGGCCGCCCGGCCGGAGGCTCAGGCGATCCACGCCTCGCTGTGCTGCCAGAGCTGTTCGGCGAGCTCCTCGGTAGCAACGCGGCTCGGCTCGCGCTCCGTGCAGTTGTCGTAGTACCGGCCGCTGACCTGCGCCAGGGCAGGCTCGGTGGCGCAGTAGAGCGAGGTCATGGCGCCCTGCTCCACGGTCAGCATCCGCCGGGTGAGGACCGGCCGCACCGGCCACGGCACCCGGCGCCAGATATCGGAGGCCACCAGGCCGGGATGCAGCGAGTAGCTCGTCACTCCGGTCCCCGCCAGCCTGCGGGCCAGCTCCTGGCTGAAGAGCACGTTGCAGAGCTTGGATACCGCGTACTCGGGCAGTGCGGTAACTGCCCGGGTTCGACGGCGCAGCTGGCCGAAATCAATGCCCTTGGTCTGATAGTGGGCGTCGCTGGCGACGGTCACGATCCTGGCGTTACTGGCCGTCAGGCACTCCAGCAGCGCGGTGGTAAAAGCGAAGTGGCCGAGGTGATTGACGCCGAAGATCAGCTCGAAGCCGTCGGTCGTGAGGCCGCGCAGGCCGGCCACCCCCGCGTTGTTGATCAGGACGTCGAGCGGCTCGCCCAGGGCAAGGAAGGCGCGCGCCGAGGCCCGTACTGCCGCCAGGCTGGCCAGGTCAAGCTGGTGAAAACGGACCTGGTCAGTCCCGGCAGCGGCGGCGACCTGAGCGACAGCAGCCTCGCCCTTCGGCCGGGACCGGCACGCCACGTGGACCCGGCCACCGCGAGCGGCCAGCGCAGTCGCCGTCGCCAGCCCGATGCCCGTGTTGGCACCGGTGACCAGGAAGGTCCGTCCGGAAAGATCACCCATGCCTTCTCGCCTTCGCGCCTACCAGCGCATCGAGCCCCAGGTCCAGGTGCCCTGACGGACGGAGGCAAGCGTCGCGGTGCAGTTGCCCTTCTTCCGCGTCAGCTTGCCCCAGATCTTAGTGACGTAGTGGCCGAGCGGCCGCCTTGGCGTAGCGGCGGGTGCCGCCGCGCAGCTGGTAGGTGCCGCGGAAGACCTCGGTGAATTTACAGGTGGTGGGGTTGGGAACGGAGGCCGAGCCGCTGGTCTGGGTGCTCAGCAGGCGGACCGATCCGGCGCTGAAGGTCAGCCAGGTCCGGCAGGCGTGCTTGCCGGGGACAGCCGTGCCGGTGGCGGTCAGCACGCCGCGGGCTTTCACATGCTCCTTCGTCGCCGCTGCCACGTTGCTGGTCATGGCGATGTGCTCCTGGATCTTGGCGGCCGCCGCGGGGTGCGGTGACCCAGCCGCCGCAGCCGCGCTGCCTGCCGCCAGCACCAGTGCCGCCGGGCCTGCCACAGCCGCCAGCGCCAGGCCTGCTACCGCCGTCCTGAACCTGCGCATCGAACCTCCTCGGAGAACTGCACGTGGTCTCGCCGGGCCGGCCTGTTACCTGAGCCCTTGCCATTGACGCCGCCGCCCGTGGCAAGGGCTCAGGTAACAGCCGGCCCGGCGAGACCACGTGCAGTTCTCCGAGGAGGTTCGATGCGCAGGTTCAGGACGGCGGTAGCAGGCCTGGCGCTGGCGGCTGTGGCAGGCCCGGCGGCACTGGTGCTGGCGGCAGGCAGCGCGGCTGCGGCGGCTGGGTCACCGCACCCCGCGGCGGCCGCCAAGATCCAGGAGCACATCGCCATGACCAGCAACGTGGCAGCGGCGACGAAGGAGCATGTGAAAGCCCGCGGCGTGCTGACCGCCACCGGCACGGCTGTCCCCGGCAAGCACGCCGGCCGGACCTGGCTGACCTTCAGCGCCGGATCGGTCCGCCTGCTGAGCACCCAGACCAGCGGCTCGGCCTCCGTTCCCAACCCCACCACCTGTAAATTCACCGAGGTCTTCCGCGGCACCTACCAGCTGCGCGGCGGCACCCGCCGCTACGCCAAGGCGGCCGGCTCCGGCCACTACGTCACTAAGATCTGGGGCAAGCTGACGCGGAAGAAGGGCAACTGCACCGCGACGCTTGCCTCCGTCCGTCAGGGCACCTGGACCTGGGGCTCGATGCGCTGGTAGGCGCGAAGGCGAGAAGGCATGGGTGATCTTTCCGGACGGACCTTCCTGGTCACCGGTGCCAACACGGGCATCGGGCTGGCGACGGCGACTGCGCTGGCCGCTCGCGGTGGCCGGGTCCACGTGGCGTGCCGGTCCCGGCCGAAGGGCGAGGCTGCTGTCGCTCAGGTCGCCGCCGCTGCCGGGACTGACCAGGTCCGTTTTCACCAGCTTGACCTGGCCAGCCTGGCGGCAGTACGGGCCTCGGCGCGCGCCTTCCTTGCCCTGGGCGAGCCGCTCGACGTCCTGATCAACAACGCGGGGGTGGCCGGCCGCGCGGCCTCACGACCGACGGCTTCGAGCTGATCTTCGGCGTCAATCACCTCGGCCACTTCGCTTTTACCACCGCGCTGCTGGAGTGCCTGACGGCCAGTAACGCCAGGATCGTGACCGTCGCCAGCGACGCCCACTATCAGGCCAAGGGCATTGATTTCGGCCAGCTGCGCCGTCGAACCCGGGCAGTTACCGCACTGCCCGAGTACGCGGTATCCAAGCTCTGCAACGTGCTCTTCAGCCAGGAGCTGGCCCGCAGGCTGGCGGGGACCGGAGTGACGAGCTACTCGCTGCATCCCGGCCTGGTGGCCTCCGATATCTGGCGCCGGGTGCCGTGGCCGGTGCGGCCGGTCCTCACCCGGCGGATGCTGACCGTGGAGCAGGGCGCCATGACCTCGCTCTACTGCGCCACCGAGCCTGCCCTGGCGCAGGTCAGCGGCCGGTACTACGACAACTGCACGGAGCGCGAGCCGAGCCGCGTTGCTACCGAGGAGCTCGCCGAACAGCTCTGGCAGCACAGCGAGGCGTGGATCGCCTGAGCCTCCGGCCGGGCGGCCATGGCACCGCGTACCGGCCCGCCGCACTAGGGTCGGACAGGTGCAAGTCAGGAGGAAGCTCACGGCCACCGGTGCAAGTGCACTGTGCGCCATCGCCGTACTCGGCTGCGGCGCCACCGGGGGCCAAGACGGGCCCGGCAGCGCGGCACCGTCAGCCAGCACATCTACCAGCCGGCCGACAGTCCCGTGAGCAGCCCGGCCGCCTCGCCGTCGGCGAATTCCGGCTCACCCAGCCCCAGCCCGAGCCAGCCGCTGCCGCTGGCCGGCCAGGTCGTCGGCATCGACCCCGGTCACAACGGCGGCAACTTCTCCGACCCCGACTACATCAACCAGCTGGTCTGGAACGGCCGCGAGGACGAAACCTGCGACACCACGGGAACGGAGACCAGCAGGTGGCTACACCGAGGCCCGGTTCAATTTCAACGTGGCCAGCTACCTGCGCAAAGACCTGCGCGAAGACGGCGCCACGGTCGTCCTCACCCGGCACAGTAATGACGGTGTCGGCCCGTGCGTGACGACCAGGGCGGCCAATTATCAACCGCGCCCACGCCGATGTGGCCATCGATATCCACGCTGACGGCGGGCCAGTCTCCGGCCGCGGTTTCACGGTGCTCGAGCCGGTGGCCGACGGCCCGAACGACAAGGTGATCGCAGCGTCGCGACGTTTCGGCGCCGACGTCCGGTCCGCGATGCTGACGTATACCACCATGCCGGAGAGCGACTACTACGGCAGTACCGGCGTCATCTTCCGGGACGACCTGGCTGGCCTGAACCTGACCACGGTGCCCAAGATCCTCATCGAGTGCGGGAACATGCCCAATCCGACCGACGCGGCACTGCTCACCACCCCCGCCTTCCAGCGCAAGCTGGCCCGGGCGTTCACCGCGGCGATTGTCACCTTCCTGACCAGCAGCAAGCAGTGACCGGGTACTTCCGGGGGCAGGCCGCGATGCGGCCAGGGCACCCGGTAGGTTGTCCTTATGCTCGATCATGTGTCCATTCAGTGCGCGGACATCGCGGCCAGCGCCGCGTTCTATGACGCCGTGCTCGCTAAGCTCGGCAGCGGGCGAGTCATGGATTTCGGTGACACGATCGGTTACGGCCGCCCGCCCTCGCCGACGTTCTGGATTGGTGCGCAGACGACCGGCGACGGCTTCCGTGAGTCCCACATCGCCTTCGCCGCGCCCGACCGGGCGGCGGTCCGGGCGTTCTTCGAGGCGGCCGTGCTGACCGGAGCCGAGGTCTTGTACGCGCCGCAGATCTGGCCCGACTACCACCCGGACTACTACGCAGCTTTCGTCCGCGACCCCGACGGCAACAACGTCGAGGCCGTCAGCCACGTCGCCGAATCAGCCGGCCGCCTCAGGCTAGCTTGAAGGATTCCCTGGTCGGGGGCGCTGCCTGCAGCGGCACGACCGGCTGGCCGGAGAAATGTCCGCGGATGCCGGTGATCCACTGAGCGCAGCTGCGCTCGAGAGTGTTGTCGTCTGCCTGCAGCCGGCCGCGGGTGACCAGCGCGCCAAGATCCGCGCCCTTGTAGCGGAAGTCGCCAGGAGCCAGGATCCGGAGATAGAAGGCCTCGGTCTCGTCCACGATGCCGTGCCAGTCGTAGGCGTGCCGGCGGAAGTCGGCGCTGCCGTCCGGCGCGATGGTGTAGACGCCGGTGCGCGGCGCGCCGGTCAGCAGCTCGACGCCGTCCGAAGTCTCCTTCAGGATCAGCTGGCTCCAGACGTCGACGGCCGCCTCGTGCGACCAGCGCTCGTTGATCTCGTCGATGTCCACCTCGTAGTCCAGGTCCAGGTACTCCAGCAGGTGGAACAGGAACAGCGGCATGTCCGCGTAGGCGCTGGCGGTCACGTTGGTCATCGGGCTGATGCCGCTGATCCGCGGATTGAGCTCACCCAGGTACAGCTCACCGGTGCCGGTGTCGACAAGGTAGTCGACCTCGAAGAAACCCAGGTAGCCCTGCCCGGCCAGCTGGTCGCCGAGCTTGCGCGGTCAGCTGCCGGGCCCGCCCTTCTGCTGGCGGTCAGCGTGGCCGGGATGATGTCGTTGCCGGCCCCAGCCGCCGCGGTAGGGGGTCAGCTCGGGGTGCCCGGTGAGGTCGTTCATGAGCGGCCCGACGACCGTGCCGTGCCGGGTGAGCACGGCCTCGACGGCCATCGCCCGGTGCTCGATCCGGCGCATGACCTTGAGCTCCTGTCGGCCATCGCTCCGGCGTGCGCGTCCCAGTCGCGCTCGCCGCGGATGAAGAACGTGGTCTTGCCCGAGTCGCCGTAGGGCGTCTGCACGACCAGGTCGGTCGCCGAGGCCCGCCGTCGCGGCGAGCGCGAGCAACTCGGCGTGGGTCGGGCCCGGCCGAGCACATTCGGCACGCTCGGCACGCCCGCCGCGTTGCCGAGCTGCGTGGTCACGATCTTGGAGTCCAGCCGGTGCCGCAGCGCGGCCGGCGGATGCGCCACCCGCAGCCCGAGCTCGGCGGCCAGCTTCTCGGTCTGCTCGTCGAACATCACGAACGGGCCAGCCCGCCGGCGCTCGCGACCGGATCAGGCTCGCGCACTTCGGGGTGGCGGAGCAGGTAGTTGTTGATGTCCTCGATCGACGTGAACTCGGGCGCCCGGCGGTCGGCCGGGCACGAAGATATTCGGGTGCGCGCCCGCGAACGAGTCGAAGTAGTGAGGTACCGGAAGCCCCGCACCCAGCGGTCGATGCCGAGCACGTTGAACGCGGTCGGCGAGACGAAATAGATCGGCCGCTGATTGGTGCGGAAGTAAGCGCGTAGCGCCGATACTCCCCCGGAGCGTGGCTGGCGTGGTCCACGTGAGCCCCCTTTACCCCGGAGTCCGGATATCAGAGGGTTACCCCAACAGACGGGGGCTACCCCCACAGATGGGGGCTCGCCCCCATCGGCCCCCCCAAAACCCGTGCCCTGGCAGCCCGACCGTCGAGATCCGGAAATCAACGTCACGATCTTGACGTCACGGTGCTGGCCGGGCGAGCCCGGCCGGTCAGATCTGGCCCGCGAGGCGTTTGACGGGCGCGGCGGTACACACGTTGGCCGGCAGGTTACCGGTCATCTTGCAGATGGCCGCGGTGAACATGTTGGCCGAGCCGTTCGCGCCCTGCGGCGACCGCCGGAGGACGGGTTGTGGAGGTCAGCCGGCGACTGCTCCAACGTCAGGCCCTGCAGCACCTGCGGGCTATAGGTGGCGCGCCGCGACGAACCTGTTCCCGATGTCGATGAACGGGTAGCCGTTGCCGGGCGGCGGGTACTTGGTCCATAGCGCCTTTTGCGCGGCCGTCGGCTTCTGCAGCATCTGGCGATTCACGTCCTGGTTCTCGACCGGCGCGAAGACCAGGTACTTACTGGTGTATGTCGACTTGTAGAAGGTCAGCGTCGCGGTGTTGGGATAGGTGTCAGTGGCGGAGGAGTGGATGCCCTTGAGCGGCGAGAAGCTGCCGAAGCGGCTGAGCGCGACCGCCATCGACCACCGCTCGGCCGCGCAGTACGGGCACCATTCGGCGCCGATGTAGAGCATCTCCGGCTTGCCGCCGGAGGTCAGTGCAGGCCCGGTGACGCTCTGCATCGCCTGGGTTTGGGCACTGCCGAGGCCGACCTGGGCCAGCACGCTGGGGGAGACGGTGAGGTCGGACTGCACGCTGGCCGGCAGGGCGCCGCTGCTGGCCCCGGACTGCCCCGACTTGCCGCTGTTGCTGACCAGGGCGCCGATGACGATGCCGACGACAGCCAGCAGCGCAACCCCGATGCCGGCGATCGCCAAGATTGTCCGCCGCCTTTTTTCGGCCTGCCGCTGCTGTCGCTGCTGAGCAGCGATCCGCGCCCGCGCGGACTTGTCCCGTTCGGCCTTGCCCATACTCAGGTCGACCCCTTATCGCGCTGTGTAATTCAATGATGACACGGTGTCGTGAGCCACGACCGCCAGGCCCTGACTCCTAGCTGATCGCCTTCACCGCCGGGGAGTTGCAGACGCTGCCTGGTTGTCCGCCGGTCAGCGTGCACAGCCCTGCCGTGATGACGTTGGCGGAGCCGAGCACCGACTGGGCTACCGGGTTGTTCGGGTTGCGCAGGTCGGCGGCAATCTGCTGCCAGGTCAGCCCGAAGTGGCTGGGATCCTCATTCACAGTTGAGCCGAGCACGCTGGGCAGGTACTGCGAGGTGTTGAGCAGGAACTTGCCGTCGAAGTAGATGAACGGGATCGAGCCCGTGGTGTCGGTGTACGGCGGGACATCCCACTTGGTCAGCAACTCCCGCTGGGCTGCCGTGGGCGACTGCAGCTGCTTTCCGGAGACGGTCTCAAGCTCGACTGGGGTGAAGGCCAGGTACTTGCTGACATAGCTCGACTTGTAGAAATCCAGCGTCGCTGTGTTGGAGTACGTGTCGCTCGCGGTCGAGTGGATCAGGCCCAGTCCGGACAGCGTGCCGAAGCGGCTCAGCGCGGCGGCCATGGCCCAGCGCTCCGCTGCGCAGTACGGGCATACTCGGCGCCCAGAAACAGCACCTCGGGCTTGCCATTCTGGGTCAGCGGTGCGCCTGAGATCGGGGTCAGCGGGTCGACCTTGGCCGCCCCGGTCGGGCCGGCCCCGACCGCGTTGAACACGCTGGCCGGGATCGTGGTGACGTCACGGGTGATCACCGCGGCCGCCGTCGCGGAGCCGCCCTTCGGCGTGGAGCCGGCCTGGCGATGATCTTGACCAAGACCAGGACGAGCACCAGCACCAGCACGACCACGACGCTGCCGCCTGCCATCAGCGCACGGCGCCGCGCTCCGGCCTTGCGAGCTGCGGCTTGCTGGGCTGCGATCCGCTGCCGTGCGATCTGCTGTCTGTTGCGATCAGCCTTGCCCATCAGGCCCGGCCCTTCCGCTTGAGTCCGTGCTAGGCCTTCAGGCGGGCCCCGTCGTCATCGCCAACACCGGCGAACGCAGTGTAGAACACCAGAAGCGTAAATATGAGGAAAGTTGCGACATGACGCTAGTGCACCACAGGCAGATGTTCTTGATCAGGATCAGCTCGGCATAGACCAGGTACAGCACGAAGCACATGCCGACGGCGACCGAGCCTAGCCGGATGCGCCCGGCCCACCTCCGCAGGTCGGGCCGCAGGCGGTCCGTCCAGGCCCAGAACCACGGTGAGTTCACCACGGCCAGGAAGACATAGAACGCCAGGCCGAGAACCGCGACCGGCAGGACGCCGAACACCTCAGATTGCGGGCTGGTGGTGACCTTCAGGCAGTTGACCAGGCCAGTGTCCGGACAGGCCAGCGTGACCTTGGTGTCGAAGTGCGCGATCGTCAGGTAGATCGACACGCCGAGGCCGAACAGGGACAGCAGCCAGATGACGGGCCGGGTGACACCCGCCCCGGCGACTGGTGCCCAGACCGCCTGCAGCACCCGGCGCAGTCCGGTGGCCGGCGGCGGCGGCTACCGGGCCGCCCGGGCTTGCGGCGGCGGCCCGGTCGGCAGATCCGCTGCGGGTTGGTGCGGTGCGCGCCGGGGCTGTGCGGGCCGGGGCCGAGCGGCTACCGCTAGCTGCCCGGCCGTTGCCGGCGCTGGCAGCCTGCGTGTTCCTCGCGCTCCCAGCCTTGCCCGCGGGCTGGCCGGCGCTTTTGTTAGCGGCCGTATTGCCCGCCGCCCTTCCCGCCGAGGTCGTGGGGCTGGCTCGGACTACCTGGCCCTTGCTGCCCTTGCCCGAACCGCGCCGGGAGTTCTGGCTGGCCATTACAGGGACCCCGCCGCAGCTGTCACACCGGCCGAGGTGCAGACGCCCGCCGGAGCGGTCTTGGCAATCTTGCAGATCGCGGCGGTGATCGAGTTCGCGGCGCCGTCCACGTCCTTGGCGACCGGGCTGCTCGGGTTCCTGATGTCGGCCGCGACCTGCGCCCAGGTCAGCTTGGCCAGGCTGCTGGGCAGGTACTGAGACCCGACCACCAGGTACTTGTTGCCGATATCAAGGAACGGGAAGCTGCCGGAGTCAGCCGACTGGACGTACGGCGGCGCGTCGTACTTAGTCATCAGGGCTGTCTCTGCCGTTGTCGGCTTCATCAGCGTCGTGCCCTTCACGGTGTACATCTCGACCGGAGTGAAGTCCACGTACTTGCTGGTGTAGCTGGACTTGTAGAACGTCAGCGTCGGAGTATTCGGGTAGACGTCGGTGCTGGACGAGTGGATGTAGCTGAGGTTGGAGAAGGTGCCGAACCGGCTCAGCGCCACTACCATCGCCCACCGCTCGGCGGCGCAATACGGGCACGACTCCTCGCCCATGAAGACGATCTGCGGCTTGCCGCCCGACGTCAGGGCCGACTGTCCGCTGGTGGAAATCATCTTGCTGACCGTGCCCGCGCCCACCGAGTTGAGGGTGCTGGCCGGAACGGTCTCGATCTGCTTGCTGACCGCATTCGCCTGTGACTGCGCTGCCGACGCGCCGCCGGTGGCGGCCGAGCCGTTCGACGCGGTCTTGATGACGATCAGGGCGACCACGATGGCCAGCACGCCGACCACGCTGCCGACCGCGGTGAGCATCCGCTTGCGGGCTTCGGCTCGTCGCGCGGCAGCCTGCTGCGCGACAATCTTCTCGCGGGCATTCGTCCGCCGGATCCGCTCCGCCTTGCCCATGCTTCCTCGCTTGCTGACTGGGGGTTTTGTAGCGCCTTGGCCGTGCTCGCGCACGCCCGGGCTGCTGTGGCCTGGCCGCTGTCCATGCTAGAGCGCGCCAGGCGGTGCAGCCGCCTGATGTTATGCAAGCGGAAGCTGCTGAAGGTTAGCTGAAGGATAACTCTGGCCGAGCTTAGCCATCCAGGCCCGCGGCGCTGTCCAGGTTTCTTGCGATGCGCAACCTATGCTGGCTATCGTCTGCAGGATGGTGGACCTTACATATCGCCGCGGCGCTCAGGCAGCCGCGGTTCTCTTCGTCGCTTGCATCGGGCTTGCCGCAGCAGGATGCGGCAGCTCCTCTCCCAGCACCGCGAGCTCAGCTGGCTCCAAGGTGTCTGGCACTGTCAACGTTGCCTACGCCTCCTCCTTGCAGTACTTGAACGAGAAGGTGGCCGGACCGGCTTTCACCAAGGCCACGGGGTATAAGTTCAGCGGTTTCGCGAACTCGTCCGGCACGCTGGAGTCCGACATCGCCAGCGGCGAGATCCATCCGAATGTGTTCGAGAGTGTCGGCGGGGACAACATCACGCCGCTGTTCCCCAAGTTCACCAAGTGGTACGTGCAGTACGCAGGCACCTCGATGGTGGTGGCCTATAACCCCAACGGCAAGTACGCCTCAAAGTTCAAGGCCATCGCCGATGGCAGCGAGCCGCTGAAGGACCTGTTCACCCTGCTGCAGACGCCTGGCCTCAAGCTCGGCCGGACCGACCCCAACGCCGACCCGCAGGGCCGGGACTTCATCTTCATGCTCGAGCTGGCGCAGTCGTACTACCACCTGCCGAGTGACACCGTGACCAAGATCATCGGCAGCCCGATCAACTCGTCGACGTCGTCGCAGATCTACGCGGAGAGCTCGCTGGACTCGACGCTGGAATCCGGTCAGCTCGACGCCGCCAGCGCGTTCATCACCCAGGCCAAAGAGCTGAACCTGGCCTACGTCCGTTGCCGACGGCGATCAACCTGGGCGACTTCTCCCTGGCCTCGACGTACAAGACCGCCACGATCACGATCACCCCGCCCGGCGGCACGGCGACTTCCAAGAGCGGCGGACCGCAGGTCATCGACATCACGATCATCGGCAAGCCGACGCCAGCCGCGATAGCGTTCGTCAAGTGGACCCTCTCGCAGGCCGGGCTGTCGCTGTACAAGTCGGGAGGCTTCGCGTTGCTGCCGCCGGCCGTG
>CAVQMG010000001.1:0-177060 GCA_963713585.1 uncultured Actinomycetota bacterium | reverse complement strand
TTACCTGCCTGCGTCGGGGTGATCCTGTCGGGTGGCAACCTCGACCTCGGGCCGTGGCTCGAACCACCGCACTGACCAACGGGAGTGAGCGCACGATGAGCGACGCCGCGATCGACGTCCGTCGGCTCGGCACCCGAGCCCGGACCGAAGATCGGCTGGCTCGACAGCCGTCACAGCTTCAGCTTCGGGCACCACTACGACCCGGGAACACCCACCACGGGCTGCTGCTGGTTCGAACGACGACCGGGTCGCTTGCGGCACCGGCTTCGACACCCATCCTCACCAGGACATGGAGATCGTGACCTGGGTCGTGTCGGGCCGAATCGAGCACCAGGACTCCGAAGGCAACCGGGGCGAGCCCTGAGCCGGGCTCGCCCAGCGGATGAGCGCCGGCACCGGGATCTGGCACTCCGAGATGAACCCCTCGCCCAACGGACACCGGTCCACTTCGTGCAGATGTGGGTGCTCCCCGACACCGAGGGCATCGCACCCGGGCTACGAGCAGCCGCGACATCAACACCGAGCTCCACCACGGCGGCCTCCGGCCGATCGCGTCCGGCCAGGGGCACGACGCCGCGGTCACCACCCCCCGAACGCGACGCGGCGCTCTGGGGTGGCCGCCTCACCTCGGGTGAGACCGTCGCCCGTCCCCGACGGCCGGAACGCGGACGTCTTCGTGGCCGAAGGTTCTGTCGAGCTCGAAGGCGCAGGCCCCCTCAACCCGCGGACCAGGGTCTGTGTGCTGGCAACGGCTACGCGGTCGAGGCCAACAACATCGGCGAGATCCTGGTCTTCAACAGGGCGCTGAAGCGGAAGTCATCGGTCATCCCTCTGGACACTGTCATGGGCCTGACGGGCAGGGGATGGAGCAGCGGCGGAGACATCTCCTGCGCCTACGACTACGGCAACGGCGGGCACTGGTTCTTCACCCAGATCGTCTCAGCCAGCCCTGAGTCCGCTGGCGGCCCCTTCGCAGGCTGCTTCAACGCCGTGGCCAACGCCTGCTATGAGGGAATCGCGGTCACGACCGGGTCGAACCCGTTCGGTCCCTACAACGTCTACTTCGTGAACGCGGACTACAACCCGGCCGAGCCAGGCTCGCCGTTCCTGCTCAACGACTTCGCGAAGATCGCCGTCAGCAGAGACGCCTTCCTCATGTTCTACGACGAGTTCCCGCTCAACGGATCGGTACCCGGCGTCGGCGGCGGCGGCTTTAACGGCGCCCAGGAACTCGCCTTCAACAAAAACGCACTCGAAAACGGCCGCCCGGTCACGAAACCGAATGGGAAGCCTAACCCGGACTTTACCGTCGCCATCGAAAACATGGGCCAGTTGCCAACACCGAACGGAACATGCCTGTCCGACGACCAGTTCCACCGGCCTGGCGTCAGTTGCTGGTTCTCGGTGATCCCGGCCATGCCACCAGACCCGTCCCAGTTCGACAACAGTCACGGCGGCTCAGCATTCATGCTCGACACCCTCGACTATTACGGCCAGGGCGACAACCGGATCGCCGTCTTCGACTGGACCGGTCTGGGCAACCTGAACAGCCGTAACTGCTCCAGCTGCGCCGGGATCCACTTCGGCGGCCAGCTCTTCTCCGGCGTGCAGTTCTACTTCGGTGAGGGAGTCCAAGGAGCACAGAAGGCCGGGCCGATACCGCTGGGCGACGAATGCGGAGCCGCCGGCCTGAGCGTTGGCACCCCGCCGCCCGCCAACTGCCCCGAGGGCGGCATCGCTACCAACGGCGACAACTTCACCCAGGCGTCGCAGGCGCAGAGGCAGCTGTGGGGCGGCATCTCAACAGAGATCAACCAGACCTACTCCTCTGAAGCAAACCCGGAAACGCGGCAGGGCGCTGCCTACTGGGTCATCGGCACGCGTACCTTCGACAAGTTCGGCGTCTTCAGCTTCACCAGCCAGGGATACGTCTCGCCCAGGCATGAGGACCTGGAGTTCCCCGCCATGGCGGCGGAAGGCTTCCCGTCGCAGGACGGCGGGAACGGAGGCGCCATCATGACCTTCACGCTGTCCGGTAACGGCGGCCCAACCGGCGCCGACAACGGCGGCTTCTACCCGAGCACCGCTTACGGCCGGCTGACCAGCTACTCCAGTGGCCTGCGCGGATCCACCGTCAACGTCGCAGACCTAGGGCAGTCACCCGAGGACGGCTTCGGCGAGTATCAGGGCTTCCCTGGTCCCACCGGTCCACGCTGGGGCGATTACAGCGCTGCGGTCTTCATGCCCTGGTCCGGCGGCAAGATCTACTTCGCTACCAACTACATCCAGTCCCCGAACTGCACAGGCTCCGCGTTTACCCTGACGCTCGCGACATGCGGCGGCACCAGGGACGGCTTCGCGAACTGGGGAACCTCAGTTAACTCCGTCGTGCCCTAGAAGATGAGGCGGGAGGCCAGCCTGATGCCTGCACCGGTTGCGCCGGCCTCCCGTGACATGTCCTGACCACTGGCCAGCTCGGTTCTGCTGGCCGGTGGCCAGGACAAGGTGCTGCCGCCGCGAGCTCAGGTCGATCCGAACTGGATCACTAACTGGGCAACGGATTGGACCTTACTGGCAGCCCAGTTGGCTCCTACCGTCGGTGATGTGACCACTGCAACCCCGGCCAGGCAGCCAGCCCAGACGAGCCACGCCAGACAACCCGCCACCCCGCCGGCGCCGCGCGCTCGGCTCATCAGCAGCCGCTTTGTCCTTCTGCTGATGGCCTCCTTCGGCGCACTGACCAGCTTCTTCCTGATGCTGTCGGTGACGCCGATGCTGGCTGCGGCGGGCGGCGCGGGCACGTCAGAAGTCGGCCTGGTGACCGGCTCGCTCATGCTCGCGACAGTGGCAGCCGAGTTGGCGTCAGCAAAGCTGATGCGGCACTACGGCTACCGCATGGTGTTCGCCGCCGGCGCCTTTCTGCTAGGCGGGCCCACGCTGGCGCTGCTGGCGTCGCACAGCGTGGCGGCCATCGTCGTGGTCAGCATCGCTCGCGGCATCGGGTTCGGTCTCAACACCGTGGTGATCGGGGCTCTGCTCGCCGCCGTACTGCCAGCGGATCGCCGCGGCGAAGGGATTGGGCTAGCCGGAGTCGTCGAAAGCGTGCCCGCGATCATCGCGCTGCCGTCGGGCGTCTGGCTTGCGCACAGCACCGGGTTCGCGCTGGTCATCGTGCTCACCGCGGCAAGTGCGCTGGCCCCGCTCGCGGCGGTCCCGTGGCTGACTGCCTCGGAGGGTAGCCGGGAGCAACCGGATCCGGCCCTGACCCACTCGGCCGGGCTGCTCGCCAGCATGCGGTCCGGCGGCCAGCTGCGGCCGTCGCTCATCTTCGCGGCTACCACCGTGTCCGCCGGCGTGATCGTCGCGTTCGTGCCCCTGACGGCAGGCATATCGGCGAGCACCGCCGCGCTCGGGTTGCTCGTCCAGGCCGCGGCATCGACCCTGAGCCGCTGGTGGGCCGGCCGCTACGGGGACCGGCACGGCCATACCCGGCTGCTGGTACCGGCGCTGCTGATTGCCACGGCCGGAATGATGACGCTGATCTGGGTGGCGACGCCAGCAGCGGCGCTGGCCGGTCTGTGCTTGTTTGGCCTCGGTTTCGGGATCTGCGAGAACGCGACTTTCGCGGTGATGATCGATCGCGCGCCCCGGTCCGACTACGGCACGGCTAGTGCCCTGTGGAGCCTGGCCTACGACGGCGGGTACGGAGCCGGCCCAGTCCTGTTCGGCCTGTTCGTGATCCACACCGGCTACCCGGCTGCCTTTGCCATCACCGGGCTCGTGATGATCGTCGCGCTGATACCGGCCATTCGTGACCGCGCCGCCGGAGGATCCGTCCGTCCGGCCGGTGGCAGCAGCAGCTGAGTACCACACCGGGCAGCTAATGTGCCGCGAACTGGTAGCAGGCGATCGCCGCGGCAGCCGCCACGTTCAGCGAGTCAACGCCTCGGCTCATCGGGATCCGGACCATCTGGTCGGCCTGGCCAAGCCAGCGGCTGGACAGGCCGTGTCCTTCGCCGCCGATGAGAAGAGCGATCTTCCCGGCTGGCTCGACGGCATCAATGGGGACGGCCGCCGCGTCGGGCGTCAGCGCCAGCAGCCGGAATCCGGCCGCCTGCAGCCCGGCCAGGCCGCCGTGCCAATCGGAGAGCCTGCTGTAGGGCAGGGCGAACACACCCCCCATGGACACCTTCACTGCCCGCCGGTAGAGCGGATCGGCGCACCGCGGCGCGAGCAGGACCGCGTCGAACCCCAGCGCCGCCGCGCAGCGGAACACCGCTCCGACGTTGGCGTGATCGACGATGTCCTCCAGCACGACGATCCGGCGGGCGCCTGTCAGCACCTCGGCCGGCGACGGCAGCGGCAGCCGCTGCATCGAGGCGAGCGCGCCCCGGTGGACCCGGTATCCGGTGAGCTGCTCGGCCGCCTGCGCCGGCAGCACGTAGAGCGGCACGCCGCCGGGCAGGCTGGCGGCCACATCGGCAATGCTGGGCAGCTGGTCGGCCGCTACCAGGAGCGAGCGGACCGGGTAGCCGGCCGCGATGGCGCGCCGGATGACTTTCTCGCCTTCGGCGATGAACAGCCCGTGCGCCGATTCCAGGCTCCGCCGCAGATGCACGTCGGTCAGCTGGACGTAATCGGACAGTCGCGGGTCGCCGGCCTTGGACACCTGCACGTACTCTGCCACGGCGCTAGTCTGCCTGGCCGGTGGCATGCTTGGTGACGTGCCTGAGTCACTCGACGACCTGCGAAAGCGCCGCGACCGCGAGTGCCGGCTCACGCCTGACCGCGCGCTGGAGTCAATCGGCCAAGCCCATGACTTCCTGACGGAACGTGGTCTGCTCACCCGCACCTCAGACTGCGCGCTGCCCAGCCTGTACGAGGCCTGTCATGAGGAGCCGTACCAGGCTGGCGGCCGCGGGTTCGCGAGCTGGCCGGCGACCAAGTGGCCGTGGGTGCACGAGCTGTCGGAGGAGTTCACCGATGTGCATTCGCTGGACATCCATCGCGGTAAGACGCTGCTGCTGAGCGACCGGCTGCTGGCGCTGGCGGACCCGATCTGCCGGGCCGAGCTGGCCCGGATGGAAGCCGAGGAGCCGGGCTGGGGCCGGCTGCTGCGGCACCTGGCCGACGCGGGGCCATCTGTCGCCGACGACGTCGAACTCGAGCTTGGCCTGAAGGGCAAGGAACTCAAGCAGCTCCGCGCGCCGCTGCAGCGGTGCGGGGCACTGGTCGCGCGCTCGGTCGTGCTGCCGTCCGAATCGGGCAACGGCCATGTGCACCGCAGCGAGCTGGCCCGCTGGGACCAGGTGTACCCGGAGCCAGCAGGCGGGCCGGCTGACATCGTCGCGCTGATCGGCGCGGGCCTGCGCGCCGCGGTGGTGGCGCCGGAGAAGGACCTGGCCCGCTGGTTCAGCTGGCGCTGGCTGATGCCTGCCGACGTGGCGGGCCAGCTGATTGACCGCGGTCTGGCGGTCCGGCTGGCCGCTGGCTGGCTGGCTGCTCCGGCCTGAACCGGCGGGGCCGAAGCGCGCATATCGGCTGAATAAGTCCTCGGCAGGCTCGGCCTGGAGCTGGCGGCGTGCGCAAAACAGTCAACTAAGTCCTGAAAATTCGGTCGCAATGTTACCCGGAAGTAGTGAGGTGGGTCTCATTGCGCAACCGACTCGTGGTCGCCCGGCGTCAGATCTCGGTAACTGATCGTGACGGCCAGGAGCCCCTACTTCCGGCCCCGCGGACCCCCGATAGGAAGGACGCCCCATGCCTCGCACTGCCCGGATGACCGACGCCCTGCGCGGCCGGAGCAAGGCCCTGGTTTACGCCGGTGCCGCTGCTGCCCTGGCGGGGGCCTGCACCGCGGGCGCCATGTCGGTGGCATCGGGCGCGCAGGCGGCTCCGGCCGTTCATCACGCCGCCGTGCACGCTACCGCGACCAACCGCAGGGCAGCCAAGGGCGCCCCGGTCGCGCTCACTGCCCATCGCTCCGCCGAGCGGGACGCTGCTGCTCCGGCGAAGCCGTATCAGATTTACGACTCGGTGACGCCGTCGCAGATCCCGCACGGTCATGAGGTCGCGACCTACGCTGACGGCGGGTACGCGGTCAGCCCGTCGCAGGTGGCCGGCAAGCACGTGCTGTGGATCGACACCAACGGCTCGGACCCCAAGGCGAATGCGCTGGATGTCGAGCCCGGTGACGCGACCCCGTCCGGCGCGGCGGCGTGGGCCAAGGCCAAGCTGTCGGCCGACCCCCAGGGCACCGCGATCATCTACACGATGCGCTCGGACTGGGCCGCCGCCAAGGCCGCCGTCGCGGCCCTGCCCGGCCACATGTCCCGCCACGTCCAGTGGTGGATCGCCGACCCGACCGGCACCCCGCACGTCATCCCCGGCGCCAGCGCCACCCAGTGGTACTGGGGCTCCAACTACGACATCACCTCCGCCACCCCGGGCTTCTGGACCGCCCGGTAACAAGCCGGCGCGGGCCCGCCGGCCACCACACCGGCCGGCCCCGCCCCCCAACCACCCGACCCCGGCCACCAGCCCCCGCAGCCCAGCCACCCCGCCCCAACGCCCCCCAGCGGGACGGGGAACCCGGTGACACCCGCCCCAGCCCCCCCGGGGCAGAGGACACCAGCCCGGTCCGCTCCCACCCCCCGGGAGCGGACCGGGCACCAAAACCCCCCGCAGCCCGCGAGCAGCCCCCCCAGCCCCCGCAGCCCACGAGCAGTCCCGAGCCACTGCCCCGCCCCTCCCCCGAGAGAGCGGGGCAGCGCGCTGCTCCGCTCTCTCGGCCATAATGACCGGGTGGCGCCGACGTTCAGGTTCGCGGAGACAGCCGATGTACCCGGCATTGTCGAACTCGTCGAGTCCTCTTACCGAGGCGATGCCAGCCGGCAAGGCTGGACGACCGAGGCGGACCTGCTGGACGGCCAGCGCACCGACGCCGAGGCCGTGCTCGCGATTCTCCGCACGGCCGGCAGCGCGCTGCTGCTGGCCGAGTCGGACGGGCAGCTCGTGGCCTGCTGTCAACTGCAGCGCCGGCCGGAGTCGGTGGCGTACTTCGGCATGTTCTCGGTCCGGCCCGCCCTGCAGGGTCAGGGCCTGGGACGGGACGTACTCGCCAGGGCCGAGCAGATAGCCCGCGAGGATTGGGGCGCCGCGAGGATGGTGATGACCGTCCTGGCCCCGCGCCTGGACCTGATCGCCTGGTACGAGCGGCGCGGGTACCAGCGAACCGGCCAGGTGAGCCCGTTTCCCTACGGGAATGCCCGCTTCGGGATTCCCCGCCGACCCGACCTGAGCTTCGTCGAACTCGGCAAGGACATCACCACCTCCGGCTAAGGCTGCCGCCGGCCGGTGGCTAGCTCGCGGCTCGCAGCCGGGCTGCTGCGCCGTCCGGCGCAGCGACGTAGTCGAGGCCGAGCAGCGCGGCGCCGGTCACCGGCGGCACGTCAACGACCCGGACCCGGGCGCCAGGCAGCTTCTCGGCGAAGCGGTCGATGATCGCGCCGCTGAGCAGCGGGTCGCGCGCCGTCATCAGGCTGCCGCCCAGAATCACTGGCAGCTGCGATTCATGCTCCAGCCCGAGCCGGACCGCGGCCGCCGCCGCCATCGTGACGATCTCGTCGGCCTGGCGCAGCACGATGTCGCGCGCCACCTGGTCGCCGCGCCCGGCCACCGCGAACAGCAGCGGCACCAGCCCGTGCAACTCGGCGTGGCTGAGCGTGCCGAAATGCAGCCCGACGACCACGTCCTCGATCTTGGCCTGATGGAAATGCCTGGTCACGGCCGCCTGCAGTTCGGTGTGCGGCCCGCGGCCGTCGCCTGCCCGCACGGCCCACCACAGCGCCTCACGGCCCAGATCGCCGCCGCCGCCCCAGTCGCCGCTGACCCCGCCGAGCGCCGGGAACCGGGTAGTCCTGCCGTCGGGTGCCACACCCACGCAGTTCGTGCCGGCTCCGCAGACCACGCCGATTCCCCAGTGCGCGCCGCCGTCGTCCAGCCCGGCACGCAGTACCGCGAAGGTGTCGTTGACCACCGAGCTGGTGGCCGACCAGCCCTGCCGCTGGATCAGCGCGTGCAGGTCGGCTTCTTCCTCCGGCAGGTCGGCTCCGGCCAGGCAGGCCGAGGTGTGCGCGGCAACCTCGGGACCGGGCCCGGCGGCCAGGCTGGCCTTCGACGCGGCCTGGCGTACCAGGCCAGTCAGCACCGTGATCATCTGCTGCTTGCCGATGCCCTGGTAGTTGGAACCGCCGCCGCGGACCGAGGCCAGCAGGCTTCCGTCGGCCCCGACCAAAGCCACGTCGGTCTTGCTGTTGCCGCCGTCGATGGCGAGCACCGCCGCTCTCACCACGGGCGCGCTCACCACGGGCGCGCTCACCCCGGGCGTGCTCGCCACGGGGTCGCTCACTGGTCAGCGGCCCACGGCAGGAAGGCAGCGTTCTCGGCGATCAGCCGGTCAGCGAGCTGGCCCGCCAGCTCGTACTGGCCGATCAGCGGATGCGCGAGCATGGCCTTGGCGACCCGGTCCCGCCCGCCGTGCAGCGCGGCGTCGACCGCGAGTTCCTCGTAGGCCGAGACGTGCGCGATCAGGCCGCTCATCAGCGGGCTGACCGGGGCGACCTCGACGGGGGTCGCCCCGTGGCGGCCGATGGTGGCCGTCACTTCGATCACCGCCTGGTCGGACAGGAACGGCAGCGTTCCGTTGTTGCGGACGTTGACGACCTGCTGGTCGCCCGCGTCAGTCAGCAGCGAGGCCAGCAGGGCCACCGCAGCCTCGGAGTAGAACGCACCACCGCGGTTCTGCAGCAGTTCCGGCTTGGTGTCCAGCGCCGGGTCCCGGTACATCTCCAGCAACTGCCGCTCGATGTCGGCGACGACCTCGGCCCTGGTCGGCTTGCCGCGCTCCTCCTCGACGACTGCGTCGTGCGCCCAGAAGTACCGAAGGTAGTACGACGGCACCCCGCCGGCCACGGCCATGACCTCGGCCGGCTGCCCGGTGTGCGCGGCGATCTGCTCGCCGTGCGCGGCCAGCAGCTCCGGCAGCTTGTCGGTGCCGTCGAGGAAGGCCGCGCGCTCCCAGGTCAGGTGGTTCAGGCCGACGTGGTCGAGTATGACCCGGCTCGGCTCCACGCCGAGCAGCGAGGCGAACTCGCGCTGATAGCCGATGGCCACGTTGCACAGGCCGACCGCCTTGTGCCCCGCATCCAGCAGCGCCCTGGTGACGATGCCGACCGGGTTGGTGAAGTCGATGATCCAGGCGCCGGGCTCGGCCAGCCGTCGGGCCCGCTCGGCGATGTCCAGCACCACCGGCACCGTCCGCAGTGCCTTGGCGAAGCCGCCGGCTCCGGTCGTCTCCTGGCCGACGCAGCAGAACTCGAGCGGCCACGTTTCGTCCCGGTGCCTGGTCGCCTGGCCGCCGACGCGCAACTGGATGAGCACGGCGCCCGCGCCGTCCAGCCCGCGATCAATATCTGAGGTCCAGCTGACCTTGGCCGGGTGGCCGTACTTGCGCATGATCCGCGCGGAGAACGGCCCGACGACCGACAGCCGGGACTCATCCGGGTCGATCAGAACCAGCTCGGTGACCTTGATATCGCCGGTCAGCCTGGCGATGCCGTCAACGAGCTCGGGGGTGTAGGTCGAACCACCGCCGACAACAGCGAGCTTCATCAGAATGCCTTTACTTCGGTACCGGACTGGGCGACATGACAGGCGGCTTCGTGGCCGGGAGCGAGCTCGGCCAGCGTGGGCGTGACCGAGTGGCAGATGTCGATCGCCAGCGGGCAGCGCCAGCGGAACCGGCAGCCCGGAGTCGGATCGATGACTCGTGGCGGCTCGCCCCGGTCCACCTTGCCCTCAGCCAGCGATGCCCGGGGGTCGGGCACGGCCGACAGCAGCAGCTGAGTGTAGGGGTGCCGGGGATTCTGCAGCACATCCTCCACCGGGCCTTGCTCGGCGACGTGCCCGGCATACATGACGACCAGCCGGTCCGCCACGTACCGGGCACTGGCCAGGTCGTGCGTGATGTAGAGGATCGAGACTCCTTGCTCCTCCCGCAGCTTGGCCATCAGGTTGAGCAGGCCGATCCGGATCGACACATCCAGCATCGACACCGGTTCGTCAGCCAGGATCAGTTTGGGCCGCATGGCCAGTGCCTGCGCGAAACCCACGCGCTGCCGCTGGCCGCCGGACAGTTCGTGCGGATACCGGCTCAGTACATCGGCGGCGGGGGACAGGCCGACGATCTCGAATACCCGCTCCGCCTCAGCCAGCCGCTCCTGCGGGCTCAGGTCGGTCCGGTGCAGCTTGAGGCTGCGCATGATGCCGTGCGAGACCCGGAACACCGGGTTGATTGAGGCGAACGGGTCCTGGAACACCATCGGCACGTCACTGCGGTAGCGCAGCACGTCCGGGCGGGACCTGATGTCGGACAGCTTCGTGCCTTCGAAGTACACCTCACCGCTGGTCGGCGAGTAGATCCTGGCCAGCAGCCGGGCGATGGTGCTCTTGCCGCTGCCGCTCTCGCCGGCCAGCGCGACAATCTCGCGCAGGCCGATCGACAGGCTCACCTCGTCGACCGCGTGCAGCATCTTGCGGCGCAGGCCGCCGCCGATGCGGAAATGCTTGCTCAGGTTCTCAGTCCGCAGCACCGGGGCACTGTCGACCGGCCCGGCTGGCCGCGTCGCCTGCTGCTCAGTCACGGCTCGCCTCCACCTCATCGTGCAGCAGGCACCGCACCTGTACCCCGTCCACGTGGTAAATCGGGATCTCAGTAGTGCGGCAGCGGTCCATCACCTTCGGGCAGCGCGGCGCGAACCGGCAGCCGTCTGGCGGATTCGCCAGGTTGGGCGGGCTGCCGGGTATGCCCGTCAGCGGAACCTTCGCGCCGCGGATCGACGGGAACGCATCGAGCAGGCCGGCACTGTAAGGGTGCAGCGGGCTGTCGAATACCTGGCGGGTGGCCCCGAGCTCCGAGATCTGCCCGGCGTACATCACCATCAGCCGGTCGGAGAAGTGGCTGACCAGCGACATGTCGTGGGTGACGAAGATGACGGCGAAGCCGAGCTGCTGCTGCAGTTCCTTGATCTGGATCATCAGTGACCGCTGAGCGACCACGTCGAGTGCCGAGGTCGGCTCGTCCATGATCACTAGTTCGGGGGTGAACAGCAGCGCCATCGCGATCATGGCCCGCTGCCGCATCCCGCCGGACAGCTGATGCGGGTAGCTGCGCAGGTGCTGCGGGTCGATGCCGACCATCTTGAGCACTTCGGCCGACCGGTCGGCGATGGCCCGCTTATCCGCCACGCCGTGCGCGCGCATGGCGTCCCGGTATTGCGCGCCGATGGAGGTGACCGGGTTCAGCGCGTTCATCGCGCTCTGCATGACCACGGACATGTCCAGCCACCGTGTCGCGGCCAGCTGCCGGTCAGTCATGCCCACCATGTTCTGGCCCTTGAAGATCACCGAGCCGGCGCTGACGGAGGCCGGCGGCGCGAGTAGCTGGGCGATCGCGAACAGCAGGGAGGACTTGCCGCAGCCGGACTCGCCGACGATGCCGAGGAACTCGCCGGCCCCCACGTCGAAGCTGACCTGCTCGACTGCGCGGATGTTGCCCCGCTCCAGTACGTACTCGACGGTCAGATCGCTGACCGACAGGATCGTCTCGCCCTCGCGGACGCGCGGCTGCCCGGCGGCCAGGTTGTCACTTAGCAGGGACACGCACGCTCCTCGCTGCCTTGACCCGGACCCGGCGCATGCTCTTGACCGGCCGGAGGGCCGGGTTGCCGATCTCGTCGAAGGCGTAGTTCAGCAGGGCAAGCGCCGCGCCGAGCGCGACGATGCACAGGCCGGGAACGATGATCCACAGGGCCTGGCCGGTCTGGAAGGCCTCCTCGTTCTCGGCCCAGTAGAGCATCGTGCCCCAGCTGACCGTGTTCGGGTTGCCGAGGCCGATGAACTGCAGGCTCGAGGAGAACAGCACCGCGTACAGGGCGTTGGTCAGGAAGCTGGCCACCAGCAGCGACGTCATCGTCGGGATGATCTCGACGACGATGATGTACAGCGACCGCTCGCCCCTGACCCTGGCCGCCTCCAGGAAGTCCCGGCCGCGGATGGACAGCGCCTGGGCACGCAGCTGGCGTGCGGTGTACGACCAGGAGACGAAGGTGATCACCGCGATCAGCACGCCGGTACTGGCGCCGTGCAGGTAGCTGCCGATCACGATGAGCAGCGGGAACGCCGGGATGACCAGCAGCACGTCGGTGAGCAGGTTCAGCACGCCGTCCCAGGCGCCGCCGAGGTAGGCGGCGGCGACACCGATGAGCATGGCGATCAGGGTCGCGCCGATGCCGACGCCGAAGGCGATCAGCAGCACCGGCCGGGCGCCGTAGATCACCTGCGCCCACATGTCCTGGCCGAAGGCAGTGGTGCCGAGCAGGTGCGCGGCGGACGGGCCGAGCTTGCGCCCGTAGATCTCAGCGGACGGGTTGTCGTGGGCGATCAACCCGGGGAACAGGCCGACCAGGATGAAGATCACCAGCAGGATTGCGCCGGCCAGCGCCTTGCCGTTGGAGGTGACGGCCCGGAGCATCCGCCGCAGCGGGCGGGAGCCGGAGATCGGGGCTGCCGCGCCAAGGAACCCGCCGCCGGGCCCGGCCGCGACTACCGGCGCGGTCACAAGCCCGGCGACATCGCCGGGGCCGTCAGGTTCGACAAAAGCCGTCATGGTTACCTCGCCCCCCTCGTCCGCGGATCGAGGATGGCCGTCGCGATGTCGGAGATCAGGATCGCCACCAGCACGGCCACCGTGATCAGCAGGAACAGCGCCTGCATCAGCGGGTAGTCGTCGTTATTCACGGCCTGCAGCAGCAGGTAGCCCAGGCCCTGGTAGTTGAAGACTTCCTCGATCAGGATCGCGCCGCCGATGACGAAGCCGAGCGACATCGCGAACCCGGTGAGGTTCGGCAGGATCGCGTTGCGGGCGGCGTAGCCCGTCATGATCTTCCAGCCGGGCAGGCCCTTGGCCCTGGCCATCCGCACGTAATCCTCGGCCAGCGTGGTGATCATGGTGTTACGCATGGTCAGGATCCAGGTACCGATGGTCGTCACCAGCAAGGTGAACGCCGGCAAGATCGCGTGCTCGAGCACATTGCTGATGAACGCCCAGTTGAGGCCGGGTGTGAGGGTGAAGTCGTAGCTGAAGAAGTAGGGCAGCCAGTGCAGTTTGACCCCGACGAACAGGATGAGCACCAGCCCGAGCCAGAAGTACGGGATGACCGTCATGATCACGAAGATCGGCGGCATGATGCTGTCCAGCTTGCCGCCGCGGCGCCAGGCGCCGAGGATGCCGATGAGCGTTCCGAAGATAAACGCCAGGACCGTGGTGACACCGACCAGGCCAAGAGTCCACGGCATCGCGTCCAGCACGATGCGGGCGACTGAGTTGCCCGGCTGAGTCGTGAGCGAGACACCGAAATGGCCCGTGGCCACGTTCCCCAGGTAAGTGAAGTATTGAGACAGCAGGTTCGCGTGCGTGTTCACGCCGAACTCCGCGTCCAGCGCCTTCAGCGCCTGCGGGCTGACTCCGCCCTTGAATTTGCCGATAATCGCGAGCGCCGGGTTGCCCGGCATCATCCGCGGCAGGAAGAAGTTCAGCGTGAGTGCTACCCACAGGGTCAGCACGAAGAAGCCAAGGCGCCGCAGTACGAACCTCACGCCCGCCTCCTTTCCCTGTGCACCGATGTCCTCCCTATGCTCGCCGGTCCGGACGGCCCGCGATAGGGCCGTCCGGACGCGGTTAGCGGTGTGCTACTTGGCGGGTACCAGGGACTTCATGACCTGGCCCCAGTCGGGGTAGTTGTACGCAGCGGGCTGCGCGTACGGGTTGCCCGGCGTCGGCCAGCCACTGAAGGTAGCGGTGTTGTACTGGAACCAGTCCACTTCCTCGGTGATCGGGATGACCGGCACGTCGGCCAGCATGACCTTCTCCAGCTGGGCCACGATCGAGTGCTGCTCGGCCACCGAGGTCGTCGAGCCGTACTGGTTGATCAGCGCGTCGGTCGCCGGGTTGCTGTACCGCTCGAAGTTCGAGCCGGCCGCAGTGCCGATCGGCGCGGAGTTCGCCGAGTCAAGCCACTGGCGCATCTCGTAGTACGGCGAGGGTCCGCCGGTCTCCGCGCCGTAGGCCAGCTCGTACTTACCGGTGTACAGGTCGGTCTGGTAGGTGGTCTGGGCCAGGTTCTCCGGCGTGATCTGAATGCCGACGGCCTTCAGGCTCTGCTGGATGGTCTGAACCGCGGCGACCCAGTCAGAGAACCCGCCGTTGTTGAGGATGGTGAAGGACAGCGGCTTGCCTTGCGGCGAGACGAAGATCCCGCTCGAGTTCTTCTTGAAGCCAGCACCCTGCAGGATCGAGATGGCCTTCTGCGGGTTGTAGGCGTAGTTGTTGCCGTACGCCGCCGCCTGCGAGCTGTCCATCCAGGCCGAGAAGGTCGGCGTCACGATGCCGCTCTGGTTGGAGGCCGGCTCGTAGCCATCCTCACCGATGGTGGAGGCGTTGCCCCGGTTGATCGCGTAGGCCATGGCCTGCCGGACGGCAACGTTCTGCAGTGCCGGAGCGGACGAGCTCTTCAGGTTGATGAACATGTCCACGTTCGCGACCGGCGGGAACCAGTAGTGGTTGTCCGGGCTCTTGGAGAGATAGAAGCTCTTGATGCTCGGGATGAACTGGCTGCCCCACTGCGCCGACCCGTTCGCCAGGTAGGTGTTGGCCGTGTCGTTGGTGAGGAACGCCGGGTAGTTGACGGTGCCGACCTTCGGCTCGCCCGGCTGCCAGTACTTGGTGTTGGCCAGGTACTTGATGTTCTGCGGCGTGCAGGTGCTGCTGCCGGAGGTGAAGGCACCGGTGCCGATGGGGTTCTTGTCCGGGTAAGTCACCGGGTTGGCGACCTTCGACCAGACCTTCTGGTCGACGATGCCCACCTGGTCGGCGATGTAGTAGAAGTACGGCACTGCCGCCGACTTGAACGTCACCACGACCTGGTTCGAACCGGAGACGGCCACGCTGGACAGCACCGACCAGAGGGCGTTGATGTCCAGGGTCGGGTACTTCTTCATCAGGTTGAAGGTGTAGGCGACATCAGCTGCCGTCAGCGGGTCGCCGTTGGTGAACTTCACGCCACTGCGGATCGTGAAGGTGATCACCTTGTTGCCGTCGCTCCAGGCGAACGCGCTGGCGAGCCACGGCGTGGTCTTGTCGTTGTTCAGCGTGTCCACGAAAACCAGCGGCTCGTAGACCGGCCCGAGCGAAAACGCGATATCGCTCAGGTTGAACGGGTTGTAGTCACACGTCCAGGTGCCACCGCTCTCGTTGTCGATGGTGAGCGTGCCGGACGGGCCTGACTTGCTGGTGGTGCCGGTCGAAGACGAACTGGTCCCGCACGCAGCCGCTAGCAGCCCGGCAGCGATGATGACCCCGATCGACTTGAGGCCTCTCACTCTCATATGCCTAACCCTTCGCAGAGAGTTCCGCGCAATGCGCGGGTGCCGATATTTGATGAGTGGCCGGGGAGGATACCGACGGCCGCGTGGTGGGCAGCAGTGTACCTTTCATACTGCTATGCCCTCATTACTGATCGGCCGGCCCCGTGGCGGGGCCGGGTCGTGCCCTGTCGACGTCGACAGGAATTACAGCGGCGTCCACGGCCAGGGCAATCGCCCCGAGCAGCGGCGCGTCCTGGGGGAAGTGTGCGACGACCAGTTCGGGCGGGAACGGCACTGCCTGGCTGAGTGCCTCGGCCAGCCGCGGTCCGATCCTGGCCCACGACCCGACCATGCCGCCACCGACGGCGATCCTGGCCGGATTGATCAGGATGGCGGCGTTCACCAGGTGGAAGGCCAGCTCGTCGATGAAGTCGGTGATGACTCCGTCCAGCGACTTATCGCCGTGGCCGGCCGCGAACACCTCGGCCGCGGTCAGGCTCAGGCCCGCCTCGGCCGCGCGCCTGGCCAGCGCCAGGCCGCTGACCATGTCTTCGAGCATGATCCGCTGCCCGTCCGGGACGGCCACGTCGTCAGGGCTGCGCAGGTTGTAGCCGATCTCGCCGGAGGCGCCGTTGTGACCGGCGATGACCTTGCCGCCCGCGACGATGGCGGTGGCCAGCCCGGTGCCGAGGTTCAGGTACACCGCCGGGTCATAGCCGGCCAGCGCACCCCACCGCACCTCGGCTGCGGCCGCGGCCTTAGCGTCGGTGGCCATCGTGATCGGGGTGCCGGGGAAGGCCCGCCGTAGCTCCCGGCCCATGGGCAGGGAGCTCCAGCCGCTGATGGCCGGGGCCAGGTCGACCCGGTCCTCAAACGGAATACCGAACGTTGCTACCCCTACCGCCGCTAGCATGGCGTTTTCGACCGCTTCGGCAAGTAGCTCGCGCGCGGCCCGTACCCCCCGGTCGAAGCTCGCGCGGGCGCCCTGCTCGCCCTGGGCGTCGACGACAGCGGAGGCAATCCTGTTGCCCGCAAGGTCGCAGACGGCCGTGGCGATCTTGGTGCCGCCGAAGTCGAGCCCCAGTACGACGGGGGTGTGGCTCATGCAGGATTTCTTCCGGTGAGTGTCATCGCGGGGGATATTCGGAAAAAGTTAGTTAGGACAGTATCCTAACTATGTGAGCCCGGACAAGCGCCGCGACCGGATTGTGACGTGCCCCCCAGCAGGGCGGCCGAAGGGCCTTCGACCTGCTGTTTCGCACGGCGCGCGCAACCCTGGCCCTGATGCTGGGCAGCCTGCGCAGCGTGATGGATGATAGGGATGTGGCCGTGACGACAGAATCCGCCGCTGCGGACGTACTAGCCGTCGCGAGCACCGCCGGCACCGGCACGGCCGCCGGTCCGAGCGCCGCCGCCAGCGCCGCCGGCCAGCGCCGCCGGCCGAGCGTCCCGAGCGCCGTCGGCCCGAGCGCCGGCCAGATGCGGGCCGGACAGGCAGCGCGGCCCCAGTTGCTGCGCGCACTCAACGAGCAGCTGCTGCTGCAGCACATCCGTCAGCTTGGCCAGTGCTCGCGTGCCGAGCTGGCCCGGCTGTCAGGTCTGTCCAAGCCGACGGTCTCGCTGGCGCTGGCCAACGTGGAGCGCTCCGGCCTGGTCCGCGAGGCGGGCCAGCGCACCGGCCAGCCCGGCCGCTCGGCGGTTCTGTATGAGATCCGGCCCGACGCGGGTTACGTCCTCGGCCTCGACATCGGCCACCAGTACCTGCGCGGCGCGCTGGCCGACCTGAGCGGCGAGGTCGTGGCCAAGGCGTCGCAGCGCTCGCGGGCCGTCAGCGTCAGCAGCCGCGTTTGCGACCTGGTGAAGCTGGCGGACGAGCTGTGCGCCTCGGTCGGGTTGTCCCGGCCGGAGGTCACCCAGACGGTCATCGGCAGCCCCGGCGTCTACGATCCGCGGCGCGGCGCGATCACGCTGACCGGCGGCCTGGCCGGCCTCGGCCGGCCAGCCGTGCTGGACGAGCTGCGCACTGCCTTCGGTGACAGCCTGGTGATCGAGAACGACGCCGACGCGGCCGCGCTGGCCGAGCGGGAGCACGGGCTGGGCAGCCAGGTCGGCACGTTCGCGTTCGTCTGGGTTGGCACCGGCGTCGGCATGGGCCTGGTCATCGACGGCAAGCTGCACCGCGGGGTGCACGGGGTAGCCGGCGAGATCGCCTACATGCCGATCCTGGCGGGCCAGGGTATCGACCAGGAGGACGCCAGGCGCCGCGGCGCGCTGGAGGCGGCCGGCTCGGCCGCGGCCGTGGTCCGGGCTGCCCGCCGGGCCGGGATGCGCGGCCCGGTCACTGCCCGCCGGGTCTTCGAGGCTGCGGCGGCCGGTGACCAGCGGGCCGCCGCGATCGTCGCGGACGAGGCCGAGCTCGTGGCCAGGGCGGTCTGCGCGATTATCACGGTCATCGATCCAGAACTGGTCGTGCTGGGTGGCGGCATCGGCCAGGCACCCGGCTTCGCGGCCCTGGTCGCCGACGAGCTGACCCGGCTTGCGCCGGTTATGCCGGAGGTGCGGGTCAGTGCCCTGGGCACGGACGCGGTCGTGGATGGCTGCCTGGCCTCGGGCGCCGACCTGGCCTGGCAGCGCGTGACTTCACAGGCCGCTACAGTCCTGGGGTGACCGCCGGTGATGTCGGGGACGACGCGACCCTGAGCCTGCCGCCGCGCAATTATCTGCGGTGGGAGATCTTCGCGGTTTTCGCGGTCTCGCTCGGTGCCAGCGGCCTGAACGCGCTGCTCGACCTGATCAACGCGCTGCTGGTCAACAAGTCGCTGAGCAGCCAGCAGGCCCTGCTCGTCGGGTCCCGGTCGCCGAACCACTGGTTCGACCTGGTCTTGCAGCTGGTCGGCATCGCCGAGGCGCTGACGCCGGTGGTGCTGGTGCTGTACCTGATGGCCCGGTCAGGGGAGTCGCCCGCCTCGATTGGCCTGGACGCAACCCAGCCCGGCAAGGATGCCCTGCGCGGGGCCGTCATCGCCGCCGTGATCGGCGGTGCCGGGCTCGGCCTCTATATCGCCGCGTTCCAGGCCGGCGCCAGCCTCAACATCGTGCCGGAGTCACTGCCGAACGTGTGGTGGCGGATCCCGGTACTGCTGCTGAGCGCCGCGCACGACGGCATCCTGGAAGAGATCCTGGTCATCGGCTACCTGCTGCGACGGCTGGACCAGCTGGGCTGGACGCCGTGGAAGGCCATCCTGGCGGCAGCGGTGCTGCGCGGCTCCTATCACCTGTACCAGGGCTTCGGCGCGTTCTTGGGCAACGCGGTGATGGGCATCATCTTCGGCATCCTGTACCGCCGCTGGGGCCGGGTCACCCCGCTGATCATCGCGCATTTCCTGATCGACGCGGTGACCTTCGTCGGCTACGTGGCGCTGATCGGCAAGGTGTCCTGGCTGCCCTGAACGGGACGGCCGAGAGCCTCCAGCACGACGGCGCCGGGCAGGCTGGCCAGCGCCGCGCCGGGCAAGGTCAGCTTGGACCGGCGCACCCCGCTGCCGATAATGACCCGCGGCGTGGCGGCGACCGCCGCGTCGACGAACAGCGGCCAGTCGGCTGGCAGCCCGACCGGCGTGATCCCGCCGTACTCCATGCCGGTCAGCTCGACCGCCGTCTCCATCGGTGCGAACGAGGCCTTGCGGACATCCAGCTCCCGCTTGACCAGGCCGTTCACATCGGCGCGCGTCGTGGCCAGCACCATGCACGCGGCCAGCCGGACCTCGCCGTCGCGGCGCCCGGCCACGACCACGCAGTTGGCCGACTCGCTCAGCGCCACCTCGTACCGCTCGCAGAACGCCGCGGTGTCGGCGAGCTCCGGGTCGATCTCGGCCACGCCGATCTCGTCTGTGGCCAGTTTTCCGGTCAGTGCTGCCAGCGCCGCCGCGACCGGTGCGCCGAGCAGGTCAGTGCGCTCCAGCGCCGGGACCGCGGTCAGGTTGCCGATGTTCATCGTCACCCGCCGCAGTCTAGGCCGCCCGGCCGAACCGGCTAGCTGCTGAGGCTGCCGAGCTTGGCGCTGCCTGAGCGCTGCGATCCGTTCCTGGTGTAGGTGATGGTGACCTTCGTGCCCGGGCTTGAGCGTGTCGACACAGCGCTTCGAGCTGCTGCAGGCTGTCGATTCGCTCGCCGTTCAGCGCGACGATGATGTCGCCGGGCCGCAGTCCCGCCGTGGCCGCAGTGCCGCCTTTGGCGACGTCCACGACCGCCACGCCGACCGATTCGCCCTGCTGGTTGGCCGAAGTCTGCGCGACGATGCCGAGCGAGGCGCGGTCGGAGTTGGTGACGTGCCCGGTCTTGATCAGCTGGTTGGCGATGTTCTGCACGGTGTCGCTGGGGATGGCGAAGCCGATGCCAGGAGCGGCGCCGCCCTCTTCCGGCAGCCGGGCCGCCAGTGTCGGAACGCCGACCACTTCGTCCTGCAGGTTCACCAGCGCGCCGCCGCTGTTGCCCGGGTTGATCGCGGCGCTGGTCTGAATGGCCGCGGTGATCAGCGCCTGGCCGCCCCCCTCACTGGCACCGACGGTGCGGCCGGTGGCCGAGATGATGCCCTGGGTCACGCTGTCGGTGAGCCCGCAGCGGGTTGCCCATGGCCAGCACGATCTCGCCGATCTGAGTCTCGCTCGAGTTCGCGAACTTGGCCGGCTTCAGGCTGCCGGCGTCCTTCGTCACCCTGATCACCGCCAGGTCGTCAGGGGCGAACTCGCCGATCACCTTCGCGGTAAAGACCTTGTTCCCGGCGGCGTCCTGACCTCCACGCTCTTGGCGTCGCCCAGCACGTGCTCGTTAGTGACAATGTCGCCGCTGGTCGTCATAGACCACGCCGGAGCCAGTCGAGTTGTCCGTCGTGATCTGCACCACCGACGGGAGCACGTCCCGGACGACCTGCACGTACTGATCCTGCAGCTCGGATGTCGAGTTGCCCGAACTGCTCGAGCTCGCTGGCCGTGCTCCCGCGACGAACTCCCGCACGCCGTGGCCCCCGCGACGACGGCCGCGAGCGCAGCGGCTGGCAGCACCAATCCGCGCAGGCGTGATCTAGAAGACGAATACATAGAAATTCCCCCCGGTGACGCATCGTCAACGCCTCCTATTCTGTCCACCATGTCGCTCACCGAATCCCTGGCCCAGATCGTCGGCCGTACCAGCATCTCGGCCGGCAACGCCACCATTGCGAAACTGAACCAGGCGCTCGCCGATCAGACGCTTTCTGCGGCTGAGCTGACTGCCTTTTACCTGGCCAGAATCGATCGGCTCAATCCGTCCTTGCGGGCCGTGATCACGGTCGGCCCGGACGCCGCAGCCGAGGCGGCGGCGAGCGACGGCCGCCGGGCCGCCGGGCTGCTGCGCGGACCGCTCGACGGACTGCCCGTGCTGATCAAGGACAACGTCTCGGCCGCCGACGGCCTGCCCGCCACGGCGGGTTCGCCGGCCTTGCTGCACGCCGGGGCGGCGGATGCCTTCCTGGTCGGCCGGCTTCGCGCGGCGGGCGCGATCATCCTCGGCAAGGCGAACCTGTCGGAGTGGGCGAACTTCAGGTCTGACCCGTCCAGCAGCGGCCTGAGCACGCTCGGCGGCCAGGCGGTGAACCCGCACGGGACGGGCCGCAGCCCGTCCGGCTCGAGCTCCGGCTCGGCGGTGGCGGTCGCGGCCGGGCTCGCGCCGCTGGCGGTCGGCACCGAGACCGACGGTTCGATCGTGTCCCCGGCCGCGGCATGCGGCGTCGTGGGCATCAAACCGACGCTCGGCCTGGTGAGCCGCAGCGGCATCGTGCCGATCTCGGCCGCGCAGGACACCGCCGGCCCGATGACGGCCACGGTAGCCGATGCCGCGATCGTGCTGGGCGTGATCGCGGGCGCTGACCCGGCCGATCCGGCGACCGCGGCTGCGGCCGGGAACGCAACCGACTACGCGGCCTTCTGTGATCCGGCCGCGCTCGACGGCGCCCGCCTCGGCGTGTGGCGGGCCGGCTCGACGCGCGCGGACGCGGCCACGACCGCGGTGCTGGCGGCAGCGCTGCGCACCCTCGCCGACAGCGGTGCCGTCGTAGTCGACCCGGTGGAGCTAACCGGGGCGGAGAAAATGAGCGAACCCGAGTTCGCCGCGCTCAAGAACGAGTTCAAGCACGACCTCAACGCCTACCTCGGGTCGCTGCCCGGTGATCACCCGGCGGACCTGGCCGGCCTGATCGACTTCAATAACAGGAACGTGGCCGAGGTGATGAATCACTTCGGCCAGGAGCTGTTCGAGCAGTCGCAGGCAACCACCGGTGACCTCAGCGACCCGGTCTACCGCGAGCAGCGGTCGGCCGCGACCCGGATTGCCCGCGATGGCATCGATCAGGCACTGCTCGATCACAAGCTGGACGCGATCATCACGCTGACCGGGCATCCGGCCTGGCTGACCGACCACGTCCTCGGCGACTATCACGGCTGGGGCACCTCCAGCCCGGCCGCGGTCTCCGGCTACCCGTCGATCACGCTGCCCGCCGGGCGCGTGCACGGACTGCCGGTCGGCCTGTCGTTCATCGGGCCGTCCTGGAGCGAGCCGCGGCTCATCGCCCTGGCCCACGCCTTCGAGCAGGCGCGGCTAGCCAGGTAACGGGCTTACGCTGCCAGTATGGGTTTCTTCGAGATCCCGCCCCGCCCCGATGACGAGCTGGCGCCGCCCGAAGAAGAGGAGCTCCCCGAGCCTCGCTGGCTCGGCGGTGCGCTGCCGCTCGAGGACCTGATCGCCGTCTCCGAGCAGGCCGCGGTCGGCGTACGGGGCATCGTCGCTTACCGTGACGGCTTCCGGCTCGAGCTGCTCGCCTGGCTGCGACAGCCGCCGCCACGGCGGCGCAGGCGCTGGATGCCGGGCAGCCACATCGTGGTCGATAGCCATCATCATGCCGGGCTCTGGCAGGAGGACGGCACCGTCAGTCCCAGCTTCGTCCGGTTCGGCATCCAGTTCGCCGACGGTGGCCGGGTGACGAATGTCGACGATGCGCTGGGCTGGCCAGATGCCACGGAGCCGATGCATGGCCTGGAGTCTCGCGGCGGCTCGTCCTCTGACGATCAGGCTGACCAGGAGTACTGGGTCTGGCCGGTACCCGAGACCGGCGATCTGGACCTGGTCTGTGAGTGGCCCGCCTACGGCATCCCCGAGTCCCGGCTCACCGTCAACGGGGACGACCTGCGCGCCGCGGCGGCCCTGGGCCCGGCTGATCTGGCCAGACGACGCCGCGGCCGAGGACGACGATGGTGAGGCCCGGCCGCGGCGGCACGGTTCGCGGGGCCGCACGCGGATGGCCGGCCTGCGGACCGGCCGGGTGTTCCGCTCCACGGCGGCCTGCCCCGGCGCTGGCGCGCGGCAGGCTCGAGTCCGGGCAGCGCGGCTGGCACCGGCCGCGACGGTGCCGCGGGCTCGGCTCCGGGAGGCGGCGCGGGCTCGGCACCGGGCGGCCAGACGACCGCGGCGCAGCCGGATCCCGGACCGGAGCCGGATTCGGGGCCGGAGCAAGATCCGGGGCCCGACCTGGATGCCGGGCCGGAGCAAGATCCGGGGCCCGACCAGGATGCTGGGCCGGAGCAGCAGTAGCCGCTGGCAGCGATAATCTGGCGCCCATGGAATCCTGGTCCGCCCCTGACGTCCCCGACCTGCCCGGAACCGGTTCCCGGACGCTGATCTGGGATACCAGCAGCGGCGCCCTGGCCGAGGCTGCGCCCGGTCCGGCGGCCACGATTTACGCGTGCGGTATCACCCCCTATGACGCGACCACATCTGGGCCATGCGGCCACGTTCCTAGCCTGGGACTTGCTCATCCGGTCCTGGCTGGACGGCGGAAAGGACGTCACCTACGTCCAGAACGTCACCGATGTCGATGACCCGTTGCTGGAGCGGGCCGACCGGGACGGTGAGGACTGGCGCGAGCTGGCTGCCCGCGAGATCGCCCTGTACCGGTCCGACATGACCGCGCTGCGGCTACTGCCGCCCGCGCATTACATCGGCGCCGTCGAGGCGATGCCGCTGATCGAGGAGTTCAACCGCACGCTCAGTGAGCGCGGATCGTTGTACGAGATCGACGGCGATGTGTACTTCTCGCGGTCGGCTGACCCCGAGTTCGGGTCGGTGTCCGGACTGGACGCTGACACCATGGTCAGGCTGGCCGCCGAGAACGGCGGCGACCCGGCCGGCCCGGCAAGAAGGACCCCATCGATCCGATGGTGTGGCTGGCGCAGCGGCCCGGCGAGCCGTCGTGGAAGTCAGAATTCGGCCCTGGCCGGCCAGGCTGGCACGTCGAGTGCGCCGCCATCGCGACGCGATACCTCGGCACCACGTTCGACGTGCAGGCTGGCGGCCGTGACCTGATCTTCCCGCATCACGAGATGAGCGCGGCGCATGCCCGGGTGGCGCTGGACGGCGATGGCGAGCAGCCGTTCGCCCGCCGCTACGCGCATGCCGGGATGGTGCGGCTGGACGGCGAGAAGATGTCCAAGTCACGCGGCAACCTGGTGTTCGTCTCCAAGCTGCTGGCCGCCGGGCACGACCCGATGGCCATCCGGCTGGCGATCATCTCGCACCGCTACCGGTCAGACTGGGACTGGACGGACGACTCCCTTGCTGCGGCGACGAAGCGGCTGTCGGCCTGGCGGGCCGCCGTCGCCGCGACGTCGTCAGCCTGCCGCGCCAGCGCCGCCGCCGCGGGCGACACCGGCGGCGGCGAAGCTGTGCTGGCCCGTGTTCGCGAGCGGATGGCCGATGACCTGGATGCTCCTGGCGCCATCGAGGCCGTCGACGCGTGGGCCGGGGCGGCAGCTGGCGGCGACGGTTCCGGCCCGCTGGTGTGCGACACCGTCGACGCGCTGCTCGGCATCAGGCTGTAGCAGGCCACCGGTGGCAGGCCTCGCGGCGATCCGGCACGCGGTTCCCGCTGACGTGCCGGTGCTGCGGGCGATAGCGGCTCAGGCCTACCAGCGGTACGTGCCGCGGATCGGCCGCGTGCCGGCTCCGGTCGAGGCTGACTACGATGCAGTGGTCGATCGCGGCGAGGCGTATGTCGCCGTCGGCGAGGCCGGGATCCTCGGCTTGATCGTGCTGGTACCGGAGGACGGCTACCTGCTGCTGGAGAATGTGGCCGTGCTGCCCTCGGCGCAGGGTCAGGGGATCGGCGCCCGCCTGCTCGGATTCGCCGACTCGACAGCCAGGGACCTAGGTCTGCCCGAGGTCCGGCTGTACACCCACGAGACGATGACCGAGAACCAGGCCTACTACGCCCGGCATGGCTACGTCCTGACGCACCGGGCCGAGCAGGACGGATACCGCCGGGTGTTCTTCACCAAGTTGCTCAGTTGACGTCGAACTCGTTGCCTTCGGGATCGGTCATCGCAATCCCGTAATGATCAAGTCCGGGCTCGCCGAGCGCTCGGGTCATGGTGGCGCCGAGGCCGACAAGCCGTTGGGCCTCGGCGTCGACTCGCGCCACGCGTGTCTGCATCGGTTCGCTGCGGCCACCGCCGACCGAGATATCGAGGTGCAGCCGGTTCTTGACCGTCTTGACCTCCTTGACCTGCTGGAACCAGATCCGCGGGCCGGCGCCATCGGGGTCGCTGATCCGGTCCTCGCCGATGCCGAGATCCTCGTCGCCCAGACCGAGATCGCGGTAGTAGTCGTCCCAGCTCTCAAAGCCTTCTGGGGCCGGCTCGAACTGATAGTGCAGCGCGGCGGCCCAGAACCGGGCCAGGCGATCTGGGTCGGCACAGTCGATCACGAGCTGGAAGCGAACCACGTGGATATGTCCTTTCCGATTACACGGGGAGCGGTTCGGCGATCGTCAGGTAGCTGCGGCCGTGCGGCAGTTGCCAGGTCATGACACCCGGCTGGTCCTGGCTCAGGCTCCAGCCAGGCGCTTGCTTGGCGCGATGGTGGCGACGGCACACCGGCCCGAGGTTGCACTCGCAGGTGAGGCCACCCTGGTCATACGGAATCGTATGGTCGAGGTCGCAGCGTACGGAAGCCCGTCGGCACCCCGGTGCCGAGCAGGTCGGCTGCCGGATCTGGAGCAGGTGCCGTAGCGAAGGCGATGGCCGGTAGCCGCGGACCCGGCGCTGGTGGCTGCAGGATCCGGCCTCGAATACCTGGAGCCTTTTCGCGAGCCCGGTAGCCCACTGCTGTCCGTCGGGAGGTGCGGGCCCGGCACGGGCGCACGCATGCGCGACGGCGCGGCCGTCGGCACCGGTCAGGGTCAGGCACCACCGCGTTCTGGCATCGGACGCGGTAGCTAGGTCGCGGCACGTGGCCGTGTCCAGCGGCCCAATTCCGGCGAGCTCGCCCGGTGCTTGCGACTGCCCGGTCCAGGCCGACATCGGCATGGTCAGGTTGATCGTGCCGGTCACCTGAGGGGCGCCCAGCCCGGCCTGCAAGCACGCGGCCTGATCGATGGAACCGTTCACCACAGGCCAGCCGCCCGGCCCGGCGAAACCGTGCGAGGTCTCGTCGCCGCCAGGGCGGTTGGAGGCGCTGCCGGGCGCCTGCGCAGACTCCGCCGTCTGGGCGGTCTTGGCGGGCAGCAGTGAGTCGATGGACTGACCTGTAAGCAGCGCGATGTAGACGGCCGTCCGGAGCTGCTCCAGCGTGTCGGCCGCGCCCCGGCATTGCAGCCAGCGAGCCAGCGCGGACAGGCGGAGGTTGGCGTGAATGGCGTCTCGCACCGAGAGCTCCCGGCCGCTCAACATCGCGTTACCGGATGCTTCGTAGCCGAACTGAACCGAGGTGTCCTTGCGGGCTTCGTTCTTGCGCTGCTCCGCAGCCGCCGGGTCGGCCTTCAGCACGGCGCGCTTGAGCGCCGCCCGGAGCTGGCCCGTTGTCAGCTGGCCAGCCCGGCCGAGCAGGGCGGCAACGATTGCGGCGGCCAGGTCAGTGTCGAGCAGGTCGAGCATGTCGATGAACAAGCTCGCCTTCGCCCAGTCGATCTCGCCGCGGCGCAGCGCCTCGAGCACGGCGGGCAGCCGCTTCAGCCCAGCGGTCAGGCACAGCAGCCGCTCGGCGCCCACGCCGGTCAGCCGCAAAGCGGCCGCCAGCTCGTCGGGCAGGTGCTCGGCCAGGTGCTTATTGTCCAGCTCACGAGATTGGGTGTTGCGCCGGTCCATCAGCGCCATGGCGGCCGCGACCTGACCTGCCTGCGCCCAGGACACTAGTCGCTGCCATGCGCACAGCACGCCCACCAGCTCGGACTCGCCAAGCTGATCGTGCCCGCGGTCAGCGTTGCTCGCCGTGGCAGAAGCCAGCTCAAGCCCAGGCGCGAGCAGGTCGAAGTATCCGCCGGAGGCAAAGCCCTCGCCGCGGCGGCCATCGTGATCGTGGTGCAGGAATCCGGCAGCCATCGACTCCCCGGCGCCGGTCCACGGCCCGATCAGGTAGTCAGCGCGGATGTCCTCGGGCAGTGTCCGCAGCCAGGATGCGTACTCGGCCTCGTCTGTGCCGTAGAACTCGTCCGTGAGCCACCACGGCATCTCAAGGTCCGGCATCTCCTCGTCGGTGATCTCGGCGCGCTGGGTCTTGTCACGCTGCGTCTTGACACGCTGCGTCTTGCCGCGCTGCGCCTTCCGCTGAGCCTCCTGCTCGCTCATATTTCTGATCACCGCCCCTCATCTGCCGGCCTGTTCGCTCATAATATCGAGGAGTGCTGACAGTTTGCCGGGCTATTTTCGCCCGCCGGGCTTAGAGCCGGCGGTACATGAGGTGCAAGCCGACCAGTCCGTGCTCGGGATGATCGAAGGACTCCGGCACCGTGCCGATGACCTCGAATCCGAGCGATTGCCATAGGTGCACGGCAGCTGCGTTAGTCTCCACAACCGCATTGAACTGGATCCCGTGGAAACCCTGCGCCCGGCTCCAGTCGATCACGTAATGGCCGAGTGCCCGGCCCACGCCCTTGCCCCGGTAGGCCGGGTCGACCAGGAACGAAGCCGTGCTGATGTGGGAACCGCGGCCTGGCCGGTTCGGTCCCATCTTCGCCGAACCGACGATCCTGCCGTCGGCGACCGCGACGACGGTGCGCCCTGGCGGCTCCTCCATCCACCACGGCCGGGCCTCCTGCAAGCTCAGTCGCTCGGGAAACGGGTATGTCCTGCCCTCGGCCATGATCGTCGAATAGAACTGGTAAATGCCGGGCCAGTCATCGCTGGCCGCAACTCGGATATCCACACGCACAAGCTACGCGGGATGCGGCTTCCTCGGACCTCCAGGCCGGGCGACCTCCGCGCCAGCTCCGCGTCAACCGGATTATCGGACCGCTGTGCGTACTGAGGCTCGTGTTACACCGGGCAGTTAGCCGGCCAGTGCGGCGTGCCGGCCACTCAGATGCTGGCTGCATGACGAACAACATGCACGCGGGCGGCAAGCCCGCACGGTCCTCCGCGGAAGCGACCGGCGCACGGCCCGCGGGCCTGGCGGGCCAGGTTCAGCTGCGTGCCGGGACGGCAGATGCCGTGCTCGCTGTCGTGCCGCACCTGCTGGGCTTCTATCCGACTCGCAGCCTGGTCGTGCTCGGTCTCGGCGACCGCAACAGGGTCATGGTCACGTTCCGGTATGACCTGCCTGACCCGCCCGACCTTGGACTGGCTGACGACATCGCCGATCACGCCGAGTACGTGCTGAGCCGCGAGCAGATCTCGGCGGCCATGCTCGTCGGCTACGGTCCCGACGACTTGGTCGCGCCCGTCATCATCACCGCTGCCGATCGCCTGGCGAAAGCCGGGGTGAACCTGCACGAGGTTCTGCTCGCAGACGGCGGCCGGTACTGGTCGCTGCTGTGCACCGATCCGGACTGCTGTCCTGACGAGGGCCGCCCGTATGACCCCGGCTCTCATCCAGCCGCGGCGACGATGAACTCTGCGGGCCTGACCGCCTATCCGGATCGGGAGGCACTCACCCGATCGCTGCAGCGGCCTGCCGGCGCCGCAGATCAAATCGCACGGGCGACGAAGTCGGCGCGGGACCTCCTATCGGAATTGCTGCGCCGCGCGGAGGCAGACGGTGACAGCGATCCGCAGCTCCGGCTGAGCAGGGTCGGCCGCAAGGCCGTCCGGCGGGCTGTCAAGGTGTACAGGTCCGGCGGAAGCCTGACCGCGACGACCGGGCTGACCTGGCTAGCCGTGCTGCTGGACGATCTGCCGGTTCGCGACGACGCGTGGGCCAGGATGGATCCGACGCACAACGCCGCGCACTGCCGCCTGTGGAGCGACGTGCTCCGCTACGCCGCGCAGGACTACGTGGCGGCACCGGCGTCGCTGCTCGCGTTCTGCAGCTGGCAGGCCGGCAACGGCGCGCTGGCCGGGGTTGCCGTGGAGCGGGCGCTGCAGGCCGATCCCGGTTACTCGATGGCACAGCTGCTGTCCAGAGTCGTCGAGGCCGCGTTGCCGCCGTCGGCCGCGCAGATGCCGATGAGCCCGGCGCAGGTGGCCGAGAGCTACCGGTCATCAGCGTCCGTTCCGGCCGGCGACCACCGCGGGGCCGTCCGCCGTCGCGGCGGTCCCGCACGGTCGCCGGCTCGCCGCCGGGGATCAACGCCGGCCGGTTCAGGGGCTGCTGGCACAGCGTCGGCGGGCTCAGCGTCGGCGGGCTCAGCGTCGGCGGGCTCAGGGTCGGCGGGCGCAGGTCCTGCGGGAGCTGGCGGGCGCAGCGGGCGGCGGCGGCCGGGTGCCGGTGCGCGCCGGGGCCGTGCGCCGCGAGTTCGCGCGAATAGCCGGCGATAGGTGCTGGCCCGGTCAGACCAGCACCGGGGTCAGGCCGGGATGATGGCGGCGCTCTGGTCGTCCGGCGCGGGATCGAGCGGCGCCAGCACCAGCGGTGCCAGCAGGCGGCCCTCCTGGTATTTCAGCGCGGCGGCCGGCAGCCCGGCCGGCTGCCCGCTGAGCAGGACCCGGACAGTGCCGGCCTGGACAGGACCGGCCTGGACAGGACCGTCCTGGCCGTTTGCCGCCATGCTGGTGCCAGCGGCGGGGACGCGGCGCAGCGCTTGGGCCGCGACCGCGGCGGCCGAGCCGAGGGTCACCGCACCGGGGACGGCCTGGCGGATCCGGCTGGCGACGAGTTCGTACTCGGTGCAGCCGAGCACGATCGCCTCGCAGCCAGCCGGTGTCTGCTCCGCGGCAAGGGCGACGGCCGCATCGATCGCCTCGTCCTGGCCGGCGTCGACGGCGTCCGCGAGGCCGGGGCAGGCCACCGGGGCGACCTCAGCCGACCCGCCGAACTCGGCGATCAGCCGGCGCTGGTAGTCGCTGTTGGTGGTGGCGACCGTGGCCCAGATGGCAACGCGCTGGTGGGCGGCCGCGGCTGGCTTGATGGCCGGAACGGTACCGATCACCGGGATCGCGGGCTCGAATTCGGCTCGCAGCGCGTCGAGCGCATGCACCGACCCGGTGTTGCAGGCCATGACCAGGACGTCCGGCTGGTAGGCGGCGGCGGCTCTGGCGCACAGCAGCGACCGGTTGGCGATGTCGGCCGGAGTCCTCGGTCCCCACGGCATTCCGTCCGGGTCCGGAGCGAGGATCAAGTCGGCATCGGGCCGGACCCGGTGCAGCTCAGCGGCTGCGGCCAGCAGGCCGAGACCCGAGTTGATCAGCGCGATCCGCATCCGCCCACTCTACGAGAGCAGGCAGTCCGTCGATGCTGTGGCTGTTCTTCTCGACCCGGTAGGCGGCCAGCTCGGCAGCCGACTTCTCGCGTTGTACCGGTCCAGGACGTCGCGTTCCTCCGCCAGTTCCATGACCGGGACCGCGTAGCCGCAGGAGTCGGCGATCCGGTCGATGTCGACGACGATGATGGACCGCTCGCCGCCGGGGCCGTCTGCGCCAGCCCCCGCCCGGCTGGGGAAATGCGCCGACAGTTCGTCCCACTCGCGCTGGCCGGGCAGTACCACCCGGCCCCTGCCGTAGAGCCGGAGGATCTTGGTGGAGCGGTCGAATGAGCAGAACATGATCGTGATCCGCCCGTTCTGCCGCAGGTGCGCGATGGTTTCGGCGCCGCTGCCGGTGAGGTCCAGGTAGGCCACCCGGAGCGGTCCGAGCACGGCGAAGGTGTCCTGATAGCCCTTCGGCGACACGTTGACATGACCGCCGTCCCCGTCCGCAGTCAGACAGGGCGCAGTGGCCACAAAGAAGACAGGTTGACTGGCGATAAACTTCCTGAGCCGTTCGTCCAGCTCGGGGTAGACCTTGCCCATGATGCCCTCCTAGGAGCATTCTGCGACGAACCGCAGGCCTTGGGCCAACGACAGGAGGCTGTGTGACTGACCTCACGACGCACCGGGCGGCCGTCGCGGAGATAGAACGCGCCTATGCGGCGATCCCGCCGGGCAGCCGGGTCAGGCTGGCTAAGACGACCTCGAACCTGTTCCGGTTCCGGGACGGCAGCCCGGTCTCGGGCCTGGATGTGTCCGGCTTCGGGCAGGTCATCTCGGTCAACCCGAAGGACAGGACCGCGGTCGTCGGCGGCATGACGACCTACGAGGACCTGGTCGCCGCGACTCTCAGATACGGCCTGATGCCGATGGTCGTGCCGCAGCTGAAGACCATCACCCTCGGCGGCGCGGTGTCCGGCCTGGGCATCGAGTCAAGCTCGCTGCGCAGCGGCATGCCGCACGAGTCGGTGCTGGCGATGGAGATCCTGACCGGCGACGGGCGGGTGGTGACCGCGACGGCGGACAACGAGCACGCCGACCTGTACCGCGGCTTCCCGAACTCCTACGGCACGCTCGGCTACGCGCTGTCGCTGACCATCGAGCTCGAGCCGGTCAAGCCGTACGTGCACCTGCGGCACTTCAGGTTCACCGACCCGGCCGAGTGCATCGCCGCGGTCGCCGCAGTCGCCGAGCGACGGCAGCTACCGAGGGCCACCAGCGCCGACTTCGTCGACGGCACCGCCTTCGCCGCCGACGAGATGTACCTGACCGTGGGCGCGTTCAGCGACGTCGCGCCCTGGCTCAGCGACTACACCAGGGAGCGGATCTACTACCAGTCGATCCGCGGGCCGAAGGAGGACTTCCTCACGATCCGCGACTACCTGTGGCGCTGGGACACCGACTGGTTCTGGTGCTCGCGGCCGTTCGGCGTGCAGCGGCCGGTGATCCGCCGGCTGTGGCCGCGCCGGTACCGCCGCTCCGACGTCTACCGCAAGCTGGTCGCGTTCGACCGCAGGCACGGGTTCACGGCCAAGCTCGACGCGCGCCGTGGCCGGCCCGCGCAGGAGGCTGTCATCCAGGATGTCGAGATACCGGTCGGGCGAAGCGGCCGACGTTCCTCACGATTTCTTCCTCGGCCGATGTACGGCATGAGCCCGGTCTGGCTGTGCCCGCTGCGGCTGCGCGGCGAGCCGGACCTGGCCGCTGTACCCGATGCGGCCCGGCCAGGTATACGTGAACTTCGGATTCTGGGGCACTGTAGCGCTGCCGCCCGGCGCAGCACGACGGCTACTTCAACCGGCGGATCGAGGACAAGGTGACCGAGCTCGGCGGGCACAAGGGGCTGTACTCCACCTCGTTCTACTCCGACGAGGAGTTCTGGGCGCGGTACAACGGCCCGGAATATGCCGAGCTGAAGCGGACTTACGATCCGCAAGGCCGGCTGGCCGACCTGTACGACAAGTGCGTTCGCGGCCGTCTGAGCCGACGGGCAAGGAGAAGGTGGAGGTCGCACGATGGCACTGGCCGAGGTGTTCGAGCGGGTCGCGGGCCCGGATGCCCCTGTCGGATTTCGCGGCTTTCGACGGGAGCGAGGCCGGACCAGCCGACGCGCCCGTCAAGATCACGGTGAAATCACCGACCGCCGTGTCCTACCTGGCACAGGCACCGGGAGCGCTCGGGCTTGGCACGCGCGTATGTGTCCGGTCATCTCGACGTGATCGGCGACATGTACACGGCGCTGGCGCGGATGGCGCACGCCCAGGATCTGGACACCCGGCTGGCCGACGGCTGAAGCTGCTGCGCAGCCTGGGCGGGCCGAAGGTGCTGTTGCCCGCGGGTGCCGCCGCCGCCGCAGGAGGTCCGGGTCAACACGCCGGTGGCTGTCGGGCCGCCGGCACTCCAGGCAGCGCGACGCCAGCGCGATCTCGCACCACTACGACGTGTCGAACACCTTCTACGAGTGGGTGCTCGGGCCGTCGATGGCCTATACCTGCGCGTGCTACCCGACCGAGGACGCGACGCTGGAGCAGGCGCAGGCGACCAAGTTCGACCTGGTCGCGCGCAAGCTCGGGCTGCGGCCCGGGCATGCGGCTGCTGGATGTGGGCTGCGGCTGGGGCGGAATGGTCATGCATGCCGCCCGCGAGTACGGCGTGCAGGCGCTCGGGCGTCACGCTTGTCAGCGGAGCAGGCAGCCTGGGCGCAGCGAGCGATCAAGGAGACGGGCCTGACTGACCTGGCCGAAGTCCGCCACCTGGACTACCGGGAGGTCGCCCGAGACCGACTTCGACGCGGTCAGCTCGATCGGGCTGACTGAGCACATCGGCAAAGGCCAGCTGCCCGGCGTACTTCTCCGTTCCTGTACGGGAAGCTCGTGCCGCAGGGGCGGCTGCTGAACCACTGCATTACCCGGCCGGACAACACCGGCCCGGCTCGGGTGACCGACGGCTTCATCTACCGGTACGTGTTCCCCGACGGCGAGCTGGAGGGCCCCGGCTACCTGATGTCGCTGATGCACGACAGCGGCTTCGAGGTCCGGCACGCGGAGAACCTGCGCGAGCACTACGCCAAGACCCTCGCCGCCTGGTGCGCGAACCTGGACGACCACTGGGACGAGGCAGTCGCCGAGGTCGGCGAGGGCACGGCCCGGGTGTGGCGGCTGTACATGGCCGGGTCGCGGCTCGGCTTCGAGCGCAACCAGATCCAGCTGCACCAGATGCTCGGCGTCAAGCTCGGCCAGGACGGTGCGGCGGGCATGCCGCTGCGGCCGGAGTGGGAGCCGCCGCAGTTCTGCGCCGGCTTACCCGGCAGCGCGATAGTGGCGAGCCGCTCAGGCCTTTCCAGCGTCTGGTCGTCCGCCGCTGTCGGGCCGCTCGGCTGGCGTTACGTGCTCGGGGCGCTGGCGCGTCGGTCCCGGTCGGCTCGCTCGCGCAGGCGGCCGCGGTCGGCGCGGTCGCGGTAGCCGCCTGCGGAGCCGATGCGGACGGGCACCTGCGGGTAGATCTGCGGCCTGACCGGGTCGAGCTGTCGCTGCTAGACCGGACGGGCGACCGGGCCACCCAGCGCGACACCCAGCTGGCGCACGCAGTTACGGCGGCGCTGGCGGAACTCGGCGCCGCCGTAGCCGGGCCGGTGACCAGCCCCGGTCATGCGCGGCCAGTCCAGACGCTGGAGCTGGCCATCGACACGATGGACCGGACCGTCATCCTGCCGTTCTGGAAGGCCGTGCTCGGCTACATCGAGCAGCCCGGCAGCTTCGACCCTGACGGCGAAGGCGAGCCGACGCGATTTCGGACCCGGCCGGGCAGCTGCCGACTATCTGGTTCCAGCAGATGGACGAGCCGCGCACGCAGCGCAACCGGATCCACTTCGATATCGCAGTATCCCACGAGGAAGCCGAGGGTCGCATTGCCGCGGCCCTGGCGGCCGGCGGGCGGCTGGTCAGCGATGCTGAAGCGCGAGCGTTCTGGGTGCTGGCCGACGCCGAAGGTAACGAGGTGTGCGTCTGCACGCTGGCAGGACCGCGGACCAGCCCTGAGGCTGCGCGGCCGGGCGCTAGTCCGGCAGCGACCGGAAGCTCTGCGCCACGGTGAAGGCCAGGTCCAGGGCCTGGCTGCGGTTCAGCCGCGGGTCGCAGGCGGTCTCGTAGCGCTGGTGCAGGTCGTCGGCGATGATCTCGTGGCTGCCGCCCACGCACTCGGTCACGTTGTCGCCGGTGAACTCGATGTGGATGCCGCCGGGGTGGGTGCCGATGCTCCGGTGCACGTCGAAGAAGCCCTTGCACCTCGTCGAGGACGTCCTGCCAGCCGCCTGGTCTTGTGCCCGCTCGGCGCCTCGAAGGTGTTGCCGTGCATCGGGTCGCAGATCCAGGCGACCGGGATGCCCTCGGCGTCGACCGCCTTGATCAGCGGCGGCAGCGCGGCGCGGATCCGGCCGGCGCCCATCCGGGTGATCAGCGAAAGCCGGCCGGGCTCGCCGTCCGGGCTCAGCCGCGCGATCAGCGCGAGCAGCTCATCCGGGCGTAGCGTCCGGGCCGACCTTGACGCCCGATCGGGTTGCGGATCCCGCGGCGAACTCGACGTGCGCGCCGTCCGAGCTCCCGGGTCCGCTCGCCGATCCAGAGGAAATGCGCGGAGACGTCGTAGGGCAGGCCGGTCCGCGAGTCGATCCTGGTCAGCGCCTGCTCGTAGGGCAGCAGCAGCGCCTCGTGGCTGGAGTAGAACTCGACCGTGCGCAGTTCCTCGGGATCGGCGCCGCAGGCCCGCATGAACGCCAGCGCCCGGTCGATCTCCCCGGCCAGCCGCTCGTAGCGCTGGCCGGACGGGCTCTGCGGACGAAGTCCTGGTTCCAGGCGTGCACCTGGTGCAGGTCGGCGTAGCCGCCGGTGGCGAACGCCCGGCACAGGTTCAGCGTCACGGCCGAGCAGTGGTAGGCGCGCAGCAGCCGGCCCGGATCGGGGGTACGGGCGGCCGGGCGTGAAGTCGAAGCCGTTGACCGCGTCGCCGCGGTAGGCGGGCAGCTCGACGCCGTCCCTGGTCTCGGTCTGCGGTCGACCGGGGCTTGGCGAACTGGCCGGCCATCCTGCCGATCTTGACGATCGGGACGCTGGCGCCGTAGGTGAGCACGACCGCCATCTGCAGCATCGTCTGCAGCTTGGCCCGGACGGCGTCCGCGGTCGCGCCCGCGAAGGTCTCGGCGCAGTCGCCGCCCTGCAGCACGAACGCCTCGCCCCTGGTCACGGCGGCGAGCCGCTCTTCAGCTGGTCGCACTCGCCGGCGAAGACCAGCGGCGGCAGTGCGGCCAGCTCAGCGGCCACTTCCGCCACCCGGCCGGGGTCGGGCCAGTCCGGCTGCTGGGCCACGGGCCGGACGGTTAGGTGGTGGGCGCTCACGCCGCCAACGCTACTGCAAGGCAGAATGGCCGCGTGGATTCCGTGAGTGGCGCCCCCCCGCGCCGGGATGTCGTCTTGCTCGGCTCGACCGGCTCCATCGGCACTCAGGCGGCGGACATCGTCAGCCGCAACCCAGAGCGGTTCGCCCTGACCGCTATCGCGGCCGGCGGCGGCAACCCCGGCCTGCTGGCCCGGCAGGCGATCGAGTTCGGGGTTGAGGTCGTAGCGGTCGCCAGCAAGGACGCGGTACCCGAACTGAGAGAGGCGCTGGCCGCGATTGACGCTGCCAGCCTCACCCGCAGGCCGCTGCCGGAGGTCACTAGCCGGGCCCGATGCGGTCGCCGAACTGGCCGCCCGGCCGTGCGATGTCGTGCTCAACGCGGTGACCGGAGCTATCGGGCTGGCCGCGACCGTCCAGGCGCTGCAGGCCGGCCGGGTGCTCGCTCTGGCCAACAAGGAGTCGCTGATCATGGGCGGCCCGCTGGTGGCCGGCCTCGCCGCACCCGGCCAGATCGTGCCGGTGGACTCCGAGCACTCGGCGCTGGCGCAGTGCCTGCGCGGCGGCCGGGCGAGCGAGGTTAGCCGCCTCATCGTGACCGCGAGCGGCGGACCGTTCCTGCACCGCAGCCGGTCCGAGCTGGCGGGGGTGACCCCGGAGCAGGCACTGGCGCATCCCACCTGGCACATGGGCCCGGTGATCACGGTCAATAGCGCGACCCTGGTCAACAAGGGCCTGGAAGTGATCGAGGCGCACCTGCTGTTCGGCATCGGATTCGACCAGATCGAGGTCGTGGTGCACCGGCAGTCGGTCATCCACTCCATGGTGGAGTTCACTGACGGGTCCACGCTGGCCCAGGCCAGCCCGCCGGACATGCGTATCCCCATCGCGCTGGGGCTCGGCTGGCCAGACCGGGTGCCCGGCGCGGCCCCGGCGGTCGACTGGATGCAGGCACATACCTGGACGTTCGAGCCGCTAGACACCGAGGCGTTCCCGGCCGTGTCGCTGGCCCGGCAGGCCGGAACCGCCGGCGGCACTGTGCCGGCGGTCTACAACGCCGCGAACGAGGTATGCGTGGATGCGTTCCTGGCCGGGCAGATCCCGTTCGCCGGAATCGTCGACACCATTGCGCAGGTAGTCTCGGAGCATCATGATGCTGCCGGGTCCGCCGCTACGCTGGCGGACATCCTGGCCGCCGATGGCTGGGCCAGGGAGCGCGCCCGTGAGCTGACGGGGAAGCAGTGACAGGCCGACGGGCGCCGGGGAAGGAGAAGCCGCTTCATGGAGCCAAACGCTCCTAACGGTCGTAACGGACGCGATGACCACGACGACCACAATGGTCACGACGACCTCAATGGTCACGGCAGCCACGGCCTCGGCGTTCTGCGGCAGGCTCGCGTCTGGATAGTCGTCCTCGCGATCGTGGCCCTGCTGGCGATTTTCGCCCGGTCTAAGCTCGCCTTCGTCCTCGGCGTCGTGATCTTCGTCGTAGCCCTGCTTACCTCGGTGATGCTGCACGAGCTCGGGCACTTCCTGACGGCCAAGAAGTTCGGCATGCGGGTCACCCAGTTCTTCCTCGGTTTCGGCACCACGCTGTGGTCGACCTTCCGCGGCGAGACCGAGTACGGCGTGAAGGCGCTTCCGTTCGGCGGCTTCGTCAAGATCACCGGCATGACATCGATCGAGGAAGTCGACGTCGCCGACGAGCCCCGCTCGTTCCGCAACCAGCCCGGCTGGCAGCGGATCATTGTGCTGGCAGCGGGCTCGTTCATGCACTTCGTCCTGGCATTGCTGTTGCTGTTCCTGCTGGCGTTCGGCATCGGCCAGGCCAATAGCAACACCAACGTGATCAGTTCGATCGCCGCCTGCGTCCCGGCGAACAACACCGCGCTGAACAGCGCGCATCCCTGCGCCGGCAAGAACCTGGGCAAATCTCCGGCCCAGCTGGCCGGGCTCAAGCCCAACGACAAGATCATCGCGGTCGCGGGCAAGCCGGTCGGGACCTGGAACCAGCTGCACACCGAGCTGGCGGCGCAGCAGCCGGGCAAGCCCGTCTCGGTCGAGGTCCAGCGGGACGGCAAGAATCTGACCGTCAGCCTGGCGCTGGCCTCCATCCCAGGCCGGTCAGTGCCCTACCTGGGGGTCGAGCCGCCGTGCTGTACCAGCGCAGCAGCTTCTTCGGAGCGTGGGCCTACGCCGGTGATCAGTTCGCCAATACGCTGACGTCGTCCGGGTCGGCGATCGCCAAGCTGCCCGCGGCCATCCCCGACCTGTTCAACAAGGACCGGGCCAGCACCCCCGCGGGACAGGTCAGCAGCGTTTACGGTGTCGGCGCGCTGACCGGCGACGTCGTGGAGGCCGCCCTGCCGTGGCAGGCCAAGGTCACTGTCGTGCTGTTCCTCATCGCCTCGCTGAACATCTTCGTCGGGGCGTTCAACCTGCTGCCGCTGCTGCCGCTGGACGGCGGTCACCTGGCGGTGGTGATCTATGAGCGGATCAGGGCGTGGTTCAACCGGCTACGCGGCCGGCCAGACCCTGGCCTGGTCGATATCCAGCGCCTGGTTCCAGCGAGCTTGCTGGTCTTCGCGGTGCTGGTCGGATTCGGCACCTTGCTGCTTGCTGCCGACATCTTCAACCCTGTCCACATCCAGATGTAAGGCGAGAACATGTCTGTAGACCTAGGCCTGCCCCAGCTTCCGCCCGCGCCGCTCGCGCCGCGCCGTGCCTCGCGCCAGATCATGGTCGGACACGACAAGCACGCGGTGCCGGTCGGCGGCGGGGCACCCGTCTCGGTGCAGTCGATGTGCACCACGCTGACCGCGGACGTCAACGCGACGCTGCAGCAGATCGCCGAGCTGACCGCGGCGGGCTGTGAGATCGTCCGGGTCGCCGTGCCGTCCCAGGACGACGCCGACGCGCTCCCGGAGATCGCCCGCAAGTCGCAGATCCCGGTGATCGCCGACATCCACTTCCAGCCCAAGTACGTCTTCGCGGCCATCGACGCGGGCTGCGCTGCCGTCCGGGTCAATCCCGGCAACATCAAGGCCTTTGATGACAAGGTCGGGGAGATCGCCAAGGCTGCCCTGGCTGCCGGGGTGCCGATCAGGATCGGCGTGAATGCCGGATCGCTGGACAAGCGGCTGCTGGCCAAGTACGGCAAGGCGACGCCGGAGGCGCTGGTCGAGTCGGCGCTGTGGGAGTGCTCGCTGTTCGAGGAGCACGGCTTCCGTGACATCAAGATCTCGGTCAAGCACCACGACCCGGTCGTGATGATCAACGCCTACCGGCTGCTGGCGCAGCAGTGCGAGTACCCGCTGCACCTGGGCGTGACCGAGGCAGGCCCGCAGTTCCAGGGCACGGTGAAGTCGGCGGTCGCGTTCGGCGCGCTGCTGGCCGAGGGCATCGGCGACACCATCCGGGTGTCGCTGTCGGCTCCTCCGGTGGAGGAAGTCAAGGTCGGCATCGCCATCTTGGAATCGCTCGGCATGCGCCAGCGCGGCCTGGAGATCGTGTCCTGCCCGTCGTGCGGCCGTGCTCAGGTGGACGTGTACACGCTGGCGGACGAGGTGACGGCCGCGCTGGAGGGTATGGACGTGCCGCTGCGGGTCGCCGTGATGGGGTGCGTGGTCAACGGTCCGGGCGAGGCGCGCGAGGCTGACCTGGGCGTGGCGTCGGGCAACGGCAAGGGCCAGATCTTCGTCCGGGGCGAGGTCATCAAGACCGTGCCGGAATCGCAGATCGTCGAGACGCTGATCGAAGAGGCGATGAAGCTGGCCGCCGAGCACGAGGCGGCCGCCGGCGCCGAGGTCACCGCAGGCTAGCCTTGCCTGCGTGATTTTTCCTCGGGGGGGCACTCGAACCGGTGCCGCGCTGCTGAGTGTGGTCGCCGTGTCGGCCGGTCTCAGCCTGGCGGCTTGCTCGGGCAGTTCAGCCGGGTCGGGCGGCGCAGGCGGGTCGCAGCCATCGGCGCCGGCCGCGGGATCGGGCTCCCAGCTGGCCTGGCACTCGTGTTCCGGGGCGGCTGGCGGCGCTCCCGACGCCGGTCAGTTGCGGTGCAGCCAGCTCAAGGTGCCGCTCAATTACGCCAATCCGGGCGGCCGGCAGATCAGCCTGGCGCTGTCGGAGATTCCGGCTACCGCTCCGGCCAGCCAGCGCCAGGGCGTGCTGCTGGTCAATCCGGGCGGCCCGGGTGCCAGCGGACTGTCGATGGCGGCCGACGTGGCGTCCGGCCTGAGCCCGGCGGTGGCGGCGGACTACGACATCATCGGCTTCGACACCCGCGGCGTGGGATCCTCGGTGCCGGCGCTGAGCTGCGACCCTTCGTTCTTCAGCCGGCCACGGCCCGACTACGTGCCGGCCACCAGGTCGGCCGAGCAGGTGCTGATCAACCGGGCCAGGACGTATGCGGCCGGCTGCGAGCAGCGATTCGGGTGGCTGCTGCCCTACATGACCAGCGCGAACCTGGCCCGGGACATGGATTCCATCCGGATCGCGCTCGGCCAGCAGAAGATCAGCTTTTACGGGGTGTCCTACGGCACCTATCTCGGCCAGGTCTACGGCACGCTGTTCCCGCAGCGAGTCCGCCGGATGGTGCTGGACAGCGTGGTCGACCCGGCCGGCGCCTGGTGGCAGGACAACATCGACCAGGATTACGCGTTCCAGGGCCGGATGAACGCGTTCTTCGGCTGGATCGCCAGCCACGACTCGGTTTACCGGCTGGGCGCCACCCAGGCGCAGGTGACGGCCACCTTCAACGCCGCGATGGACAAGCTGGAGCAGCATCCGATCGCGGGCTCGTCCGGGCCGCTGATCGGGCCTGATGAGCTCAGCGACACCTTCCTGGTCGGCGGCTACAACGATGGCTTCTGGCCGCAGCTGGCCAGCGCCCTGTCGTCCTTCCTGCACGGCAGCTCCAGCGCCGGGCTGGTCTCGCTGTACCAGCAGATCGGCCAGCAGAACGAGAACGAGTTCGCCGTCTACACGGCGGTGGAATGCGCCGATGTCCGCTGGCCCCGCAGCTGGTCGTCCTGGGACTCGGCCACCAGGAGGGTCTTTGCCAGGGCGCCGTTCGAGGCCTGGGGCAACACCTGGTTCAACGCCGCCTGCGCGTTCTGGCCGGTCCGGGGCCCGGCCAAGCCGTTGCAGATCAAGGGCACCGGGCTGCCGCCGGTGCTGATGCTGCAAGGCACCCTGGATGCGGCCACGCCCTATCAGGGCGCCCTGGTCGCTCGCAAGCTGCTGCCGAGCGCGCGCATGGTCATCGTGAAACGCGGTGGCAACCACGGGCAGTCGCTGGACTTTCCGGCGAATACCTGCGTGAACGGCTATCTCAACCGCTACCTGGCGAACGGCTCGCTGCCGGGCGGCGCTGGCCTGGTGAACGCGACCTGCGCGGCACTGCCCGCCCCGTCGGCTTAGGCAGTGCCGGTCGAGCCGTTACTCTGGAGGGGTGCTGCGCACCAGGCCCTGGCGTTCGGCGTCGCTACGGCTGCTGACAGATCACGATCGCGACGAAGTGCTCGCCCTGTGCGACCGCGATCCGGTGGCCAACGTGTTCGCAACGTCCCGGATCCGCTCCGTCGGCCTGGATCCGTCCAGGCTGGGTGCCCAGCTCTGGGGCTTCAGCGAGGCCGGCAAACTGGCCTCGATGTGCTATTCCGGCGCCAACCTGGTCCCGGTGCAGGCTAGCGCCGAGGCGATCGGGGCGTTCGCGAGCCGAGCCCGGCTGCAGGGCCGGCGCTGTTCCTCGATCGTCGGCCCGGCCGCCGCCGTGGGCCAGCTGTGGGAGCTGCTGTCGCCGGTCTGGGGCACGCCCCGTGACATCCGGCCGGTGCAGCCGGTGCTGGCCATGTCCGAGCTGTCACACATCGAGCCGGATCCGCTGGTGCGGCCGGTACGCCGGGCCGAGCTGGATGTGGTGCTGCCGTCCTGCATCGCGATGTTCACCGAGGAGGTCGGCGTCTCGCCCGTCGGCTTCGACGGCGGGGCGGCCTACCGGGCCAGGATCGCCGACCTCATCGCGGCCGGCCGGTCGTTTGCCCGCATCGACGACGACGGCCAGGTGCTGTTCAAGGCCGAGATCGGGGCCGTCACACCGCAGGTCTGCCAGGTGCAGGGCGTCTGGGTGCCGCCGGAAGCGCGCGGCCGCGGCCACGCCGTGCGCGGCATGGCGGCCGTCGTGCAGTACGGGCTGCAGCTCGCGCCGGTGGTCACGCTGTACGTGAATGACTTCAACACCCCGGCCAGGGCGGCCTACCGCCGGGTCGGCTTCACCCAGGCCGGCACGTTCATGTCCGTGCTGTTCTGACCCGGCGGAAACTCGCTCGCGTCGCCGCAGGCACGGGGAGTAAGATCCTGTGCCCTTGTGCCAGCCCCCGCAACCCCCTTGAGGTGATGAGCCATGCCATCGGCCACGTCGCAGGAGGCCGATCCCGACGCTGTCCTGGCCGCCGAGCGCGAGCATCTGCGGCTTTCCCGTGACTTCCTCGAGCAGATGCGCACGGATGTCCTGTCGCTGCGCGCCATGGGCGGCGACCCCGTCTCGGAGGAATACCTGAAGGCCGACCTGTACCGGCGCGCCGAGGCGCTGAAAGACCTGCCGGACACGCCGCTGTTCTTTGGCCGGCTCGATTACCTTCCCGGCGCGCTGGCCGCGGCCGAAGCCGACAGCGGCACCGTTGATGAGCACTTTCACGTCGGCCGGCGGCACGTGCACGATCCGCACGGCCTGCCGGTCGTGATCGACTGGCGGGCGCCGGTATCCCGGCCGTTCTACCGGGCCAGCCAGCTCGAGCCCATGGACCTGCGCCGCCGCCGCCGGTTCGGCTTCGCCGGCGGTCAGCTCACCGCGTTCGAAGACGAGCAGTTCGGCGCCGGCGCGGCCGCGGCCACGGCCGGCACCAGCCGGATCCTGATCGACGAGATCGAACGGCCGCGCTCGGGCCCGATGCGCGACATCGTCGCGACCATCCAGCCAGACCAGGACGACATCGTCCGGGCCGGGGTCGACCAGACCGTCTGCGTGCAGGGTGCGCCCGGCACCGGCAAGACCGCCGTGGGCCTGCACCGGGTCGCCTACCTGCTGTACGCGCACGCGCAACGGCTCGGCCGGGGCGGCGTCCTGGTGATCGGGCCGAACAGTGCGTTCCTGGCCTACATCGAGAACGTGCTGCCGGCGCTGGGCGAGCTGGACGTGACCCAGCTGTCGGTGGCCGACCTGACCAGGGGAGTGACGGTCCGCGGCTCCGACTCTGAGACCGCCGCCCGGATCAAGGGTGACGCCCGGATGGCCGAGGTGCTCAGCAACGCGCTCTGGGCGCAGCTGTCCGAGCCGGCCGAGGCGATCGTGCTGGCCCGCGGGTCGCGCCGGTGGCGGGTGCCGGCCTACGAGATTGCCGAGCTGGCTGCCGAGCTCCGGCTGCGCGGCGTGCGGTACGGCACCGGCCGCCAGATGCTCTCGCACCGGATCGCGCACGTGATCCTGACCAGGATGGAGGAGGCCGGCGAGACCTGCGACGACCGGACGCACGAGTCGGTGCGGCGGACCAGGCAGGTCCAGGCCGCGGTCGACCAGGTCTGGCCGAAGACCGACCCGGTCCGGCTGGTACTCCGGCTGCTGGCGGACCGTGAGCTGCTGGCCAGGGCCGCCGACGGCGTCCTGGACGCCGGTGAACAGGAGGCGATCAGCTGGCCGGTGCCGCCGCGCGGGCCGGCTTCGGCCCGGTGGAGCGCCGCCGACGCGGTGCTGGTCGACGAGGCCGCCGACCTGATCGAGCGGACGCCGAGCCTGGCGCACATCGTGGTCGACGAGGCGCAGGACCTGTCCCCGATGCAATGCCGGGCGATCGGGCGGCGCTGCGCCACCGGATCGGCCACGGTCCTGGGCGACATCGCGCAGGGCACGACCGCGTGGGCGACGAGCAGCTGGCAGCAGATGCTCGCCCATCTCGGCAAGCCGGATGCCGACCTGCGGGTCCTGGACACCGGCTACCGGGTGCCGCGGCAGATCCTCGACTTTGCCAGCAGGCTGCTGCCGCACATCGCGCCCGGCCTGAGCCCGGCCTCATCGGTCCGGCAGGATCCGGGTGCACTGGCGGTACGGCAGGCTCGAGCCGGCCCTGGTCAGCCAGGCGCTGGCTGCGGCCTGCGCTGACGCGCTGCGCCGGTCGGGATCGGCGGCCGTGATTGCCGCGGACGAGCAGATCCCGGCAATCTCGGCGATGCTCGCCGCGGCGGCCGTGCCGCATGCCGTGCTGGAGGGAGCCGCGACCGGTGAGGTGATCTCCCTGGTCCCCGTGACGCTCGCCAAGGGCCTGGAGTTCGACCAGGTCATCGTCTTCGAGCCGGCCCAGATCGCCGAGGCCGAAGCACGCGGACTGCACCGCCTGTACGTCGCGCTGACCCGGGCCGTGTCCCGGCTGACCGTGCTGCACTCCCGGCCGCTGCCCGCTCCGCTGATCTGAGGCGGGTCACCTGATCTGAGCCGGGTCACATCTCCTTGAGCACCGAGGTCATCAGCGCGACCGAGTTCTCGAACGAGAGCGCCGTGGCCCGCAGGTGGTTGAAAAAGACGTTGTACTTGTCCACCTGGTCCACGTCCTCGACCCACAGCGCGCTGGTGAGGTCCTCCAGGTAGACCACGTCCGGGTCGATCCGCTCGGGGAAGACCAGGATGACGAACGGCCGGCCCATGGCCGGATGCGCGCCGCCGCCGAAGGGGATCACCTGCAGTGACACGTTGGGCATCGCGGAGACCTCGCGCAGGTGCTCCAGCTGAACCCGCATCACCTCGGGGCCGCCGACCTGACGCCGCAGCGCCGCCTCGTCCAGCACCGCCCAGACCTTGGGCATATTCGTCGCTGGTCACCTGCTGGCGTTCCATCCGGAGCGCGACGTAGCCGCTCGATCTCGGTGCGGGCGCTAGTCGACCATCCCGGCGGCCAGCACGGCGCGGGCATAGTCCTCGGTCTGCAGCAGGCCAGGGATCAGGTTGACTTCGTAGATCCTGATTTCCGAGGCGGCGCTTTCCAGGCCCGAGCATAGTAGCCGAGATGCGGCTGGACGCTATCGCCATAGGCGTGCCACCAGCCTTTCTGCCGGGATTCCCTGGCCAGCTGGACCAGTCTGTCGCGCTGGTTGTCGGGTACGCCGTAGATCTCGAGCATGTCCCGTACATCGCGCGGTGACACCGAGACCCGGCCGGTCTCAACCCGGCTGATCTTCGATGCGGAGCACTCGAGCTGCTCGGCCACCTCTTCGCAGGTCAGCTTCGCTGCCTCGCGAAGGCGCCTGAGTTCCAGGGCAAGCCGGCGCCGCCGGACTGTCGGGCTCTGCGCGCTTGCCAAAAGGTCACCTCCCGGGGCTGGCTCTTGACTGGTCATTTACCTGGGCGGTGCAACTTCAGTGTGGCCGGCGACAGCCGTTCCCGTCCAGTCGGCGCTGCGCTTCCAGCGGTAGGAGTTCGGTAACACAGCCACGTGCGATTTCGCTATGCATGTTGCACATACGGCTCTCGGCGATGCATTCTTTGACCGGGTCATTACTCTATGCTGTGCAACAGCTACCAGGGGTGACGGTATGACAATGGAAGCAGTCAGCCTCGAATACCACCGGCGCTGGCAGCGAACCGGCTCGAGCGTCTCGCCGAGGTGCTGGCGAATCACGGCCTGCGGGCCAGGCTGATGACGCCGCCGGGCCGGGTCCCCAGCCTGCACGTCGTGAACCCGTCGGCGGCGGCGCTCGCCGAGGACGTCTACGCAGGCCGCGGCCAGGACGGCTGTGGTGGTTCTGGTGGTCATGGGCCGAGCGGATCGCCGCCGGCGAAGACCTCGAGGGCGCCGCCGCCATGATCGAGCGCGTACTGGCGACAACCAGCCCGCAGCCCGGATAAAGCACCGGCTGCTAGCCCGTCGAGTCTGGCTGCTGCCGGCAGGGCGGCTGCTAGCGCCAGGCTGGCTGCGGCATGCCGGGGAACGCCTCCGTCGAGCCGCGCCACGCTGCGCGCGCAGCGCCGCCGCCCTGACCTGCTGCGGCGCCCGAAGGTCGCGCAGCGCCGGGTCAGGCAGCGCGACCAGGCCCAGGTAGGCCTGCGCCACGCCGTCCTCCAGCGTGGCGGCCAGTGCTTGCGCCTGCGCCGCCGACCGACCGGGACGGCAGCTGGTAGCCGACCGCCGCAGGCGCCGGCTTCCCGCCGAGCGCGGTGATCATCGCGCTGAGCTGATCCCGGCCCGCGCTGGTGCGCCACCCAGTCATCGGTCGCGGTGAGCCTCGCTTGCCGCCGACAGGTGGGCGCCGACGACACCGTAGCCGTAGCTGGCCGCCTGCTCGGCCGCCAGCACAGCCTGCAGCGCGGCCAGGTCGGCCGCCGCGCCGTTGCCAGCGCGCACCTGGCCCGCAGCGGGGCGATGGCAGCGGCCTTGCCGCGAGCAAGGGACGTGCGTCGCCTCGGACGCCGCGATGCTGGCGAACAGCTGGGCTAGCGCCGGCGGCAGCTCGCAACGTCCGACCAGCCGGTCGCGGGCGGCCTGCTCGGCCAGCTCGAGCTGGCGCAGCACGGCGGCCTCGCGGCCGGTGACGGCGGCCGAGGGCGACGGGCTGGCCGACGGCGTGAGCGCGGCCGGCTCGATCAGGCGTGACCGGAGCTGGCCAGGTGCTGCTGCGTGCTCGGCCAGGACATGGCGCCGAAGCAGCCGGCCGACTGGCGACCCTGGTCCAGGGCCTTGATCGCGGCCGTGTACCTGGCCACCATCAGCTGCTCGGCCGAGATCGCCGGCTGCAGCAGCCGCGATGTCGGCGGCGGCGGCGGAGGCGTGCCCAGCGACTGCACGCCCTTGCAGGCTGTAAGCAGCAGCGGCAGAGCGCAGCGGCCGCTGCGAGTGAGCACGCGGCTGACGGCACCGGTGCCCGTCGGCCGGTGTCGCCCCTGCCACCGACGCGCAACAGCCTCCGCACCTTGCACCCAGTAGCCACTCCGTCGCCACTGCGGCGATCCAGCATGTCACGCGGCCCGAACCGCCAGGCCCGAACTGCGGGCCGCATCCCGGCTAGGCTAGACGACAACGCGATGCACAGGCCAGCGCGGACAACAGCACAGGTCGCGGGCGAGGAGGTCGTCATGCACGGTAGCTCCCGTCACGGTTCGCACCCAGGCAGGTCTGCCAGGCCAGGCGCGGCAGCCCGGGTCAGGCTAAGCCCGGCCAGGGAAGGGCGGCCAGGCCAAGGCTGGCAGCCGGGGAGCTGAGCCGCGGACTGCCCAGTACGGCCCGCGCCTGATGCCGACCGGCTGATCGCGGCTGCTGGAGCCGGTCGTGCACGCCCTGGACATGGACCTGGAGGGCATCCGGGTGACCGCAGCCGGCCGGCGCCGGCTGCTGCGCATAGTCGTCGACGCCGATGGCGGCGTCAGCCTCGACGACATCGCGCTGGCCAGCCGCGAGCTGTCGCTCAAGCTCGACGACGCCGCCGAGATGGGCGAGCTGCCGTACACCCTCGAGGTCGTCCTCGCCTGGCGTCGACCGGCCGCTGACCCAGCCGCGGCACTGGCGCCGCGCGATCGGGCGGCTGGTTGTCGCGCCGCTGACCGCTGGCGCCGCTGATCAGAACGGGAACGGGGCCGCACCAGCTGAGGGCCGTATCACCGGCAGCGACCGACGCTGGCGTGACCCTGGAGCACGACGGCGTCAGCCGCGAGTTCAGGCTACGCCGAGCTGGGCCCTGGCCGGGTCCAGGTCGAGTTCGGGCATTTCGATGATCTGGGAACCGACGACGAGCGACCGACGATGAGCTGGTCGAGGAGGACTAGGTGGACATTGACCTGAGCGTCCTGAAGAGCCTGGAGGCGGAGAAGGACATCTCGCTCGACCTGGCGATCAAGGCCATCGAGGATGCGCTGCTCGTCGCGTATCACAAGACCGACGGCGCGGCCGCGGTCGCGCGGGTCGAGGTCAACCGCGGCACCGGTCATGTCACCGTCTGGGCGCGCGAGGCCGGCCGCCGACGGCGAGCCGGGCCGGGAATACGACGACACGCCCGGAGGGTTTCGGCCGGATCGCGGCCACCACGGCGCGGCAGGTCATCCTCCAGCGGCTGCGTGACGCCGAGGACGAGCTCACCTTCGGCGAGTACGCCGGCCGCGAAGGCGACGTGGTGGCCGGGGTCATCCAGCAGGGCCGGGACCCGCGGGCCGTCCTGGTCGACCTCGGCAAGCTGGAGGCGATCCTGCCGCCGACCGAGCAGGTGCCGGGCGAGCGCTACGTGCACGGCGAGCGGCTGCGCTGTTACGTGCTGCACGTGCGCAAGGGCTACCGCGGCCCGTCGGTGACGCTGTCGCGGACGCACCCGAACCTGGTCAAGAAGCTGTTCGCGATGGAAGTGCCGGAGATCGCCTCCGGCGCCGTCGAGATCGCGGCCATCGCCCGCGAGGCCGGCCACCGCAGCAAGATCGCGGTGATCTCGCACCAGCCAGGGCGTCAACGCCAAGGGCGCGTGCATCGGGCCGATGGGCAGCCGCGTCCGGAACGTCATGACCGAGCTGCACGGCGAGAAGATCGACATCGTCGACTACTCGCCAGATCCGGCCGAGTTCGTGGCCCACGCGCTGTCCCCGGCCCGGGTGTCCAGGGTCCACGTCGTCGACCTGCAGGCCCGGGTGGCCCAGGTCATCGTGCCCGACTACCAGCTGTCGCTGGCGATCGGCAAGGAAGGGCAGAATGCCCGGCTGGCCGCCCGCCTCACCGGCTGGCGGATCGACATCAGGCCCGACACCGGGCGACGGACCCGCGCGCCCGTGACCGCGGCCGCCGGCCGGCGCCGACGGCCGGCAATGCCGCCGGCGGGACACGCGGCCGGTGCCGCTGAGCGCCAGGCCCTGTAAGCTGGACGGCAGGACAGAGCCGACACCGGTCCGACCTGCATGGGGTGCGGAGAGCGCGCGGCCAAGCCCGACTTGGTTCGCGTGGTGGCAGCGGGAGACGAGATCGTTCCCGATGTCGCCGCGCGGCTGCCTGGCCGAGGTGCGTACCTGCACCCCAGCCTGGCATGCTTGGAACGAGCCCAGCGCCGCAAGGCGTTTCCGCGGGCTCTTCGCCTGTCGGCAGGCACTGCCGGCCGGGCAGGTCGCGGAGTACCTATCCGGCGAGTAGCCGGGTAGCTGGGCACGCGTGTGGCGGTGCCGACAGCCGGAGGCACCGGACGAAAGAAGGCTGACTTGCAATGAGCGCCCGATGAGCATGCGGCGATGAACAGCACAAGCTGACGCCGGACGGAGCACGCGCTGCCCCGGCCGGCTGACAGGCCCGGTACTCCGGGCCGAGTAGAGGGAGCGCAGTGGCGAAGGTCCGGGTTTACGAACTCGCTAAGGAGTTCGGCGTAGAGAGCAAGGCCGTCATGGCCAAGCTCCAGGAGATGGGCGAGTTTGTTCGGTCGGCGTCCTCGACAATCGAGGCGCCGGTAGTCCGCAGGCTCAAAGATGAATTCGCAGGCCAGGTGGCCAAGGCAGCGAACGGCGAGCTGGCGCAAGGCGCCGGCAGCCAGGCGCGCCGCCAAGCGCCACGGCCGAGCCGCGCCGAGCCGCCGGCGACCGCGCAGCCGAGCCGAGGCCAGCAGGCCGCCAGCGGTCGAGCCGCTGACGCCGCCGGAGCCCGAGCCGCAGCAGCGGCAGGGTCCGGCCATCACGGTGCCGTTCCCGCAGGATCAGAGCGTCGGCCCGCAGGTACCGCCGACCGAGTCCGGCCCGCGCGGCCCGGCCGAGCTGCCGCCAGCCGGCATCGCGGAGCCCGGCCGCCGACCGTGCGCCAGCCGGCGCCGCGGCGCGCCGCCGCCCGGCGCGCCGCAGGCCCGCGGCCGGCTGCGCCGCCGTCGCCCGGTCAGCGGCAGTCGCCCGCGGCCTGGCCGCGTCCCGGCAACAACCCGTTCAGCTCGACCGCCACCGGCATGGGCGCGGCGCCGCGCGCGCCGCAGCCCGGCCAGCTCCGGCAGCCCGGGTGCTCGGCGCCCGGCGGCCCGCAGCGCGCCCGGCGGCCCGCGTCCGGCTGGCCCGCGCCCGGGCCGGCCGGCGCCCGGGCGCCCCGGTGACGCCGGCGCGGCCAGGCGGCCCGCGGCCGGGCGGCCCGCGGCCCAGTCCCAGCAGCATGCCGCCGCGCCCGGTCGGCGGGCGCGGCTTCGGCCAGGGCGGTCCTGGCGGCGGCGCCGGCGGTCCGCGCGGCGGCGGTTACGGCGGTCCGGCTGGTACCGGGCGCCGGCCCGCGGCCGTGGCGGCGGCCGTGGCGGCCCCGGCGGCGGTCCGGGCGGTCCGCGCGGCGGCGGCGCCGGTGGCGGCGGCGGCGCCCGGCCGGGCATGGCCCCGGCCCGGCCAGGTCCCGGCGGCCGCGGCCGCAGCGGCACCGCAGGCGCGTTCGGGCGGCCAGGCGGCCGGCCGTCGCGCGGCCGGAAGTCGAAGAAGCAGCGGCGTCAGGAGTTCGACAACATGCAGGCGCCGTCGATCGGCGGCGTGTCGATCCCGCGCGGCAACGGTCAGGTCATCCGGCTGTCCCGGGGTGCCTCGCTGAGCGACTTCGCGGACAAGATCGGCGTCAACCCGGCCTCGCTCGTCCAGGTGCTGTTCCACCTCGGCGAGATGGTCACCGCGACCCAGTCGGTCAACGACGAGACGCTCCAGCTGCTCGGCGCCGAGCTCAGCTACAACGTCCAGGTGGTCTCCCCGGAGGAAGAGGACCGGGAGCTGCTGGAGTCGTTCGACATCGAGTTCGGCGAGGACGAGGGCGAGGACGCCGACCTGGTGGCCCGGCCGCCGGTGGTGACCGTCATGGGTCACGTCGACCACGGCAAGACCAAGCTGCTGGACGCGATCCGGCACACCAACCTGGTGGCGCACGAGGCTGGCGGCATCACCCAGCACATCGGCGCCTACCAGGTCGACACCGTGGTGGACGGCAACGACCGCAAGATCACCTTCATCGACACCCCCGGCCACGAGGCGTTCACCGCCATGCGTGCCCGTGGCGCCGAGACCACCGACCTGGTCGATCCTGGTCGTGGCGGCCGACGACGGCGTGAAGCCGCAGACCACCGAGGCGCTGAACCACGCCCAGGCGGCCGGCGTGCCGATCGTCGTCGCGGTCAACAAGGTCGACAAGGAGGGCGCCGACCCGCAGCGGGTCCGGGCCCAGCTGACCGAGTACGGCCTGGTGGCCGAGGAGTTCGGCGGCCAGTCGCTGTTCGTCGACGTGTCGGCGCGCAACGGCACCGGCATCGAGGCGCTGCTCGAGGCGGTCATCCTGACCGCCGACGCCGAGCTTGACCTGCGGGCGAACCCGAAGCAGCAGGCCCAGGGCGTCGCGATCGAGGCGCACCTGGACAAGGGCCGCGGCCCGGTCGCGACGGTCCTCGTGCAGCGCGGCACGCTGCAAGGTCGGCGACTCGATCGTCTGCGGCGAGGCGTTCGGCCGGGTCCGGGCCATGCTGGACGAGAACGGCGACCAGGTGCCGGAGGCGCCGCCGTCCCGGCCGGTGCAGGTGCTCGGCCTGACCGCGGTGCCCGGCGCTGGCGACAGCTTCCTGGTCGTCGACGACGACCGGGTGGCGCGGCAGATCGCCGAGCGGCGCGAGGCCAGGGAGCGCAGCGCCATGTTCGCCCAGCGGCGGCCGCGGGTCACGCTGGAGGACCTGGAGTCCGCGCTGAAGTCCGGCGAGCGCGAAGAACTGCTGCTCATCATCAAGGGCGACGTGTCCGGCTCGGTGGAAGCGCTGGAAGACGCGCTGCTCCAGCTCGACGTCGGCGAGGAAGTGCTGCTGCGCGTCATCGGCCGCGGCGTCGGCGCGATCACCCAGGACGACGTCAACCTGGCCATCGCCTCCGAGGCCGTGATCATCGGCTTCAACGTCCGGCCGGCCGGCCGGGCGGGCGAGCTGGCCCAGCGCGAGGGCGTGGACATCCGCTACTACTCGGTCATCTACCAGGCGATCGAGGAAGTCGAGGCCGCGCTCAAGGGCATGCTCAAGCCGATCTTCGAGGAGGCCCAGCTCGGCACCGCGGAGGTTCGCGAGATCTTCCGGGTGCCGCGGATCGGCAACGTCGCGGGCTGCATCGTCCGGTCTGGCACGATCACCCGCAACAGCAAGGCCCGCCTGGTCCGGGACGGCGTGGTCGTCTCGGACAACCTCAACGTCGAGTCGCTGCGCCGGTTCAAGGATGACGCGACCGAGGTCCGGGAAGGCTTCGAGTGCGGTATCGGCCTCGGCTACAACGACATCAAGATCGGTGACGTGATCGAGACGTTCGAGATGCGGGAGAAGCCGCGGACCTGACGGTGCGCAGCGGACGGGGCTGGCGTGTACGTCGGGGCCCTGACCCTGGACGTGCTGCTCGGCGACGTCAGGTCGCTGAAGCAGAAGCGTTCGGTGGTCAGGCCGCTCGATCGCCGACGTGCACCGCCGGTTCCCCGGCGTCGCCGTCGGCGAGACCGGTCACCTGGACCTGCACCGGCGGGCCGAGATCGGCGTCGCCGTGGTCAGCTCGACCGCGGCGCAACGCCAGGCAGGTGCTGGAAGCATGCGAGCGCTTCGTCGCGGGGCGCCCCGAGATCGAGTTGCTGGCCGCGCGGCAGCGGCTGCTGACGCCGAGAAGGGTGAGTGAGGCCGATGAACCAGGCCAGGGCTCGCAAGCTCGGCGACCGGATCGCCCAGATCGTCGCGGAGATGCTGGAGCGGCGGATCAAGGACCCGCGGCTCGGCTTCGTGACCGTGACCGAGGCCAGGGTCACCGGCGACCTGCGCGAGGCGACGGTGTTCTACACCGTCTACGGCTCCGACGACGAGGTGGCCGGCACCAGGGCGGCGCTGGCCAGCGCGACCGGCCTGATCAGGTCCGAGGTGGGCAGGCAGACCGGCCTCAAGCACACCCCGTCGATCAGCTTCAGCCAGGACACCATCCCCGACACCGCCCGGACCATCGAGGACCTGGTGGCCAAGGCCAGGGCGGCCGACGCCGCGGTGGCAGCGGCGCGCGCGGACGCGGTGCCGGCCGGCGACCCCGATCCGTACCGGACGCCGAGACCGATGACGAGGACGACGAGCCGAGGACGACGACGACGAACGACCCTCGATGACGACGACGCGAGTGACGACGAGCGGACTGGGCCTGGTCGCGCGCCGTCAAGGTCATCGACGGCGCGAGCCAGAGTCTGCCTGGCCTGCCACGTCCGGCCGGACGCGGACGCGCTCGGCTCGATGCTCGCCGTCGCTGCACGCGCTGCGCGGCGGCCGGGACGGCGCACCGGCCGTCGTCGCGTCGTTCGGCGACGACCCGTTCGAGGTGCCGGCGATCCTGCGGTTCCTGCCCGGCCTCGAGCTGCTGAGCCCGCCGGACGACTATCCGGCCCGGCCGCGAGGTCATGCTGTCGTTCGACGCCGCCAGCACCGACCGGCTGGGCGCTGCTGGCCGGCCCGCCGCGGCCGGCCGCCGAGCTGATCGTGCTCGACCACCACGCGTCCAACACCGGCTTCGGCACGATCAACCTGGTCGACCCGGCGGCCGCCGCAACCGCCGTGCTCGCCGCCGAGCTGATCGACCGGCTGGGCGTCCCGCTGACCCGAGCAGATCGCGCTCGGCCTGTACGCGGGCCTGGTCACCGACACCGGCTCGTTCAAGTTCTCCGCTACCACGCCGCAGGTGCACGAGCTAGCCGCGCGGCTGCTGGCGACCGGCATCGACCCCGGCGTCGTGTCCCGCGAACTCTACGACCGCGCCCCCTTCAGCTACCTCGGCCTGCTCGCCGCCGCGCTCGACCGCGCCACCCTCGAGCCGCGAGGCAGCCGGCGGCCTCGGCCTGGTCTGGACCACCGTGACCAAAGCCGACCGCGACGCCGCCGGTCTGCCGCTCGACGCCGCAGAGTCCGTCATCGACGTCATAAGGCGCACCGACGAGGCCGAGGTGGCCGTCGTCCTGAAGGAGGACGACGCACGGCGCCTGGCAGGTCTCGACCGAGATCCAAGTCGCTGGTTGACGTCGGCGCGATCTGCACCGCGCTAGGCGGGGGTGGCCACGCCCGCGCCGCCGGTTTCTCCTTTCCCGGCGGCGCGGACGCGGCCGTCGCCGCGCTCCGGAGCTGCTGGGTACCGGCGACATGACGGCCCCCAGCGGCCTCGTCATCGTCGACAAGCCGCCGGGCTGGACCTCCCACGACGTCGTGGCGAAGATCCGCAGGCTCGCGGCACCAGGCGGTCGGCCACGCGGGCACGCTCGACCCGATGGCCACCGGCGTGCTGGTGGTCGGCGTCGAGAAGGCGACCCGGCTGCTCGGCTACCTCGCGCTGACCGCAGAAGGAGTACGCCGCGACGATCCGGCTCGGCCAGAGCGACCGACTACCGACGACGCGGACGGGCGAGTCACCGGCCACGTTCCCGTCCTGGAGTATCGGTCGTATCTCGAGCTGCAGCCGCGCCGTCGCGGCGCTGACCGGCGAGATCAGCCAGATCCCGCCGGGGATCAGCGCGATCAAGGTCGGCGGCCAGCGGGCCTACAAGCTTGCCCGGGCGGGCGAGGCGCCGGAGCTGGCCGCGCGGACGGTCACGGTGCAGCCAGTTCGCCGTGGACGCGCTGCGCCCGGCCGGCGACCTGCTCGGACGTCGACGTGCGGGTGACCTGCTCCAGCGGCACCTACATCCGGGCGCTGGCCCGCGACCTGGGCGCTGCGCTCGGCGTCGGCGGGCACCTGACCGCGCTGCGCCGCACCGCGCGTCGGGCCCTACCTGGCCTGAGCCATGGCACGCACGCTGGACGCAGCTGGCCAGCAGGCTGCGAGCTGACCGTCAGCCGCTGGCCGAGGCCGCCGCGGCCGCGTTCCCGCCGGCGGGAGCTGACCGCGGACGAGGCGCGGGCGCTCGGTACACGGGGCCAAGCTGGACGCCGACGGGCACCGGCGACGGGCCGGTCGCGGCGTTCGCGCCGGATGGCTCGCTGGTCGCGCTGCTGACCGACGACGCCGGCCGGGCGCGGTCGCTGGCCGTGTTCGCCGCCGAGCTCGCCGCTGGCCCGGCCGGCGGGTCCTGACGTGCTCGAAGCGGCAGCGGCGTGGCAGGCTGGTCGCATGCAGCGCTGGCACGGGCCCGCTCGAGGTGCCCGACGACTGGGGCCGCTCGGTGGTCACCATCGGCGAGTTCGACGGCGTGCACCGCGGCCACCAGCGCATCGTCGGCGCAGGCTGCCGAGGCCGCCGCCGAGCTGGGCCTGCCGGTGGTCGTCGTCACTTTCGACCCGCACCCCGACGAGGTGGTCAGGCCGGGCACGCATCCGCCGTTGCTGTGCACGGCCCGGCGCCGGTCGGAGCTGCTGGCCGGGCTTGGCGTCGACGCGGTCTGCGTGATCCCGTTCACGCTGGAGTTCTCCAGCTCGGCCCGGACGAGTTCGTCCGGGCCGTGCTGGTCGACCGGCTGCACGCCGCGCCGGGTCGTGGTGGGGGAGAACTTCCGGTTCGGCCACAAGGCGGCCGGCGACGTCGCGCTGCTGCGCCGAGCTGGGCGAGAAGTACGACTTCGCTGCCGAGGGCGTGCCGCTGCTGGCCGAGAACGGCGTCACCGATCTCCTCGACCGGGATCCGGGCGCATGCTGGCCGCGGGCGACGTGGCGGGCGCCGCGCACGACCTGGGCCGGCCGCACCGGGTCGAAGGCATCGTCGTCCGCGGCCATCAGCGCGGCCGGGCGCTCGGCTTCCCGACCGCGAACCTGGAGACGCTGCCGCACACCGCGATTCCGGCTGACGGGGTCTACGCGGGCTGGCTCGCCCGGCTGGATACCGACGGCTCCGAGCGGGAGCGCTGGCCGGCCGCGATCTCGGTCGGCACGAACCCGACCTTCGACGGCGCGGAGCGGACGGTCGAGGCGTACGCGCTCGACCGCGATGACCTGGACCTGTACGGGGCGCACGTCGGCGGCTGGACTTCGTGACCCGGCTGCGGGCCACGCTGAAGTTCGGCTCGGTGGACGAGCTGGTCGCCCAGATGCACCTCGACGTCGCCGACGCGCGGCAGCTGCTGACGGACGGCTAGCAGCTCGAAGCCCCCCGGGCACGCTGCGCTACGGTTAGGTAACCGGTCGTGCCTGAGGCAGGGCCAGAGCTGGGGGGCAGACAGATGGCGCATCCGAACGAGGACCTGCTGCGGCAGGGCTACGCGGCGTTCAGCACCGGAGACCTGGACACCGTCTTCGGCCTGTTCGCCGACGACATGGTGTGGCACAACGGCGGTGACAACCAGCTCACCGGAGATTTCCGCGGCCACGAGGCGATCATGGGCTTCTTCGGCAAGCTGATGGACGTCACCGGCGGCACGTTCCGGCTCGATATCCACGATGTGCTGGCCAACGACACGCACGGGACGGTGCTGGTCACCGCCCACGCGGAGCGCGACGGCCAGCCGATCTCGGTCCGCGAGGTGAACATCTGGCACCTGGCCGACGGCAAGACGACCGAGTTCTGGTCCTTCCCCGAGGACAGCGTGGCCATCGACCGGATGTTCGCCTGACCGGTCGCGCCGCCGCGGCGGACCGCCGCGCGGACGCCGGTCACCAGGCGATGAGCAGGCCGCCGGCGCCGTTGCCGACTGAGGCCGCCGACAGGGCGCCGGGCGGGATCGCGATGTGCTGCGTCGTGCCGTGGCTGATCGCCACGACATTGCCGCCCCAGCCGCAGGTGGCGATGAGGCTCTTGCCGTTGCCGCTGACCCACAGCGGGCCGCAGTAGGAGTTCGCGGCGTCCGCCGTCGGTCCGAGCAGCCGCCGCACCGGACGGCCGGTGGCGGCCGCGAACTGGACCAGCTCGAGACTGCCCGTGCCCTGTTCCATGGTGGCGTACGCGGTGCGACCGTCCTGGGTGATCATCGGCCACTGCACGCTGGACGCACCGCGATAGCTGGTCTTCCAGGCGATGACCTGGTGCGACGCGTGGTCGAGCGCGCCGCCGGCGGCGGTGTCGAGCAGCCGCAGGCCGGCGTCCTTGCCGTTGTCGGCGTACCCGAGGCGGGTGTCGCCTGACCAGCTCAGCCAGGTCAGCGCGTCCGACCCGGCCGAGGTCCAGGAACGCTGGCCGCCGGTCCGCAGGTCGGCGACGATGACGCTGCTCGGCCGGTTCTGATCACCCCAGTTGCCGTCGACGGCGACCGCGAGCCGGGTTCCGTCAGCGGAGATGGCGATGGCCGAGACGGCCCTGTTCATCCGGCCGGACCCGGTGCCGGTCACGCCGGTGTTCAGGCCGCGGACGGGCAACTGGCGCAGCGACTCGGGGCGGCCGCTGGCGGTCAGCCGCAGCTCGTAGATCCAGGTCGGCTCGGGCTTGGTGAAGCCGGCCGTGCCCGGCGTGCTCGGCCGCCAGAGCCAGCACGAACGTCCGGTCGTCCCCGGCAGCGGCGATCGCAGTGATCATCGTGGCGTACCGGGCACCGCCGGGAGCTCGCTCGGCCGGCATGCCGACCAGGCCGGTCTGCTGGCGCGTTGGGTTGTTCCAGACCAGGACCTGACCGGCACTGCCGCTCGCGGTGACGAAGTACGGCGCCGCGGCGGTGCCGCGTCGGGCGGGAGCTGGGGGGCGGCCAGGTACTTGCCGCCGGGGGCGAGCCGGGCCGGCTTCGGGCGCTGTCGCCGGCCACGCTCGCCGCGGCGATTCCAGCGACGGCGGCGACCGCGAGCACCGCGGCAGTCGCGGCCGCCAGCCTGGCGTCCGCTGCCTGGCCCTGGCCGCGGAGCGTGGCGACTGGCGGGGCGGGTCTCGCGAGTGGCGCGGCCCACTGATCGAAGTACTCCCGGAGGTCGACGTCGTTCATCAGCCCACCGCTTCTTCCTCGTGCCGGGACAGGCGTTGCTCGAGGTGCCGCCGGGCCGCTGCCAGCCGGGTCTTGACCGTGCCCGCGGGCAGGCCGACCTCCTGCGCGATCACGTCAACCGGCAGGTCGGCCAGGTAATGGAGCACGACGACCTGCGTTCGGAGCGGCAGCTCCAGCAGGCGCGGCCAGCGGCGAGAACCGGAGGTCATCGCCCGGCTCGGACCAGGCGGCCGCGCTGTCGCGGCCAGCCGGGCGACGATGGCCGCCGACGCCGCAGCCGCGGCCGGAGTCAATGGCGATCCGCAGCGCGACTTTCCGCACCCACGCCTCCGGCCGGTCGTAGCCGCGCAGCACAGCGACCATCGGTCAGCGCGCGGCATACGCCTCCTGCGCGATGTCCTCGGCTTCGGCCTGCTGCCGAGGAGCGCGCGACCATGGCCGACCGTGCGGCCATAGCTGGCCTGGTAGAACTCCTCGAATTCGACGGCTGAAGCGCACTACCTGCTCCTTCGGCGCAGCCCTGTTCCCAGGTCACGTACACGCGCAGGGAACGGCGCGGATTGCGCCGGGCGTAACATTCAGTAACGGCTGACTGCGCCGGGACGCCCGGCCGGTCGCCCGATGTGCTACCGCGACGATCACCGCGTGGTACCGTTGAGCATCGGCCGGATCATCTGGCCTGGTCAGCTGCGCCCTCAGGCGGCTGGCCGCGTGGGGGGACGCCGCCCGCATTGGCGGTGCTCACCCTGCCGCCCTGGCGAGGCTCTCCAGAGTCCTGGCCTGGGCGGATGAGGAATAATTCGACAAGCAAGTCAAGAGGGAGCAACGTGCCGCTCAACACCACGGTGAAGAACGAGATCATCGCCGGGCACGCGACTAGTGAGGGTGACACCGGTTCGCCGGAAGTCCAGGTTGCGCTGCTGACTCGGCGGATCGCCGACCTGACCGAGCACCTGAAGGTGCACAAGCACGATCACCACAGCCGTCGCGGGCTGCTGCTGCTCGTCGGCCGCCGCAGGCGGCTGCTGCAGTACCTGGCCCGCAAGGACATCAGCCGGTACCGCGCGCTGATCGAGAGGCTCGGCCTGCGCAGGTAGCGTGGCACGCCGGGTCAGCGCGGCGCCGTCCAACTAGATAACAGACAACTGAATACACGTAGACGTACAACGTCCCGCGGCTCCGGCCAGGAGCGCTGACAGCGCCCATCGGGCCGGTCCTCGGTAGTGGTTCTCGGGTCATGGCGTCCGCCAGGCTGGCGGGCGGCCAGGGCCGAGGGCTTCGATCGAAGACCGGCCGGCAGCCGACCCCGGCATCGCGGCTGACGCCCCCGTAGCGGTGGCTCCGGCCCATGGCGCTCCGAAACGGCGGCGGACAGGCGCGGGACCTCAGTCAAGGAGGTCACCCGTGGAGGGTGTCTACACCGCCGAGGTCATCATTGACAACGGCGCATTCGGCGTGCACAAGATCCGGTTCGAGACCGGCCGGCTCGCCAAGCTAGCGGGCGGCTCGGCCGTCGTCTATCTCGACGACGAGACCATGGTGCTGTCGACGACGACCGCGGGCAAGAGCCCGCGGGAAGGCTTCGACTTCTTCCCGCTCACCGTCGACGTCGAGGAGCGGATGTACGCGGCGGGCCGGATCCCCGGCTCGTTCTTCCGCCGTGAGGGCAGGCCGTCCGAGGACGCGATCCTGACCTGCCGCCTGATCGACCGGCCGCTGCGGCCGTCGTTCGTCAAGGGCCTGCGCAACGAGGTCCAGGTCGTCGAGACGATCATGGCCCTGCACCCCGATCACCTGTACGACGTCGTCGCGATCAACGCCGCCTCGATGTCGACCCAGCTGGCCGGGCTGCCGTTCTCCGGCCCGATCGGCGGCGTCCGCGTCGCCCTGATCAAGGGCCAGTGGGTCGGCTTCCCGACGCACCCGCAGCTCGCGGACGCCACCTTCGACATGGTGGTGGCCGGCCGGCTGCTCGAGGACGGCGACGTCGCGATCATGATGGTCGAGGCCGAGTCCACGCCGAGCACGCTGCGGCTGATCGCCGACTGCGGCCAGCGGCGCCGTGGCGCCGACCGAGGAGACGGTGGCCGCGGGCCTGGAGGCGGCCAAGCCGTTCATCAAGGCGCTCTGCGAGGGCCAGCTGGAGATCGCCAGGCAGCGCGGCCAAGGAGACCGCCGAGTTCCCGATCTTCGCCGACTACGGCGAGGACGTGTTCGACGGCGCTGGAGGCCGAGGTCGGCGCCGACCTGGCGCAGGCGCTCACCATCGCGGGCAAGCAGCGAGCGCGATACCGAGACCGACCGGATCAAGGCGCTGGCGACCGAGAAGCTGGCCGCCCAGTTCGAGGGCCGGGAGAAGGAGATCAGCGAGGCGTTCCGCGCGCTGAACAAGAAGCTGGTCCGGCAGCGGATCATCCGCGACGGGCTGCGCATCGACGGCCGCGGGCTGGCCGACATCCGGCAGCTGTCCGCCGAGGCGGGCGTCGTGCCGCGGGTGCACGGCTCGGCGCTGTTCGAGCGCGGCGAGACCCAGGTCCTCGGCGTCACCACGCTGAACATGCTCCGGATGGAGCAGATGATCGACACGCTGAACCCTGAGCGCACCAAGCGCTACATGCACAACTACAACATGCCGCCGTACTCGACCGGCGAGACCGGCCGGGTGGGCTCGCCCAAGCGGCGCGAGATCGGCCACGGCGCGCTCGCCGAGCGGGCCCTGGTGCCGGTGCTGCCGACCCGCGAGGAGTTCCCCTACGCGATCCGCCAGGTCTCGGAGGCGATCGGCTCCAACGGCTCGACCTCGATGGGCTCGGTCTGCGCCTCGACGATGTCGCTGCTGGACGCGGGCGTGCCGCTGAAGGACATGGTCGCCGGCATCGCGATGGGCCTGATCCACGAGGGCGGCGAGTATCGTGACGCTGACCGACATCCTCGGCGCCGAGGACGCGTTCGGCGACATGGACTTCAAGGTCGCCGGCACCAAGGACGTCATCACCGCGCTGCAGCTCGACACCAAGCTCGACGGCATCCCGGCCTCGGTGCTCGCCGCCGCGCTGAAGCAGGCCCGCGGCGCGCGGCTGACCATCCTGGACGTGATGCGCGAGGCCATCGACGCCCCGGGCGAGATGAGCGACGTTCGCGCCGCGGATCATCACGGTCAAGGTCCCGGTGGACAAGATCGGCGAGGTCATCGGCCCGAAGGGCAAGATGATCAACTCGATCCAGGAGGAGACCGGCGCCGACATCACGATCGAGGACGACGGCACCATCTACATCGGCGCGACCGACGGCGCCTCGGCCGAGGCCGCGCGGGCGACGATCAACGCGATCGCCAACCCGCACATCCCCGAGGTGGGGGAGCGCTTCCTCGGCACGGTGGTGAAGACGACCACGTTCGGCGCGTTCATCTCGCTGCTGCCCGGCCGGGACGGCCTGCTGCACATCACCCAGATCCGCAAGCTGCACGGCGGCGCCCGGATCGAGAACGTCGACGACGTGGTCAAGGTGGGCGACAAGATCCAGGTCGAGATCCGCGAGGTCGACGACCGCGGCAAGCTGTCGCTGGTCCCGGTCGAGGTCGTCGAGCGCGAGGCCGCGGGCGAGGACCTCGGCGGTCACGACGGCCGCGCCCGCGACGGCGACCGCGGCGGCGACCGGGGCGACCGCGGCGGTGACCGCGGCGGCGACCGGCACCGCACCCGGCAGCGCAGCCGCGGCGGCTCGGGCGGACTCCGACAGGTCCTCGCTCCGGTAACTCCTGACCGCGGGCGACTCCATGACGGCGCGACCGAGCGGCTGACCGGCGGTGACGGTGGCGTCCAGCGCACCGTCCTGCCGGGCGGCCTGCGGGTGATCACCGAGTCGCTGCCGGCGGTCCGGTCGGCCGCGTTCGGGATCTGGGCCGGCGTCGGCTCGCGGGACGAGGACCTCGCGCACGCCGGCGCCACGCACTACCTGGAGCACCTGCTGTTCAAGGGCACCGCGCGGCGCAGCGCGCTGGACATCTCGGCGGCGCATGGACGCGGTCGGCGGCGAGCTGAACGCGTTCACCGCCAAGGAGTACACCTGCTACTACGCGCGGGTGCTCGACGCCGACCTGCCGCTGGCCATCGACGTGCTGTCCGACATGGTCACCAGCTCGCTGATCGAGCCCAAGGACGTCGACGCCGAGCGCGGGGTGATCCTCGAAGAGATCGCCATGAACGAGGACGACCCGTCCGACCTCGTGCACGAGGCGTTCGCCGCGCAGCTGTTCGGCGACACCCCGCTCGGCCGGCCGATCCTCGGCACCGTCGACTCGATCAACTCGATCACCAGGGACCGGATCGCCGAGCACTACCGGGCCCGGTACACCCCTGACAGCCTGGTCGTCGCCGCCGCCGGCAGCCTCGACCACGACCAGGTCGTCGAGCTGACCACGGCCGCGTTCGGCCCGGTGCTGACCGGCGACCGGCTCGGCCCGCGCCGGCCCGCGGCTGACGCGGATCGCGGCCGGCGCGGCCACCGGCACCGGCGTCCGGCTGGTCTCCCGGCCGGTCGAGCAGGCCAACCTGGTGCTCGGCTGCGCCGGGCTGGCCCGCACCGACGACCGCCGGTTCGCCCTCGGCGTGCTGAACGCCGCGCTCGGCGGCGGCATGTCGTCGCGGCTGTTCCAGGAGGTCAGGGAGAAGCGCGGCCTGGCCTACTCGGTCTACAGCTTCAGCTCCCAGCACGCGGACTGCGGTCAGTGGGGCATCTACGCCGGGCTGCCTGCCGGCCAAGACCGAGGAGGTCCTGGCCATCTGCCGGGACGAGATCGCCAAGGTGATCGCCGTCCGGGCTCACCGACGAGGAACTGGACCGTGGCAAGGGCCAGCTGCGCGGTTCGATCGTGCTCGGGCTGGAGGACCCGTCCTCGCGGATGAGCAGGCTCGGCAAGTCCGAGCTGGTCTACCCGCGGCTGGAGCCGGTCGAGGAGATCCTGGCCGCGATCGAGGCGGTCACGCCACGACCAGGTGCGCGAGGTCGCGGCCGCAGTGCTCGGCCAGCCCAAGGCGCTCGCCGTCGTCGGGCCGTTCGACTCCGGCGACGCCTTCGCCGCGGCGCTCGCAGGCTAGAGCTACGTCGGCACGCCGTGCCCGAAATGTAGTAACTTGCTGGCGTGCCCTCAACTGAATCGCCGGGACCGCTGCTGGGTGCTGGCCGCGCCGCTGACGTCTACGCCATCGCGCCGGACCGGGTGCTGCGGCGCTACCGCCGGCCGTTCGACGTGCAGGCTGAGGCCGCGATGATGCGGCACCTGGAGCAGGCTGGCTTCCCGGTGCCGAAGGTCTATGACGCGGACGGATCGGACCTGATCATGGAACGGCTCGACGGCCGGGACATGCTGGTCGATCTGGGCCGCAAGCCGTGGCTGGCGGCCCGGTATGGCCGGGCGCTGGCCGAGATGCACAACCGGCTCCACCGGATCGAGGCTCCGGCCGGCTGGCCGACCACCGTCGGCCCCGGCCGCGCGGTGCAGCACCTGGACCTGCATCCCGGCAACATCATGCTGACGAGCCGTGGCCCGGTCGTGATCGACTGGACGAACGCGCAGGCCGGAGCGGCCGGCGCCGACGTGGCGATGGCCTACCTCATCATGGCCAGTTCCGAGGTTGACGGCGTCCCGCTGCTGGTCCGCCCCGTCGCCTTCGCGGTCAGGGCGGTGCTGATCCGCGCCTTCCTGGCCGCGGCCGCCGATGATCCCGGCCCCTACATCGCCGAGGTCGCCCGGCATCGGATGCAGGACCGCAACGTCCGGCCGTCCGAAGCCGAGTGGCTCAGGCGCAAGGCTGAGCAAGCAGAGCGCTAAAGTCCGGGCGATCGGCTCCGGGTAACCGGCGCTCGACCGGGCTACCGGCCCGGCCGCAGCAGTCCCGGTACTTCACGCCTGACCCGCACCAGCACCGGTCACGTGCTCTGGGTGGCCACGACGTGCGCGCCGCCGCGCCGTCGGCTCGGACCAGGCGTAGTCCGTCATGACCGGCGCCAGGGTCGGGTCGGATGCCGTTCGAGTCAGGTAGGCAACGAATCCAGGGAAGTCCAGCGGGCTCAGCGTCAGCCCGCTATCCGTGCCGTTCGTGGCCGCGGCCTCGCGCATCGCGGACTCGGTCCTGGCAATGTGCTCGGGCCACGATTGTCCGAGCACGCTGCCGATCTGCGGCAGCTGCCGGACAATACGCGCGTACTCAGCTTCCGGCCACCAGCCCCGGCATGATCTGGTCAGAGCCGGCCACGGCGGCCGGGCCGCGGCCCGGATGGCTAGCTCCGGATCTGGCGGTTCCGGCGGAGCGGGCCTGGCCGGGAACCGGTACCCGGTGGCCTCGGCTTGGGCTCTGAGCGCGGTGATCTGCTCGGCTGCCAGCCCGATCAGCCGGGCGATCCGGTCGTCGAGGGCGGAGCCGCGGCCGGCCAGCCCGAGGTTCTCGTCGCATACGCGCAGCGCATGGTCGAAGTAACCGCCGGCGGCCAGGGCCATGGCGACTCCCAGGAGGCCGCCCAGCGTTGCGTAGCCGGGCGAGCGCACGGCGGCCGCACCGCGCGTTGCCAGGTTCGCCGCGTCGTCAGGATCGCCGGTCTTGGCCAGGATCAAAGCCAGGGCGAGTAGCACGCCGCGATCGGGCTCGGTGCCCGATGGTTCAGCCGCCCGGCGCGCGACCGCCGCTGCGTTGGCCTGATCGCCCGCCGCCAGCAAAATCTCCGCAGCTTGCAGCCGCGCCTGAGTGGCCGTCGCGGCATCCAGCACGCCCGGATCGCCCGCGGCCGCGAGCAAGTCGCGGACGACCTGCCGCGGCTTCATGCCGGACGCGTACTGGAGCGAACATCACGTCGTCGGCGGTACTGATGCCTGGCACGTACCGGACACTAGTAACGTGCGGGCCGACTCGCAACGGGTCCTGACATAACGTCAGCGACCTGGCGCTGAGCGTCGCTGCCCGGCATGCGATAGCTTGCTGCTCATGCCGTCAGCCGAGCCGCCGGGACCGCTGCATCGGCACCGGCCGCTCAGCCGACGTCTACGCCATCGGCACCGACCGGGTGCTGCGCCGGTACCGGTCGGCGCTGGACGTGCAGGCCGAGGCCGAGATCATGCGGTATCTCGGCGAGGCTGGTTTCCCGGTTCCGAAGGTCTTTGACGCTGACGGGCCTGACCTGGTGCTGGAACGGCTCGACGGGCCGGACATGCTCAGCGACCTCGGCAAGCGGCCGTGGACCCTCGGCCGCCACGCCAGGACGCTGGCCGACCTGCATAACCGGCTGCACCAGATCACCGCGCCCCCCGGGCTGCGCCAGGTGCTCGGGCCCGGTGACAAGGTGCTGCACCTGGACCTGCACCCCGCGAACGTCATGCTCTCCAGCCGCGGGCCGGTGGTGATCGACTGGAGCAACGCGCACGCAGGCGCGGCGGGCGCGGATGTGGCGATGGCGTACCTGATCATGGCGACCGCGGACACCGATCTCATCCCGGTGCTGCTGCGCCCGGTGATCGGCGGCCTGCGGGCTGCGCTGTTCCGCACCTTCCTGGCCGGCGTTCACGACGATCCGCGGCCGCACCTGGCCAGGGTCGCCAGGGCGCGGTGCGATGATCCCAATTGCCGGCCGTCTGAACGCGCGCGGCTGCTGCGCATCGCGGAGAAGACCGAGCGCGCCGCCGGGACGAGCTAGCCGGGACGAGCTAGCCGGCAGGCGGCGGCATTCTTGCCGTCGAATCGGCCAGCCAGGCGCGGATCTGCTCGCCGTGCTCGTCCAGGGCCGGCGGCGGCAAGTCGTAGCGAGCCGCCGTCGCAGAGAAAGTCAGCGCGTTGCGGATGCCCGGCACGGCACTGTCGCCATGCCCGGCCAGCACGACCGGATCGAGCCCGATTTGCTCAGCGAACGCGACCCCGCCGGCCACGGTGTTGATCGGGCCGCACGGCACGCCGGCCGCGATCAGGTCGTCGAACCAGTCCGCGGCGGTCCGCTGCTTGAGCCGTTCGACCAGTAGCGGGCGCAGCTCTTCCCGGTTCGCGGTCCGGCCCGAGTTGGCCGCGAACCGCTCGTCGGCTGCCAGTTCGGGCGCGCCGAGGACCGCGCACAGATTCCGGAACTGGGCGTCGTTGCCGGCCGCGATGACCAGGTCGCCGTCGGCTGTCGGCAGCGGCTCGTACGGAAACAGGCTCGGGTGCGAGTTGCCCATCCGGTGCGGCACCACCCCGGCTGAGGCGTAGGCGCCGGTCTGGTTCACCATGCCAGCCAGCGCGGATGCCATCAGGTTGGCCTCGATCAGCTGTCCTTCGCCGGCGCGGCGCCGGTGATCGAGCGCGGCTAGCACGCCGATCGCCGTCTGCAGTCCGGAGATAACGTCGAAGATCGCAATGCCCGCCCGGTAGGGCTGGCCGTCCGCATCGCCCTGCAAGCTCATCAGGCCGGACATGGCCTCTACGATCAGGTCGTAGCCGGGCAGGTGCGCGCCGCCGCCCGCGCCGAAGCCGGTGATCGACGCATAGATCACCGCCGGGTTGGTAGCCCGGACGCTGTCGTAGTCCAGACGGAACTGACGCAGGCCGCCCGGCTTGAAGTTCTCCACCATGATGTCGGCCCGCCGGGCAAGTTCGGCGGCGACATCCCGGTCGGCCGGGTCCTTGAGGTTGAGCTGGATCGACCGCTTGTTCCGGTTGATGGACAGGTAGTACGTCGAGATCCCGCCCCGTACCGGCGGCATCCAGTGCCGCGTGTCGTCGCCGCCCGGCCCTTCGACCTTGATCACCTCGGCGCCAAGATCGCCCAGAATCATCGTGCAGTAAGGTCCGGCGAGCACCCGGGAGAAGTCCGCCACCAGCAGGCCGCTGAGCGGTCCGGGCTTACGGCCTCCGGGAGCCTGCTCGGGTTCGGCGCCAAGAGAGTCCATAGCCGGGTGGCTCACCTTCCGTCCGAGTGTTCGCAACGCGGTCAGGCTACCAACCCTGCTGACGCCGGCCCGAGCGCCCGGTCTCTTAGACCCTTGTCAGGAAGGCGAGCACGCGCTCGGTTAGCAATGCCGCTGCGTCCGCGTCGTAGGACGGCAGCGTGCTGTCGGCAAACAGATGCTGATCGCCGGGGTAGACGAAGAGCTCCGCGTCTGCAGCCTCGGCCACGAGCGCGCGGGCGGCGTCGATGTCGCCTTCGCCGGCAAAGAACGGGTCGGCATCCATTCCGTGAATCTGCACCGGCAGGCCGGCCGCCAGCCGGCGCCGAACTCGGACGTGGGGAGGCAGGACTCGAAGAACAGCGCGCCACGGGCGCCCGGCCGGGTTTGCGCCAGCTTCTGACCCGGCATGACCCCGAGCGAGAATCCTGCGTACACGAGGCTGTCCGGAAGGTCATCCGCCGCTCGTACCCCGGTCTCCAGGATGTTGTCGAAGCCGATCTCCTGTGCGTATCCGATTCCCTCGTCCAGGGTCTTGAAGGTGTGCCCGTTGTAGAGGTCGGGCGTATGAACGAGATGCCCGGCTTCTCGCAGCCGGTCGCCGAAGGCAGTAACTCCCTCGGTCAGCCCCTGCGCATGGTGGAACAGCAAAACCTCAGCCATCTGCTGAATCTCCCGTGTTAGGTGAATGTCGGGTCACACTAGCGCTCAACCCGGACGATCTACGTCCGGGTTGAGCGCCGACGCTCCCCGGGTCCTGGCCGGCCTGCGGGTCCGCCGTCCTGATCAGGGGTCTGGCGTCTCGGCGATCCGCTTGATGACGGCCAGTCTGGCATCCCACTCCGCGGCCAGCTGCGCCATCCACCCGGCCGTCCGCACCAGGCCGCCGGTGCGCACGCTGAACCGCACGTCGCGGCCGTGCTTGGCGCTGGTGACGAGCCCGGCCTGACTGAGCACCACCAGGTGCTTGGCCACAGCCTGCCGCGAGATCGGCAGGCACAACGCCAGCTCGCTGGCCGTGCGCGGGCCCTGCTCGGCCAGGGCGGCCAGCAGCTGCCGCCGGGTCAGGTCGGCCAGGGCCGTCAGCACGCCATCCGCACTCGCCGGAACGGGCGGACCGGTGCCGTCATCCTGGCCGGCAGTCACGCGGCGGACTGCTCCGCGTACTCCTTGAGCTCCGCGAGCTCTGCGGTCCAGCCCTCGGTGTTCTCCTTGACCGCCTGGTCCTGATCGGCCGTGCTGCCGTGCAGGCTGGCGAACCCGGTCTCCACCACCCGGAGCAGCGCGCCGGCAAAGACCTCGGTCAGGGTGAATTCGACCAGCGTGGAGCTGCCCTCGGCGGGCTCGACCTCGGTGCCGCGGGCCCAGCGGTACGAGAAGAACTCCGGCGGCTCGACCCGCTGCACCACGGCCAGGTGATCGCCGTACTGAGTCCAGCCGAACACTGCCTGGCCGCCCGGCCGCAGGTCGATCCGAGCCGAGTCACCGAACCAGGCGGCCACGTAGTTCTCGTCGGTCAGCACGGCCCAGACTCGCTCGCGTGACGCCTCGATCAGGATCTCGCGCTCGATCAGGTCGGTCATGGCGGTCTCCGTTCGCCCGGTTATCTGCAATCAGATGGTTGCAGATGGCGCTCAGATATGCACCCTTCACGTTGCGCGTCGTGGCCGGCCGGGACGGCCATGGCTGCAGGCGCCCGCCGGCTGCGCAGCGTCGTCGCGGCCACGACCAGGGCGGCCCCGGCCAGCGCGGCCGCGACGGTGAACGCGAGCCGGTACCCGCCGGTCAGCGCAACTGCCATGGTGTGGTGGCTGGCCAGCAGCTGGCTGGTCCGCCCGGCCGCCAGAGTCGACAAGACGGCGACACCAGCAGCTGCTCCCGCTTGCTGGGAGGTGTTGAACAACCCGGAGACTATCCCGGCGTCGGCGGGGGTAGCCGCGGACATGGCCAGCATCGTGAGGGCCGGGAGCACTAGCCCGCCGCCCAGGCCAAACAGGAGCATCGCAGGCAGCAGCCGGGCCGGATAGCTCGCGTGTACTGGCAGCCGGATCAGCAGTGCCAGTGCCGCCATCACCAGCACCAGGCCCGTCAGCAGGACCGCCCGCGGGCCGAACCGGGCGCTGAGCCTGGCCGACAGGCCGACTGACACCGCTCCGATCAGCACGGCCGTCGGGATCAGGCCCAGGCCCGAGGCTGCCGCGCTGTAGCCGAGCGCGCGCTGCATGTACAAGGTGATCAGGACCTGGAAGCCGAAGGCTGCGGCGATCACTAGCAGCTGAGCCGCGTTAGCCGCCGCTACCTCCCGCGCCGCGAGGATCCGCGGCGGCAGCAGCGGGGCGGCCGCCGTCGCCTGCCGCACTGCGAACAGGGCGAGCAACACGACCGCGATCGCGGCCGGGACTAGCGTGCGAGTGGAGTCCCAGCCGTGCGCCGCGGTGCCGACCACGGCGAACACGCCGGTCATCAGTCCCGCCGTGACCAGCACGGCACCGGCCGCGTCGGTGCCGGCCGCACGGCCCGTGCCGCTGTCGGCGCTGATAACTCTGGCCGCCAGCAAGCCGCTGAGCAGGGCGAGCGGCGGATTGACGAGGAAGATCCAGTGCCAGCCCGCGGACTGGGTGATGACTCCGCCGAGGACCAGCCCGACCGAGGCGCCGGCCGCGCCGACGAAGCTATAGACCGCGATGGCGCGGCCGCGCTCCGCCGGTTCCGGGTACAGCGACACGATCATGCCGAGACTCACCGCGGCGACCATGGCCCCGGCGGCGCCCTGGCAGAACCGCGCGATGATCAGCTCGGCAGGCGTGGCGGACAGCCCGCAGGCGAGCGAGGCCACTGCGAACAGCGATAGCCCCGCCAGGAAGACGCGCTTGCGACCGAACTGGTCGCCGAGCCGGCCGGCCAGCAACAGCAGCCCGCCGAACGCGATGAGATAAGCGTTGATGATCCAGGTCAGTCCGGTCGCGGAGAAACCCAGGCCGGCCTGGATCGCGGGCAGCGCGACGGTCACGATCGTGCCGTCCAAGATGATCATGAGCGTGGCCGCGCAGAGCACGGCCAGGGCGAGGCGGCGGTTCATGTCGGGGCGGTTCATGACGGATCCTCCGGGGGTGACGGGCACTCCTAGATGGAACCGTAGCGGATAATCTATTTACAGACAATCCTGATCAGATCTATTTAGCCGGCTGGCGGACCCGGCGGACCGGCCGCGCTGCCTCGGCCGGCGTCTGCAGATAGCCCCCGGCCAGTGCGGTCAGGGCCTGGATGAACGGGCCGCCGGTACCTGGCGGCAGCGCCGCGAGCACGTCGCCGTGTACCCGGTCGAGGATCTGCCGGCCGACCTCGACGATCGCGCGGCCCGCATCGGTCACGATGACCAGCCTGGCCCGGCGGTCGGCCGGGGCAGGCACGCGGCGGGCGTAACCAGCCGCCTCCAGCTCGTCGACAGTGACCACCATCGTGGTCTTATCCAGGTCAACCGCGGCAGCGAGCTCAATCTGAGTCAGGGTGCCCGGCAGCGCGTGCATGAGCACGCACAGCGCCCGCGGGGCCATGCCGATCTCGGCCAGGGCGCCGGTGGTGCGCGTCGTCAGCACATAGCTGGTGTGGGACAGCAGGAAGCTCAGGTCGGGAACAGGCTGAGACGACACCTTCGAGGTCATGCTGCCAGCGTACCCAACTAGTTCGGCTAGCGGATTATCTAGATACTTCCTAGCGATCGCATCCCGGAAGGATCGCCGGGCGGTCAGGGCCTGCGCGGCTAGAGCTGACCGACGTCGGTCACGGTGATGACCGCGACGCCAGCCTCGTCTGAGGCAGCCAGGTTCACGTAAGCGGAGAAGCCCCAGTCGTGGTCGCCGGCCGGGTCGTCGAAGATCTGCCGCGCCCGCCACTCGCCTTCGGCCGGCAGCTCCTCCAGGATCAGCATCGCCGGGCCGCGGGCGTCGGGGCCGGTGCCGATCTCCCCGTGCTCGGCGAAATACGGCTCCAGCGCCTCCCGCCAAGCGTCGGAGTCCCAGCCATTCTCGCCGTCGAGTTCGCCGAGTTCGTCCCAGTGCCGCAGGGCGGCCAGCTCCACCCGGCGGAACAGGGCATTGCGCACCAGCACCCGGAAGGCCCGCTTGTTGCCAGTGACAGCGGGCGGCCGGTCCGCGGCTAGGTGCTCAGCTTCCTCGACCGGGTTGCGCAGCCGCTCCCACTCGTCGATCAGGCTGGAGTCCACCTGCCGGACCAGCTCACCGAGCCACTCGATCAGGTCCGCCAGCTCCTCGGTCCTGGCTTCCTCGGGCACGGTCTGCCGCATTGCCTTGTAGGCGTCCGCCAGGTAGCGCAACACCAGGCCCTCAGACCTGGCCAGCCCGTAGAAGCTGACGTACTCGGCGAAGGTCATCGCCCGCTCGTACATGTCCCGCGCCACCGACTTGGGCGACAGCTCGTGGTCAGCGACCCACGGATGGCCCTGCCGATAGATGTTGTAGGCGGCCTCCAGCAGGTCAGCCTGCGGCCGCGGGTAGGTGACGGCGTCCAGCAGGTTCATCCGTTCCTCGTACTCGATGCCGTCGGCCTTCATCGCCGCGACCGCCTCGCCGCGAGCCTTGAACAGCTGGGCCGCCAGCACCTGCCGCGGGTTGTCGAGCGTCGACTCGATCACCGACAGCACGTCCAGCGGGTACTCCGGGGTGGTCCGGTCCAGCAGCTCGATGGCGGCCAGCGCCAGCGGGGACAGCGGCTGGTTGAGAGCGAAGTCGTCCTGCAGGTCGACGGTCAGCCGGACCCAGCGGCCATCGGCGTCCGGGGCGTCCAGTTTCTCCACCACGCCGCCGGCCAGCAGCGCGCGGTAGATCGCGATCGCCCGGCTGATGTGCCTGCGCTGTGCGGTGCGGTCCTCATGATTGTCGGTCAGCAGGTGCCGCATCGCGGCGAACGCGTCGCCCGGCCGGCTGATCACGTTCAGCAGCATGGCGTGGCTGACGGCGAAGCTGGACCGCAGCGGCTCGGGCTCGGCCGCGACCAGCCGGTCGAACGTCGGCTGGCCCCAGGAGACCATGCCTTCCGGCGGCTTGCGGCGAACTACCTTGCGCCGCTTCTTCGGATCGTCGCCCGCCTTGGCCAGCGCCTTCTCGTTCTCGATCACGTGCTCGGGCGCCTGCACGACGACCCGGCCGGTGGTGTCGAACCCGGCCCGGCCGGCCCGGCCCGCGATCTGGTGGAACTCGCGCGCCATCAGCAGCCGGGTCCTGGTCCCGTCGTACTTCGACAACCCGGTGAACAGCACGGTCCTGATCGGCACGTTGATGCCGACGCCGAGAGTGTCGGTGCCGCAGATGACCTTGAGCAACCCGGCCTGGGCGAGGGTTTCCACCAGCCGCCGGTACTTGGGCAGCATGCCGGCGTGGTGCACCCCGATGCCATGCCGGACCAGCCGGGACAGTGTCTTGCCGAACCCGGCCGCGAACCGGAACCCGCCGATCAGCTCGGCAATGGCGTCCTTCTCCTCGCGAGTGCAGACATTGACGCTCATCAGCGCCTGCGCCTGCTCGATCGCCGCTGCCTGGGTGAAGTGCACGATGTAGATCGGCGCCTCGTGGGTTGCCAGCAGTTCGGCCACGGTCTCGTGCAGCGGCGTCATCGCGAACGAGAAGGTGAGCGGCACCGGCCGCTCGGCCGACGTGATCACCGCGGTCGGCCGTCCGGTACGCCGGGTCAGGTCGGCCTCGAACCGGCTGACGTCGCCGAGGGTGGCCGACATGAGGATGAACTGCGCCTGCGGCAGCTCGATCAGCGGCACCTGCCAGGCCCAGCCGCGCTCGGGGTCGGCGTAGTAGTGGAACTCGTCCATGACCACCTGGCCGATGTCGGCCCGGGCGCCCTCGCGCAGCGCGATGTTGGCCAGTACCTCGGCGGTGCAGCAGATGATCTGCGCGCCGGGGTTCACGCTGCCGTCCCCGGTCATCATGCCGACGTCGTCCGGTCCGAACGCCTCGCAGAGGGCGAAGAACTTCTCCGACACCAGGGCCTTGATCGGCGCGGTGTAGAAGGTGACGTCGCCGCGAGCCAGCGCGGTGAAGTGCGCGCCGGTGGCCACCAGGCTCTTGCCAGAGCCGGTCGGGGCGGAGAGGATCACGTTCGATCCGGAGACGATCTCGATCAGCGCTTCTTCCTGGTGCGGATAGAGGGCGAAGCCCTCTTTGGCGGTCCAGTCGGCGAAGGCCGCGAAGACCTCGTCCGGCTCGGCGCCGTCCGGCAGCTGATCGATGAGAGTCATGGCGCTCTCCATGGTGCCAGGCTGGCGGACCTGCCCGGACCACGGACCGATCGCTCGTGCGCCGCGGCGGCTGTCACGGTAATCCGGGCCGTAAAATTTGCAGATGGCCGGGGCCAGGACAACCACCGTGCGGGATCTGCGCACGAGCAACCGGTCCCGTGCGCTCTGGGAGATCTTCCTGCACGGGCCGCTGACCCGGCAGGACGTCGGGCGCGAGGCCGAGCTCAGCGCCGCCACGGTGAGTAACCTGGTCGCCGCGCTGGAGGCCGAGGGCGTGGTCGCGGAGGTGGGGCTGGAGGACTCGAACGGTGGCCGGCCGCGCGGCTTACTGCAGGTCAACCCCGGTTTCGGCTATGTCATCGGGGTCGACGTGGGCGAGAGCGCGGTGCTGGTCGAACTGTTCGACTTCGCGCTGGCGCCACTGGCGAGTCATGCCTCGGCCGCCCGGTTGACTGGCCTGGGGCCGGTGGACGCGGCCGAGCGGATCAGCGACGGCATCGAGGCGGTCATCGCCGAGGCCGGCGTGGCGCGGGCGGACATTCTCGGCGTCGGCGTGGCAGTCCCCGGCATCGTGGAACACGCCGGAGGTGCCGTGGTCCATGGTCAGAGCACCGGCTGGGATGCGGTTCCGCTGGAGGCGATGCTGACCGAGCGGGTTGCCCTGCCGGTCGACGTCGACAACGGCGCCGTCGCGCTGGGCCAGGCGGAGAAGTGGTTCGGCGCGGCCCGCGGCACGGACAACGCGGTCATCGTGCTGCTCGGGATCGGCGTCGGGACCGCCATTATCAGCAACGGTCAAGTCTTCCGCGGCGCGACCAGCAGCGCCGGAGAATGGGGTCACACCACAGTGATGGTCGGCGGCCGGACCTGCCGGTGCGGCTCGGCCGGCTGCCTGGAGGCCTACGTGGGCGCCCGCGCCATCGCCGACCGGTTCGACGAGCTCACCGGGCGCACGGGGAAGGGCGAGCCGGCCGACAGGATCGCGGCCATCATCGCGCGGCGCGACGCCGATCAGAGCGCCGCCCGGGTGCTGGCCGAGACGGTCACCATCCTCGGTGCCGGGATCGCGAGCCTGGTGAACCTGGTTAACCCGGAACGGGTCGTCATCGGCGGCTGGCTCGGCCGTGCGCTCAGCGCCGAGCTGCTGCCGGGCATCACGGACGCGGCCCGGCGTCAGGCCCTGCGGCTGCCCTTCAGCCGGGTCGAGATCGTCCGGGCAGATCTGGGCCAGGACGCCGTCGCGCTGGGCGGCGCGACGCTGCCGATCGCCCGGCTGCTGGACTCCCGCGGCACCCGGCCCGGCCGGGGACCGGCCGGAGCCGCGGCCGGCCGGAGCCGCGCTGCCGTCCGGCCACGTTCCCAGCCTTAGGGGTAACTCACCACGTCGCTGGGGCCCCCGAAGCTCGGGCTGACGGCGGCTCCGGTGCCGTTGATGACCGACTGAATCCCGCCTGACCCGTTCAGGAACACCGTGAGCAGGTCGTGGAACTTCACGCCGGAGGTATCCGGCGCCTGGAATGCCATCGCGTTCTCGATCGCGACGCCCTGATCGAAGTAGCTGTACGAACCCATTCCATAGCCCTGGAACGTGGTGACCGAGCCGGGGATGTAGAACGCCGGGTAACCGTCCTGGGTTGAACTCGACATCCAGGCGCTCTGACTGGGCACCTCGTACGGGTTCTCGTTCTGGAAGAAGATCACCTCGCCGCCCTGGCCGTTCCAGATGACCTCGTCCTGCTGGTAATGCTCCACTGCCAGACCGTAGGCCGTGACGTTGTTGCCGTTGACGATCAGGCCGGTGTTGCCCTGGTCGGAGGTCCAGGATCCGGCACCGGACCCGTGGTCGGCCCGCCAGGCCCACACGTCGTCGATGATCGAGTTGTTGCTGTTGTCGATGAAGCTGGTCGCGGCGGTGCCGGTCTCGGCTCCGCCGACGCGGAAGAAGACGTCGTCCACCGTGACCGGGTCGCTCGCGTGGCTCACCGTCGAGCCCTGGGTGCCGAGCTGCAGCAGCGCAGGCGAGCTGGTCGGCCGGCGTTGAAGATGATGCCGGAGATGTTCACGCCGCTGACGTCCGCGACTTTCATGGTGACGTTGCCTGCCGTCGGGATCAGCGTCGGGAATCCCAGCCCGATGATCTTGGTGTCCGCCTTGGTCACGGTGATCGGGGAGTTGTAGCTGTACACGCCGGGGGTGAACAGCAGGTTGTCGCCTGCTGCGAGGGCGGCGTTGATCTGCGTCACGGTACTGGACGAGTTGACGACGTAGAAGGTGTTGTTGACCGACAGCGAGGTGCCCGGCGTGTTGCTGGTCGCCGACCAGCTCGGGCCGGAGGAATTCGTCCGCAGCGACGGCACGAACACGTTGTAGTTGCCCGAGGAGTCGGTGTACAGATACGGCTCCTCTTCCGTGACCGGGCAGGTCGCCAGCGTCGTGTAGGAGCTTGGCCCGCCGCTGTCGCCCGAATTGCTGGCGAAGCTCTGCGCGGGCGCGCCCGGATCGCCGCAGAACACCTGGTTCCAGACCGCGTTGCTCCAGCCGGCCAGGCTCGAGTTGCGGGTCATGTACTGCTGCTGCGAGCCGTTGGTCACGGTCCCGGTGAAGACTGAGTCGGCGATGAAGCCGCCGCTCGCGTAGTCCGGCGAGCCGGTGCAGTAGTCCATCAGGGTGAGCTTGCCGTTGACCTGGACCCGGCGCATCGGCGCCGCCTGGGACACCGCCCAGAAGTCGTCACCGGCGTAGCAGCCGGTGTTGCCGGCCACGTTGATGGTCAGGTTCTCCACCGATCGCCAGAAGTTGTCGGTCGCGTTGCAGGTCGTGCCCGAGCACTGGTTGAACGACTGGATCGCGCCGTTGATGACCGTGGCGCTCGGGTTCTGGCCGAGGCCCGCGACTTCGGTGTAGAAGCCGACGGTGAAGACCAGCGGGCTGGCGGCCGAGCCGTAGGTACCCGGCTCGAACAGCAGCGCGTACCGCTGGGTGCCGAACTGGTTGCCGACCTGAGCGTTCGAGATCGTAGTGAGCTGGCTCTGGATCGAGCTCTGCGACATGCTCGGCGTGAACACGATGACATTCGAGCCGAGGCTGCCGCCGGTCGGCGGTGGGTTGCCGCCGCCGCCTCCGCCGCTGCCGGTCGTGTAGGCGGTGAACTCGGCGATGGACCACCAGCTGGTGGTGCTGGCGGCGGTGAGGACGACGCGGATGTACTGGGCGGTCTGGCTGCTGGCGAAGGTGACGGTTTCGGGGGAGGAGGTGCCGGTGCCGGTGGCGACGCTGGTGAAGGTGGTGCCGTTGGTTGAGACCTCGACGTTGTAGCCGCGGGCGTAGTCGCCGGCGAGCCGCCGGAGTTCATCTCGATCTGGTTGAAGGTCTGGGCGGAGCCGAGGTTGACCTGGAACCACATGCCGGAGGCCTGGTCGGCGTCGGAGCTGTAGCGGGTGGACAGGTTGCCGTCGATAGCGTTGGCGGGGACGTCGGCGCCGGTGGAGTTGGTGCTGGCACTGGCCGTCCAGCCGGTCTCGGCCCGCGGGGTCTCGGTGGCCGCCGAGGCCGGGGTCGTGGCGACTGCCGCAATCGCGACCGGCACCAGGCCGAGAACCGTCGCAATTGCGGCGAACGCAGCTGCGGCTAACCTGGCCCGGCTGCGCCGCGATACTAAGTGGCTGATGCTCCTGTTCATGCCTGCACCACTACCTTCCGCCGAGACGCTGGCGCGCCCCGGCGCGCGCGCTGAGCGGCAGTCCGGGGTTTCGCCACGACTTAAACTAACTTTTGACTTTACGCTCCCAGAATGGGCGCGCAAGCAGACAAAAGCGTCAGTTTTGCCAGAGCGTTCCGGTCAGCCGCCGAGCTTGTCGCCGAAGAAGCTGAAGAGCTTCTCCCAGGCGTCCATCGTCTGCTCGGGCCGGTACATCGGCGTGTGGTAGTAAAAGAAGCCGTGCGAGGCGCCGTCGTAGCGGTGGAACTCGTAGTCCTTGCCCAGCCGCTTCAGCTCCGCCTCGTGCTGGTCGACCAGTTCCGGCGTCGGGTACTTGTCGTCGTTGCCGAAGATGCCCAGCAGCGGGGTGTTCAGGTCGGCGGTGTAGTCCAGCGGCGACACCGGCCGGGCCGGGCTGAGTTCCTCGGGGCTCATGATGACGCCGCCGCCCCACAAGTCCGCGACGGCGTCGAAGCCGCTGGCCCGCGACGCGGTCAGCAGCGCGTGCCGGCCGCCGGAGCAGGTCCCGGTGATCCCGGTCTTGCCGTTGCTGCCGGGCTGCGCCAGCAGCCAGTCCCGTGCCGCGGCACAGTCGGCGACCACGCTGTCGTCGTGCACGCCGCCCTCGCCCCGGACCTTGGCGGCGATGTCATCCGGGCTGCCGTGTCCGTACCGGCAGTACAGGTCAGGGCAGATGACGTGGTAGCCGTGCCGGGCGATCCGGTCGCAGAACTCGCGGAAGAATTCGTCCCAGCCTGGCATGTGATGCGCCACGACGCCAGGCGTCGTCTCGGCAACGGTCGGCCGGGCGACGTAGGCGTGAATCTGGTCGCCGTTGCCGCCGGGATAAGTGATCACCTCGGTGCTGATGGCACCCTGGGGTGAGTCCGTGCTGAAGGAGTTCCACGCCGTCATTGAGTATTCCTTTGCGGCCGAGTCATCAACGTCTTCGCCAGCTGGGTTCGTGCAACTAACTGCCGCTGACTTTCATACCGCATCGATGAACCCGGCCCGAGGGCGGGCGGCCGCTAGGCTGCTGCACATGGTCAAGGTAGGCGTGCTGGGCGCGAAAGGGCGGATGGGAACCCAGGTGTGCGGCACCGTCGAGGCGGCGCCGGACCTGGAGCTGGCGGCGCAGGTTGATGTCGGCGATGCGCTCGAGCAGCTGGCCGGCTGCGACGTCGTGGTCGACTTCACCCACCCCGGCGCGGTCATGGGCAACCTGAAATGGTGCGTCGATCGCGCCATCGCCTCGGTCGTCGGGACCTCCGGCTTCGGCGCGGACCGGCTGGCGCAGGTGTCGGACTGGCTCACCGCCGCCCCGGCGGCTCGCGTTCTGGTGGTACCGAACTTCTCCATCGGCGCGGTCCTGATGATGCGGTTCGCCGAGCTAGCGGCGCCGTTCTTCGAGTCGGCCGAGGTGATCGAGCTGCACCACGCGGGCAAGGCGGATGCGCCGTCGGGCACCGCGGGCCGCACCGCGACGCTGATCAGCGCGGCGAGGGCCGCGGCCGGGACGCCGCCGATGCCGGACGCGACGGTGACCGCCGCCGACGGCGCCCGCGGTACTGAGGTAGAAGGAGTGCACGTTCACTCCGTGCGGCTGGCCGGCCTGGTGGCACATCAGGAGGTGCTGCTCGGCGGGCACGGCGAGTTGCTGACCATCCGGCATGACTCGCTGGACCGCGAGTCGTTCATGCCGGGCGTGCTGGTCGCGGTTCGCGGCATCGGCGGCCTCCCCGCCGGGCTGACCGTCGGCCTGGACGGCCTGCTCGGGCTAGCGGCGGGTTAGCCGCATCGGCAGTCCCCGGCCGGGTCGGAGCGTGACGTAGGCGGCCGGCTTCGGGATGCCGGCGCCAGTCAATTCCAGCCGGAACTGCTGCGTGATCGCGGCGAGCACCAGCACGGTCTCGAGTTCGGCGAACGACTGCCCGACGCAGGCCCGGCGGCCGCCGCCGAACGGGATGTAGGCGTAGCGCGGCCGGTCGGACGGCTGCAGGAACCGGTCCGGGTCGAACCCGGCCGGGTCGGGCCAGAACTCCGGGTGCCGGTGAATCAGGTACGGCGGGACGGCGACCAGGCTGCCGGCCGGCACGGGCACGCCCGCGATGATGTCGTCGGCAACCGCATCCCGCTCGATCGTCCAGGCCGGCGGGTACAGCCGCATGGACTCGCTGATCACCGCGGTAGTCCAGGGCAGGCTGCCGACATCGGCCGCCTCCGGCTCGCGGCCGCCCAGCACCGAGTCGACTTCCTCCTCCAGCCTGGCCCGCGCCGCGGGGAAGGCCGACAGTAGCGCCAGCGACCAGGACAGCGCGTTGGCACTGGTCTCGTGCCCGGCCAGCATGAACGTGGCGACCTCGGCCTCGACCGCGTCGTCTGGCAGCGGCGTGCCGTCGTCGGTGGTCGCGGTGAGCAGGACGTCGAGCAGATCCTGGTGCCGTACCGCCTTGTCGCCGGCCTGCAACTGGGCGCGCCGGGCTGCGATCAGCCGGCCGACCGGCCCGTCAATGCCGTCCGGGGTGCGGCTGAGGCGGGTCGCGGCCGACTTGACCGCGCGGACCGAGCGCGGCCCCCAGGGCAGCGGCAGGAAGGTCGAGATCATCGCGACGCGCTGCCCGGCCGCCATCGCCCGGCTCATCTGGTCGGCTTCGCCGGCCAGGTCGGTGCCGAACAGCGCGCTGCCGACAACATCCAGCGCGAGTGCCGCGAGCTGCGCGGCTGCGTCCAGCTGGGTGCCGTCCGGGAGTTCTGCCCAGTCCTTCAGCATGCGCCGGGCCGCGTCGGTGATAGCCGGGCCGAACCGGGTAACGTCGCGGCGGGAGAACACCGGCTGCACCAGCCGCCGGTGCTGCCGCCAGGTTTCACCCTCGCTGGTCAGCAGTCCGTCGCCGATCAGCGCGCGGAGCGGCTTGTAGGTGAACGCCTTGACGTAGTTGTCCTGCCGGGCGGCCAGCACGTGCTCGGCATGCTCAGGTCTGCTGAGCAGGTAGAAGGCGCTGCGCGGCCCGACCGGGACGCGGATCGTGTCACCGTAGCGGGCGGCCAGGCTGACGTAGGCATCCAGCGGACTGCGGGCCAATGAGGCCAGGATGGCAGCCGACGAGCGCGGACGAGGGCCAGGTATCGCCATGCCTCCTATCATCGCGAACCGGGCAAAAGAACGGTAGCCACGGCGCCCATGGGTGTGACGTTGCAATGGCCAGAGGCAGTGCAACGTCACACCCATAAACCAGACGCGACGGAAACTGAGTTGCTGCGTGCGCACGCTGGCGCAAGGATATCCGGTATGTCAGGGAAGCTGACGTTTGAGGAACTGGTCGCGGAGGGCGACGCCGTCTCGCTAGACGGCTGGGATTTTTCCTGGTTCGCCGGGCGGGCGACCGAGGAACGACCGCCGTGGGGCTACGCCGGGCTGCTGGTGCAGCGGCTTCGCCGCGCCGAGGCAGTGCTGGATATTCAGACCGGCGGCGGCGAGGTGACCGCGAGCGCGCTAGCGCGCAGTGAGCGCCAGCCCGGAGTGCTGGCAGCGACCGAGTCCTGGCCGCCGAACGCCGAGCTGGCCAGGGCCGCGCTGGCTCCGTTCGGCGGCACCGTGCATCTCATCGACGACGAGGAGGACTTGCCGTTCGCCGCCGCTAGCTTCGACCTGATCGTCAGCAGGCATCCGACCCTGGCGCTGTGGCCGGAGATAGCACGGGTATTGCGGCCGGGCGGCAGCTACTTTTCCCAGCAGATCGGGGCCGGCACGAACCGGGAGCTGACCGACTTCATGATGGGCCCGCAGCCCGTGGATCCGGGCCGCAGCACCGCCGTCGCGCGGACCGAAGCGCAGGAAGCCGGCCTGGAGGTGACCGATCTGCGCGAGCAGGCACTGAAGGTCGAATTCTTCGACGTCGCGGCGGTAGTCCACTTCCTGCGTAAGGTGCTGTGGACCGTGCCGGGCTTCACGGTCGCCGAGTACGCCGGACCGCTGCGGCAGATGCACGAGCACATTCAGGCGCACGGCTCGTTCATCAGTTACTCGCAGCGGTTCCTGATCGAAGCGCGCAAGCCGGCCTAACGGGAGAAATCCACGGCCGTGGTGTTCGCGCCGCTGATCACGACCGCGACGTGCTCATCCGGCCGGGGGCGATAGCCGCCGCTCATCAGCGCCGCCAGCGGCGCACAGGCGCCCGGCTCGGCGACGACCCGCAGTCGATCCCAGAGCAGTAGCTGCGCGGCGCGGATGGCGTCGTCACTGACCAGGCAGACCGAATCGGCCAGGGTGGCGGCAACGGCCAGGGTGAGCTCACCGACCTGGCGCGGCGCCAGCGAGTCGACCGCGATGCTGCCGGCGGGCGAGTCCACCGGTCGCCCGGCCGCCAGCGCCTGGCTCATCGTGGGCGCACCCTCTGGTTCGGCCCCGACGATGCGCACCGGGCTGGCCAGCGCAGGATCGGCCAGCGCGGTCGCGGTGCCGGCTAGCAGCCCGCCGCCGCCGACCGCGGTCAGCACCGTGTCGAGGCCGGTTACCTGGCGACCTAGCTCGAGGCCGACGGTGCCGGCGCCGAGAATCGTCTCGCGCTGGTTGAAAGCGTGGATCTGCAGTGCGCCGCTGGCGGCGGCCCAGTCCTGGCTGGCTGCCAGCGCGTCGGAGTAAGTATCGCCGGTCACCACCAGGTCGGCGCCGTAGCCGCGGATCCGGCCGGTCTTGGCCGGTGAGGACACCTCGGGGACGAAGATCTTCACCGGGATGCCCAGCACCCCGGCCGCGTACGCGACCGCGGCGCCGTGATTGCCGCCAGACGCCGCCACCACCCCGGCCGGGGGGACGTCACGCAGCAGCAAGTTGGTGAAGGCGCCCCTGGCCTTGAAGGAACCGGAGTGCTGCAGCAGTTCCAGCTTGAGCGTCAGCGGTCCGGCCGGGGCCAGGCCCAGCTCACCGCGGTCGATCGTCACGACCGGGGTGAGCCGCACGTAGCTGCGGATGACCGGCTCGACGTCGGCGACTGCCCGCGCGGTGAGCTCGCCCGGCATGGTCAGCCCGCCCGGCGCGGTCAGATCTGGTCCAGGATCTGCTGCCGCTTGGCGTCGAACTCGGCCTGGCTGAGCTGACCGCGTTCGAGCATCTGCTCAAGCACCGCCAGCCGGTCGGACGGGCTGGCGGGGGCGCTGAAGCCGCCGTCCGCCGGGGTGCTGAAGCCGCCGTCCGCCGGGGTGCTGAAGCCGCCGTCCGCCGGGGTGCTGAAGCCGCCGTCCGCCGCGGGGCCCGCCAGGCCGCCGAAGGCCACCGTGTGACCCTGGCCCTGGGACTGGGCTAGCTCGCGCAGCCGCTCCTTGGCGGCAGCGCGGTCGGCCGGGTCGCCGGACATCAGCGTGCGCAGCACGTCGGACGCGTCATTGCCGCCGATGACTACCTGAGCGCCGCCGAAGATCTGAGCGAAGCCAGCACCGCCAGGCCCGGAGACCGTGACCGTCGGCACCGGCCGCGGCGAGGCGAAGTCGTCGGGATCGGTACCGACGTAACCGTGGCCGAAGCTGACGATCCGTTTGTCGCGGTGCGGGTTCAGCCGGATCTCGCCGGTCTTCTCATTGATTTCCAGGCGCACGACGGTGCCGGGATGCAGAGTGTCGCAGTCCGGATCGGGAACGCGGGCCCGGCCCTGCTCGCCGTCAGGCGTCCGCACGTCGATGTCATGGACCGCGACCCAGTGCATGCCGTGCTTGCCGGGCAGTTCCATCTGCTCGGAATGCGAAGTGACGACAGTCCCCTCGGCGGGTGCCCATTTGTGGCCGATCATGCGTTCTGTTTCCTCCCCGCGCCGCAGGGGCGCCGCCAGTTGACCCCACTATGACATGACGTCGCGGCTCAGATCACCTGCAGCGGGGCCGCATGATCGAGCACGCAGCGGGTGCCGGTGTAGATGCTGGGCACGCACTTGTTGCAGTGCGTGCAGGTGCCCGAGATCGCCTGGCCAGCCGCCATCCGGGCGACCAGGTCAGGCTCGCGCAGCAGCGCCCGGCCCATCGCGACGAAGTCGAAGCCCTCGGCCATGGCCAGCTCGACTGTAGCCGAGCGTGCTGATCCCGCCGAGCAGGATCAGCGGCAGTGTCAGCGCGGCGCGGAACTGCCGTGCCATCGGCAGGAAATACGCCTCGTCGTAGGGGTAGCGCCGGAACAGTGCCCGGCCGGCGCAGCCGGAAGGCCAGGCCCTGCGCGCCCGGCAGCGCCGCGGCCATGTCCTGGCGCGGCGGATCGCCGCGGAACATGAACATCTGGTTCGCCTGCGAGCCCCCGGCGCTCAGTTCCAGCGCCGCGAGCATGCCCTCGGCCTCCAGCAGCCGCGCGACCTCGATGCTGTCGGCGACCTGCAGCCCGCCGCGGATGCCGTCGGTCATGTTCACCTTGGCGGTCACCGCCATCGTGTCGCCGACCCGGTCAGCCACCGCGCGCAGGATGCGCAGCGCGAGCCGGGCCCTGTTCTCGACCGGGCCGCCGTAGTCGTCGGTTCGCCGATTCCACCGCGGGCTGAGGAAGGCCGAGACCAGGTAGTGATGGCCGAAGTGCAGCTCGACCGCGTCGAAACCGGCTTGAGCCAGCATCGCGGCGCCATCGGCAAACTGCCCGACGACGGCGTCGATCTCGGCGGCCGAGATGGGCTGCACCCACGTTCCCAGCATGGTTCTGGTCTTGGACGGCCCGAGGTAGCGCTTGCGGATGGTGCCGACCGCGCCCGCGTGGCCGAGCTGAGCCGAGATCGCCGCGCCCTCGGCGTGCACGGCGCTGGCGATCTCGGCCAGTCCGTCGGCGGCGGCGTCGTGGATATAGACCTCATTCGGCGCACCGCGGCCGTCGCGCGAAACGGCGAGGTAGGAGACGGTGGTCATGGCGGCGCCGCCCGCGGCCACCCGCCGGTGGAAGTCGATCAGGGTGGCCGAGACGACGTTAGCCGGGCTCATGCCCTCGAACGTGGCTGCCTTGATGATGCGGTTGCGCAGCCGGACCTGGCCCAGCGCCGCGGGGGCGAAGGGCGCTGGCGGGGAAGTTCGGATGCTCTTCGTCATCGTTCGCCTTAGCCGGGACCAAATCTGCGGCTGCGATTGTTGCGCATTTCTGTGCCGTGCAACAGCCCGTAGTCCGCCCGTGGCAGGCTGGGCCCGGCAGCACGTACTATCCGCCATCTTCCGACGTGAATGGAGATCACTCGATGCCTACCCGCACCGCGCACACCACCTGGACTGGCGGCCTGGAGGACGGCACCGGCACCGTCACGTTGGTCAGTTCGGGCCTGGGCAGCTACGAGATCAGCTTTCCTAAGCGCGCGGCCGACGATGCGGACGGGACGACCAGCCCCGAGGAAATGATCGCCGCGGCGCACGCCGGCTGCTTCGCGATGCAGTTCTCGGCGCTGCTCGGCGCAGCGGGCGGCAGTGAGCAGTCGCTGGACGTCGACGCTGACGTGACGCTCGGCCCGGACCCGGCGGGCGGATTCCGGATTAGCGGCATCAAGCTGACGGTCCGCGGCTCCGCACACGGCGTCAGCGCGGAGGATTTCGCCCGGATCGCCGGCGAGGCCAAGGCCGGCTGCCCGGTCAGCAAGGCGCTCGCGGGTACCACGATCACGCTGGACGTAGCCGGCAGCTAACGTACGCAAGCGCGGCGCGGCGGCGGGGGCCGCTCCCGCTCCGCGGCGGGTGCCGCTACCGGTCCGCGGCGGCTTCCTCGACGGTAAGCTCGGCGGCCGGGTCGGCGTCCAGCCGGGCATCCGGGATGGGGTGGCCGCTGCGGACCGACTTGCCGTAGGTGCCGTCCTCGAGCCGCTTCAGCGCCCGGTCGATCGCGGCCAGCCGGTCACCGAAGTTGTCGGCCAGCGCGTCATCCATGCCTTCGGCGGTCAGCGGTTGCGCAGCGTCGGCGTAGTCGCCGGGCTCGTCTTCGGTCTCCCGGTCCTGCTCGCCGGCGGACTGCGCGTCCTTGAGCAACTGCGCCACCTCAGCGCGCTCGGCGAGCAGCCTGTCCCGCGCCACGCCCTGGTCCATCTGGTCCCCCTACGGCATCGGATAATCGGAGCGGTCAACCCCTGCCACATTACGCACACCGGGAACGCCGCAGCTCGCAGGCCGGCCGTTTCCGGGTCGCTGATCACAGCCCGAGGAGCTCGCGTGATCTTCGAAGCTAAGCCAGCCGTTGTCGGACACCGCGGCTTCGGCGCAGGTCAGCCAGGAGATTACCGGGAGAATTCGGTCGAGTCGTTCCTGGCCGCGGCGGCCAGCGGGTTGTCCTGGGTAGAACTGGACGCGCGCCGCAGCAGTGACGGCGAGCTCGTCGTCTGGCACGATCCGGTCACCCCGGGCGGCCATTACATCGGCGCCCGGACCGTCGGCGAGCTGGCGGCCGAGGGCATCGTCGCGCTGGATGCGGTCCTGACCGCGCTGCCGTCGGACGTCGGCGTTGACATCGACGTCAAGTGCGTGGTCGAGGACGCGACCGATCCGGTGCCGCAACGCACGCACGCGCTGATCACCAGGACGTTGCGTTCCCGGCGGGGAACCCGGCCGTTTTTCGTCTCCTCGTTCGACCCCTCGCTGCCGGTCTACCTGGCCGCCCGCCAGGGCGAGATCGGCGACGTGCCGCTTGGCCTTATCACCGAGACGAACTTTCCGGCTGAGGTCGCGGTGTCCGCCGCCGCGAACCTCGGTGTGGACGCGCTGTGCGTGCATACCGGCACGCTGAACATGTACCGCTCTGACCTCGGACCACAGGTGCTCAGCGCGGCCCGGATCATCGCAGCCGCGCACCTGGCCGGGCTCGAGGTCATGGCCTGGTCGCCGACTCCGGACGAAGCGGTGCTGCTGGCGGCGGCCGGAATCGACGCTGTCTGCGTGAACGACATCCCCGGCGCGCTGACAGCGCTGGCGCCGGCCAGCTGACCGGGCTGGCCGGTGTGGGCACCGGCATGCGGTGGGAGAATCACCGGCATGGGGCACACCCGCAGTTCAGCGCGCTCGGCCGGGTCGATCCTGTCGTTCGGATCCAGCGGCTCGATCTTGTCGATCGGCTCGTCCGGGTCGATCCTGTCCATCGGGTCCGCCGGGTCGATCTTGTCGATCGGCTCGGTCGGCTGCATCGGCTCGGTGCTGTCGGTCTGCTCGGCGTTCAGCACCGGCTCGATCTTGTCCGGCCTGTCCCGGAGGTCGGTGCTCGCGCTGGCGTTCGTCCGGCCCGCCGCCGGATGATGTCAGCGCCCGCGGCGGCAAGCAAGGCAGCGACTGGCTGCCGTTCCTGGCCGGCTGAGGCGGTCTCGGTCTGGCGCTGGCGGCCAGCAGGCCGAACTCTTCCACTGAGACCTCGCGCATCTTGAACTTCTGCACCTTGCCGGTCACGGTCATCGGGAAATCAGCAGTGATCCGGACGTACCGCGGGATCTTGTAGTGTGCGATCTTCCCGGCGCAGAACTCCCTGACCTGCTCGGCGGTGAGCCCGGCGCCGGGGCGCAGCTTGACCCAGGCGCACAGCTCCTCGCCGTACTTGACGTCGGGCACGCCGACAACCTGCACGTCCTCGATGTCGGGGTGGGTATACAGGAACTCCTCGACCTCGCGCGGGTAGACGTTCTCGCCGCCGCGAATAACCAGGTCCTTGATCCGGCCGACGATGTTGAGGTAGCCGGCGTCGTCCATGACGGCCAGGTCGCCGGTGTGCATCCACCGGCCTGCGTCGATGGCCTCGGCGGTTTTCTCCGGCTCGTTCCAGTAGCCGAGCATGACCGAGTAGCCGCGGGTGCACAGCTCGCCGTTGCTGCCACGGGGTAGCACCAGGCCGGTCTCCGGGTCGATCACCTTGACCTCGAGGTGCGGATGGACCCGGCCGACCGTGGACACGCGCCGGCTGGTGTCGTCATCGGCGCTGGTCTGGGTGGAGACCGGCGACGTCTCGGTCATCCCGTAGCAGATGGTCACCTCGGTCATGTGCATCTCGGACATCACCCGCTTCATCACCTCGACCGGGCATGGCGAGCCGGCCATGATCCCGGTGCGCAGGCTGGACAGGTCATAGCTGGTGAAGTCGGGCAGTGCGAGCTCGGCGATGAACATCGTCGGCACCCCGTACAGCGAGGTGCATTTCTCCTGCTGCACGGCGGCCAGCGTCGCGGCCGGGTCGAAGCCCGGCGCCGGGATGACGATGCAGGCGCCGTGTGAGGTGCAGCCCAGGTTGCCCATCACCATGCCGAAGCAGTGATAGAAGGGCACCGGCACGCAGACCCGGTCATGCTCGGTGTAGCGGCAGCCCTCGGCGACGAAATAGCCGTTATTCAGGATGTTGTGGTGCGACAGCGTCGCGCCCTTGGGAAAGCCAGTCGTGCCGCTGGTGTACTGGATGTTGATGGGGTCGTCGAAAGCCAGCGTGAGCGAGCGCGCCGCCAGCGCGTCGCGATTGGATGCCGCGCCCGCGTCGAGCAGCTTGTCCCAGTCCGCGGTACCGAGGTAGATGACCCGCTCAAGCGTGCCGATGTCGCCGCGCACCTCGTCGATCATGCCGCGGTAGTCGCTAGTCTTGAAGCTCTCGGCGCTGACCAGCAGTTTGATGCCGGACTGCCGCAGCACGTACGCGACCTCGTGGCTGCGGTAGGCAGGGTTGATGTTGACCAGGATCGCGCCGATCTTCGCGGTCGCGTACTGCAGGACCACCCACTCGGCGCAGTTGGGTGCCCAGATGCCGACCCGGTCGCCCTTGTTGATGCCGAGGGCGAGCAGCGCGAGCCCGACCGTGTCAGAGTCGTTGTCCAGTTGCGCGTAGGTCCACCGTCGGCCCGTCGGCACGTCGACGAGTGCCTCGCTCGCCGGATAGGTCACGGCGATCCGGCGCAGGTTGTCGCCGATAGTCTCGCCGAGCAGCGGCTGCGACGAGGCGCCGTGGCTGTAGGACAACTGGCTGACTGACGGCATGCTGGCCTCCGTGTGTGAGTAGGTCAATAGTCCCCGTTGCGCCCCGGTCGTGTGAAGCCGGTGACCCGCATGCCCGTAGTCGGGTGATTTGTCGGTGCGGTTGTCCGTCCGGCGACACAGCCTGGCTGACTGCGGCCTTGGGCGGCCGGGCTAGCGGTCCTAGCGTCGAGACGAGCTGATAAACGCGATCGACGGGAGCCGGCCGATGACTATGCCGTACGAAGAACCGCTGGTGGCACGTGCACCTCAGGCGCCCGTGATCCCTGAGCCGCCGCGCCGGGGCGAGCCGGGCGGCGAGCCCTGCGGGATCTGCGGCGGCGAGGTGACCAAGGCGCTGTGGCATGACGACACCTGGACACTGCACGCGCCGGTTGGCGGCAGCCTGCCGGGCACCGTGTGGCTGGCGAGCATCGAGCACGCCGACTCGTTCGCCGACCTGTCGGGGCCGGCCGCGGCGGACTTCGGCACGATCGCGGCCAGGGTGGAACGCGCGATCTTGTCTCGCGGTGGCGTGGCCAGGGTGCACCTGTATCGCTGGGGCGATGGCGGTGCTCACTTCCACGTGTGGTTCCTGCCCCGTCCGCTGGGCATGCTGGAGGCGCGGGGCATGATGCTGCCGGTGTGGGAGGACGTGCTGCCGAACGTCCCGGATGCCGAACTGGCCCAGGCGGCCCAGCAGGTCGCGGACGTGCTGTGGGCAGATGATGGCGGAAGACCGGCGTCTGCGGGGTGATGCGCCCGGCGCCGGACAGGTCTACTGTCGGTAGTTAAGGCGGTTCGCTCCGGAGCGTGCGATGCAAAGTTGGGTTATCTGGCTCATCATCGCCGCCGTGCTCGGAACGGCCGAGATCATGACCACCACGCTCGCGTTCGGGCTGGTCGGCATCGCTGCGCTGATCGCAGCGGCGACAGGGTTTTTCGGCGGGGCGGCCGCCATCCAGTTCGGGGCCTTCATTCTCGCCTCCGGCCTCGGGCTCGGCATTGCGCGCCCGTTCGCCCTGCGGCACGTGCGGCAGCCGCCGTTGCTGCGGACCGGTACGGCCGCACTTATCGGCCGCCCGGCCATCGTGCTGGAAGAGGTCGGGCCGCACGGCGGCCGCGTCCGGATCGGCGGCGACATCTGGTCGGCCCGCTCGTATGACGAGACACAGGTCATCCCGGCGGGCCAGACCGTGGACGTCATGCATATCGAGGGCGCCACGGCCCTCGTGTATCCACGGGAGTAGCAATGGATGCGTACCTTCTGCCGCTTGTCTCGGCGATCATCGTTTTGCTGGTGGCGCTGGTCACGCTCCGGTCCGTCCGGATCGTGCCGCAGGCCCGGGCCAGGAACGTGGAGCGGCTCGGCCGGTACCGCAAGACACTCGAGCCCGGCATGAACCTGATCATCCCGTTCATCGACCGGGTCAAGCCGCTGATTGACCTGCGCGAGCAGGTTGTCTCCTTCCTCGGCCAGCCGGTCATTACCGAGGACAACCTGGTCGTCAAGATCGACACGGTGCTGTTCTTCCAGGTCACCGACCCCCGTGCGGCTGACTACGAGATCGTCAACTACATCCAGGCGATCGAGCAGCTCACCGCCACCATGCTGCGCAGCGTCATCGGGTCGATGGACCTGGAGGTCACCCTGACCTCCCGCGACAAGATCAACACGATGCTGCGCGGCGTCCTGGACGACGCGTCCGGCAAATGGGGGATCCGGGTCACCCGGGTGGAGATCAAGGCGATCGACCCGCCGAAGAGCGTCATCGACGCGATGGAGAAGCAGATGCGGGCCGAGCGGGAGAAGCGGGCCGCGATCCTGACCGCGGAGGGCCTGCGCGCTTCCCAGATCCTGACCGCCGACGGCGACAAGCAGGGCACCGTGCTGCGGGCAGAGGGCGACAAGCAGAGCGCCATCCTGCGGGCCGAGGGCCAGGCGCAGGCCATCGGGACCGTCTTCCAGTCGATCCATGACAATGACCCGGACCCGAAGCTGCTGGCCTACCAGTACCTGCAGACGCTGCCGCAGCTCGCTTCCGCGCCGGGCAATACCGTCTGGATGATCCCGAGTGAGCTGACCACCGCGCTGAAAGCGGTGTCCAGCGCCTTTAACGGCGACGAGAGCGCAGCGTCCGGGCCGGCCCAGGCTTTCCGGCCTGGCCGCCAGGACGAGCCCGCTGCTTCGAAGGACCTCGCTGCGACGGGGCCGCCCGGGGCGGACGTCCCGGTGGCTGAGCTGGCTAGCGCCGACCTGGCTGTAGCCGACCTGGCAGTTGCGGACCTGGCTGAATCCGATCTCGCTGTAGCGGACCTGACGGGGGCGGACCTGACGCAGGTCCCGGCGCAGCGGGACGAGCCAGCTGGGCTGGCAGCACTGACGCCGGTTGAGGCCGAGGACCTGCCGGGCGCGCGGCAGCGGTAACGGCATGTCCGGTCCGGCCTAAGGATTTACGGGCCGACACCCCGGCCGACCCCTGCGGCCGCCGCCTGCGACTGCCGCCTGCTGGCGGTGGTCAGAGCCTGATGGCCAGGCCGAGCGTCAGCAGCGCGCCGTAGGCCAGCTGCAGCCGGCCGGTCTGGCCGAGCGCGACGATGAGGCCGCGTCCGGTCACGCCGTCGCGCACTTGCCGGACCGGCGCGAAGGCGAACGGCAGCGCCGCCAGGGCCAGCAAGGCCAGCGGCCGGAAGGGGGCGACCGCGAGCGCGACGCAGAACGGGACCAGCACGCAGCCGATGTACAGGGCCCTGGTGCGCTCGTCGCCGAGCACGACCGCGAGCGTCCGCTTGCCCGTCTGGCTGTCGGTGGGAATGTCGCGCAGGTTATTGATGACCAGCAGCGCGCAGGCCAGCAACCCGACGGCCGCGGCGGCGACGACCGGCAGCCAGGCCAGGCTGAGCATCTGGACATAGGCCGTGCCGGCCACCGCGGCCAGGCCGAAGAACACGAAGACCGACAGCTCACCGAGCGCCCGGTAACCGTACGGTCGCTTGCCGCCGGTGTAGAACCAGGCCGCGGCGACGGCCGCAGCGCCGAGCGCCAGCAGCCACCACGACGAGACCGCCGCCAGGACCAGGCCCGCGGCGCAGGCGACGCCGAAGCACGCGCAGGCTGCGGCGAGCACCTGCCGGGGCCTGGCCAGGCCCGAGCCCACCAGCCGGACCGGTCCGACGCGCACCTCATCGGTGCCGCGGATGCCGTCGCTGTAGTCGTTGGCGTAGTTGACGCCGATCTGCAGCGCGAGCGCGACCAGCAAGGCCAGGGCTGCCCGCCACAGGGAGAACTTGCCGTAGCCGAAGGCGATGCCCGAGCCCACCACCACGGGCACGACAGCCGCGGGCAGCGTTCGCGGTCGCGCGCCAGCTACCCAGGTCCGCAGGTCGGCCACTGCTTCATTCCTTTACCGTGTGGGGGAATGTCACAGACTAGCCCGTGCATCCTGCGCTGCTGCCGTCAGCCGGGCAGCAGGATCCGGTCGGCCGCGGCCAGAATGTCGCCGGCCTGCTCCCAGGTAATCGGTCCGGTCGGGCTGACCCGTTTGCGGCCGCGGAAGTACTTGCCGACGTTACGCCCGGCGAACACGTCGACAGCGCGCAGCTGGGCGACCGTCCAGGGGACCATCGGCCCGTAGATGACCATGGCCGGCCGGACGGTGATCTCCTCACCGAGTTCAGAACTGAGCAGCCGGCCTACCTGGGCCGCCTCCCAGCGGGCGTGCGCGAGCCGGTTCTTCTGGCTGAACGGGCCGTGATAAAGCACTGGCCCGGCTGCCGAGCCGCTGGCCACGGTCCGGATCGGAAGCCGCCGGTCCCAGCGCTCAGAATCGACCGCGAACACGCCGCCGGGCCCGATCACCAGGTGGTCGACGATCGAATCCGTGCCGGGGATGCCACGGCCGTGCAGCGCCTGGTAGCCGGGCGAGCCTGGTCAACTGCAGCCGGCGTCTGGTCCGCCGCTGGGCGGACGAAACGCGCGCGGCCGCGGGGATCAGCGCCATGGTCTTGGACTGGTAGACGGTGTCGACGGCCGCCGCGACCACGGCCGCAGTCAGCCCGGCCCGCCAGCCGAGCCAGAAGGTGACCAGGAGCATGATGACGGCCGCGATGACCGCGCGCCGGGCCCAGATCGGCACCCGCGGATCAGCGGTGAGCCCGGCCATGATGGCCCGCGACGGAACCTGCAGGCTCCGAGGTTCTTCAACCGGCTCCGCAGCACCGGTTGTCGTTGTTTCGGGCCCGGTCTCCCGGTCCATGTGTCACAGCGTAACTGAGCGCTCACGAGAGGGCCCAGCCGCGCCAACCAGGGTGTTGGCTAGATTCGCCCGTTCGGCTACTGTTCGGCATCGTGACCCAGATTCATGACCTGACAGTGACCGAGCAGGCTGCCGCCATCCGGTCGGGCGAAACTTCGTCGGCCGAGATCACCGAGCACTACCTGGATCGGATCGGCCGGCTCAACGAGCAGGTGGGCGCTTTCTACACGGTGACCGCCGACCTCGCCAGGGACCAGGCCGCGGCAGCGGACAAAGCGGTCGCCGCGAGTCGTCAGGACGGCGGGCCGCTGCCGCCACTCACCGGCGTCCCGATACCGATCAAGGACCTCAACATGGTCGCCGGGGTCAGGCTGACCTACGGCAGCGCGATCCTGGCCGATAACATCGCCGACGCCGACGATTATGTCGTCGAGCACCTGAAGTCGGCCGGCATCGTGATCACCGGCAAGACGGCCACGCCGGAGTTCGGCCTGCCCTGCTACACCGAGACGAGGATCGGCCCCCCGGCCCGGACGCCGTGGGACCTCAGCCGGTCGGCCGGCGGCTCTAGCGGCGGCGCCGCGGCTGCCGTTGCCTCCGGCCTGGCCCCGGCGGCTCAGGGCAGTGATGGCGGCGGCTCCATCCGGATTCCGGCCAGCGTCTGCGGCCTGTTCGGGATCAAGCCGACCCGCGGCCGGATTTCGCAGGGCCCGATGATGCCCGACCTGGTCGGCCTGTCAACCGACGGTCCGCTCACCCGCACTGTGGCCGACGCGGCCCTGTTGCTGGACGCGATGACCGGCAATCACCCCGGCGACATGTACACGCTGCCGGCCCTGCCGGCTGGCGAGTCGTTCCTCGGCTACGCCAGCCGCGAGCCGGGCACCTTGCGGATCGCCAGGTCGCTGACGACCCTGATCGATGGCGCCGAGGTGCACCCGGACTGCGTGGCCGCCTACGAGGATGCCTCGGCGCTGCTCACCTCGCTCGGCCACGAGGTCGTGGACATCGATCTCCCGTTCCCGGCCGAAGCGGTCCCCTCCTTCCTGGCCCTGTGGTTCGCGATGGCTACGCTGGCGCCGATCGCGCCCGAGCAGGAGAGCGAGTTGCTGCCGCTGACCCGCTACCTGCGCGGCAAGGGCATGGAGCTGTCTGCCTCGGACCTGCTGCTGCACCAGGCGATCCTGCAGGGCAGCGCGCGTCCGGCGATGGCGGCACTGGCGGGCTACGACGCGATCCTGAGCCCGACGGTGGCGCTGCCGCCCCGGCCCGTCGGCTGGTTCGACGAGGTCGAGCCGGCCCAGAACTTCATCCGGCAGACCCAGTTCACCCCCTGGACCGCCCTGTACAACCTGTCCGGTCAGCCGGCCGTCAGCGTGCCGCTGTACTGGAGTGCCGAGGGCCTGCCGATTGGCGTCATGCTGGCCGGCCAGATGGGTGCCGAGGGCACCCTCATCTCGTTGTCCGCTCAGCTCGAGGCAGCCAGGCCGTGGAAGGACAAGCACCCGCCGATCTGGTAACCGCTCTGGCCCGGACTTCCGCCCCAGCGCATCTGCGAGCCGGGGCGCAGGCGTGTGAGCTGCGCTAATGCGGGGGATAGTGCGGTAACGGCAGGCGCGGCGCCGCCGGGGGACGCCCGTCGCCTGCTCGGGCGCGGCAGCCGCGGCCGGGGGAGACTCTGGGTTGAATCGCTGGCTGGAGCGGCTGGGCGGCTTTGCCGCCCGGCGGCACTGGATCGTCATCGTGGCGTGGGTGCTGATCCTCGGCGGGCTGCTCGGTGCCAAGCAGGAATTCGGCGGCAGCTACGTCAACAACTACAACGTGCCCGGCACCGAATCCGACGACGGGCTGAACCGGCTCAATGCCACGTTCCCGGCCCAGGGCGGGTACGCCGGCCAGATCGTTTTCCGCGCCACCCACGGGACCGTCTCCGCCGATTCGGCCGCGGTGAACCAGGCCACCGCGAACGTGGCCAAGCTGCCGAACGTGATCAAGGCGGTGAGCCCGTTTTCGGCGCAATCGGCCGGCATGGTGTCGAAGAACGGCACTATCGCGTACTCGAACGTGTCCTGGAACCTCAACCCGAACTCGCTCGGCACCGGCTACCTGAACCGGCTGGACAACGCGGTCGCCCCGGCCGCCAAGGCCGGCCTGCAGGTCGAGTATGGCAACGGGGCCGCGCTGATCGGCCAGACCACCAGTGACTCCAAGTCCGAGGCGATCGGCCTGGCCTGCGCGCTGCTACTGCTGCTGTTCATGTTCGGCTCGGTCATCGCGGCCGCCATCCCGCTGCTCTCGGCGATCTTCAGCGTCGGCTCCGGGCTGTCACTGCTTGGCCTGCTCGCGGCGGTCATGACGTTCCCGACCACCGCGCCGACGATCGCCACGTTGCTCGGCCTGGGCGTCGCGGTCGACTACGGCCTGTTCCTGGTCGCCCGGCACCGGGAGCAACTCGACAGCGGCATGGAAGTACATCAGTCGATCCGCCGCGCCGAAGGCACCTCCGGCGCGGCCATTGTGGTGGCCGGCAGCACGGTCGTGGTGTCCATTCTCGGCCTCTACATCTCCGACGTCGCGTTTGTCGGCGCGCTCGGCCTGGCCGCGGCGATCACCGTCGCGGTCACCATGCTGGCTGCGCTCACGCTTGTGCCCGCGTTCCTCGGCGCCGCCCGGTCTAACGTCCGGGCGCTGTCGGCCCGGTGGCGGGCGCACAAGGCTGGCGAGACCGCCCGGGAGCAGGCGATCCACACTGCCGCGCGGACCGAGGCCCGGCACGAGCAGTCGGCCTTCGCCCGCTGGGGCCGCATGGTGAGCGCGCACCCGTGGCCGTGGGCGGTCGGGGCGGTCGTCGTGCTGGTCGTGGTGGCGATCCCGTTCTTCTCCATCACGTTGAACCAGCCCGACAACGGAACGAACCCGACGTCGCAGACTAGCCGCCGGGCTTACGACCTGATGTCGGAAGGCTTCGGGGTCGGATCGAACGGGCCGCTCGCCGTGGTCGTCGTGCTGCCGAAGCAATCGGCCTCGGCCGACAACACGCTGCTGTCTAACATGCGCTCGGCAGTCGCTAAGACGGCAGGCGTCGCGTCGGTCGGGCCAGCGGCGGTGAACTCGGCGATGACGACGGCAGTCTTCAACGTCGTGCCGACGACCAGGCCGCAGGCGCAGGCGACGACCAACCTCGTCACGACGCTGCGCGACACGGTCCTGAGTAAGCAGAAGGTGACCACCTACGTCACCGGGAGCACCGCCGGGTCGGTCGACTTCACCAAGCGCATCACGCAGCGGCTGATCTGGCTCGTGCTGGCCGTTATCGCGATCGCGTTCGTGCTGCTGACCGCGGCCTTCCGCTCCATCGTCATCGCGACCAAGGCGGCTATCCTCAACCTGCTGTCGATCGGCGCGGCCTACGGCGTCATCGTGGCGGTGTTCGAGTGGGGCTGGGGCAACTTCCTCATCGGCCTGCACACCACGCTGCCCATCCCGGCGTACGTGCCGATGCTGGTATTCGCGATCGTGTTCGGCCTGTCGATGGACTACGAGGTGTTCCTGCTCTCGCGCGTGCACGAGGCGTGGATCGCCACCGGGGACGAGCGGCGGGCCGTCGCGATCGGCATCGGCGGCACCGCGCGGGTGATCACGACGGCGGCCGCGATCATGGTGGTCGTATTCGCCAGCTTCGTCGGCAGTTCGAACCCGACGGTCAAGATGCTCGCGCTCGGGATGGCGTTCGCGGTGCTCATCGACGCATCGATCGTCCGGATGATCCTGGTGCCGTCGGTGATGACGCTGCTCGGCAAGAGCGCCTGGTACCTGCCGCGCTGGCTGGACAAGATCGTTCCGCACCTGCAACTGGAAGGCAGCATGGCGGCCGAGACGGCCGGCGGAGCGGCCGGCGAGTCGGTGCTGAGTTCTTCCGCCATCGGTCCGTCCGGTCCGTCCGGTCCGGCCGCTGGCCGCCCGGCCCGCGAGCCTGCCGCCCGCGACGCAGCCTCCGGCCGCGACGACACCGCCGCCCGCGACGCCGCGAACCGCGAGAACACGGAGCGGGGCGGCAAGCACGGGGCGTGAGTCGCCAGAGCCCCGAGGCTGCGGTTGCGATCGCGCGATCAACCGCTATGTATTCATTCTTCGGCGGCAGGCGGCCGGATCGCGGAGTGCGTAGGGTCGTCTGTCATGGGGTCGGTAGGTCAGGCCCGCGACGGGCACCGGAGAAACAGCGCGCACCGCGGAAGCAAGCTCCGCGCGGCCGTCAGCGTCTGCGCTGCAGCGGTGGCGACGGCAGCGCTGCTGGCCGCATGTTCCGGCGGTCAGTCCGCGCAGCAGGTGTCGGCGAGTTACCTGACGGCGTGGAACGCCCGTGACTGGACCGCGATGCGCGCGCTGACAGCCAGCGCGCCCGCCCGGCTTTACCGCGACGAACGCGGCCGCGCTGACCGGCCTGACCGCGACCGGAGTCCGGGTCACCTCGGGCCGCCTGATCGTGAGCCGGCGACGCGGCGCACGCGGCAGTCACCCAGCCGGTACCACGTTCCCGGTATCGGCACGATTACGGTCCGGAGCATGCTGCGGCTGGCCAAGGGCCCCCGGCGGCTGGCGGGTCGCGTGGAAGCCGGCCACCATCGCTCCGCAGCTGGGAGGGCCGGGCGACCGGTTGTCGCTGGCGGTCACCTGGGCGCCGCGGGCGCAGATCCTGGGCGCGGGGCGGCGCGCCGCTGACGACGCAGGCGCCGAGGTCACGATCGGCGTCGAGGGCCAGCGGATCAAGAAGCCCGCCGTCGTCCGGGCCGCGCTGCTCGACGGCGGGCGCGAGCAAGCAAGCCGTCGGTTCCGCGCTGACCGGAGCGAAGGCGCAGCCGACCTGGTTCGAGCCGGTGCTGACCGTCGCGCCTGGGCGCGCTACCAGAAGCTCAGGCCGTCGATCTACCCGGTCCCGGGCACCGTGTTCGAGACGGTTGCACCAGCGACGAGCCGGTAACGGCCGGCCTGGATGACACTCAGGTCGGCTCGACCGGGCCGGTCACCGCGCAGGAACTCCAGGCAGCTTGGCGCGCCCTACAGCGCCGCCAGCCGGTCGGCCAGACCGGCCTGGAACGAGGCTTATCAGAAGCCAGCTGACCGGCCAGTCAGGAGCCACTGTCACCGCGGTAGAGCGCGACCGGAACGACGGTCGGCCTGACCGATGGCCCAGTCCTGCCGCCCTTGGCGCGGGCGGGCACTACCGGTGCAGACGAGTATCGATCCCCGTCGTGCAGCCGCGACGCCGAGAAGGCGCTGTCCGGCGTGCGCAAGAACGCTGCCCTGATCGCGGTCAGCGCCGCCACCGGCCAGGTGCTCGCGTCGGTCAGCGTGCCCGCCCTCGACCGGGTTCAACCTGGCGCTGGACGGGTCGTTCCCGCCCGGGCTCGTCGTTCAAGGTGCTGACCTCGACCGCGCTGATCGAGCACGGGCTGCGGGCCGTCCTCGCCGGCCAGCTGCCCCGCCGCAGCTAGACCATCGACGGCGAGGTCTTCCACAACGCGGAGGGCCACTGCGCCCGGTCGGTGATCTGCTGCATGCCTTCGCCGATCGTGCAATACGGCCTTCATCGGACTGGCGACCAGGCACCTGACCGCGGCCGACTTCACCCGGGCGGCCGCGCTGTACCGGATCGGCCGGGCGCCGCCAACTGGGCCTGCCCGCGTTCGCCCGGCTCGGTGCCGGCGCCCGCCGACGAGGCCGCCCTGGCCGCGACCGACGATCGGTCAGGGCCAGGTGCTGGTCTCGCCGCTCAACATGGCCATGGTGGCCGCGGCCGTCAATGCCGGCCAGGTTCGCGCCGCCCGCCTGGTCTCCGGCGCACCGGACGACAGCGTGCCGTCCGCGGCACTGCCCGGCCCCCGTGGTGACCGACTTGCACCAGCTGATGGCGCAGGTGGTGGCGACCGGGACGGCCTCGGGCCAGGGCCTGCCACCAGGCACCTACGCCAAGACCGGCACCGCGCAGTACGGTCACGGCAACCCGCTGCCGACCGATGCGTGGCTCATCGGCTTCAACGGCAACATCGCGTTCGCGATGGTGACCGTGCACGGCGGCGAAGGCGGCCCGACCGACGGGCCGATCGTAGCCAAATTCCTCGATCTGGTGCATCAGTCCGGGACCTAGGCGTAACGGGCGGGCCGGCATCCGCGGCAGGCCCGGCCGGCCGGGCCTGCGGGACCTTCGGCCCCTGACCTTTTACGATGCGGGTACCGGAGATCTGTGGCCGGGGGTCAGCTCACGATGCGGGGGCTCGGGATGACCGAATGACGGAAGGCGCGCGCCGTCGTCGCCAGATCCTCAGATACGGGAACGTGGTCGTGGCGGCCGCGGTGTCGGCCTGCCTGCTCGGGTTGCTCGGGGCGGGCTTCGCCAGCGTGCCCGGCCTCGGCCGCGCGCTGGTGCCCGGTCACGGGGTGTGGACGTCGGCGAGCGGCGCCAGGCTGCCGGTCTCGCAGGAGCTGACGCTGCCGGGACTGTCCCAGGCGGTTCAGGTAACCTTTAACCGCCAGGGCGTGGCCTCGGTCTACGCCAGCACCGACGCCGACGCGTTCGCCGCGCTCGGGTACGTGCACGCTAAGTTCCGGCTGGCCGAGATGGACACCGAACGGCGGGTCGCCGAAGGCCGGCTGGCGCAGCTGACCGGGTCGTCGGCGGTCGGCTCGGACGAGCTCGAACTGCAGCTGGGCCTGCTGCGAACCGCGCAGCAGGAGTGGGCCCAGATGCCCAGGAAGAGCCCGGCCGCGCAGGCACTCGTCGCCTACTCGCGCGGCGTCAACGACTACCTGGCGCAGCTGCGGGCCAGCAAGCAGTGGCCCGCGGTTTTTTCGCTCGCCGGGGTGTACCCGCGGAACTGGACGCCGGTGGACAGCCTGGCGGTGCAGGGTGAGCTGACCCAGGAACTCGACTTCACCACGACGCCGCTGGACTACGCGCTGCTGGAGCGCTCGCTCGGGGCGCAGCGGACGATGGACTGGTTCGGCGTGCTGCCGCCGGACAAACAGGACCCGTATGACCCCGGCCCCTACCGCAAGCTGCCGCTGGTGCCGGCCGCCGGGATACAGCCCGCGGCCGCACTGCCCGCCGCGCCGACCGGCACACGGCTCGCGGCCGCCACCCGGCCACGCTCGGCGGCCGTAGCGTCGGCTGGCCTGGCCCGTGCCGCCGCCGCCATCTTGGCGAAGACGAGCGCGCTACCGCCAGGGCAGCTCTACACCGCGCCCGCCAGCAATGCCTGGGCGGCTAACGGCAACCGGGTGGCCGGCGGCGGCGCGATGCTGGCCGGCGACCCGCACCTGCCGCAGACACTGCCGTCGATCTGGTACCAGGTCGCCATCACCGCACCTGGCCTTGCGGTGTCGGGCGTCAGCGTGCCGGGGCTACCCGGCGTGCTGATCGGCCACAACGCGCACATTTCCTGGTCGCTCACCGATGCCCAGAGCCAGTCTGCGTTGTTCTACGACGAGCACACGCAGCCGGGCCGGCCCGGCCAGTACTACTGGCACGGTCAGTGGCGGAAGATGACCGTGCTGCACGAAACGATCCCGGTTCGCGGCGGCTCGTCCCGCCAGTTCACGGTCGAGCAGACCGTGCACGGGCCGGTCCTGACTCATGCCGGGCAGACCGTGTCGGTGGACTGGATGGGCGCACTCGGCTCGCCTGACCTGGCCGACCTGCTGGCGATCGACCAGGCCAGCAGCTACCGCCAGTTCAAGGCTGCGCTGTCGAGCTGGCGGTCACCGGCGCTGAACTTCGTCTACGCCGACTCCCGCGGCAACATCGGCGCCATCGCCGCCGGCTACTACCCGCAGGTCCGCCACGGTCAGCCCTGGCTGCCGTTGCCCGGCACTGGCGCCGATGACATCGCCGGGGTCATTCCGTTCGCAGCGGTGCCGCAGGTGTACGACCCGCCATCGCATCTCATCGTCAGCGCGAATCAGCGGCCGGTTACCGGCTCCTACCCGTACTACCTCGGCACGACGGCAGATGAGTTCGACCCCGGTTACCGGGCTGACACCGAGGTGTCCTACCTGCGCGCGCACCACTCGATGCAGGCGGCCGACTTCGCTTCCTTGCAGAACGACGTGTCCGACCACCTGGCGGCCGAGATCTTGCCCAAGCTGCTGGACGCGCTGCACGGCGCGCAGCTGACGCCGGTCGCAGCAACAGGCGCAGCAGGTCCTGATGGCCTGGAACGAGCAGATGAGCGCCACCTCGGCGGGCGCGGCGATCTGGTGGACGTTCTGGACCGACTACCTGTCCGCCGTCTTCCACCCTGGTGGACCGCGGCCAGGGTGCCGGTGCACCTGGACCCGGCGGCCTGGAGGTCAGCCCGGGCCAGTTCGGCCTGGACGAGGATCTCGAGGGCTGGACCCTGCACGACCAGCACAACTCGGTCTTCACCCCGCCGGCCGCGCCCGCCGCGCCCGGGCCGCGCCCGCGCCGGTACCGGTGCGGCGCCGGGAACGGCCGTCACGGCGATGCGGTCGGCGTTCGTCACCACGGTGCGGCAGCTGGTCGGCACTCTGCACGAGAGCCCGCAGGGCTGGACCTGGGGAGCGCTGCACACCCGGCAATTCCCGTCGCTGACCGGCGCGGCCGCGCTTGGCTACGGGCCGCGGGCGGCCGGCGGGGACCTGTGGACCGTGGACGCCGCCGAGGGCGGATTCCTGGCCTCTGACAATCGGTCCCAGCTGGCGGATGATCGTGGCCTGGAACGGCTCGGGCAAACCCATCGCCGGGGCCATCTACCCGGGCGGGCAGAGCGAGGACCCGGCGTCGCCGTGGTACTCCGACCTGGTGGCCGCGTGGTGGGCCGGGACCTACCTGCCGATGCCGGCGGCAGGCGGTAGCGGCGTCGCCGTCCGGGCAGTCGGGCACTTCCGAGCCGACGTCCGTCGCGGCCCAGGCAAGCGCGGGCCAGCTCGCCGGTTCGGCGGCCGGCGCCGGTCCGTCCGCGGCCGGGGCGGGCCCGAATGCCAGCTCAGCCAGCTCGCGCAGCCTCGAGGCACCGCCCGGCCTGATCGTGTGGGAGCTGCTGCCATGACGGCCGACTTCAAGCGACTGGGCAGGCGCGGCTCCTACCGCCTCGGCCGCCTCCGGGCCCAGGGCCTGTCCGGACCGCAGCAAAGCGTCCCGTTCCAGCCCCGGTTCGGCCGGCCTGATCATCGCTGGCCGGTCTCGCACTGGCTGCTCGGGCTGGTGGCCGGGGCCATCCTGATCATGATCGGCGCATCGGCGGGCTGGTGGTTCGCGCCGTTCCTCGGCGGGCTGGTGGCGGGCGGGGCGAACTGGGTCGGCAACTGGCCGGTCCGGCTGGCCGTGCCGGCGGTCGCGGTGACGGCCGCGGCCGGGCTGGGGGGTACCGCTGTGGTGGGCAGTACTGCACGGGCAGCCGGACGGCGCGGTCGCCCGCGTGGTCGCAGCCCTGACCGGGCTGCCCGGCTACGCGGCCGCCGGTGTGCTCCTGACGGTGCTGGTCGCCGCTGCCCAGGCCATCGCCGGGTACTGGCTCGGCCGGGCGGTCACGCCGCATCCGGCCGGCGACTGACCGGCCCTCGCCCGATCCGGCCGACCGGCGACTGCCGTTCAGCCCCGGACGCCACGGCGCCGACCGGACAGCCCCGGCCGCCGGTCAGTTGTGAGGCCGGTCAGCCGCTCTGAGCCACGGCGCGGGTCAGCCGCTCTGAGCCACGGCGCGGGTCAGCCGCTCTGAGCCACGGCGCCGGCCGGGCAGTCCGGTCCGCACGCCCTGCTCCCGGTGAAGCCGTGCGCAGCTAGCACCTGCGCGACCTGGGCAGCGACGAAGCACGGCCGGCTGGTGAGATCGAGCCAGCCGTATCGGAGTGTAATGATGCCGTCGGCGGCCGCCGCATTGTCTCGCCGGACGTCCCGCCACCGGGAGTCGATCGGGTGCGCGGCGATGCCATCTAATTCGACTGCGGTGCCATAGGCCTCATACAGCAGATCGCGGTACTCGTTATGGTCGCCTTGCCGGAACTTGTGCTGACGCGAACTTGCCGGCAATCGGTGCGGACGTTCCACGTCGCGGTGATACCGCACCTCGAGGATGGAGTGCAGCCCGGCCGCGTCAGCCGTCAGTAACTCAGCCAGCTGCGAGCGCCAGCGCATTCTGGTCCGGGCCTCGAGGGCGTCGCGCAACCTGTCCTGCGTGGTCAGCCGTCGCTGCAGGCCGGTGGTCAGCCATCCGGCAGCGTCGTCGAGATTGCGGGCAATGGCGGCCAGATCGAGCACCGTCTCCTCGATCCGGGTCTGGGGCGGCAGCCTGGACGGATGGGCTGCTTGCCTGGCCCTGGCCGAGCGGTGGATGGCAATCCCCGGCGTGCACGACACCCGCCGGTCCCAGGGCACGGTGACATGGATGAGCCCGGCTGGCCGGTCGCGAAGCCCGCTGACTTCTGCGGCTGTCCAGTAACTGAGCGACGCCTCCGGGCCCGCGTAGAGAACGGCGCCCCACAGGAGAGCCTGCCGGTTGAGCGGGCCGGAGAAGGACGCGTACACACCGCGGTGCAGCCGCTGCCAGTCGCCTTGCCTGAGCCGCGAGTTGACGGCGCTTCTGGTCAGCCCGGCTTTCGACAACTGAGCGCTGGTCAGGATCCCGCGCTGGATCTCAGCCGTGTCGCGTAGTTCGGTCGTCAGCCCGCCGGTCACGGCACATATCGTGCTCAGCCAGTCTGACAAAAGTTCGCGACAGGTTATCCGGGTGACTTTGCATCCTGGGAAGATGCAAAGTCTCCCGGATAACGGCCCAACGGCCCCAGGCGCAACGGCGTAAGGGCCTAACGGCCGGGGCGGGCTCGGGTCCGGCGATGCGCTGGGCCGATCATGGGAGGGTGACGGACCCTGAGCTGCTGCGGCGCGCCCAGAATGCCGGAATTGCGACCGACTACTACGACTGGCACGGGCAGTACACGGCGGTGTCCGAGGAAACCCTCCTGGCTATCCTCGACGTCCTCGAGCAGCCGCTCGAACCGGCAGACTTCGGCCAGGATGGTGACCCATTCAAGCCCGGTCAGCCCGAGACTGGTCAGCCCGAAACTGGTCAGGCCGAGATTGGTCAGGCCGAGCCAGGTCAGCCCGAGCCGGGTCCCGCCCAGCCCGGTCACGGAACGGGCCAGCAGCCCGGCCACGACGGGCCGGAACGGGCCACCCGGCCGCAGGTCCCCGAGAGCAGCAGTGGGGCTTCACCGTGCAGCTGTACTCACTGCGCTCGGCGGACTCCTGGGGTCATGGCGACCTGCATGACCTGGCCGAGCTTGCCCGCTGGAGCGCAGCCGAGCTGGGCGCCGGATTCGTCCTGGTGAACCCGCTGCACGCGGCCGAGCCGCTGCCGCCGCTGAGCCCGTCCCCGTACCTGCCGATGACCCGGTTGTTCACCAGCCCGCTGTACCTGAGGGTCGAGGACATTCCGGAGTGCGCCGCCCTGGAACCGGCTGCCAGGGCCGCTATCGAGGACCTCGCCCGGCCGCTCAGGGCCGTCAACACCAGCGCGGAACTGATCGACCGGGACGCGGTCTGGCGGGCCAAGCGGGCCGCGCTCGAGCTGATCAGCACCGCGCCGGTGAGCGGGCAGCGGCAGGCGGACTACGACAGCTTCCGCTCAGAGCGCGGCACGCAGCTACGGAACTGGTCCGCCTGGTGCGCGCTGGCCGAGGTGCACGGCGCGGACTGGCGCGACTGGCCGCAGGAGCTGGCCGATCCCGGCCGGGCCCGCCAGGCGGTCGACGCCGACCCGGCGCTGCGCCGGGCCGCGGACTTCCATGCCTGGCTGCAGTGGCACGCGGACGAGCAACTGGCCACGGCCCAGCAAGCCGCGAAACAGGCCGGGATGAATTACGGCATCATTCACGATCTGCCCGTCGGCGTGCATCCGGGCGGCGCTGACGCCTGGGCCGCCGGCGGACTGCTGGTGCAGGGCTTCAGTATCGGCGCGCCGCCGGATGGCTTCAACCAGCTCGGCCAGGACTGGGCGCTGCCGCCCTGGCACCCGGGCCGGCTCGCCGCAGCAGGCTACCGGCCGGTGGCCGACCTGTTCAGCGCTGCCCTGCGGCATGGCGGCGGGCTGCGGGTTGATCATGTGATGGGCCTGATGCGGCTGTGGTGGGTACCGGCCGGGCAGGGCCCGGACCGCGGCGCCTACGTCTATTACGATCACCGTGCGTCGGTGGCCGCGCTGGCCGGCTCCGCCGCGCAGACCGGCGCCCTGGCCATTGGCGAGGACCTCGGCACGGTCGAGGACTGGGTCCGCGACTACCTCGGCGAGCAGGGGATCCTCGGCACGATGATGCTCTGGTTCGCCCACGACAATGAAGGCAATCCGCTGCGGCCCGAGCACTGGCGCCGCGGCTGCATGGCGACTGTCGGCACCCACGACGTACCGCCGGTATCCGGATTCGTCACCGGTGATCAGGTGACCGTGCGCGCCAGGCTCGGGCTCCTGAAAACTTCCGAGGAGACGGAACGTGGTGAGTCGGCGTCCATGCTGGCCCGCTGGCACGCGGCCCTGACCCACGCCGGACTGCTCGAGCCCGGCCAGTCGCCAGATGCCGCGCAGTTCACCGTGGCGCTCTACGGATACCTGCGGCTGACGCCGTCGCTGCTGCTCGGCGTCTCACTGGCCGATGCCGTCGGCGACGCCAGGACGCAGAACGTGCCGGGCACGAGCGACCAGTACCCTAACTGGCAGATCCCGCTCTGCGATGGCGGGCAGCGCTCCGTGCTGCTGGAGCAACTGCCCGGCCTGTCCTTGCTGCGCGCGGTCTGCCGGGCGGTCGCCGGGGATTAGCCGGGACCAGCCCGGTTGGCCGGCCTCAGCCCGGCTGCGCGTCTCGCTGCCGGCAGCGCAGGGCGCGCGCGACGTCGTCCTGACCTTCGATCAGCAGCCGTTCCAAGGCCGGGGCTGGCCTGGCACTGGCGATGTACTGCGTGGTCCGGTCGATGGCCTGCTGGCTGATGACTCCGGCCGGGTACGCGACCTGGGTAAAGAACTGCGCGACGTCGGACGCCCCGTCCTGCCAGATGAGCGGCAGCGCCTCGTAGAACTTCTCCGCGTACGGCGCCAGCAACTCGTCCTGGTCCGGGTCCTGGAAACCGCGCAGAGCAGCGCGGAAGGTGGCGTTGGGCAGGCTCGGGTCGACGATCCTGGCCCAGGCCGCGGCCTTCGCGGCCGCGTCCGGAATGGCCGCCAGGCAGCTCTGCGCATGCCGCTCGCCCGCGTCGGTCTGGTCGCGCTCCAGCTCGGCCTCGACTTCGGCCGGCCCGGCCGCCCCGCGGCTGACCAGGCGGTGCAGCAGCTGCCAGCGCAGTTCGGTGTCGATGCTGAGCCCGGCCACGGACTGCGACCCGTCCAGCAGGCCGGCCAGCAGGCTCAGGCTGTCCGGCGAGACGGCAACGCCGGCCAGTGCCTGGGCATACGCAAGCTGGTGGTCTGACCCGGGTTCGGCGGCCAGCAGCCAGTCGCGCAGCGTCTGGTCCAGGTCGGCCAGACCTGCTGCGCGCCAGGCCGGGTCGGCATACCGGCGCACGGCTGAGCTGGTCATGGTCAGCACGCGCTCCAGCACCGGCATCTGGGTGATGGACGGCAGGCCGGCCTTGACCAAGGTCAGGAAGTCGCGGGTGCGCATCTCGGCGTCCCTGGTCATGTCCCAGGCGGCGGCCCAGCACAGCGCCGAAGCGAGCGAATCGCTGATGTCGGCGATGCCGGCGATGACCGTCCGCAGCGACTGGTCGTCGAGCCGGATCTTGGCGTAGGTCAGGTCTTCGTCGTTGACCAGGACCAGGTCGGGCCGCTGCTGGCCGGTCAGTTCAGGGACCTCAGTGACCGCGCCGTTGACGTCGAGCTCGACCCGGCGCCGGCGGGTGAGACCGGCGCCGGTCCGGTCGTACAGGCCGATGGCGATACGGTGCGGGCGCAACTCGGGATGAGTGGCGGGTGCCTCCTGCAGCACCTGGAAGCTGGTGAACCGGCCGTCGCTGCCGGTCTGGAAGGACGCGCGCAGCGTGTTGACGCCAGCGGTTTCCAGCCAGGACACCGACCAGGCGGCAAGGTCGCGGCCGGAGGCACGCTCCAGTGACTCGAGCAGGTCAGCAAGGGTTGCGTTACCCCAGGAGTACTTGCCGAAGTAGTCACGCACGCCGGCCAGGAAGTTGTCCCGGCCGACCCAGGCGACGAGCTGCTTGAGCACAGACGCGCCCTTGGCGTAGGTGATCCCGTCGAAGTTGACCTCGACCGCCTCGATATCGGGGATGTCGGCAGCGATCGGATGGGTCGAGGGGAGCTGGTCCTGCCGGTAGGCCCAGGCCTTGTAGCCCTGCGCGAAGCTCGTCCAGCCGCCGGACCACCTGGTCGCCTCGACGCTGGAGACCATCTCCGCCCAACTGGCGAAAGACTCGTTCAGCCAGAGGTCGTCCCACCAGCGCATCGTGACCAGGTCACCGAACCACATGTGCGCCATCTCGTGCAGGATCGTCTGCGCCCGGTTCTCGTGCTCGGAGTCAGTGACCCTCGACCGGAAGATGTAGTCCTCCAGGAACGTGACGCAGCCGGCGTTCTCCATCGCGCCCGCGTTGTATTCAGGCACGAACAGCTGGTCGTACTTGCCGAACGGGTACCGGACGCCGAAGGCCTGGTGGTAGTAGTCGAAGCCCTGCCGGGTGATCTCGAAGATCTCGTCGGAGTCCAGGTAGGGCGCCAGCGACTGGCGGCAGAACACGCCGAGCGGGATGCCGTCGTGCTCGGCGCTCACCTGGTGGTACGGCCCGGCCGCAATGGCGGTGATGTAGGTGGACATCGGCGGCGTCGGCCGGAAATGCCAGCGGGCAGTGCCAGGCCCGGACGGCTGAGCCGTGCCGTCCGGCGCCATGTTGGAGATGACCTTCCAGTCCTCGCGGCCGGTCACGCTGAACTCGAAGGTGGCCTTCAGGTCCGGCTGGTCGAAGCAGGCATAGATCCGGTGCGCGTTATAGGTCTCCAGATCGGAGAACAGGTAGACGCCGCCGTCGGCGGGATCGCTGAAGCGGTGCAGTCCCTCACCGGTGCGCGAGTACGCGCACGTCGCGGCGACCCGCAACTCGTTGTGCTCGGCCAGGCCGGTCAGCGCGATCCGGTCGCCGTCAAAGGCGCTCAGCTCGACCGGCTCGCGGTTGAGGGTGATATCCGTCACTGCCGTGGCGGTCAGCTCAATGAATGTCCCGGCGCCTGGCCTGGCACAGCCGAAGCGGACCGTGCTGACGGACTCGAAGGTGGTCTCCGAGCCGGTGAGGTCGAGTTCCACGACGTAGGAGTCGACGCTGATCAGCTGCGCCCTGTCCCGCGCCTCATCGCGCGTGAGGTTATTCGCCACCAGGCAGTCCTTTCGGGTCGCTGTCATGGGCATGGTTCCCTGCCGCAGCCGGAATGTGCAACGCGATTTCAGAGTTGCCGAAAGAACCCGATACCTGCGCGAGGAGCAACATGCCTGAGCAGCCTACTCAAGTTGATTTCTGGTTTGATCCGCTATGTCCGTGGGCCTGGATCACGAGCAGGTGGATGCTCGAAGTCGAGAAGGTCCGCCCGGTGCAGACGCGCTGGCACGTCATGAGCCTGGCGGTGCTGAACTCCGGCCGCGACGAACTTCCCGACAAATACAAGGACCTGATGCAGCAGGCCTGGGGTCCGGTCCGGGTGTGCATCGCCGCCGAGCAGAAGTGCGGTCCGGAGGTGTTGCTGCCGCTCTACACCGCGCTGGGCAACCGGTTCCACCACGAGAAGGCCGAGCGGAACCGGGAGACCATCGAGGCCGCGCTCGCCGAGGCCGGTCTGCCGACTGAGCTGGCCGATGCCATGGACTCCACCGAGTATGACGAGGCGCTCAAGATCTCGCACCATGACGGCATGGACCGGGTCGGCTACGAGGTGGGTACCCCGGTGATCTCCGTCGACGGCACCTCGTTCTTCGGCCCAGTCGTGACGCCGATCCCGCGCGGCGAAGCGGCCGCCAAGCTCTGGGACGGAGTGCTACTGGTCTGCGGGACTGACGGCTTCTTCGAGTTGAAGCGCAGCAGGACCAGGGACCCGATCTTCGATTAGGGCGCGCGGCGCGGGCCTGGACTGCCAGCCCGGCTGGCGCTGCCACGTAACGGCCTGACCTGTTGCGGCCTGCCGCGGCTGCCAGCTGGCCTGGGCGGGTACGGATGCCGTCGGCGGGCGTGCAGGCACGGCCGTGGTCCGGGCCCGCCGCGCCGCTGGCAGCAGCCGGCGGCGGCGCGGCCGGGCTGAGCTATCCGGGCCGAAAGCGCTGATGCCGGTGACGGCCAGCGCGATCACCAGCAGCGCCAGTCCGGCGATGTCGCCGACGGTAATCCAGTTCATCAGTGTTGTACCGCCTTCATAGTCCAGGAACAGGTCGAGATCACCACGAGATGATGCTTGGTTCTGGCCGAGCTCAGCCAGGTAGCTCCGCTGCCGCTGATCCCGCTCTGATCGATGCTGGCGCCCCCGGCACTGGTGCCGTCAGAGTCTTCGACGATGAGCTGGCCGGCTGTCGCCGGGCACAGATAAGACCAGCGCAGTTCCCACCGCTTGTGCGGCTTAACGCTGAACTGCCGCGTCGTCACGTTGCCGCGCCCAGAAAACGCCATCAGGACCCGCTCGGTCCGCACGCGCCTGGGGCCGGCCGACTGGGCGGTCAGGGTGTCGGGGTGGCCGACGGCAGGAGTCTGCCGCGCGGCATCCAGCGCCGACTGGCCGTGGCCGGGCCCCCCGGCGGCGACGACCAGGACGATCAAGCCGATCACCAGGCACAGCCCGGCAGCCCACATTCCTGCCGTGACGAATAGCCTGAGTGCCCGCAGCACGTGGCTGCGCACGAGGCTGGCGGACCCGAAGGCGACCGCGTGCTCTGGAGCGCGCCGGGATAACCGCCATCCGTCTAAGCCGTGATGCGTCATGAATACAGGACCCTGGTTCGTGCGCGGGAGTCGGAGTCACTGGCAGTAACTGGCCGGAGCCGTCACTGTCAGAGAGCGTTGTATCACGAAATGCAGTGGCGTCCTGATCGTATGAGCGTTTTGGCAGCTAACGGCTCTGTGGCACGGACCGCAAGGAAGACAGCCGTGTCGCGACGGTAGCGAGTTCTGCCGGCGAACTGCCGAGAAGTACCGGGACAGGGCGGTCTGTCCGGGACATTTAGATACACACGGTAATGACCGTCGCGGTCAAACCACGCGAGGACCGCGCATCTGACTGAGGTCGGCTATGGGCAGTCTTGAAGTCACGTCGCTCCGGTTCCGACTGTGCAGTCCGGGCTGAGCCGGGGACGGCGCTCGTGCCAGACTTGCCGTGTGCGCGTATACCTGGGATCTGATCACGCTGGTTTCGAGCTCAAGGCAAGTCTCATTGCCTGGCTGCAGCAGGCCGGCCACGAGCCAGTCGACTGCGGTCCGTCGAGCTACGTGCCGGATGACGACTATCCGGTCTATGTGATGCGGGCAGCGAGTTCAGCCGTGGCCGATGCTGGCAGTCTGGGCATCGTGATCGGCGGATCCGGCAATGGCGAGCAAATCGCATCGAACAAGATCAAGGGCGTCCGCGCGGCCATCGCCTGGAGCCAGGAGACGGCCAAGCTCGCGAGGCTGCACAACGATGCGAACGTGCTCAGCCTGGGTGCCCGCGAGTACTCCATCGAGGAAGCTGTCGGATTCGCGAGGATCTTCGTCGAGACAGCGTTCTCAGAAGCGCCACGGCACGCGCGCCGACTCGCGATGATCGCCGCGTACGAGCAGTCGGGCCAGCTCCCCGCCGAGCCGTAACCGAAGATCACCGGGCAGGCGGCGGGTCTCCCGCTTGCTCAGGCCCGGCCTGGCGTAACCGTGATCGCCGTCGCGTGCGGCGTCCTCGCGCGCTCGGCCGCGCGGGCTTTGCTGGCATCCGGGGTTCGCCTGGCACAGGCCGCTGAGCCTGTGGCCGGGCTGGTGCTGCCTCGCCGCCGCGGAGGCCGGAGGACCCATCGGTGCCGGCACTGCCGGTAGAAGGACTGCTAGGAGCCGGACTCCTCGTAGAACTGCCGGAACCCGAACTGCCGGAACCCGAACTGCCGGAACCCGAACTGCCGGAACCCGAGCCGCTGGCAGCCGAACTGGGCGGAGCGGGCGGAGCGGGCGCCGGCCGGGCAGCCGCGCCGGTAACCGGGCGGGAGTTCCTGCCGCTCGCCTTCGCGGCGGCCCGCGGCTTGGCGGTGCTGGCGCCGCCCGACGGCCCACGGAGCCGGACGTCGGCAGCGTCGGCCTCCGCGGCCTTGTCGTAGTCGGCCGCGGTGGGCTGAGTGATGTCGCGGGCCCGCATCGCGGCGTCAAGCGAGATCTTCATGCCGGGCATCGGCGTCCTCCTGGTGCCAGTCTGCCGTGGCCCGGTCGCGGAGGGAAGCCTCAGAAGATCATGCAGCTCCACGGCGCCGGGTCGTGCGACATGGCGGTGGACAGTCTGCCCAGGGCGCCCGGCGCCAGCTCCCGGATCTGCCCGGCCGCTGCGAGCTGCCCGATCCGGGCGCCGAGGTACCCGGCGCCGAGGGCCTGCACGGTGAGCTCCAGGTCAGCCTCCGCGCTGGTCCGTTCACACGTGGCCTTGCCGCCGTGGCCGTCCGGGCCGGCCTGCAGCCGCCAGCGGCCCGCGTTGGCCGGCAGCCGGTCGTCGGCGACCTCCAGGACGATGTCGATCTCGGCCGCGTAGCTGCGCTGGCAGAGCGCTGCGGGCAGGTCGGTGAGCCGTACCCACAGCCCGTCCGACAGTCCAGCCCTGGCCCGGCGGGGATCTGCCAGCAGACTCAGCAGCGGATCGTCGACCGGGCGGACTGACGCGTGGACCTCGCTGACCAGATCCCGGCTGAGCAGGTCGCGCCAGAGTGCTGCGGTCGCGGATGCATCGGTGGCCATCAGCTCCCTGATCCGCAGCGTGCCGCCGGCTATGCCGTCGGACCAGTCTGGCCGGGTCCGGTACAACGCGTAGCCACGTGGGCCGTCGTCGTCTTCGGCGAGCAGGCAGCGCAGCGGGGACATGCCGTCGCGCTGGAAAACCGGGTCTGCCAGCATGCTGTGCCACCAGCGTTCATCTCGGGTGAGCTGGCCGGGCCGGCTGGGCAGGGCGGCATCGTAGACGGCGGCGAGCTCGGCCCGCAGCGCGGTCGGCACAGCCTCTCGCAGTCGGACCTCAGACAGGCCGGGCAAGGTCCCGCTGGCGAAGGTGCCATCGCCGCGGCCCAAGCGCAGCCGCAGGTGAGATGATGCCTGGCCGAAGCCGAACCGCCCGTAGATGCCCGGCTCGGACGCGAAGAGAATTGCGACCGGCTCGTGACGGCGGATCGCGTCGGCCAGCAGATGCTCCATCATCGCGGTTAGGATGCCCCGCCGCCGGTAGGACGGCAGCACGGCCACCATCGTGATCCCGGCGGCCGGCACCGAGCCGCCTGGCACGACCAGGCGAGAGCTGTACACGCTCGCCGAACCGACCATCTGCTCGCCATCCAGTGCGGCGAAGGTGCGGTCAAACTCGACGAGCTGCCGCTCGAATTCGACGGCCTCTGGCTGCCAGGGCTCGAGGAACGCCTGCCCGGCAACCTGCGTGAACGCAGGGAATTCCTCGGCTGTGATAGCCCGGATCTGATGCGACTGGGTCATGCAGGCATTCCTATCCTGAGTGCGGTGACGCGGCCAGTGCTTTTCGGCCCGGCAGGTTGCCGTAGTGCCAGTCCGGAGCCAGGACCGGTACAGTGCCGGCAAGATGCTTACAAAGGTCTCCAGGTTCTGGCCGGCGGTTACGGCGGCCGGATCAAAGCAGCGCGCCTGGATTCGCGGTCAGTTCATCACCAGGAACCGGCGGATGGCCTTCGGCCTGGCGCTGCTGGTCGTCGCGATCGGGATGGCCGTGGTCAAGGTCTCCGGCGATGGGTTTCCGCCAGGTGAGATGATCCTGCCGATTCTGGCGGGCGGCCTGCTGCTGTGGCCGCGGGCGCTGCGGATCCTGTTCTGCCTGGTCGCAGTCCGATGCTGGCCTACGACGTGGTGATGGGCAAGGCCGGACCCGGCATCGCCGCCACGATCGTGATCACGGCGCTGTTCGCTGATGTGCTGGCCCGGACCCGGGCGAAGCTCGGCGTGCAGGGGCTGCGCGGCGATCAGATGCTGATCGAGTTGCGCGACCGGATCCGGGCGCAGGGCAAGCTGCCCGACGCTGCCCGACGGCTGGCGGTCCCGTCTCGGTGCTCCGGCCGGCCGGCGGCTCGTCCTTCGGCGGGGACTTCCTGGTGTCGGCCTGCGACGGCAAGGCACTCGAGGTGGCCCTGGTCGACGTGGCCGGCAAGGGCATCGACGCCGGGACCCGGGCGCTGCTGCTGTCCGGCGCGTTCGGCGGCCTGCTCGGCTCGGTGCCGCCCGGGGACTTCCTGCCGGCCTGCAACGCCTACCTGCGGCGCGGCGGTCCGCCGAGGGTTTCGTCACCGCGGTGCACCTGTCGCTCGACCTGGCCACCGGCGACTACCTGATCTCCTCGGCCGGCCACCCGCCCGCGGCGCACTTCGAGGCGGGCAGCGGCCGATGGCGGCTCACCAAGGCGCGCGGGATCGTCCTCGGCGTCGTGCCCGACCTGCGCAGCATGCCCGAGCAGCGGCACGCTGCGGCCGGGCGACGCGCTGATGCTCTACACCGACGGGCTGATCGAGGCGCCCGGCCGGGACATCGACGCCGGCATCGACCGGCTGCTCGGCGAGGCGGACCGGCTGGTGACGCGGCGGCTTCGGCGCCGGCGCGGCCGAGCTCGTGCGGGTGCTGCAGGGTGGCGGGCGCAGCTCCGATGACTGCGCGCTCGCGCTGATCTGGCGGACATGCGCTGGCTGGCGGCAGCCGCTTAGAGCGAGCTCATGACCTCGCTGTCGCTGATCAGCCTGATCGCGTGCTCGACCAGGGTGACCAGCACGTCGCGGCTTGACGCGCGTGGCGGGCGTCGCACATCACGACCGGGACCTCGGTGTTCAGGTCAAGTGCGGCCCGCACGGCCTCCGGGCGGAATCGCTTGGCGCCGTCGAAGCAGTTGACCGCGACGACGAACGGCAGTGCCGCGCTGCTCGAAGTAGTCGACCGACGGGAAGCTGTCGGCCAGACGGCGGGTGTCGGCCAGCACGACCGCGCCGAGCGCGCCGAGCGCGAGCTCGTCCCACATGAACCAGAACCGCTCCTGGCCGGGGGTGCCGAACAGGTACAGCACGAGGTCCTCGCGGAGGGTGATGCGGCCGAAGTCCATCGCCACCGTCGTCATGTCTTGCCCTCCACGCCGCCAGAGCGTCGACGCCGACGCCCGGCTCGGTGAGCACCTCCTCGGTACGCAGCGGCTTGATTTCGCTGACCGACGTGACCAGCGTCGTCTTGCCGGCGCCGAAGCCCCCCGCGACCAGGATCTTGACGGCCGGGCATGGTCCGCGAGCGGGTGTCAGAGCTGCCGGAGCCCATCAGCTACCTCCTTGAGTACTTGCGGGTCCGACGCCATGGTGGCGGCAATCGGGTGGCGGATGGTGATCAGTCCGTTGGCTCGCGCAGGTCGGACCGAGCAGAATACGGACGACACCGAGCGGCAGGTCCAGGTCGGCGGCCAGATCGGCCACGGACATGGGCTGCGGCACTTCGCAGGATCGCGAGGCCTCCGGCTCGAGCAGCATGTCGGTCGGCGTCCGGCCGTCGGACCGCGAGCACCATGGCGAGCAGGTCGAAGCTCCGCCGGTGGGCCGGGTCCGGCCCGCCAGTCATCGCGTACGGCCGGACGACCGGTCCGGCGTCCCGATCGAGCCACTGATCTGTCGTGGCATGAGCTCAGTCATGCGAGCTTCGGCGTGTGCTAGGCCGGGCACCGGCTGCCAGATGCTGGCCGACCCGCCTCGACTAGCATGGCCATTTCGTAGGCGACCTGTCCGCGACATCGGCATCGGCGCTGGCCAGCACCGCCAGGCAACTGCCCTCGCCGGCCGAGGTCACGAACAGGAAAGCCGCCACCATTCGACGATGGTCTGCCGGGGCAGGCCGCCGCCGAAATGCTGTCCGCGCCGCGCGCCAGGCTCTGCAATCCGGCTGCTACCGCCGACAGGTGCTCGGCATCGTCGCGGTCCAGCGACGCTGACGCACCGATGGCGAGTCCGTCCCGCGAGAGGATGACGGCCTTGTCTATCTGGGCGACCCTGGTAACCAAGTCGTCAAGCAGCCAGTCCAGTGCCCCGGTACGGCTCATAGTGGCCTCCCCAGCCGATAGTCAGGATCAGTCGTCGTCGCGTTCGCGGGCGCCGTCGGACGAGTTACTGTCCGCCGCGAGTCGTTCTGCCGCTAGCCGCTCGGCTGCCAGCCGGTCTGCCGCCAGCGGATCAGCTGGCAGCCGGTCAGTAATCAGCCGGCCAGGTACGGTGCTGTCTGGCCAGCCGACCGCAGCGCTCGCTGCGGTGCCGAAGGGGCCGCTGTCGGACTGCCTGTTGTCGTGCCGCGAGAACGAGTCATCCGCGGGCCGGGCGAACGAGCCGCTATCGGAGCGGGCGAAGGAGCCGCTGTCGTGCCGGCCGAGCGAGCCGCTGTCCGGCCGGGCGAACGAACCGCTGTCCGGCCGGGCGAACGAACCGCTGTCGTGCCGGGCGAACGAACCGCTGTCCGTGCCGCCGCCCAGCGCGTCGTCGGTCCACCCGGCTGAGCTGTCCTCGCCCCGGCTGACCGGAGCGCTGGCACTTCTGCCGGTGAAGGGATTATCTGACCAGCCGAAGGCACTGCCGCCCAGGCTGTAGGACGTGCCACCCGGGCGGTCGGAACCGTCAGCCGGGCGGTCGGAGCCGCTACCAGCGCGCTCGGAACCGTCACCTGGGCGGTCGGAGCTCTCACCGGGCCGGTACGAACTGCCACCTGTGCGGTAGGAGCTGTCATCCAGTCGGTGCGAGGCGTCACCCAGCCGGTAGGAACTGTCGCTCGCCAGGTGCGAGCTGTCGCCGCCGACGGATCCGCCGCTTGCGCTGACGAAACCCTCAGTGCTCCTGGCAGCACTGCCGCTCCCGCCCGACAGCGCCTCGTCCATCCGACCGGCGAGGGCGTCGCCTCGCCGGGGGAGCGCCGGGGCCGGGGGGACCGGATCTGGCCCTGACTCAGCGCCGCGGCGCGGCAGGGAGCCCGCGTCCGTCCGCGGCAGCAGGTCCTCAGTGCGAGCCCGGCCGCGAATCGCCGTCCCGCGCCAACGAGCCGCTGTCCTGTCCCGCCTGCTCACCCTCGGCCCGGCCGAGCTGCCAGCCGCGTTGCAGGGCGCTCATGGTGTTGCGTGCTTCCTCGGGCGTCGGCTCGGCTACCGGGCGCAACGGCACTGCGGGCCCGCTCGGCGCTGCCGTCTCATCCGCGACGGGCTCCGCCGACGCCGACTTGGCGTCACGCAGCTGCGGCGCCATGCTCGCCTGCCGCACCCGCACCGGCAGCCCGAGCTCGGCGAGCTCTTCGGAGCTGACCCGCGCGGCCGGCTCCTCGCTGACCACGGCCGTCAGCACGGGCGGCTGCACGTCGGCGGGCTGCCGGCCGCCGATAGCCAGGCTCATCCGGCCATAGTCCTGGTCCAGGCTGATCACGCTGCCGCTGCCGCCGGACCGGCTGGTCGCGTGGGCGAGCGCCGCGGTCCGGGCGGAGAACCGGTCGGCAGCCGAGCTGTCGGCTGGCGCCGATCCCGCGGGCAGCGCCGGGTCGCGCTGGTAGGTGTCTTCCTCGACGACCAGGCCGTTCGGGATGAGCACGATGGCGGTGGTGCCGCCGTAGACTGACGGCCGCAAAGTGATCTTGATGTCGTGCCGCTGGGCGAGCTGGCCGGCGATGAACAGTCCGAGCCGGTCACTGCCGGACAAGTCGAACTGCGGCGGGTTCGCCAGGTTGACGTTGATCTCCTCGATCCTGGCCTGGGAAATGCCAAGGCCGCGGTCCTCGATCTCGATGGCGAAGCCGCGGCCGACGATGTCGCCCTGGATCCGGACCGGGGTATTCGGCGGGGAGAACACCGTGGCATTCTCGGCCAGCTCCGCGATCAGGTGAATCACGTCAGCGACAGCGTGCCCGGCGACCGCCGCGTTGGTGCGCGACAGCACCCGGATCCTGGTGTAGTCCTCCACCTCGGCCACGGCCGCGCGCAGGACGTCGACCAGCGGCACCGGCTGCCGCCAGCCCCTGGCGGGCGCTTCCCCGGACAAGATGATGAGGCCTTCCGCGTGCCGCCGCATGCGGGTGGTCAGGTGGTCGATGCGGAACAGGTCCTCGAGCTCATCCGGCTCGGTGGCACGCCGTTCCATGCCGTCCAGCAGCGTGAGCTGGCGGTGCAGCAGCGACTGGCTGCGCCGGCCAGGTTCCGGAACACCTCACTGATGCCGCGGCGCAACCTGGCCTCGTCGACGGCGGACTGGACCGCGGTCTGCTGCACAATGCTGAACGCGTGCTGGACCTGCTCGATCTCGTTCGTCGTGGTGACCGGTGCCGGCGCGTACGCGGCCATGTCGACTGGTTCCCCGGCGCGCAGCTGAGTGATAACGCCCGGCAGCTTCTCGTTCGCTAGTGCCAGTGCCGACTCGCGCAGTTCGCGCAGTTGACGCACCAGGCCGCGGCCGATGATCAGCGACAGGACGATGGCGGCGACCGTGCCGGCCAGCCCGAGCCCGGCGGCCAGGACGAGCTGCAAGACCACGACCGTGGCGTTGTGGTCGGCCTGCTGCTGCAGCAGCACGGCGCCGCCGGCCAGCGCCGTGGACATGGCCTTGCCGTAGTTCGCGAACGCCGGGCCGGCCGCGGCCAGTTGGGCTGGCGGGGGTCCCTTGCGCCAGGGCGTGTTGATGACCGCGGACTCGGCCGACGCCAGCGCCCCGGCGATAGCCGGGGTGACGTGCTTGTCCAGCAGCGCGCGGTAGGGCGTCTGCAGGAGCGGCTCGGTGTTGCCGGTCAGCGCCTGCCGCTGGTTGGCGAGCTGAGCGAACGCGATCCGGTCCGGCTCGGGAAACTTCAGCTGCGTCATGTCGGCGGTCAGCAGGTCGGCCTCGGCGCTGACGGCCTGCACGGCCTGGTCCAGCGTGATGACCGCCTGCGCCTGGGTGACCAGCGGCACGTTGGTCTGCTCGGCCAGTGCCTCATTGATCACCAGGTAGCCCGCATTGATGATCACGTTGTACTGCGCCAGCGCGTCGTGCACGCTGATCGCGTCGTTGGCCACGTTCTGCCGGAGCGCGGGCAGGTTGTGCTTGGTCTGGCTGAGCAGGGCGGCAATCGCGGCCCGCTCATCGGCGGAGGCGTACCCGGTGACGGCGGACGAGGCCATCGCTTCCCGCAGAGACCCGATGGCCACCTGCGTGATGTTCTCCTGCTGGCCGAGCTTGGAGGCGAACTGAGTGTTCGTCGGGGCGGCCAGGCTCAGCAGCGCGTCGTGCCGCTCGGTGTCCAGCGCGACCTGGAAAGCGGTAACCGGCGTTGCCAGGTCGTCCTTGATGGACTTGGCGTGCGTCTGTGTCAGCGCGCTGCCCGCGGTGATACTGGCCACGAAACCGTACAGCGCGATCAGGCACAGCACGGGCACGATGATGAGGATGCCGACCCTCAGACGGATGGACCGGTGACGCAATCCCATGGCTGGGGCCCCAGTTTCGAGAAAGTAACCGCGTGCTCGCCCACGGCGTTGAGGTCCTGACAGGCGATATCGGAGCGTAACATCCGAATGCTCTGGAGCGAGATGAAACCGGATGCTCAGTTCGAATACCGGAGGCCGCCGCCGGAAATTCCGCTCCTTCCGTCGCCTGGCGCTCAGGGCAGCGGCCGTGAGTAGTTGGACGTTCGGTGAGCCGGCCGGGGAGTTTCGCTAGACTCCGCGTGCTTGCAGGTACGAACGGGGCGGCGAGTCTGGCCAGCGGGGGCTGACCGGGCGGGGTGCCGGCTGGGGACGGGTCGGGGCATGACGGGGGATCAAGCATGACGTTGCCGCACAGCGATAGGAACGTGGTCGTCATCGGCGGCGGTTTAGCCGGCATCAGCGCGGCCATCCAGCTGGCCGAGGCCGGACTCGGGGTGACTGTCCTGGAAGAACGGCCGTGGCTCGGCGGCGCGACTTTCTCCTTCGCCCGGCGCGGCCTGACGATCGACAACGGTCAGCACATGTTCCTGCGGTCCTGCACGGCCTATCGGGACCTGCTCGCCAAACTCGGGGTCACCAGCTCGGCGCCCCTGCAGGACGCGCTCGAGCTGACCGTGCTCGGCCCGGACGGCCAGGCCCGGCTCCGGCGTTCGGCGCTGCCGGCACCGCTGCATCTGGCCGGCGCGCTGGCCAGGTACCGGCTGCTGTCAGTGCCGGAACGGATGAAGGCCGCGGTCGCCATGCTGGCGCTGCAATTCACCGACTTCCGCGATGGCGCGGCTAACTTCGAGGACTGGCTCACGCGGAGATTCCAGGATGTGCCGGCCCGCCGGCTGTTCTGGGATCTGCTCGCGGTGTCCGCGCTGAACACCGGCTCCGACCAGGCTGACCTCGGCCTGGCGGCAGGCTCGATCAGGTCAGCGCTGCTCTCCAAGCGCGATGGCGCCGATATCGGCCTGGCCGCCGTGCCGCTCAGCCGGCTGCACGGGGGCGCCGCCGCTGAGCTGCTGGCCCGGCATGGTGCCATCGTCAGGCTCGGTGTGAAGGTCGTCTCGGTGCAGGCAGATCAGGCCGGCGGCTATGACATCAGGCTCGGCGCTGGTGCTGCCGAAGATGGCCAGCTGCTCGAGCGAGGGCCTGCGCAGCTGAAGGCTGACGCCGTGGTGATGGCGGTGCCCGCGTGGGAGGCGGCCGACCTCGCTCCGGCCGAACTTGCGGCCGACGCGGCCTGCTGGGCCAAGCTGGAGCCGTCACCTGTGGTCAGCCTCCATGTGATCTACGGCAGCCGGGTGACCCGGCTGCCGTTCGCGGCGATCGTCGGCCCGCAAGTGCTCTGGGTCGTCGACAAGACGGCCTCGGCCGGCTTGCACACCGGCCAGTACCTGGCCGTGTCGGTGCCGGCCGCGGCCGACTATGTCGACGCCTCGACGGCCGGCCTGCGCGAGCAGTTCCTGGATCAGCTGGCCGGGTACTTCCCGGCCGCGGCGACGGCGACGGTGGAGGATTTCTTCGTCACCAGGGAACGCCGGGCGACTATCCGGCAGACGCCTGGTTCCTGGGCACTGCGGCCGCATCAGCCGGACGGCCTGCCCGGCCTGGCCCTGGCGGGCGCGTGGACCGATACCGGCTGGCCGGACACGATGGAAGGCGCCGTCCGCAGCGGGCATACCGCGGCCGGGAAGATCATCAAGGATTTGCTGCGACCGCGCACGGAGGCGACCGGCAAGGGCCGGGAGAGCCTGCGGGCCCGTCCCCTCAGTTTTCCGGTCGCGCCCGTGGTTAGTACGCCCCCGGCAGCCGCAGTCGACCTGACCGAGTCGGCTCAGGCCGGGGACGCCGCCGGATCGGCTAGCAAGCCGGCGGGTTCGCCGTCCGCCTCGGTAAGTGCGGTCGCCGAGTGGGCTGCGAGCGTTGCGGCGCCGCGTCAGCCGGACACGTCCGAATGCGAGGCAGCCGACGGGGAGCAGGCGGAGGCGGGCGGGCTCGAGATCGCCGGGGCCGAGCCGGGCACGTCACGGCCAGACCGTCCGGTGCCTGTCGGGCTGAAGTCTGCTTCGTCGGATCCGGCCACGTCCGATCCGGGCGGGCCGGACTCTGTAAAGCCAGTTCTGGCCGAGCCGCTGTCTGCGACAGCAAAGCCCGTCGTGCCGGGACCTCGCCAGCTGAGCTTGGCCGAGGCTGAGTCCGGTCAGCCCGAGCCCGCCAAGCCCGAATCCGCCGAGACCGAGTTCGCCAAGCCCGAGTCCCGCGAGCCCGGTTCCGGCAAGGTCTCGCCCGGCCAGACCGAGTCCGGCAAGGCCGAGTCCGGCAAGCCCGAGTCGGGTCATCCCGGTTCCGGCAAGCCCGAGGCCGGCAGCCCGGAGTCGGGTCATCCCGGGTCCTTCGAAGCCGGGACCGGCGGCGAGCCTGGCGGGGGTATGGCGAAGTCCGCCGGAGCACAGTCCGGCCCGTCCAGGCCGGTCAGTGCGTCTGCCGGATCGCCAACGATCAGGGCGGACGCCAGCCAGGAAGAGTCCGGTAAGTCCGAGTCGGGTGGGCCCGCGTCCGGCAAGTCCGAGTCGGGTGGGCCCGCGTCCGGCAAGTCCGAGTCGGGTAGGCCCGCGTCCGCCAAGTCCGAGTCGGGTAGGCCCGCGTCCGCCCAGTCCGAGTCGGCCGCGTCCGCCAAGGCTGTGTCTGGGAACGCCGTGTCCATTGAGGCCGAGTCCGGCCAGGCCGCCTTCGACGATGCGCAGCCTGGCCTAACCGAGCCAGTTCGGCCAGCGCCCGGTGCGGTGACGCGTGGTGCGGTGGCGCGTGGTGCAGTGACGTCCGCTGCATCGTCGGCTGCTGCGCTGGAGGCTGGCGACCAAGGCGGACCGGATCGTCTCGGCGCGCACGCGACCAGCGCCTCACGGCGGTGAGCGTGGGGAAGGACATGCCGGGGCCAGATTTGCGGGCCGACGCAGAAGCCGCAGTGCTGCGGGCACGCAAGATCTTGCTCGCACGCCAGGACGGGGACGGGTGCTGGCCCGGACTGTCGGCCGAAGACGTCTGCCTGGACGCCGAATCCCTGCTGGCACGCGAGTTCCTCGGCCGGCGTTCACCCGAGCACACGAGCGCGGTCGCCCAGCACCTCAGGTCGCTTCAGCACTCCGACGGCAGCTGGTCTGGCGGCGATCTGTCCGTCTCGGTCGTTGCCTATCTCGCCCTTCGGCTGGCCGGCGATTCCGCGGATGCCTATCATCTGGCCGCCGCTGCCGGGTGGATCAGGGACGCCGGGGGCCTTGCGGCCGTGTCTGCCAGCTGCCAGACCTGGCTGGCGGTCTTCGGCCTGACCGCCTGGCAGGACGTCCACGTTCCCGCTCCTGAAGGGTTTTTTCTGCCGGCCCGGCATGGCGACTGGGTCGGCCTGAGCCGGCAGTCCGCGCTGGCGCTGGCGATTCTCGGGACGCTGCGAACGGTCCGGCGGCTGCCGTTCGATCTGGCGGAACTGCGGGGCGAGCCTGACCCCGAGCCGGACCGGAGGTTCCGGCTCCGGGTGCCGCCGGTCGGGCTGGCTAAGACGGCCGAGACAGTGGTGCTGCGCAAATGCGGGCAGTGGATCATCGACTGGCAGCAGCGCCAGGGCCTGCCGAGTGCGCCGCGGCCGATCTGGGCTGGCGCGCTCATCGCCCTGAACGCGCTCGGCTACCCGGTGTCGCATCCGGTCCTGGCCGACGGGCTGGCCTGGCTCGACTCTGCCACCGCGCAGCCGCGGCACGCGGCCGGGCATGTGCGGATCACCCGGCGGCCGCCGGTCGCGGACACCGTGCTCGCGATCGAGGCGCTGGCCGATGCCGGGACGCTGACGGGCGATGCCGCACTGATCGCAGCCGGCCGGTGGCTGCTCGGCGAGCGGATCAGCGGGCCCGCGGACGGGCCGGGCCCGGCCCCCGCGGGCTGGTCGTTCGGCGCCGACGGCTACCCGGCGATCACGGACACCGCGCGGGTCCTGATCGCCCTCAGCCGGATCGCGGTCGCCGGGCGGGCTGCGGTCGAGAACGCCGTCCGCTGGCTGGCCAGCGCCCAGGCCAGAGACGGCAGCTGGGCCAGTTCGGCCGCTGCCACCGCGACGGTGGTGCAAGCGCTGGCCACGCACGGACTGCCAGAGGCCAAGGCCATCCGGCGGGGCGTGGTCTGGCTGCTGCTGGCCCAGCAGCCGGACGGGTCCTGGCCCGCCCGGCCCGGCGAGACCGACCTGGCCGTCACCGCGACGGTGCTCTCCGCGCTGCTGATGGCCGGAGTACGTCCGGCCAAACCGGTGATCGTCACCGCGGCCTGGTGGCTGGCTGACCAGCAGAACCCGGACTCAGGCTGGAGCGGTGCCCGCCCGGCTGATCTGGGACGCGGCGGGGAGCGGGCCAGATCAGACCCGCCGGGGACGGCGCTGGCCGTCGCCGCGCTGCTGGCGGCCTGCGCGGACGGATTCTCCGCCAGGGACGGAGTCTCTGCCACGGACGGGGACTCTACGACGGACGCAGCACCTGTGCCTGGCCTGGCGCCGGGCCTGACCGGGGTCACCGGCGCGATCGGACGGGGAGCGGACTGGCTGGTGCGGGCACAGCAAGCCGACGGCGGCTGGGGCGACAAGCGGCCGGCCGCAGCGGACCGCGTCGGCGCCCGGCGCTGGCTCCCGGCTTGGTCTTGCCGCTGAGCGCACTCGGGCGTTACGTGCAGGCGCGTACGGCAGCAGACCTGGCCGACGCGCAGGCAGCCGAATCGGTCCGGGTCGGCGTCCGGCTGACCGAGACCGCCGAACCGGTGCCCGCGGCCGGCGACTAGGGCGCCGCGGCCGGCCGGACGCGTCCTGCTACATCAGAGTTCCTCTTCAGCATCCGCTCAGGATCCTCTTCCATCATCAGTATCGCCGCAGAGCAATGGCTTGTGGCGGGACCGTGACGGTGCGGCTTTACGAGACCGGTCCGCAAGACATTCACCCAGTTCGCAAGGAGTGCGGATGTTTTTTACCTACCTGACGCGCGAGCTGCGCAGGCGCGCCTGGCAGTCCGGCATCATTGCCCTGGGTCTGGCGCTCGGCATCGGCCTGGTTATCACCGTGACCGCCCTGTCGGCAGGCGTGAAGAGCGCCCAGAGCGACGTGCTGCACTCGCTTTACGGCCAGGACACCGACATCACCGTCACTAAGACACCGACGGCAGGCTCGTTTACACCGGGCAGCTTCGGGTTCCGGGGCGCGACCGGCACCAGCAAGCGGCCTGCGGCCGGCACCGCGATCGACATCGACACGTTGCGCAGTACCGGGCTCGGCGCGCTGACCTCGGCCAACCTGACCTCGGTATCGAAGGTCGACAACGTCGCCGCGGCGGCCGGCGGGCTCACCCTGACCGATACCAAGATCACCGGCAAGATCCCGGCCATCAACAGCAGCGGCAGTGGCGGCGGCTTCGGCGGCGGGGGCGCGGGCGGCGGCGGCGGCAGCTTCCGGGGATCGTTCACGCCGACCTCGTTCACCGTCGACGGGGTGGACTTCTCCGGGTCCGCGGCCGCGCTCGGCCCGCTCAGCACGGGCAAGCTGACCGCCGGCCGGACCTTTAGCAGCTCCGACAGCAACGCCGATGTGGCAGTTATCGACGCCGACTACGCGACCTCGGCGAAGCTCAAGGTCGGCTCCACGGTCACCGTCGCCAAGACCAAGTTCACCGTCGTTGGTGTCGTCAGCACGCCGGCCGGCACCACCTCGGCCGATGTCTACATCCCGCTGGAGCGGGCGCAGACGCTGGCGAGCATGAAGAACGACGTGAACACGATCTACGTGGCGGCTAACAGCGCGCAGCACATCGACACCGTGTCCAAAGCCATCAGTACCGCGCTGCCGAAGACCACGGTGACCAACCAGAGCGACCTGGCCAAGGAGCTGACCGGCTCGGTCGCAAGCGCGTCCAACCTGGCCAACAACCTCGGGAAGTGGCTCGCGATCGCCGTGCTGGCCGCGGCGTTCCTGCTGGCCAGCTTGCTGACGATGGCCGCCGTGACCCGGCGGGTGCGTGAGTTCGGCACACTGAAAGCGCTCGGCTGGAAGAGTCGGCGGATCGTCGGCCAGGTCGCGGGTGAAGCGGTTGTCATCGGCATCATCGGCGGCATCATCGGAGTCGGCCTCGGCTACCTTGGCGCGCTCCTGGTCGGACAGTTCTCGTCGCCGCTAACCGCGTCGCTTGCCCCGACCACCGGATCGGCGACGCCCGGCGGCGCGCAGCGGTTCGGCGGGTTCGGCGGTAACGGCGGCGGATTCGGCGGTGGGGGTGGTACTGGCAGCACGAGAGGCGCCGGCGCCTTCCGCCCGGCATCCGACACCGCGACCCTTGTCCACGTGCACCTCAGCGCGCCGGTCACGGCCGGGGCCATCGCCGCGGCAGTGTTGCTGGCGATCGCCGGCGGCCTGATCGCCGGGGCGTTCGGCGGGTGGCGGGCAGCCCGGCTGCGGCCGGCCATGGCGCTGGCACGGGTGCAGTGAGTACGTCGCGACGAGCAGGCACGATCGGTGAGACCGCACTGTCCGGGGCCATCCAGGGAGAGTCTTCATGTACAAGCTGAGCGGCGTTAAGAAGGAATACCAGAAGGGCCGGGGCACCGTCGCGGCGTTGCAAGGCGTAGACCTGGTGATCGATGACGGTGAGTGGCTCGCGATCCAGGGCCCCACCGGCCACGGCAAGACCACGCTGCTGCAGATGCTCGGCGGCCTGGACCGGCCTACGTCGGGCAGTGTCGAATTCGCCGACGAAGGCGACCTGGCCCAGATGCGCGAGGCGCAGGTGACCAGGGTGCGGGCGGAGTCGATCGGCTTCATCTTCCAGACCTTCAACCTGGTGCCGACGCTCAGCGCACAGGAGAACGTCGAGGCGGCGCTGGTGCCGCTGCACGTGCCTGCGACCGAGCGGCGGGAGCGGGCCGCCCGTGCGCTGGCCGACGTCAGCCTGGCCGACCGGGCCAGGCATCTGCCGTCGGAGCTGTCCGGCGGCCAGCAGCAGCGAGTGGCCATCGCCCGGGCGCTGGTGAAGGAGCCGAAAGTGCTGCTGGCCGACGAGCCCACCGGCAACCTGGACGAGGGCACCAGGGACGAGATCATCGGTTTGCTGGAGAAGCTCTGGCGGGACCACCAGCTGACGATGATCATGGTCACCCACGACAGCTCCGTCGCCCGCCGGGCCGAGCGGCTCGGCATCATCCAGAACGGCAAGCTGTCCATCCGGGTGGACACCAGGAAAGCAAGGACGCCGACGCCGACGGCCTGACCGCCGGGACAGGCGCAGCGCGTCAGCGGCCGGAGCGCCCCGGCTGCTGGCGCGCTTGCCTGGGCCCGGTCAGGTGTAGGGGAGGGCCAGCTCGCACCAGACGACCTTGCCGGACGTCGTCCGGCGGGCGCCCCAGCGCTGGGACAGCTGGCTGACGACTTGCAGGCCGCGGCCTCGCTCGTCCTCGTCGTCGGGGTGGCGCAGCCGCGGCAACGCGGCCGAGTCGTCCAGCACCTCGCAGACCAGCCCGCCTTCGAGTACCAGCCGCAACCCGATCTTGCCCTGGGCGTACCGGACCGCGTTGGTGACCAGTTCCGACACCAGCAGCTCGGCCGTGGGGATCAGGTCGGTCAGTCCCCAGCGGCGCAGCGGCCGGTGGATCAGGGATCTGGCCCGGCTGGCCGAGGTCAGCTCGGCTGGCAGCGTCCAGGTCACCACGTGGTCGGCCGGGATCCGGCGCAGCCGGGCGACGAGCAAGGCGATGTCGTCGCGCTGCTGGTCGCCGTACACTCCGGCCAGGGTCGCCCGGCACAGGTCTTCCAGCGGCTGGTCCGGCGATCCGGGACCGAAGATGTCCCGCAGCCGGTTGAGGCCCTCATCGATGTCCCGGCCGCGCTTCTCCACCAGGCCGTCGGTGTACAGCACCAGCAGGCTGCCGTCCTCGATCTGCAGCAGCCGGCTCTGAATCAGGCCGGTGCCCGACGCCAAGCGGCGGTGCCGGGAGCACGTCCAGCAGCTCGTTGGTGCCATCCGGCCGGACCAGCAGCGGTGGCAGGTGGCCTGCCGAGGCGACCTCGCAGGTGCCGGCTACCGCGTCGAAGACCGCGTACACGCAGGTGGCGAAGTGCGGCTCGCGCACGCCGAGTTCCTGCATGAGCTCGTTCAGCTGCTGCAGCGTCTCGGCCGGCGGCAGCTCGAGCATCGCCAGGGTGTGAATGGCGGTGCGCAGCCGGCCCATGGTCACGGCGGCCCGTACACCGTGCCCGGCCACGTCTCCGACCACCAGCGCGACCCGGCCGCCTGGCAGCGCGATCGACTCGTACCAGTCGCCGCCGACCTCGATCAGCTTGCTGCCCGGCAGGTAACGGTGCTTGACCTCGACCGAGGATGGCGCTGACAGGCCAGTCGGCAGCATGCTGCGCTGGAGCGTGAGCGCGGTCGCGCGCTCGCGGCTGTAGCGCTGGGCGTTGTCCATGAAGATCGCCGCCCTGGCGGCGAACTCCATCCCGATCTCGACGTCGTAGGCGTCGAACCGGCGGTAGCCGACCCGGCGGACGCAGACGAAGAAGCCGAGCATCACGTCCCTGGCGATGAGCGGCAGCAGCAGCATCGACACGCCGGACAGCAACTCGGCAACCGGCCGCCTGATCCAGGCCGCAGCCATCGACTCGGCACTGGCCTGGCCAACTACCTCGATGACCGGCTTGCCGGTCTCCATGCACCGGGTGTACGGCGTGCCGGGCGGGTAGCGCAGGATCTCGCCGGTGGGGAAGGCCGCATCCCAGGCGGCGTCACCGTCATCGTGCGCGACCGCGAGGCGGCGGATCAGCTCGGTGCCGTCAAGCGCCTCGGACGGGAACTCGTCCTCGCCGACCAGGCTCTCCAGCACGACCAGCCCGGCTGCGTTGCAGAAATGCGGCACGATGATGTTGATGAGCTCAGGCGCCATCTGGTCGATATCCAGCGCCCCGCCGATCTTGCGGACGGCTCCGTCGACCATGGTGTGCCGCATCACGGCCGGGTCCAGGAATCGCTCCTGCACCGGCGGTGCGATCCGCATGATCACCTGAGCGGCCAGTTCAGGATCGGCCGAGCGGACCGGCTGGATCGTCACCACCGCGTCCGCGACCGCGCCGCTGGCGGTGGCGAAGGCGAGCACCGTGGTGCCCTCGCGGTCGCTGCACGCACCGTCGATCAGGCCCTGCAAAGCGGTCGCTGACCGGCCCTCCGGCGAGGCCAGCAGGGCGGCGAGATCGGTGCCGATCAGCGCGCCGGGCTCGGCGGACAGCACGTCGCCGGCACCCGGTCATGCTGGCGGATCTGGCCGGTCTTGTCGATGCCAAGGATGAGCGTCCGGGTCGAGGTGTTGGCCAGGACCGCGGAGACCTCTGCGGCCACTGCTGATGCCACCGAAGCGCCCCTTTCGGCAGAGCTGACCACGGCTGGTTCCCTCATTATGAAGCAGCTTCGTGCTTATTGGGAAAGAACAACTGTTTGGCTGGCCAATCAGTGATCTAGCCCGGATCCGCCCGGGCGCGGCGGCCAGTGGCTCGGCTGCCGGTCAGGCGTCCCTGGCGGGCTCGCCGTGACCGGCGTTCGCGCGGCCGCGCCCCCAGTAGGCCTTAGGCGACATCTGATCCTGCGGCATGCCGCGGGCGGCCAGTTTTTCGCGCATCGCCAGCACGACCGAGGCCTCGCCGAGCAGATAGGCGTGGCCATTGCCAGCGCGGCAGCTCGACCTCGGCCGCCTCGGCCACCAGTGCGGCACGGGTCGCCGGCCGGGCGGCCGAGCCGGTGCAGCCAGCTGATCCTGGTCCTGGCCGGCGGCGAGCATCCTGCTCGTCGGCTGCCTCGGGTACTTCGACGACCAGGGTTGCCTCGGTGTCGCCGGGCAGCGACTCGGTCATCGCGAGCATGGCCGGCAACGCGGCCTCGTCGCCCATGAACAGATGCCAGTCGGCCGCAGGTGACGGCGAACACCTTGCCACGCGGGCCGATGCCCTCGATCCGGTCGCCGGGTCGGGCCGCGCGTACCCAGCGCTCGCCCGGGCCGTCACCGTGCAGCACCACGTCGAGCGTCAGCGGTCGCGCGGCCGCATCGAACCGCCGGATGGTGTAGCGGCGGCGGACCGGCTTGCGGCCTTCGGCCGCGACCAGCAGCATGACGTCCTGGCCCGGCATGTAGCCGAAACCGTCGAGTTCCGGCGCGGTCAGCTCCAGCCGCTGCATGTGCGGGGTGAGCTGGCCCGTGCTGACCACCTCGAAATGCAGCTTCCTGGTGTCCGCCAGCGACGCCGGTCAGCTGGGCGAACGGGTCCTCCAGCTCGGCGACACGGCCTCCGGCACTGCGTCAGTCATGGGGATCAGGCCCTCCTCGGCGAGCGCCTCGTGCCGGCGGCCGCGCGCGGCGCGGCCGCCCAGCGCCGGGACCAGCGTATGCGAGCGCCCCGCCAGCCGGAGGCTGGTACGTCCCCCGATTCCGGTCACAATGAGGGCGATCAGCGCGTCGACGGGGATCGCCGTGTCTGGGGGCAGCGATGAGCGAGGCTACGGGACGGCCAGCGCTCGTCGCAGGCCTATCGATGATCTTGGCCTTCCGGTGTCAGTGCCGCCAGCATCAGGCGCGTGGTCTCGCTGGTTCCCGTCGCTGACCGAGACAGTGGCCGCCTGCGCGCCCGGCCTGCTGGCCGGAGCAACGAACTGGTGCACGCATCCCGCCGACCTCGCCGTGACGCGCATCGGCGGTACCAAGAACCCCGACGTGCGGCCAGATCGTCGGGCTGCGGCCCGATGTCGTGCTGGCCAACGAGGAGGAGAACCGCCCGCCCGACCTGGACGCGCTGCGCTCGGCCGGGCCTCGCGGTCTGGGTCACCAGGATCCGCGACCTGCCCGAGGCGCTCGACCTCGCTGCGCCGGATGATCACGCTGGCGTGCCGCCAGCCCGGCCCGGCCTGGCTAGACGCCGCGGCGGCGGCCTGGCTGGCGCGTGCCCGCAACTCGGCGGCATGGCCGCGGTCGTGCCGATCTGGCGCCGGCCGTGGATGGTCCTTGGCCGGGATACCTTCGCCGGCGACCTGCTGGCCCGGCTCGGCGTGGCCAACCTCTATGCCCGGCACCCGACCGGTACCCGCGGGTGGATATCCACCGAGCTGCAGGATGCGGGCGCCGACCTGGTGGTGCTGCCGGACGAGCCGTACCGGTTCACCGCGTCGGACGGGCCCGAGGCGTTCCCCGGCAGCCGGACGGCGCTGGTCAGCGGGCGCCACCTGACCTGGTACGGTCCGTCGCTGACTGAGGCGCCAGCAGTGCTGCGCCGCCAGCTGGCTGCGGCCAGGGTGCGCTGACCTGGGCGGACTCGCATGACGACGCCCCCGTGCAGCGCTGCTGACGAGGGCGTGCCGTGCCGGTGCGAGGTCGCCTCTCGGCAAGAGGCACATCGCGGCTCCAGCCTGACGGTATTCCGCGAAGGCGTGTGTTTAGGCCCGGGGGACACATCGCACCGACGGAAGCTGTAACGAGGCAGGGTGCCGGGTAATTCCCGCTGGCGATAATGAGCATCTAGTCGCAGGTACGTCGTGAGGGTGGCAGCCGATGGCGCGTGATGAGGCACTCATCGGCTGCATCGGCACGCTGACGGTGGCGACCCGCGGCGCCGGCCGGTCCGGGCGAGGTCGTGGTCAGTGTCAGGGGCGGCACTGAGGCCTTCATTGCCTGGTCACCGAGCCGCTGCCGCGCGGGGCCACGGTGCTGGTGATCGAGTCTCGCGGCCGCCGGGCGGTCGACGTCAGCGCCTGGACTGATCCGATCGGGAAATTTCCCGAAGATGATGCGCTGGTTACTCCGAGTAGGGACATACTGGCATAAGCCGGCAGTGTCGCCGGACGGGGTAACAGTGGAGATGAGACAATGTTCGGTTACCGGGTTCCCGCGCCCGACGAGGCGATGCTGATCTCGGGCGGCAGCGTCGGCAAGGGCGGCGCGCCGTTCAAGGTCGTCACCGGCCACGGCACGTTCGTGATGCCGGTCTTCCGCAAGGCGCGCTTCCTGACGCTGTCGATGAGCGAGGCCGAGGTCGCCGAGACCTGCGTGACCAAGCAGGGCATCTCGCTGAACGTCCGGGCGGTCATCGCGTTCAAGGTCGGCAACGACGAGGAGAGCATCGTCAACGCCGGCCAGCGGTTCCTGTCCGACCAGGACCAGATGTCGATGCTGACCGGCCGGATCTTCGCCGGTCACCTGCGCTCGATCGTCGGCTCGATGACCGTCGAGGAGATCGTCACCGAGCGGCAGAAGCTCGCGACCGAGGTGCTCGACGGCTCCAAGGCGGAGATGGCCAAGATCGGCCTGACCGTCGACTCGCTGCAGATCCAGTCGATCGACGACATGAACATCGGCTACATCGAGGCGATGTCCGCGCCGCACAACGCGGCGATCCAGCGGCAGGCCCAGATCGCCCAGGCGCAGGCCAACCAGGCCTCGGCCGAGGCGCAGCAGGAGTCGCAGCGCAAGCAGGCCGAGTACGCCCGGCAGACCGCGGTCGTGCAGGCGCAGTACAAGGCCGAGGTCGACAAGGCGCAGGCCGAGGCGGCGCAGGCCGGCCCGCTGGCCGCAGGCGCAGGCCCAGATGGAGGTGCTCGCCGCGCAGACCGAGCTGGCCCAGCGGCAGGCCGAGCTGCGCCAGCAGCAGCTGGTCGCCGAGGTGGTCAAGCCGGCCGAGGCCGAGGCCGAGAAGGTGCGGATCCTGGCCGAGGCCGACGCCCAGCGGATCAGGCTGCAGGCCGAGGCCGCCGCCTCGAACAACCGGGTCGCGCTGGACCGGATGCTGATCGACCAGCTGCCGCAGATCGTCAAGGAGGCGGCGGCGGGCCTGGCCGGCGCGAACGTCAGCGTGCTGAACGGCGCCGACGGCCTCAGCGAGATCGCGGCCGGCCTGGTCAGCCAGGGCCTGACGATCCTGGAGTCGGTGAAGAAGGGCCTGTCCGGTTCGGCCGGCGAGTCGGTGCCGCTGTTCGACTCGGCTCCGGCGCTGACCGACGGCAGTGACCCCGCGAGCCAGCAGAACAGTAAGCAAAACAGCAACCAGTAACCGCTTGGGCTTATCGCTCGATCGCGGTAACGCGCCGTCGGTGCCTGCGCAACGGCACCGGCGGCGCGTTGTTCATTTCCCGGCAATGCCCCATCGGTACCCGCAAAATCGAACCGATGGGATGTTTACACTGAGCCTCCCGAATCACGAGCGCGGCGAGCCGGCAATGTCACTCGGCGTTATCGCGAGGCGATTGTTCGGCAGGCCCAGCACTGTCGTCGCGATGAACGCCGAAAACGCCGCTTCTGCGCTTTTGCCGGATAACTGGCCGACGGGTACGAGCTCGTCTGCAGCCACTGTGACCTGGGAATATTCCCTTCGGTCTGATGACATCGCCCGACATTTGGCACCGGGATTCTGGCCATTGTAAAACTCGGCGGCTTCGTTTCTCGAACGCTCATCGTTACCCAATGACTACTCGTGGTAACGTGCCACTACTGACTGGCAGGGCGGGATTAAGAAGAGTAACTAAAGGCCAGCGCAATGGTCCAGTCGGAGCCGACCGTGCTTGACCGCCCAAGCCACCGGAACAATCCGATGTCGGCCCCGGGTACATCCGACAGGAAGGAATTACCCATGCGCAACCGCTACGGGAGGGCGCTGTATGGGCTGATGGCCACTGTGGCCGTCACCGCGACGCTCGGCCTGACGGCGGCTGGGGCAGCAGATGCGGCGGCCAAGCCCGCCAAGCCTGCCATCACTCCGGCGTGCACGTTCAACTCATACTGCAGTGACCCGCTGTTCAACGTGGAGTTCGGTATCCAGTACTTCACCAACAGCCAGAACTTCAGCTTCACCCCCGGTGGCCCGGTCAACCTGGCCTACGCCAACGACAACAACCCCGGGCAGGACTGGCGGGTCAACTTCCAGTACCCGGTATTCGTGCTGTACCACCTCGGCTTCATCAGCGCCGCGATGGAACTGCACTACCACTTCCGCCCGGCCTTTGAGGTCATGTGGACGCCTTACGGCGTCACCAGCAACCTCTGCCGCGGTGTTGCCAGGCCGGCGTATGAGAACGAGAAGGTGACGCTGCAGCCCTGCGGCAACTTCCCGAAGACGCTGTGGATCGTGAAGAACAACTTCACGCGCCCGAGCCAGCTGCACGGTGACGTTCAGTACGGCGGCAACTCGCTGATCAACGGCTCGACTAACAACCCGAGCGTGCCGTACGTGCTGACCGCCGGTGGAAGCCTGTTTGGCGGCAACCCGTTCGCTCAGCTCCGGGTCGACCAGCTGGTCGCCGATGACGGTCTGCCGAACGAGGGACAGCTGTGGTGCACCGCGCACGAGACGTTCCCCGGCTCGAGCACGCCGACCGTCAGCCCGAGTGTTGGCCCGCCGACGGTTGGCCCGCCGACCTTCACGGCCAACAACCCGTGCTTCGGCGGGAGCATCAGGATCGGGAACCTGGCGCCCTGACGGGCAGCAGCTCTACCTAGCTCAACAAGATTCGGCGGCGCTGTGACGCCGTAAGCGTGCGCCTCCCGGTTCCGGCCGGGGGGCGCACGCTCATGTCAGCCAGCCTGCCGGGCGAAACCGGGCCGCGACTATGCTTCTCGCCCTGACGATGGAAGGGGCGATGGCATGGCGCAGCGAGTCCTCCGGCCGCAGGGCATGGGTTTCCTCTTGCTCGATTCGCACCCGGCGGGCTGCGCCGGGGTCGTTGACGAGATGATCGCTGAGGTTCAGCCGGCCGACAGCGCAGCGCCGGGGCCCCGGGCACTGATCATCGGCTGCAGCTCCGGCTACGGACTCGCGTCGGCGGTCGCCGGCATCTTCGGCTACCGGGCCAGCGTGATCGGACTGTGCTACGAACGTCCGGCCACGGCCCGCCGGTCGGCGTCGGCGGGCTGGTACCGGACCGGCGCGCTGGCCAGCCGGGCTGGCGGCCAGTTCGAGCCGGTGAACGGAGACTGCTTCGACCCGGCCGTTCGCGCCGCCGTGCTGGACCGGGCCGCGCCAAGGCTCGGCCAGGTCGACGTCCTGATTTACAGCGTCGCCGCGCCGCGGCGCACCGATCCGCTCACCGGCCAGACCTACCAGTCGGCGGTCAAGCCGATCGGGGCCAGTTACCGGGCCAGGAACCTGACCTACGCCGCCGGCCAGCCGTCCGCTCTGCGCGAGGCCGAGCTTGAGCCGGCCGAGCAGGACGAGATCGAGGCGACGGTCAAGGTCATGGGCGGCGAGGACTGGGCCGACTGGGTCACCGACCTGACCGGCCGCGGCCTGGCCGCGCCCGGCTTCCGCACTGTGGCACTGACTTATATCGGCTCGGAGCTGACCGCGCCGATCTACCGGCACGGCACCATCGGCCGGGCTAAGGACCACCTGGAATCCACCGCGGGCGAGCTGGCCGCGGGCGTGCTGGCCGGATCCGGCGGCACGGCGCTGACCTCGGCGAACTGTGCCGCCGTCACCCAGTCCTCACTGGCGATCCCGGGCATCTCGCTGTACCTGAGTCTGCTGCGTGAGGTGGCTGGTGACCGGCTCGAGTCTGAGGTGCGCCAGTCGGTCCGGCTCTGGGACTACCTGACCGGGAAGTCGGCGGCAGCCACCGACGACCGTGGCCGGGCTCCGGCTTGATGACTGGGAGCTCGCGCCAGACCTCCAGGCCCGGCTGGCCGAGCGGTGGACCGGCCCCGACGACGAGGTGCTGGGCCAGCTCTCAGATCCCGGCTGGTTCGGGACCCGGCTGCAGCGCCTGTACGGGTTCGGCGTCGATGGAATCGACTATGCCGAGCCGGTCGAAGTCGACCTGGACTGGCCGGCCTGACCCAGAGGCCGTGCCCAGCCAAGGGGCAGCGGTCGCGCACCAGCTGCCCGTACAGGGGCAGTAACCGTACGAGCGCTGCCCCTGTCGGCAGCCGGGCGTCAGCCGCCGTTGCCCGGACGGACGGCGGTTACCTGCATCAGCTTGGCCGTGCCCTTGCAGGCCACCGAGGTGTAGTGGATGTAGAGCGGAACGGTCTGGTTCGGCGGAATGACAGCGAGCCAGTGCACGGTCAGCGAGGCACACTCGGCCATCGGGAAGTTGCCCGCGTCGGCGATCTTCAGCGTCGTGTAGGCGTAGCCGCCGGGCGGCAGCGTGACCAGCTCCCGCGCGGTGCTGGTGTCCTCGGTGGACGGCTGCCCGATCTCCTTGATCGGCAGACCCTTCGCCTGAGCCACGCCGGGGAACCCGTAGAGCGTGCACGGCGCGTTGTTCAGGTTCTTGAACCTGATCACGACGTAGATCGCGCCCGCAGTGCCCTGGCTGAGCCCGGTCGAGGCGTTCAGGTACCGGGTCAGGCAGCCAGCCGACCCGGCGGCGGCCGGGCTGGAGTTCGGGACGACCGGCGAGATGGTCGCCGACACCGACGAGCTTGACGCCGATGCGGTCACGGTGACCGTATTGGTGGTCTGCGGGGCCGGCGAACCGGTGCCGCAGGCGCAGGTGGTCAGGCCGATCGCGGCCAGAATTGCGATCAGATATGGCTTCATAGCGGCTGGTCTCCTCGGGTCGGCGGCGGTGCACTAGATGGAGTCGCCAGCGAGCCTGGGACCAACAGATATCTTGCGGGAATCTCGCGGCCATCCGGAGCCAAATGCTCAGGTTTGCGCGCCTGCGCCGCTGCCCGGCGCGCTCTGCTCGACTTACGGGGTCGAGTTGCCCCGGTTCGGCCCACTCGAAAGGCCCGGCAGGGTTAGCCGGGAGACCTTGCATCTTCCCAGGATGCAAGGTCTCCCGGCTAACAGCCCAACGACCTAACGACCTCACGACCTCACGACCTGGGGCAGGTCGATGGAGGGCGACGCGGAACTTAGCCGGTCACGGGCATCGTCGTGGGCACCGGAGTCGGCACGGGCGCTGGCTTGGGGTGCTTATGGCGGTGCTTGACGCTGGTCGGGGTCGGTGACGCCGTGACGGTCTGGGTCGACGACGGGGTGACCGTTGGCGTCGCTGATACCGCGGTCGGCGTGACGCTCGGGATGATCGACACCGTGATGGTGGGAGTGATGGTCGGGCTGATCGACCTGAGCGATGGGCTGACCGACGGGCTGACCGACGGGCTCGAGGACGGGCTGACCGAGGGGCTCGAGGACGGGCTAATCGACGGGCTGGCCGAGGGACTGATCGACGGGCTCGAGGATGGGCTCGACGATGGGCTCGTGGACGGACTCGTGGACGGGCTGACTGACGGGCTCGCTGACGGCGTGACCGACGGGGCGCAGTTGGTCGGCGCGATGATCGTGTCGTCATCGAGAGTCACCGCGCCGGTACTGGCCAGCATGCGGCCGGTAATGATGGCGTCGTGCTGGACAGCGATCGACGTCAGGGCAAGGACACTACCCTCAAAGACGGCGTCGGTTTCGAGCGTCGCGGAACTGCCCACCTGCCAGAAGATGTTGCAGGCGTTAATGCCGCCGCTGAGCAAGATTGTGGAGTCGACGTTGGCCGTGAGCGTCGAGGCGGCCTGGAAGACGAACACCGAGTTCGCATCTCCCGCCAGGTGCAGCGTGCCGTTGACCGCGAGTGAGCTGGTGGAGTTGTAGACGCCCGGGCCGAGTGTCTCTCCGTTGCCAATGGTGGCGACGTTGCCCAGCAGCACTGTCGGAGTCTCGGCGGCGGCAACGTTGTAAGCAGTGGTGAGGTCCGACTGGGCGTCTGCTGCCTGCGCAGTCGTCACTTGCTCGGTGCCGTTGACCACGATGCCGGGCGGGAATCCGGTCACGGCGCTGCCAGGGCTCAGTCCCAGGTCCCCGCTAATAACGCTAGCGCCGATATTAGTGACCGTCGTCGCCCCCAGCACCGCAAAGGGACTGGCATTGCCCAGGATTATTGGCTCATCCGCAGCGCCCGCCCTGGACTGGGAGGCGATGAATGCAACCACCATGACGGCGGCGGCGATAAACGCTAACCATGAAATTCCAGCGCGACTGCGGGGGACCCGACCGCTCGTTCCTGGCATGTGCCGACCCTTTCGCTGACAAAGGTCAATCTGATCGTCAGCGGCGGTCGGGTAAACCCTATTCCTGCGCAACCATCCGGCTATTAATGGCCGCAGCCGACTATGAGTGTTGTAGACGCGACCGGGGATCAAAGTGATCGTGGGATCCCGCGGCCAGGCAGCACGTTACGCCCTGGCGGCCTGCACCGTGTGCAGAGCAGGCTGTTCCTGCCTGGTAAATTTTCGGCCAAGTCTCGTTGCCGAAAAACGACACTGACGGCTTGGCCGCCCAAGCAGTATCCGAGCATGATGCCATAGCCAGTCCTTTATCAGACCGGGCTGGGTAACGGGATAAGGGGCATATTAGTTTGATTCAACGGCTGTGGCGAGCCGTGGAATTCAATCGCGACGTCAACGACATGGTGAGCTCGCGGCATATTGACGAAGTTCTTCATGCGAAGCCGAGGCCGCAGGCCATACGCTGAGCAGCAGTCAGCTACCGGACGCAAATGCGAACTCTTTCGCGTTATTTCCCCGGAGGTTTACCAATGAGCCGCCGATTCCACGCCCGCTGGCAGCCCGATCTGGCCGCAGCAGCGAAGCTGGTCTGGCCGGGCGTTGCGCTGGCCGTGGCGGGCCTGGTGGCCGGGCTGCAGCGCAGCCAGCACCGGGAACGGCTCGCCGGCCGCTAGCGTCGCCCGGCCGGTCAGCGTCTCGGCCGCGCAACTGGCCCTGCTGCCCAAGGCGACGACGTTCGGCAGCTCGCAGGGCGCTCCCACGGATCCGGACCCGTTCAAGCCCGAAACCGGGATCGTGCTGCACCCCAAGGTGACGCTCGCCGTCTACTCGCGGCCGGGCGGCCCGCCGGTGGCGGCTCTGCCGGACACTGAGCTCGGCAGCCCGACCTGGGTCCCGGTCGTGCAGTCGCTGCCCGGCTGGGATCGGATCCTGTTGCCGAGCCGCCCGAACCGGTCGACGGGCTGGATCTACCTCAGGCCAGGGACCCAGGTGACCGCCTACAGCTCCTATCGGATCGAGATCAACCTGGCCCGTTTCCGGCTGACCGTGTTTAAGGCGGGGCGCAAGGTGGGGTCCTGGACCGTCGCGGAGGGTGCACTGGCCACGCCTACCCCCACCGGCCGGACGTTCTTGCTCGCCTCCATGGCGCCTGTCCATCCCACCTACAGTCCGCTGATCCTTCCGCTCGGCCTGCACTCGAACACGCTGAACTCCTTCGGCGGCGGCCCCGGCACGGTCGCGCTGCACACCTGGCCGGATCCTGCCGTCTTCGGTCACGCGATCAGTCACGGATGCGTCCGCGTCCCCCCGGCCGGGCTGCGGGTTTTGTCCCGCATTCCGCTGGGAAGTTCCGTCGTGATCGTCGGCTGACCGGGCTGACCGGGCTGAGTCCGCAATTGGTTTGTGCTCTTCCGGTGTCACCCGGGTACAGTGAAGACGTGAAGATCAGTTGCCGGTGCACTGTCCGGTGCACTATCGCGGCCGCGCGAGCTACCTGCTCGCCGGTTGCCGCTGCCTGACCTTCTTCATCCTGCTGGCGACCGGGAACGGTTCGCCGGCGCCTCCTTGTGTCACGCACTGCCAGGCCGCGCCGCGCGGCGGCCGTCCCGTGCGCCCTGACACCGAGAGGCACCGTCATGGACACCCGACAGATCGTTTCCACCTTCACCGAGTTCTTCGAACGACGCGGGCACCGGGTCATCGCCGGCAGCCCGCTGGTCACGCCGCCGGGCGACCCGGTGCTCTTCACGTCGGCGGGCATGCAGCCGCTGACGCCCTACCTGCTGGGCGAGCCCCATCCGGCCGGGAGCCGCCTGACCGGCGTGCAGGGCTGCCTGCGCACCACTGACCTGGAGGAAGTTGGTGACTTCTCCCATCTGACGGTGTTCCAGATGCTGGGCTCGTGGTCACTCGGCGACTACGACGGGCCGCAGAGCCTGCGCTGGGGCCTGGAGCTGATCTGCGACCACTTCGGCCTGCGGCCAGAGCTGCTGCATGCCACCGTCTTCGGCGGCGACGGGCAGACCGGCCCCGACACGCGCGGCCTGGAGACCTGGACGCAGCTCGGGCTGCCGGTCGAACAGCTCGGGCCCGAGCACAACTGGTGGTCCAACGGACCGACCGGGCCGTGCGGACCCGATTCCGAGCTGTTCATCTGGACCGGCGAGGGGCCGCCGCAGGGCCAGCCCGTCGACCGACGGGCGCTGGCTCGAGCTGTGGAACCACGTCACGATGCGCTACCTGCGGCACGACGACGGCAGCCTGACCGACCTGCCGGAGCCGAGCGTCGACACCGGCATGGGGCTGGAACGCCTCGTCATGGTCTGCCAGGGCGTGTCATCGGTGTACGAGACCGACTTGTTCGGGCCGTGGACGACCGCGGTGACGCAGCTGTGGCGGCCGGACGAGCGGTCGGTGCGGATCCTGTCCGATCACCTGCGGTCAGCCGTCGTGGTGATCACCGAGGGAGTCCGCCCGTCGAATACCGGCCGCGGCTACGTGCTGCGGCGGCTGTTGCGGCGGGCACTGACCACGCTGTGGCGCAGCGGCGGCGGCTCGCTGTGGCGCGACGGCAGCGGCACGCCGTCGCTTGCTGACCTGCCATCGGAGCTGCTCTCGGGCACCGGCGAGCAGTTCGGTCTCACCGTCGACCCCGCGCTGGTCCGGGACGTGCTGGCCGGAGAGGAGCGCCGGTTCGGCGAGCTGCTGCGACGCGGCCGCTCGCTGCTGCCGCGGCTGTTCCCGGCCGGGGAGCTCAGCCAGGCGGACTACCGGTACCTGCACGAGACGCACGGGCTGCCGCCCGAGTTGGTCGGCGAGCTGCTGCGCGAACTGGCTGACGAGCTGGTCAGCCAGCTGCCGCGCGAGTGAGCGGCTAGAGCTCCTGGCCCGTCGTGCTCGTGACGTGCGCCGGGATCTCGCCTTCGTGCCAGTCACCGGTGCTGAGCGTCTGCGACGGCTCGAACATCAGGATCGAGCCGCCGGGCGAGGACGGCTTGTGCTCGGTGCCCTTCGGCACGACGAACACGTCGCCCTGGTGCAGGCTCACCGTCTGCTCGGTGCCGTCGGCGTCGCGCAGCGCGATGTCGAACTGGCCGTCCAGGACCAGGAAGAACTCGTCGGTGTCGGCGTGCACGTGCCAGACGTGCTCGCCCTTGGCGTGCGCGACCCTGACGTCGTAGTCGTTCATCCGGGTAATGATCCGCGGGCTGTAAATGTCGTCGAACGAGCGCAGCGCGGCGGTGAGGTTGACCGGCGGCGAGAAGCCCGGCGGCGTGGCGTTCACGGGGGTCGCGTCCATGACGCCAAACTACGCCGGGAGTCTGTCAGCCGGCCTTGGCGATGACGTCGTCGGCGTAGCGGCGCAGGTTGTCCACCTTGGGCTGCAGCGTCCTCGGTGTCGGGGCCGATGTGGTAGGGCCAGCGGAAGCCGACGATGACGTCGGTGACGCCTTCGTCCTCCAGCCGCCGGATCCCGTCCAGCGAGTACGCGTCGACCGAGATCACGTGCACCTCGAACGGCTTGCCGTCGGTGCCGTGCTCGCGGCGCAGCTCGGCCAGCCGGCTCAGCAAGCCGGGCAGGTCCGCCGGGCTTGCCGCCGCCGTGCAGCCAGCCGTCACCGTCGCGCGCGGCCCGCCGCAGCGCCGCCTCGCCGTGCCCGCCGACCAGGATCGGCACCGGCTGGGTCGGCATCGGGGAGATCTTGATCGACGGGATGTCGAACACCTCGCCGTGGATACTCGAAGAAGCCGCCCGCCGACAGGCCGCGCATGATCGCGAGCTCCTCGTCCATCCGCTGTCCGCGCCGCTGCCAGGGCACGCCGAGCACCTCGTAGTCCTCCCGCCACGGGCTGGTACCGACGCCCAGAACCAGCCGGTTGCCCGTCAGCACCGCGGTCGAGGTCGCCTGCTTGGCCACCAGCACCGGGTGGCGGACCGGCAGCTTGAGCACGAAGGTGATGAACCGCAGCCGGCTGGTCAGGGCGCCGAGGTACGGGATGAGCGAGAACGGCTCGAGGAAGGGCTTGTCCTCGAGGAACTCGCGCGTCCCGTCCGGGTTGAACGGGTACACGCTGTCGGATTCCGCCGGGTAGCAGATGCTGTCCGGGATCACCATCGAGTCGTAGCCGGCCTGCCTCGGCGGCCTGGGCCAGCGGGACGTAGAAGGCCGGGTCGGTCATCGACTCGGCGTAGCAGAAGCGCACCTTACCTCCGGCGCCGGGCCTGCGCGACGGGTTGACCTCACCGAGTAGAACATGTTCTTGTTTGCGTGGAAGTCAATCAGAGCTGAAAGCTGGATGACATGGACCTTGTCGCGCTCGAGGAAATCCGCCAGGTGAAGTACCGCTACCTGCGCTGCGTCGACCTGAAGCTGTGGGACGAGATCGCGGACGTCTTCACCGCGCGACGCCAGCGCCGAGTACGGCACGCACGCGGCGGGCCGGGAGCTGAACCTCTACGGCCGCGACGAGATCGTCGGCTACCTGCGCGACAACCTGGCGCCGGAGATCATCACGGTGCACCGGTGCGGCCAGCCGGAGATCACCGTCGACGGCGATAAGGCCACGGGAACGTGGTCGTTCGAGGACACTGTCATCGCGATGGAATACCGCGTCGTGATTAAGGGAGCCGCGTTCTACGAGGACAGCTACGAGCGCGGCGCGGACGGCAAGTGGCGGATCTCGCACATCGGCTACCAGCGGATCTACGAGACCATGAGTTCGCTGGACGACAGCCGTCGCTGCGCTTCATCGACAACATGTGGGCGCCGAAGAAGGCCGGCTGACGCCGGGCCGCGTTCAGCCGGGCCACGTTCCCGTCATTGACGGGTTTTAGAACGTGTTCTACCTTGGTCGGGCCGCACCCGGCACGCCATCGCAGGGAAAGGTCGCCGTGCTCACCCAGTCGTTCGCGGACGCGGTGCTCGAGGCGGAGCAGATCATCGCCGCCGCGCCGCACGTCAAGACCGACCAGGACCTGGCCGAGGGCTACGACTACCTGGCCGGCAGCATCCAGGCGTCGCTGCACCTGGCCTGGGCCTACCAGCGCGACTTCCCGTACTTCGTCCAGTCCACCGGGCCCTACACCAAGCTAGGCCTGGATAACCCGGACACCCTGTACCTGCACTCCTACCTGCGCGACGACGCCGAGTACGTGGTCACCGGGCAGCCGCGGAACGACCACCGACCTCAGCTTTCAGGTGCTGAACGGCGACTACTCGCCGGTCGAGGTGCCGGACAGCCTGACCGCGTTCGACGACCGCCGCCTCGATATCGCGGCCGACGGCACGTTCGAGCTGCGGTTCGGCCCGCCGCGGCCGGACGCGCCGGCCGGCTACGTGCCGCTCGGGCCCGGCTCGGCGATGCTCGCGTGCGCGAGGTCTACAGCGACTGGGCCGCGCGAGCGGCGCGGCACGCTGCGGATCCAGCGCGCAGACAAGATCGGCGGCGCGCCGCCGCCGCCGGACGAGGCGCTGCTGGCCAAGCGCTACGGCGTGGCGGGCAAGATCCTGCTGTCGCGGCTCGGACCTTCCTGGCCTTCCCCGAGTGGTTCTACCTGAAGGAACCGGTCAACACGATGACGCCGCCGCGGCGGACGCCCGGCGGGCTGGCGACCCAGTTCTCCTCGGCCGGCCACTTCGACCTGAGCCCCGGATCAGGCGATGATCGTGACCGTGCCCGCCGCCGGCAAGGACGTCGCGCCCTACCAGGGCATCCAGCTCGGCAGCATGTGGTACATCTCGCTCGACTACATCAATCACCAGACCAGCCTCACCGCCGATCAGGCGCGCGCCGATCCGGACGGCATGCTGCGCTTCGTGATCAGCGAGCGTGACCCGGGCGTCGCGAACTGGCTGGAGCTGACCGGGCGTACCCGCGGCTACGTGCAGATCCGCTGGCAGCGGCTGACCAGGGACCTGAGCCGCGCAGGACGGCCCGCAGGCCGAGGTCGTGCCGGCCGCGAGCCTGCCGGCAGGCGCTGCCGTACTACGAGCAGGCCAGGATCACGCCCGAGGAGTACCGCGCGCGGATCGCCGCCCGGCAGGCCGCCGTCGCGACGCGGATGGTGGGCTGATCATGACGGCACCAGCCGGACACCGGCACGGAAGGAAGCTGAGCTGATGTACCTGCAGGACAAGGTGCTCGTCGTCTCCGGCGTCGGTCCCGACCTCGGCCGCCAGATCGCGGTGCGCGGCGCGGCCGCGGGCGCGGACGTGGTGCTGGCCGCCCGGACCGTGTCGCGGCTGGAGGAGGTCGCCGCTGAGATCAAGGAACTCGGCCGCCGCGCCCTGGTCGTGCCGTTCCGACATGACCGTCGAGGCCGACGCCGAGCGGCTAGCCGAGGCCGCTGTCGCCGAGTTCGGCAAGGTCGACGCGCTGGTGCACAACGCGCTGGTGATGCCGCCGATCCAGAAGCTAGCCAAGGTGAGCCTGGAGGATGTGCAGGCAGGCTTCAACAACAACGTGATCTCCGCGCTGCGGATGACCCGGCTGTTCATCCCCGCGCTGGCGGAGACTCAAGGGTGCCGTCGTCATGGTCAACTCGATGGTGTCCGGTTCTCCCAGCTCGGCATGGGTCCGTACAAGATGGCGAAGTCCGGGCTGCTGGCCTGCGCGTCGAGCCTGGCGACCGAACTCGGCCCGCAGGGCATCCGGGTCAACTCGGTGGCACCAGGCCATATCTGGGGCGACTCGCTGAAGTGGTATTTCGACTACCTGGCCAGGCAAGCGCGGCATCAGCGCGGACGAGGTCTACGCCGAGGTCGCCGCCAACATCGACCTGGGCCGGCTGCCGGAACCGGACGAGATCGCCGATGCGGTCCTGTTCCTGGCCTCGCCGCTGTCCCGGGCGATCACCGGCCAGTGCCTGGACGTCAACTGCGGCGAATACCACCACCACTGACATGACCACGACCCAGCGAGACAGCGTCGGCACGGTCGAGGACCTCCGCGCGTCAGCCAGCCGGATGACCGGGCTCACCGACTTCGGCGCCGACGACTACAGCGATGGCCTGGCGGTGATCCTGGACTCCTATGCCCGCGACGCCGACCTGACTCAGCTCGGGCAGAAGGTCGCCCGGGTCGGCCTGCGCGGTGCCCTCGGCGCGCGGCTGCTCAGCGAGGCGGCCTGGGCGGCGCACCCGCAGTACTCCGAAGTGAGGGTCGATCGGCCGATCTTCGTGACCGGCCTGCCCCGCAGCGGGACCACCGCCTTGCACCGGCTGCTCACCGCCGACCCTGGTCATCAGGGGCTGGAGCTGTGGCTCGCCGAGCTGCCGCAGCCGCGGCCGCCGCGCGACACCTGGGCGGCCAACCCGGTGTTCCAGCACATCCAGGCCGGGTACCAGCAGCATCACGTCGACCATCCCGAGTTCATGGGGGTGCACTACATCGCCGCCGATACGGTCGAGGAATGCTGGCAGCTGCTGCGCCAGACCCTGCGCTCGGTGTCGTATGAGTGCCTGGCCCACCTGCCGACCTACTCGGCCTGGCTGCAGGGCCAGGACTGGACCGGGTCGTTCCGCCGGCACAAGCGCAACCTGCAGTTGATCGGGCTGAACGACGCCGGCCGGCGCTGGGTGCTGAAGAACCCGAGTCACCTGTTCAGCCTGGACGCGATCATGGCGGTCTACCCGGACGCGCTGGTCATCCAGACGCACCGGGAGCCGCGCACGGTCATCGCCTCGATGTGCAGCCTGGCGGCGCACGCCACCGACGGCTGGTCGAACACCTTCCGCGGCGCGGTCATCGGGGCCGGCCAGCTCGAGCTCTGGGCTCGCGGCCTGACGGAGTTCGCGGCCGCCAGAGCCCGCTACGACCCGGCGCAGTTCCTCGACGTCGATTACGCCGACTTCACCGCCGACCCGGCCGGCTCCGTCGACCGGGTGTACTCGCATTTCGGCCTGTCCTACGGCCAGGCCGCCCGCATGGCGGTCCGGGAACTGCACGCGCAGGCCGCGCAGGGCGGCGGACGGCCCGCCCACCAGTACGCGCTCGCCGACTTCGGGCTGACCGCGCAGCAAGTTGACGACAGGTTCGGCGGCGACACCCGCGGCTGACGGTCTCTGGCTCTGAGCCTAGGTGGCGGGTGCCTGCCGGGGCGGCCAGTGCTGGAGCTCGGGTGACCGCGGGCTCATCAGGCCGACGGGGTTGCCGTCCGGGTCGTCGACGATCGCGTATCTCGATCCCCAGCACGCGTCGTACGGCTGCTGATGGCCGTGATACCCGGCGCTCGTCAGCTCGGCATAGAGCTCGTCGACGGCCTGCCGGGTCGGGACCGAGAAACCGAGCACTGTCGCTCCGCCGGTGGCGCCGCGCGAGCCAGAGTCCCACTGCGCGGCGAACTGCTCGGTATCCCACTCGATCGCCGGACCACCGGGCGGCCGCACGCTGGCATGAACGCTGTCCGGCGCTGCCTCGGCGGTCAGGCCGAGATGACGGTAGAACGCCAGCGACGCCGCCAGATCGCGGGTCACCAGGTTCAGCTGGCTGAACGTTGCGACAGTCATGACGCCAGGATGGCACTCCGGCGGCCCGGTCGGCCGGGCTGCGGGTAGCCAGCCGCCGGCAGCGGCCGCTCTGTCATCATTACTCATATGACTCAGCCGAGCACCAAGCGTAATCTGGCGGTCGCCATTGAGATTCTGACGGCGATGTACGCGGACCCGAAGAGCGTTTCCTTCGCACTTGACCGGATTGAGGCAATCGAGGAAGAGCGTGGCAAAGAGGGCATCATGGAGGCGTTCTCCGGGCTGCTCCAGCTCTGCACCTACGGCGCCGCCGAACTGGGCCGGCTGACCGGCCGCACCGAACTCCAGGTGCTGCAGAACTTCGCCCTGAACATCCAGGACCAGTCCGATCGGGCCCGTTAGCGGCCGGTGATGGCGGAGTACATCCGGCCGGCCGCCGCCTCGAGCGCATCGCTCATCGCGGTACTGCCGGTGTGCCCGGAGTCGTCGATGACGATGAGCTCGGAACCGGGCCAGGCCCGGGCCAGTTCCCAGGCGGTCACCATCGGGCCGCCGAGGTCGGTCCGCCCGTGCACGAGGATGCCGGGGATGCCGGCCAGCGTGCCTGCCTCCCGGATCAGCACGCCGTCCTCGAGGAACCCGTCGTGGCTGAAATAGTGCGAACAGATCCGGACGAACGCGAGCCTGGCATCACCGACCCGGTTGCCGTACAGGCCGGGGCTGCCGCTGCTTTCCATCGAAATGACCGCGTCTTCCCAGGCGACCCATTCCGCTGCCGTCCGGGCGCGGACATCAGGGTCGGGGTCTTCCATCAGCTGCGCGTAGATCGTCAGCAGATCTTCGATTGGCGGCTCGGTGTCGGTCGGCAGCCGGAAGCTCGCCAGCCCGGCGTAGCCGCGGAATCTGGCCCACGCCTCGGGGAAGATCCGGCCGGCGCCGCGGTACAGCCAGTCCAGCTCGGACCGCCGCGTCGAGGTGACGGCGACGGCGATCATGCCGCTGACACGGTCGTGATGTCGCTCGGCGTAGGCCAGCGACAGCGTGACGCCCCACGAGCCGCCGCGCAGCAGCCACTTCTGCACGCCGAGCCGTTCCCGCAGTTGCTCCATGTCGGCGATGAGGTGCGCGGTGGTATTGAGACTCATGTCAGCCGCCGGATCGCTGGCATGCGGTCGGCTGCGCCCGCAGTTGCGCTGATCGAACAGGATGATCCGGAACCGCTCGGGGTCGAACGACCGCCGTACTCCGACACTGCAGCCCGAGCCCGGGCCGCCGTGCACGATCACCACCGGAACGCCGTCAGGATTGCCGCAGGTCTCCCAGTAGACGAGGTTGCCGTCGCCGGTGTCGAGCATCCCGGTCTCGTACGGCTCGATTGCAGGGCGCGCCACGTTACCCTCTCGAATGGGGGAAGCCAGCTGAAGGAAGTCGAGTCTAATGGCGGATAAGGATGCGGGCCGGGACCGGGGCCAGCGGGCGCCGGCGGCTACGTAGTACTGCGCGAGGTCAAGGCCGGGCACTGGATGGTGGTCGGCGAGGCGGACCGCCGGCCTGGCCTGACCGCGCGCAAGTCGCGGGTCCAGGCGGTCCGGGACGCGCTCGGCGCCGACCTGGCCGACGGCGAGGTCTACGCGGCCCTGCCGCGCAGCGAGTGGCGCGTGGCCCGGCAGCTCTAGCGCCGCCGGCGGCGGCCGGTAGGGTCGGCGGTTATGCGAATCCTGGTGCTGGGCGGTACTTCATTCGTCGGGCGCGCGATCGTCGAGGACGCGCTGGGATCGGGCGCCGACGTGACGCTGTTCAGCCGGGGCAGGACTGGCGCCGGGCTGTTCCCGGCCGCGCGCCGGCTGACCGGCGACCGGGACACCGGCGACTATGCTGCGCTGTCTGGCGGCAGCTGGGACGTCGTCATCGACGTCAGCGGCTACGTGCCGCGGCATGTCGGGCAGGCGATGGATGCGGTCGGTGACCGCCTCGGCCGCTATGTGTTCATCTCCAGCCATTCGGTCTACCGGACTGAGGGACTGACGCCCGGCGCGACCGAGGACATCCCGCGCAGCGAGCCGCTGCGAGACACCGAGGACGTTGTCGGCGAGAACTACGGGCGGCTCAAGGTCGCGTGCGAGGACGACGTGCTGGCCCGGTACGGCCGGCGGGCGACGATCGTGCGGCCGGGCAAGGTAGCCGGCCCGCACGACTCGCAGGACGGGCTGACCTACTGGGTGCGGCGCGGCGCCCGCGGCGGCCGCGTCGCGGTGCCGGGTGATCTTGAGCAGCCGGTGCAGGTCATTGACTCGCGCGACCTGGCCAGGCTGGTCCTGCGGCTGGCTGCTGACGACCGGCCGGGCGCGTTCCAGGCAGTCGGGCCGGCCGACCCGGTGACGCTGGGCGGCCTGATCCGGATGTGCGCGGATGCGGCCGGCGCCAGCGTCGAGCTGATCCGGGTTCCGGCGGAGACCGCGCCGCCGATGTTCCCGCTGGTCCGGCCCGTCTGGGCGACCCAGCAGCGCAGCGCCGCGCGGGCCAGGGCGGCTGGCATGCCGGCCACGCCGCTGCCGGTGACCATCGCGGACGTGCTGGCGTGGGACCGCGAGCGCGGTGAGCCGCCGCTGATGACTGGCTTCACTACTGCGCAGGAGGCCGAGGTGCTCGCCCGGCTCGGCCGCTAGCCCGGTCACCGGGGTGCTGGCGTTACCGGGGCAAGAAGTCCAGTAGCAGGGCGTTGACCTGGTCGGGTGCTTCGAGCTGCAGCCAGTGACCGGGGCCGTCCAGACGTTCGTAGCGCCACTCGCCGGCCACGTTCCTAGCCGAATGCTGTCATCTGCACCTCGGTGAGCACGGGGTCGCCGCTGCTCCACACGCCCAGCACCGGTCCCGCGACCGGTCCGGTTCGCACTCGCGGCCCGGTCCACGATCGGGGCGGCACGTTGGCCCGGTACCAGTTCAGGGCGGGCGTGAGCGAGCCTGCCGCGGTGAGTTCGGCCGTGACCGCGCTGGCATCGGGGTGGCCGGCCCGCTCGCGCAGGATGGCCCAGTTGTCCCTGGCTAGCCATCGCTCGGCGAGCCGGGGCGCCTGGAAGGCCAGCATGTACCGCGATGCGCGGCGTTGCTGCCGCGTATCCAGGAACGTGGCCGGATGGCCGGCTGACAGCACGGCAAGGTGATCGACGGCGCCCGGCTCGAGTGCCGCCAGCGTCCAGGCCAGTGCCGCGCCCCAGTCATGACCCACGACGTGCGCCCGGCTGAGCCCGAGATCGGCGAGGATCGCGGTGATGTCCCGCGTCACGACCGGAAGCCGGTACGCCGAGACCGCGGCAGGCTTGCCGGAGCGTCCGTAGCCGCGCAGGTCGGGCACGATGACCTGGAAACCGGCTGCGGCCAGTGCGGGCACCTGATGCCGCCACAGCCGGCCGGAATCGGGGAAGCCGTGCAGCAGCACGACCGGACGGCCGCTGCCGGTCACGTCGTATTCGGTGCCGACTCCGCCGGCTTCAACCCGGCCCATAGGCTCCCCTCGTTAGTACCGACTGCGGTTGTAGTACTGGCCGCGCTCGTGGCGCTGGTCGCCGCGCGGCGCCACTCAGCTGCCAGCGGCCGGCGCCGGGCTGGCCAGGATCCGCTCGATATCCCACGCGTGATGGCAGGCATCGTGCGCGTTGTTGCGCACGACGTCCGGCACGCGTTGCTCGCCCCGGCCGTCGTGGACGAGCACGACGCCTGCCTGCCTGGCCAGCCCGACAGCCTCGGCCCACGCGGCGGCGGCGTGCCGCAGTGACCAGAGGGCGCCAGCGACCGCGACGCGATCGTATCGCCGGGCGTCGGCCAGCAGGTCAGTGTCGTAGCCCGCGACCTGCGGCTGGCCGCCGAGCGCGGCCCCGGCCAGGCGCTCGGACCAGATGCGCAGATTGTCGGTGACGTGGCAGACGTACTCCCCAGCTGACCAGGTCAGGTCCGGGTGCCTGGAGCGTGCGTCCCGGTCCGCGAGCAGGTCAGCGTAACGGCCGGGGATAGCGGCGACCAGGGCAATCGCATCGTCCGGGCTGATCGACCAGCCGTAACCGCACTCCCGGCACGGGTCGCCGTAGCGCGCCTTTCCCCAGGCTTCCATCGCCGCTCCAGCGCTAGGGATGGCCGCGGTGACGCATCCACTCGGGGGCCAGGATCGACATCACCGTGGTATCGATCCACTCACCGTCCCACAGCAAGGAGTCACGCAGCACGCCCTCGGCGACGAAGCCGACCTTGTCGTAGACCCGTCGCGCCCGCGGGTTGAAGGAGTAGACCTCCAGCGCGATCCGATGCAGGCCGAGGTGCTCGAAGCCGTAGCCGACGATCAGCCGCACGGCTTCGGTGCCAAGCCCGCGGTTGCGGCCGCGCGGTCCGATCAGGGTCCGGAACCCGCAACTGCGGTTGCCCTCGTTCCAGTCGTTGAGCACGACCTCGCCGACGCACTCGCCGGTCGCCTTGTCCGTCACCGCCAGGTCGAGCCGGTCCGGCTGGCGGTTCCGGCTGCCGTACCAGTCCAGAAACCCAGCCTCGGCTGCGTCGTCCCAGGCCGCCGGGTCAGCCGGGCCGTGATTGCTGCCGGTTAGTCTCAGCCCCTCGGGATCGGACAGCATCTCGCGCAGCGCCGGCCCGTCCTGGTCGAGGTGGAACGGACGGAGCACCGCCCGCTGCCCGGTCAGGGTGGGCTTGACGGAGAAGCCGCCGGTTGCTGATTCGGTCACCGCGCGATTGTGCCAAGGTCGGCCGCGGCCCGGCAATCTGGTTTCCGGTGCGCCTCAGATCGGCGGTCATCGCGGCCGGCAGTTGCCCGCATAAGCCGGTACGGTCGGGCGATGGAATCGAGCCGGCTGATCGAGGTCGTGGCCGAGCAGGGGTCCAGGATCGCGGCGGTGGCGCATGCTGGTCCGCTCCAGGCCCGCGTCCCGCATATGCGCCGGTGGACCCTGTCGGACGTCGTCGCGCATCTGGGCGGCGTGCACCGCTGGGCCGCGGAGATCGTGTCGACCAGGACCTGGACCGGGGCCGGCCCCCGGCGCGGCCGGGCCGCCGGCGATGATCTGATCGCCTGGTTCGAGGATGGCCTGGCCGCGCTCGTGTGCGCGCTGACCGCCGCCGACGTCTCGGCGCCCTGCCCCAATTTCAGTCCAGGCAGCGACAAGACGGCCCGATTCTGGCTCCGGCGGCAGGCGCACGAGACCACCGTGCACCGCTGGGATGCCGAGGCGGCGGCGCCGGCTCACCCCGATCGAGGGCGTGCTGGCGACCGACGGCATTGACGAGGTCCTGACCGTGTTCCGCCGGACGCGCGGTGGCCAGGCCCTGACCGGCCCGCTTGTGCTGGCGACGACCGACACCGGTGCCTGCTGGCGGGTGAGCCCGGCGGACAAGCCTGGCCGGGTCGAGATCGTCTCGGGGGAGGCGGGCGTGGTGACCGAGCCGGCGGCCTCGGTGGCCGGGCCGGCCGAAGCGCTGTTGCTCGCGCTGTGGGGACGAATTCCGGTCGACGGCGCTGGCGTGCAGATCAGCGGCCGGGACGACGTCGTGCGGGCGTTCCTGCCGGGTCCCGGGGCCTGATCGGGTCGGGGCCTGATCGGGTCGCTGATCGGGTCGGGACCTGATCGCGTTCGGGCCTGATCGCAGTCTGGCCGTCACACTCCCGGTCGTGGCAGGGTCATCTCAGTGACGTGCGCTGGCGCCTGCTGCGAGAGGAGCTGCCGATGCCGAGAACACTGAGCCTCATCGTTCGCAACGTCATCTTCACCGTCGTCGTGCCGGGGATTGGCGGGGTCTGGCTGCCCTGGCGGATCCTGACCGACCACGGGCAGCCGGCCCGGCCAGCGGCATGGGAGGCGGTCGTGGTCATCGCGGCCGGAGCAGTTTTGTACGTGTGGTGCGTCACGAATTTCGCGTCCGTCGGCGACGGAACGCCCGGCTTGTGGGACGCGCCGAAGCGGGTCGTGGCAGCTGGGCCGTACCGCTGGGTGCGCAACCCGATTTATCTCGCCGCTCTTGTCATCGTCCTGGGGGAGGCGTGGCTGTTCATGTCATCCCGGCTGGTGATCTACGCCGCCGCGATGGCGGTGTTCTTCCATCTGTTCGTCACCGGGTACGAAGAGCGCGTTCTCAGCCGCCGGTTCGGTGCCGCTTACCTGGAATACCGGAGTGCGGTGCCGCGCTGGTTGCCCCGGGTGCCGCGCAGCGGGGCCGCAAGCTGAGCTCGGCTGCCGGCTCGGGCGGCACGTGGCAGGTGGGCGCGCTCGCCCGGCGGCGTTCGGGCAAATCCGCTTGACGGTACCGCCGCTCGGCGGGCTTACTCACCTCGTGAACGGCACAGATTCCGACGCGCGGATGGCGTGCGTTCAGCGGACCTGGACTCCTCGGCAGCGTCTGCATATCGGCAATGTCGCGTGGGCCTCTGCTCGTGCAGACGGAAGCCCTGTGCCTGATGCCACGCTCTCCTGGGGCGATCCGCTTATCGGGTTCGCGGATGTGTGGCGTTCCGAGGCGCGTGGTCAGCCCGCTGAGGCATCCCTGCACCTAGCGCCCGACGCTGATGCGGCCCAGCGCGCCGATGCTGTCGGCGAGTTGCTTCGCCTGGCATCGCAGGTCACGGTCGCGGTCTCGCGCCAGGACACGGCACTGACCGATGTATTGACCGAGCGCGGCTTCCGGGAGGCCGAAGGCCCGTGGTTCGCACAACTCTGGCGGGACCTGACCGACCTGTCAGACCTCGCTGCGCACGACGTGGCCGCGGACTATGTGATCCGCCCTGCTGAGCATGATGACCTCGCGGAGCGAGTTGCGGTACACCGCCGGTGCTGGGCTCCGGCCCGGATCAAAGAGATGCTGGGGCTGCCGCTGACCGGCAGCGAGACCGAATCGCACTATTCCCGGGACATCCATCGCGCCGTGCTGGCCTCACCTGTCTACCGGGGCGAACTGGATATTGTTGCGGTCGCCGCGGACGGGTCGTTCGCGGCGTACGGGCTGGGATGGCTCGATCCGGGCTCTGGCTGCGTGCTGCTCGAGCCGGTCGGTACCGATCCAGCCCACGTGCAGCGCGGTCTGGCCAGGGCACTGTGTGCCGATATTCTTCGCCGGGCCCGCGACCTCGGCGCGACACAGGCAGTCGTCGGTCCTCGCGGCGATGAGAGCTATCCGATACCGCGCCGGGTTTACGCAGGTCTCGGTATGCACGAGGTAGCTCAGTTCACGGCGATGACGACCGCACGATGACGAGCCGCCAGAGCCGACGTCAGCCGCTGACCTGGGTCTCGGGCCGGAAGGTGCGAAGCCGGGCGGGCAAAGTGGCCGCTAGTGCCCTCAGTGCTCATGCCCGCTGGCCCGGCTGTGGCCGGCGCTTTGACTGCGCTCGCGACCTGGCCAGCCGCACGTGTTCTGGTGTTGCCCGCCTCCGGCGAGAGCTGACTGGACCTGACAGCACGGCTAGGTCGGGCAGATCCCGGGCCGCCCGGGATAGGTCGCCGTGCGTCGTGGCAGTCAGGGTGGCATCAAGGCGCGCGTGCAGCTCATCGAGTGTCAGCCTGCCTTGCGCGAAGTGCTCGGCGAGGGCTGCGGCAGCCGCTTCCCGGTCAGCATCGCCAACCCGCACCTGGGGTCCCGGTGCCGGCTGCATCTCCCTGGCCAGCAGGGGCGGTCGCCGGAGTATGGCGGTGTAGCGGTCCAGAGCGGCCCGGCCGTCGCCGGTGAGGGCAACGGTGGTCTGTGCTGCATGGTCGCTGGCCTTGTCCGTCCGCACGTAACCGGCGCCGCCCAGCTCACGCAATCCGCCGACGAGGTTGCTGGCTGTCAGTCCGAGCAGGTCCTGCAACCTGGTGACCGACAGCGCGTCGCCGTCGGGCAGTACCGAGAGGGTCGCGACGATGCGCAACCGGCCTGGGTCGTGGATCAGGCGGTCAAGCGCGGCGGTCGGCAACGACTGACAGCCCCTCGTGGAGGGGCTGTCAGGGAGCAGCGGGGCCGGCCGGTCCATTTACAGGCCGCCGAGCAGGTCGCGCAGCGCCTGCGTGTAGGCGCTGAGTGCCTTGCGGCCGTGGCTGGTCAGGGCCACCGTGGTTTTCGGTACGGTCCCGTTCTTGGTTTTTTCGCTGCTGATGTAGTCGGCTTCTTCGAGTTTGCGCAGGTGGATGATCAGGTTGCCGGGGGTAAGCCCGATCATGTCCTGCAGGCGGGTGAAGGACAGCGCGTCGCCCTCGGGTAGTGCCGCCAGCGTCGCGACGATCTTCAGCCGGGTGGGCACGTGGATCAGTGGGTCGAGTTCGTCGGTGGTCATGGCTGGACGACGCTGCGGCGATGCTGCCAGATGAGGACGGCGGCGTGGCCCAGGAGCGTGACGCACAGGCCGACGCCGGCGATTGCCCACGCCCCGGCCGGCCCGGCGGACAGCGCCACCGCGCCGGTGACGGCCACAGCGAGCCCGGTGCCGCAGGAGAGCCAGTCAGCCCGTGTCGCCGTGATGGCCGCCCAGGCCAGGCCCGCGGCGATCAGCGGCACAGTGACCGGGTAGAACCCGTAGACGACCGAGTCGCTCACGCCGGCGCCAGCCATCGCTCCCAAGACCGCGAAGGCGCCGATCCAGATTGCCGCCAGCGCAGCGATCTCGATCGGCCGCAGCCGGGATCGCCCCGTCAGCCCAGCGGTCGCATGCCTGCGGACTGTGACTGTCGCAATCAGGTTGAGTACCCCGAAGGCAACGACGACAGGCACCAGCCCGGCGGTCGGGTGCTGATAGGGGTGTTGCCCGCGCACGTTCAGCCAGACGGCGCCGAAGACGCCCAGGACGGCGATCCCTCGGATTATCAAGAGCCACGGCTGGGCGGACTCAAACTGGCGCCGCGCCTGTCGCGTGGTCTGGTCCAGCAGGGCGGCGGCCTGCCGGGCGTCGAAGTTGCCGCCGCTGCCGGCGGAGGTTGTGGTGTCGGGTGTGGGGTTCATGGTGTCTCCCTTGAATCGACTCTATGCCATAAAGTAGACGCTGCTTTATGGCGCAAAGTCAAGGGTTCAGGGCGACGAACTTTATGACGCAAAGCCGAGCGACGGCAGCCCCCGCCCGGCGCACGGCGGCACGGCGGCACGGCGCGCCGCCTCCGAGCGGTCTATCCGGCCGGACCCGCGAATCTCACGGTGAAGACCCGCGCATCGCCAGCCGGTATCTCGACGAAGCCGACCCGCTGGTAGAACCCGGCAGCTCGCGGGTTGGCCCGGCTGACGTGCAGGTGCAGCCCAGCTGAACCCTGATCACGAAGAGCTGAGACTACTGTCGCGATGAGCTGTCGCCCGGTTCCCTGTCCTTGCAATCGCGGGACGAGGTTAATGTGCAAATGCGACGGGAACTCGCTGGCCAGCTCGTCCGGCGTGCCCAGCGGGTGATGGATCCAGTGCCACGCAAACTGTTCCTGCGGCGACAAGCCATGAGCTTGATCCTGCGATGGTTCGGGGTGCCTCGCGCGCAGTGCTGGCCACCAGTCACGCTCCAGGCGCTGCTCGAAGGCATGGCTGTCTAGTGCTGCAACGATGTAGCCGCCCACACCGACTGCGTCCTCGGCCACGAAGGCGAGCGACGGCTCGAAGAGGGCGTACGGCGCCGCATACACGTATCCCGGCAGCCTGGGGTCGCGGTACAGCGACGTACCATCCTCGCCGTTGTCCGCGGTCTGCAGGCAGATGCGGTACAGCTCGCCGAGGTCATCAGGCTGAAACGGGCGGATGCGGGCTTGCTCACTGTTCACGAGATTTGTTCTACCGCACTGCAGCGCTGCGCTGCCGTGCGCCCAGGTCTGGTTCCTGGATCTGCTGGCTGTGACTGGCTGTGGCTGGCTGTCGCGCTGCGTTTTTGGCGACGAGCTCGCTGGTGCCGGCGAGGTGCTGGTCAGGCGTCGCGGGTGGCCATCTTCCAGGCCCCGAGAGCCGACCAGCCGATGATCCAGCCGGCGATGACGGCGCTCAGCGCCCAGGTGGGCATGGGCGGTAGTACGAGTGCGACACCTCCGGTCGGGCCAACATGAGCGCCTCCGGCGAGCACGACCGGCTTCAACTGGTCCATCGGCGACTCCGACGACGAGCCGCTCGACGTTGACGAAGTGCGGTAGTGCGTGATCCGCCAATGCCGGGGTGATGATGATCTGCAGGACGATCAGCAGTACAACCGGCACGGTCCGCTGGCCCATCAGCACGCCGAGGCCGAGGCCGACCGTGAACCCGATGATCAGATAAAGCTCAAGCCATAGCCCGGCGCCAGCCAGGGCGCCGGCCGACAGGACCGCGCCCGGCGCGTGCGGGCTGTTGAGGAACCCGGTCGCCAGGGCCGCCACCGCGAAGCCAGCCGCGGCTAGCGAGAGCAGTATGGCCAGCCCGGCCGGGATGCGGGCCAGGTAGAGCGCGAGCCTGGACCGGCCAGTGATCACCAGGTGCCGGAACATGCCGTCGGTCAGGTCGGCGGTCCCGGCCGTGGCACCGAGCGTGACGGCCACGATGAACCCGAACTCGGCCATCAGGGTGCCGGTCGTGGCGAATGCGCTCGGGGATCCGGCCGGCCCGTAGTGCGCCGGATCGCTCAGGTGGTAGATCAGCCTGATGCCATAAAAGACGACCGGCAGGCCAACGGTGAACAGCACGGTGACGGTCATCAGGACGTTGCGCTTGCGCAGTTCCAGGAACTTGGCGGCGATCAGCGGCAGGGACGGCAGCCGGGAGTCGGGTCCGGCTGCGGTGAGGCTGTGCTGGGTCATTGATCCTCTCCGAAGACGGCTCGTTACGGACAGGAACCAGTCCTCCAGGCTGGCCTGAATCAGGCGCAGACCGTAGACGGCGACGCCGGCGCCGACGAGGCGGCGGTTGATCTCGTCGGCTTGCTCGCGAGCGGGCCCGGACGTGAGCGTGACGGTCAGCCCGTCTTCGGTGAGCTCGATGCGGGAGGCGATCGCAGACTCGGCGAGGGCGCGTGCGGCGGCTTCCGGATCCGAGCATCGGACCTCGACGGCGATCCCGGCCGCTCCGATCAGCTCGCCGATCGGCCCCTGGCGGATGACCTTGCCATGGTCGACGATGGCCACCTGGTCGCAGGTGCGTTCCACCTCATCGAGCAGGTGCGAGGACAGCATCGACCGTCCGCCCCTCGTCGGTCAGGCTGCGGAGCATGTCCCGCATCTCGTGCATGCCCGCCGGATCGAGGCCGTTCATCGGCTCGTCGAGGATCAGCAGTTGCGGGTCGGCCAGCAGGCAGGCGGCCAGGCCCAGCCGCTGGCGCATGCCCATGGAGTAGGCGGAGACCTTGTCGTCGGCCCGCTGGGTCAGCCGCGTCCGGTCCAGCGCCGGGCCGATCTGCTCCTCGGCCCTTGCACCCCTGGCTGCGGCGAGCATCTTCAGGTTCTGCCGTCCGGTCAGGTGGCCGTGGAACCGGGGCTCGTCGACGATCGCGCCCACCCTGGCCAGGGCCCGTGCGCGCTGGGCAGGGACGGGGATGCCGAGCAGCGACATCGTGCCGCTGTCGGCTCTGGTCAGGCCGAGCAGAACCCGGATCAGGGTGGTCTTGCCTGCGCCGTTCGGCCCCAGGTAGCCGAACGCGGAGCCCCGCGGGACGAGCAGGTCCACGTTGTCGACGGCGGTCTGGGTGCCGAAACGCTTGGTGAGCCCGTGTACCTCGACAGCCCAGTCGCCAGCCTCGCCTGAAGCGAGTTTGCCAGCGCGCTGACACGGGCTGTCGCCATGTCTGGACGTAACGGTCATGCGCCCCTCCTGGTCGGTGGCTGGATGGTGCCAGAGTCCCTGAACATCGGACCGCTTGTCAGCGGCCGCGCGGACGAACCGGTTCATCCGCACGGATGAATCCGGGGCCGCCTCACGGCTGATGCACATGCCCTGGCCAGGCGCTACGTTCGGTGCATGCAGGCAGTTCGGCGCGCTCGCGGGCGGCGACCCGGGCATGATCCTCGATGCCGGGCTGGCGATCGCCGGGGCCGGGCTGATCGCCGTCGCCGCATGGGATCCAGCCGGCGCTGGCCGGCCCCTCGATCGCCGGGCCCACCTGGCTGCTGGCGCTGCTGCCCCTGCTCCTGGGGGTGCCGCTGGCGCTGCGCCGCCGCGCGCCGGTGCTGATGTTGCTGGCGATATCGGCGGGCATAGCGCTGCAATGTCTGATCACCAGGCACCCGCCGCAGCTCCTGGAATTGTTCGTGCTGTTCGCCGGCGGCTACTCGCTGGGCGCGCACGCCAGCCTGCGCCGGGCGGCTGCTGGCCTCGGCATCAGCGCAGCGGTGATCCTGAGCGCCCGCGCAGGCCTCTCCGTGATCCCCATCGTGGCCTTCTGGCTGCTCGGCGTGCTCGTCCGGGCCCGTAGCCAGTCCGTAGCGCTGGCCGAACGCAACACCGCGCTCGAGCGCCAGGCCGAGCAGGCAGCAGATGCTGAGCGCGCGCGGATCGCCCGGGAGCTGCACGACATTGTTGCCCATCACCTCAGCGTGATCGTGCTGCAGGCGGCCGGCGCCCGGGCATCGGGAGAGGCCGCCGGGGCGGCGCTCGAAAAGATCGAGCACAGCGGACGGCAAGCGCTGACCGAGACACGCCGCCTGCTCGGCGTGCTGCGCGACGCCGATGAGGAGACCGGGCTCGCCCCGCAGCCGGGCATCGGCGAGCTGGACGCACTGGCCGCCAGTGTCCGCGCAGCTGGGCTGCCGGTGAACCTGATCATCAGCGGCGACCGTTCGGCGGTGCCCGCGGCCGTGGACGTCTCGGTTTACCGCATTGTCCAGGAGGCGCTGACCAACATCCTCAAGCACGCCGGTCCTGCCCGGGCCGAGGTGACGATCGGCTGCGCCGACGAAGCGGTCACGATCGGAATCACCGACGACGGAACGAAGCAGCCTGGTAACCAGCCCCCGGCGGTCGGGCACGGGCTGGCCGGGATGCGCGAGCGGGTCGCGATATTCGGCGGTGAACTGCACGCGGGGCCCCGGCCCGGCGGCGGGTTCGCCGTGCAGGCCCGCCTGCCGCTAGGAGACGGGCTGTCGTGATCAGCGTTCTGATCGCCGATGACCAGGATCTCGTCCGCGAGGGCCTGCGGATGCTGCTGGAAGCCGAGCCGGACCTGACCGTTGCCGGCGAGGCGGGCGACGGCAAGCAGGCGCTGGCCCAGGCACGGCACCTCGACCCAGACGTGATCTTGATGGACGTGCGCATGCCTCACATGAGCGGCATCGAGGCAACCAGCTGGCTTGTCCAGGACGGGTGCCGGGCGCGAATACTGATGCTCACCACCTTCAACCTGGACGAGTACGTCTACCATGCGCTGAAGGCGGGCGCGAGCGGCTTCCTGCTCAAGGACGCCAGTCGCGAGCAGCTGGCCGACGCGGTGCGAGCGGTAGCAGCCGGCGAAGCGCTCCTCGCCCCCGCCGTCACCCGGCGGCTGATCGAGGACTTCTGCGGCGGCCCGGCTCCGGCCACCGTCGCATCGGACGCGGCCGGGCGTCTGAGCGAACGCGAACTCGGCGTTGTCCAGCTGGTTGCCCAGGGCCTGTCCAACGCGGAGATCGCCGCCCGGCTCTACCTCAGTGAGGCCACCGTCAAGAGCCACATCGCTCACATACTCGCCAAGCTCGGGTTGCGTGACCGGGTGCAGGTCGTCGTCTATGCCTACGAACATGGCGTCGTCCGGCCGGGCCGCAAGAATCCGCCGTCCGGCCAGAGGACCGGATGGGATCGCCGCTAAGCGGAAAGGCCAGGAGGGCTGGACGGTGCTATGCGCCACTTCCACCCGCCGCACGAGCCGCTCCCGACCCTCGGCGAGCGGATTGTGGTCGATGCCCAGACAGACATGGCAGGACGAGATCCCTGGACCGTGCGTGTCCGGGCATACCATCGATGGACTCGGCTAGAACGTCTTGGCTCCGGACCGAGCGGAGTGCGCCCGACTCGGCGCTCTGGGGGAGGTTCCATGACCAGGAGTTCACAGCCGCAGTGGCAGCCCCCAACGCCAGGGCGGCGCGGGCCGGGCAGGTCCTATGACCCGTTCTACGAGTTCGAACGGGCAGCGCGCGACCACGGCAAGCCGTACGAGACGCCGGAGCCGAAGATCGAGTTGCGGCTGCTGGCCTTGCTCGGGAGCAAGGCCGGCCTGGTGGTATGAGCTGCTTGCTCGCGGCTATCTGAGCTAGCTCAGTCGCGTTGCCCTAGACGCGGTCCGTAGATAACAGTGGCGATGTCGGCCAGAGATATCTGATCTGCTGGCCGAGCAAGGCTGTGGCCGCCCTCCGGGCCGCGCTTGCTGCGAATGAGTCCGGCTCGGCGTAGTTCGGTCATGATCAGTTCCAGCTGCCGTCCCGGCACAGCCTGATTTCTGGCGAGTTGCTCGGAAGGTACAAGGACGCCGGCGCTGGCCGGCGAGCTCCATCAGAGCGCGCAGCGCGTGCTCGCCCCGTGCAGACAGCTTCATGACCACCATTATCGTCCGAGCCGCCCTAGTGCCGGCCGATCTCGGCCGGTCAGAAGATGCGCCTCGCAGAGGTGCTCGTTGCCGACCGCGATCTTGCGAATCGTCGCCCGACAGTAGTGCCTCTGACGTCAGCGCCGACTCCTGATGGCGCTACCGGGCGCCACGGTGATCGGCGATGATCTGGTCGATGACGTTCTTCGTAAACGCGGCGAGGTCGGACCTGGCCTCCAGCTCGCTGACCAGGACGATCATCGCCTTCCAGATTGCCCAGCCGCGACCGCGTGTCCACGTCGCCTCGTCGGCCGGCAACCGCTCTTTGAACACGTGCTGGCTCTCACCCGAGAGGAACGTCCACGCGATAGTCGTGTCGCACGCCGGATCGCCGATCCCGGAGGTGCCAAAGTCGATAACGGCGCTCAGGCGGCCGGAGGGGTCCAGAAGCAGGTTGCCGGGCTGTGCATCGCCATGGAACCAGACCGCCGGACCGTCCCACCGCGCGGCCAGCGCTGCCTCCCAGATCTCGGCGGCCATGCCGGTGTCGATGTGACCGTGCAGCGCTGCGAGCGCCGCCCTCGCCTCGGAGTCGTAGTAGGCCGGTGAGCCGCCGCGGAAGAAGTTGTGCGTGCCGGGCAGCGGGCCGTCCGACGGGTCCACTTTGTAGAGGGCTGCGAGAAAATCGGCCAGGTCGGCGGCGAATTCCGGCAGGTTTGCCACCTTCCCGGCCCCTGCTGTCTGGCCGTCGATCCACCGGTACACCGACCATGGCCGCGGGAAACCACAGCCGGGCTGCCCCTTGGCCAGCGGTTCGGGGATGGGCAGCGGCAGCTGGCTGGCAAGGATCGGCAGCCAGCGGTGTTCCTTGTCGACCTGCTCAACGTAGGCCTGCGAGCTGGGCAGCCGGACCGACATGTGTTCGCCGAGGCGGAAGGTGGCGTTGTCCCAGCCGTCGACATCGACCGGCCGGACGGGCAGGCCAGCCCATTGCGGGAACTGGGCCTCGACGAGCCGCGAGACAAGCTCCGGAGTTATGTCCGCTTTCTTCACGAGCAGGAATTGTGCCATGGTCGCCCTGGTGGCAGCAGTTCAATTAAGGCGGCATGGCGCGAGCCATCGCCCTGTCGATGCGGACCGGGCAGGCCGGATCATCCGGGGAGTAGGGGACCTCCGCGCCAGGTTGCCAGCAACTTTCGCTAATGCCACTATTCGCCTCGATCGGCGGTGGGACTCCGGCACGGTGCCTGGTCAGAACGGGGCCCTACACCGAGGCCACCTCGATCTGATGAACCCAGAACCGTGCGCCGCCGATCAACTCGTCCAGCTCAGCGCCACGGCCGTTGAAACTTACCAGGAGCTGCGACGCCATCCCCGGACCGTGCTGCAGGACCCGGAGGGCGACCAAGATGCGGCAGCTTGTTGGGTGACAACGGACGCTGACGAAGAGGGCAGTGCGCAGCTCTGAGCTGCGCATTCGGGTCGCTATCGCACGCTTCGCATCGCCCGAACCTGAGCCAGCCATGGTGGCCGATGGTGGGCCTGCACATCAGGGTCTGCACAACTCGACCAGCCTGCTGACCGTCGCCCAGTTGCGCGCCGTTCCGGCTACTGAGGCCGACATTGGTCCGCCTGCCCTGGCGAGCACGCGGCGCAGTTCGCTGCGCGGGTACCCGTCTGGGGTGTGCAAGTAGACCGTGCGGCCAACCACCCCGGCCTCGTCCCGGCTGCCTGTCGCGCGCACTTGCCGCTCGGCGTCGGCCACCCATGCCACCAGGCCGGGCCCGGGCACCTCGGGTAGGAATACCGCGTGCAGCAGCTTCGGATCAGTCTGAGCCGGATAGGGATTGTCTCGCACGCAGCGCGCAAGTTCCCGGTGGGAGAGCACTACTGCGCGGGCCCGCACCCCGATCTCGTCGGCAATGGCTTGCTCCAGCTCAGCTGCTAGCGTTGCGGTGTCCATGCTGTCGGCCGTCCTGGCGTCTGCAAGCTGCGGAGTGAACAGCACGTTTCCGCTCTGGATGTAGGTCCCGACATTGGTATGGCCGAGCGAGGTCACAATCTCCCGCAGTTGCGCCATAGCGACCCGCTTGCCGCCGAGGTTGTTGACCCCGCGCAATAGCGCTACGTGACTGGGCACGCCAGCATCATCTCAAAGGTCTGGTTCAGCGTCGCGGTCGTCGCATGGCACCCGCGACCGTGCACCCGGTTATCTGGCATCGTGGCGGGCGGTGTCGATTCGGACGTGGCCACTTCGTAGCGGAAGTGACGGTCGGCCAGAGACCGGCCGCGGATGACAAACGGGAGTGATCGTGATGACGCAGTACCTGCTCGCGTTCTACCGCGACTATGCCGTCCCCAGTTCTCCGGAAAGGAGCCAGCAAGTGTGGGCCGGCGTAAACTCACTCGGCGACAAGCTCACGGATGCCGGCGCTTTCGTGTTCAAGGGCGGCATGCAAGGTGGCGCGGAGTCGGCGACCGTGGTGCGCGAGTCCGGCAGCGACTTCGTCGTTACCGACGGGCCGTACACGGAGACTAAGGAGCACCTCGCCGGGTTCTGGATCATTAACGCGGCCGACCTGGACGAGGCCATGGAGTGGGCCAAACTAGCCGCGGTCGCGGAACAGTTCCCGGTCGAGGTCCGCCCGATGTTCACCGGAGACCTCGACGACGCGATCCAGGCCAGCGCGTCCGGCGCGCAGTGACGGTCGAGGCCGTCTGCCGCCGTCAGGCGGCGACGGCTGACGTGGGTAGCTGACCGGTCAACTGGATCCGGCGTCGACGAACAGCATCGCACGACTCCCCGAGCACGCTGGTCTCCGGCGGGCGAGGTGGGGGCCGACGCGCCCGCGGGGCTTGGGAAGGCAAGGCCCGGGGCCTGCGAAGGCAAGGCCAAGCGCTGGCCGCGGTCCCGGGCGCCGCCCTGGCCACAGGAAGGCGCAATTCGGTGACCGGCCAGGTTCTCTCGCTTGGCTCGCCGGCCTTCAGCTGGATTATCTGGGCCCGCGTTGTCGCCGTCAGCGGATTCTGTGGCGCGCTGAGCTTGAGCTCTGCCGCTCTCGGCGGATGAAGCTATGGATGATCTTGGCGGCCGCTGTGCGTCAGCCGGTGACGACTCCGGACCGGTGCTAGGGATGGACTAATATCTTGGCCTCCAATATATTGGCCTGCGTGGCTAGCAAGCCGATGACAGGACAGGCGTTCTTCGTGCTCACCGCGCTTGCGGATGGACCGCGGCATGGGTACGGCATCGTGGGTGAGGTTACAGAGCTGTCGCAAGGCCGGGTGAAGCTGAAGATCGGCAGCCTGTATGGCGTGCTGGACCGGCTCGCCGTCGAGGGGTTGATCGAGCCGGACCGGGAGGAGGCCCACGACGGCAGGTTGCGCCGCTATTACCGGTTGACCAGGGACGGGCGGGGCGCGCTGGCTGAGGAGGCCGAGCTTCGCGCAGCCACCGCTCGTGTAGTGCGGGCGAGGCTGGGCCTTACAGGCTCGGCGGCAGCCGGATGAGCCGCGGCCTGGAGCGGCGGTACCGGCGGGTGCTGCGGCTCCTGCCCCGCTGGTACCGGCAGCAGTGGGAACAGGACATGGTCGCCGCGTTCTTGGATAGCTGGCTGACCGGCGACCCCTGGACGGACGAGTGCATCCCTGGAGTTCTGCAAGCCGCTCGTGGCAGGAGATCGCCAGCGTGGCCGGCCTGGCCGTCCGGCTGCATCTGGGCGGCCCGGGCACTCCGCGCCGGTATGCCTGGGGACAGGCCATACGGCGCGCGGTGCTCGCCGTGCTGCTGGTGCACGCGGTGCTGGCTGTTAACGTGCTGGTGTTCCTGGTGTGGAGCCGCCGTCTGGCCGGCTGGCTGCCCGCGCTGCCGTGGAGCCTGGTGGTCGTCTCGCCCGGCAGCGTCTGGGCCATGGTGTACTACCTGGTGAGCGTCACCTGGATCGCGGTTTTCGTGTCGCTGGCCCTCGGGCACTACCGCACTGCCCGGGTCCTGGCGGCGCTGGCCATCATCCCCGGCCTGGTTGCCTTGCTGCAAGCTCAGCTCACCGGCATCATGCCGGCGCCGTTCGGGTCGTGGGTCTTCTGGATCCTGGTCGACCTTGGCCCGGTCCTGGCCATGACCGCCTTCCACGGGGGCGCCGCGATGGGGGCGCCGGGGCTCTGGCTGCTGGCGCTGCCCGTCGGCTACGTCCTGGTGTACGGGCCGCTGATGGCGCTCCAGGCGACCGGCAACTCCGCCTGGCTACCCGACTTCTCCGGGCTGTGCTGCATCCTGGTCGCGCTCGGCTGCCTGGCACACGCACCGCGAGCCCGCTCCCGCCAGGCTGCCGGCACGGGGCTGTCGTCGCTGGCCCTGGTCCTGCTGGCCGCCGTCGCTGGAGCGTACCGAATCGTCACGCTCACCAACTACCTGAACGACCCGCACCTGATCAACGTAAGCCTGGCCGAACTGCTGATCCTGCTGGCCGCCGCCGCGCTAGTCGCCCCAGACGCCGCCCGCGCCCAGACAGCATCACCCGCGCCGCCGCACTATCCCCACGGCATGGCTGCCTAGGAGGGACGCGGACATGCAGTTCCAGCTGACCCGCCCGCTGTCCGTCCTGGCCAGCGCGCTGACCGCCGCCGGCCTCATGCTCGCCGCCGCCGGGTGCAGCAACGTCACCCCGCTAGGGCCGGGCCCGGCGCCAGTGAGCCTGCCACCAGCACGCGATCTGGGATCGCCGATCATCATGCGAATTATGCGCAGCCTGCCCCCCACTCCGGCCGGCCGGTGCCCGGCCGGTTCAGTCGCGCTCTTCGGGTCGGAGCCCAACGTGCTGCGGGCAGAGGTAGCGTCGTCACGCCCGGTGAAGGTAGGCACCGGGAGCACGGCGACCGCTAGCAGCCTCCCGCGCCCACCGCGCCTCCTGCGCCGCTGGCGGGCGTAGCGTGCTACCGCCCGGCCGGAACTCCGGTAACGGTCACGTCCGCGGCGGTCTCCTCGGTGACCACCAACCGGAACGAACCGGGGCCTGCCTGGTACGTATTCGTGGTCGCCTTTCCCGCCGCCGATGTGCCGACGTTGACAGCGCTCATCCGGCAGGCCCATGCCTCTGGCGACTCCCTCGGCATGAGCGTCGCCGGGAAGCTCTGGCAGGCCCCGCAACCACGAGGCAAGTTCATCGCACTGCGGGCGGAACAGATCAACCTGCTCAGCAGGACTCAAGCTTCCAGCTTTACCGATTGCTGGTCCCGTCTGGCTGATGGTGGCTGCGTGATTCCGGATTGGAGCGGGCGGCACGAGGCTTAGCGGCTCGGCCTCCGACTGGACACGTGCCAGAACCCCGGAACGGGGCACGGCCGAATGTTCTGGCATTGTGGCCGGCGGGTGTCGATTGGGCGGTGCCGACTTCGTAGCGGGAGCGAGGGACCGAGCCCAAGGACGGTCCCCGATGACACACGGGAGCAATACGTCATGTCGCAGTACCTGCTCGCGCTCCACCGCGCGATGCCGGCCCGTTCCCCTTCAAGACCGGCCAGACGTCGGCAGAGTCGGCGACCGCGGCGAGTCTGATCAAGGAAAAGGCATCATGAGAGCTTCTTCTCACCTCCGCTGGCATCAAGAACACGAGCATCCACAACGCGCTGGTCGACCTGCTGGGCAAGCCGATTGCCGAGTCCAGCGCCCTCTGCATTCCCACCGCGGTCGTACGGGCACCCCGAGGCGGTCCTGGCGCGGCATGGCGGTTCATCACCGGACGGCCACCACCCCCATGTGCGAACTGGGCTGGAAGTCCCTGGGAGTGCTGGAACTCACCGCGCTGCCCAGCATCGATCAAGAGCGCTGGGTCCCCCTGGTCCAGGAGACCGACGCCCTGCTGGTGGGAGGCGGCGATGCCACGTATCTGTGCCACTGGATGCGGCAGTCCGGACTGGCAGACCTCCTGCCGTCGCTGCGCGCGGTCTGGGTGGGACTGAGCGGCGGGAGCATGGTGATGACCCCCAGCATCGGGGCGGACTTCGTCAGCTGGAGCCGGGCCGGCAGCGACAGAACGCTGGGAGTCGTCGATTTCGCGATCTTTCCGCACCTGGATCACCCGGATCTCCCGGACAATTCCATGGCCGAGGCGGAAAAATGGGCCGCCAGCATGCCGGTGCCGAGCTACGCGATTGACGATCAGACCGCCATCAAAGTGACCGACGGCACCGTCGAAGTCGTCTCCGAGGGGCACTGGAAGCTATTTAGCCCCTAAGGCGAGGGCATTTCCGCGAGCGGCCAGTCTGCTGTCCGAGACGCGAGGGCTCGAGCGGGCCGCAGGATGACCGTTTGCCGCCCGAGCTGGGTGCCGAGCTTCGCCGGCATTCGGATCCTTTCGCCGCGCGGGAGCGGGGTCCGGTGTTCGTCGGTCTGAAGGTGCGCGGCCACGGCAGTCGACACAATCGCCACCGCGGCAGCGTCAGAGTTGCCGCTCATTCCGGTGATCCCATTGTCGTAACCCTCAGCCACTGAAGGGGGTGTCAGGCTCCGATTCCTAGGTTCCTGCTGAAATCCATTGACCAAACGTCTATATTGACGCACGTTTTATTCCGCACCGACAGTCCCCCCTGCCTGCCGCTTGCGCCGAGGTGCCCCGCTGTTCCGAACCCTCGACGTGTATTCGGCGCCTTGCTGGTGGTGATCGTCGCCCTGACGGCCGCCAGCCTGACCGTGCAGGCCATCCGGATCGCCACCGGACACGACCGCCTGTTCGGATTGAAGCAGCTCTTCGATCTCAACGGCAGAGCACAACATCGCTTCCTGGTTCTCCTCGCTCAACCTGGTGATCCCCGCAAGCCTGCTGTACTCCATCGGGCAGGGAGCGGCGCCGCAACGGTTTCCGCTTCGCCCCGCACTGGCTGGTCATGTCTGGCAATCTTCCTGCTGCTGGCCATGGACGAGGCCATCGGCCTCCATGAGCTGCTCACCAAGCCGCTGCGGCATGCAGTGAATCTGCCCTCAATCTTCTATGACGCCTGGATCATCCGGCGTGATCTTCAGCCTGGCGTTCTTCCTCGCCTATCTCAACTTCCTGCGGCACCTGCCGGCGCGCACAGCCTTCCTCTTCCTGGTCTCGGGCGCCCTCTTCGTCGGAGGGTGATCGGCGTGGAGGCGATCGAAGGGTCTTCGACGCCACGTACGGGCATGCGGGATGGGGGGTTCGTGATCCTCACCACGCTGGAGGATATGCCGAGATGGCCGGCATCGCGTTGTTCATCTACGCGTTGATGGAATACATCGCGACCTGTTTCCCGCTCGTCCAGATAGTTTTTCAGCGCCGCCAGGCAAGCCGCGGGCGCCGGGGTCTGCAGCCCGCGCGCCTCCAGGCATCCGCAGGCGGCGCCCGTCACGTTTCCCGGTGAAGTCCTTCCGGCGCCGGTTCCCGCGCGGGCGCGCAGACTGAATCAGCACTCCGGCTGCTTGGCGGTGATCAGCCTCACGCAGGCCAGCCGCTCGTTGATTCCCATAGGAAGCGGCCCGATTCCCTCACCTGGGCTCGAGAGCTGTGCCCGGGGGCAGCGCGCGGCTGGGCGCCGCCCCCGGAAGAGTGATGCCGCCTACGTCGGATCGCAGGCATCCCCGATGCCGTGCCGTCCGTGTCCTCCTGACCGCGGATTGGCGACGTCGGGACAATTGTCGCCTCCGTTCGCCACGCCGTCGCCGTCCCGGTCCGGGTCGCAGACATCGCCGATGCCGTCCCCGTCAGTGTCATCCTGGCCCGGGTTGGCGATCGCCGGGCAGTTGTCGCAGACGTCGCCGTGCGCGTCGCCGTCGACGTCCGACTGCGATCGGGTTGCGGAACCCGGGACAGTTGTCGGCCGCCTCCTCGGTGCCGTCGCCGTCGCGTCCAGGCTCGCCTGCGGGCAGCGTGTAGGGCTGCGGGATCGGCGGCTGTTGGTGGAGTCGCGGCCCAGCGGCGCTCTCCTGGCCCGCCCGGGCAGAAGCTGGACACGTAGTAATAGAAGAAGGTGAACGCCGCGCGGATCGAGCTGGATCGCCGACAGACGTCCCGGCGCGCGTGCCGAGGCACTGCTGGTTGTAGGCCCAGGGGTCCCCTTCGGTGCGGTAGCCGCGATAGACGTTGTACCGCTGCACGCCGGAGACGGCGCTCCAGGCCGATCGTCATCTGGCCCGCCGGGCTGCGGGACCGGACCGTCGCGCCCACCTCTCCCGGGGCGGGTTGCGCGGATTGTCCGGCGTGCAGTCGCAGACATCGCCGATGCCGTCGTGTCGACGTCCACTGCTCGTCGGCGTCCCCGGGTTGTCCGTCGCAGTCCGACGGCGGGTTGTAGGCGTCGGGGCAGTTGTCCTGTGCAGTCGTCCACGCCGTCGCCGTCGGCGTCGCCCGACCTCGTCCACCACGCCGTTGCAGTTGTCGTCCATGCCGTTGCAGGTCTCGGGGCCCGGGCCGACGTTGCGCACGCAGGCGAGCGCGCCGGCGGTGCAGTGCATCGTGCCGGCGCTGCAGACGCCCGGCTCGCCCGTGGCGCAGGAGAGGCCGCCGCCGGGATTGCCCTCATCCACGACGCCGTTGCAGTTGTCGTCCAGGCCGTTGCAGATCTCGGGGCGGCCGTTGAGCCCGTCGTCGATCTGGCCGTTGCAGTCGTTGTCGACCCCGTCGCACACCTCGGCGGCCGCCGGCGCCGATGCCGGGGTTGTCGTCGTTGCAGTCGCCGCAGGCATTGCCGGCGTTCAGCGCGCAGCCGCCGCCGCACTGCGCGTAGTCGTCGTTGTCGTTGTCCAGGCAGACGCCATTGACCACGTTGATCACCACGGAGTTCGGGTTGTGGATCACCTGCCAGCCCAGCCCGCCGCCAGCGACGGGAACTGAAGGTGGTGAACTGTCCGGTGCGCGAGGTGAAGGTCATCACGGTGAAGCTGTTGCCCAGCGCCGGCACGAAGCCGTTGATGAGCGTGCCGCGCAGCGTGCCGGCCAGCTTGGCGGCCGACGCGCCTGTCAGGCTGAGCCGGTCGTGCTCCGTGCCCGGGTTCAGCCCTCCGAACTCGATGTCGGTAATGCCGCCGGGCAGCTGGGTGAAGCCGCCGGTGATGTTGAGCGTGCCGGCGGACAGGCCGGGCGACGTCCGTCCGCCCGTGCTGTTGACGCTGCCGGTGATTGTGCCGTTTCCTTCGAGGCTTCCACCCTGGAAGCTCATCGTGGTGCTGGAAGAGATCGCTCCGCCATCCAGGATGGTCCTGCTGGCCGTCTGCGCGAAGCCGCCGGTGAAGCTGAGCGTCTGGGTCGAGGCATGGACATCGCCCGAGTTGGTGAATGGGATGTTCACTCCGGTAGCCGCCGTCCCGCCGCCCTTGGTCAAGATGCCGGCGTTGATGATGGAAGCGGTGCCGCCGAACACGTTGTTAATGCCCTGGCTGTTGGTGATGCTCCAGGTGCCGTTGTTGCGGATCTGCCCGCCGTTATCCACGCGGATCTCGTTTGCCGCCGACCAGGTGGTGGCGGCGTTGGCATTGAAGCGGCGGTTGGCGGTGACGCGCTGGAAGCCGCCACCGCTCAGGCTCACAGGGCCGTTGGCATTGGTCGTTCGCAACTGATGGTTCGGCCGTCCAGTTGAGCTGCCCCGAGATGTCAACCTGGTCGGTGCCGGCCAGCGTGCCGGTGAGATCCAGTGTAGTCATCGCGACGGCGGCGCCGGTTGAGAAGCTCAGCGCGCCGCCCACGGTGTTGCCGGTGAGCCCCCAGGAGCTGCCGGCGTTGCAGTTGAGTGTGCCCGGGATCGAAACCACACCTGTGCCGGAGACTGAGGCCCCGCTGTTGTTGGCATAGGTGGAGCTGAACAGTAGCGCCGCCGGCGAGCTGGCCGTGAAGTCTCCCGTGCCGGCGCCATTGCCGGCGATGGCCACGGTGCCGCTCAGGGAGTCCACCAGTCCGTCGTTGGTGAGGCCGATGGAGATGGAGCTGGTGCCGGTGCCGGCCGTCTGTGGGAAGATGCCCGTGGCCGTGTTGGTGAATGAGGCCGCGCCCCCGAAGACGTTATTGATGCCCGGCGGTTATTGGTGACGCTCCAGGTGCCGGCGTTGACAATCTGGCCGCCGTTGTCCACGCGGAATTCGTTGGTTGCCGACCAGCTGGTGGCGGCGTTGGTGTTGAAGCGGCGGTTGCTGAAGACGCGCTGAATGCCGCCGCTGAGGCTCACAGGGCCGTTGGCGTTGGTGATGCCGGCACCCGACATGTCCCCGCCCGTCCAGGTCATCGTGCCGGAGACGTTCACCGTGTCGGTGCCACCCAGCAGGCCGCCCGACTGCGTCAGGTCTGTCATGGCCACCGGCTCGCCGCTGCTGAAGATCAGGCCGCCGCCCGAGATGGTGACGGAGTTCCCCAGCCCCAGGATCGTGCTGGGGGCTGTGAATGTGGCGGTGCCGCCGCCTCGGCGGTGGTGGCCGTGGAGGCGGTGTATGTCGGCCAGGCTGACGCTGCCGCCGCTGAAGCGCACCGTGGCGGCATTCACACTCGCCCCGGCATTCAGCACATGGTTGCCCCCGCCCCCGATCCCAGCACGGTGCCCGCCGATCCGTGTAGTCCCCGTGGTGGTGCCACACCGAGGAAGTACATCGTTCCGGTTGTGCGTCAGCCAGCCCGGCGTTGTTGAAAGAGATATTACGCTGGTGGTTCCGCGCCGCGGTGATCTTCGAAACCCTGGAGGTGTTGGTGAACAGGGCGTAAGCCGACGAACACATGGTCGATCTGGCTGGTTGTTGGCGATTGTCCAGGTGCCGGAGTTTCCGATCTGGCCGCCGTTGTCCACGCGGATCTCGTTTGCCGCCGACCAGGCGGTGGCGGCGTTGGTGTTGAAGCGGCGGTTGCCGGAGACGCGCTGAATGCCGCCGCTGAGGCTAACAGGGCCGTTGGCATTGGTGGTACCGAGCGGTCGATGTCGCCGGCCGTCCAGTTGAGCTGTCCCGAGATGTCAACCTGATCGGTTCCGGCAAGCGTGCCGGTGAGGTCCAGCGTGGTCATCGCGACGGCGGCGCCGTCGCAAAGCTCAGCGTGCCGCTCACATTGGTGTTCCCGGTGAGGGCCCACGAGCTGCCGGCATTGAAGTTGTACGTGCCCGGCACCTGCACCACACCTGTGCCGGCCACGGAGGCGCCAGTGTTCATCGCATAGGTGGAGTTGACACTCAGGGTTCCCGGCGCGGTGACGGTGAAGTCACCGGTGCCGGCGCCCCCGCCGGCGATGGCCACGGTGCCGCTCAGGGAGTCCACCAGTCCGTCGTTGGTGAGGCTGATGGAGATGGAGCTGGTGCCGGTGCCGGCGGTCTTGCGGAAGATGCCCGTGGCCGTGTTGGTGAATGAGGCCGCGCCCCCGAAGACGTTATTGATGCCCTGGTTATTGGTGACGCTCCAGGTGCCGGCGTTGACAATCTGGCCGCCGTTGTCCACGCGGAATTCGTTGGTTGCCGACCAGCTGGTGGCGGCGTTGGTGTTGAGCCGGCGGTTGCTGAAGACGCGCTGGAGCCCGCCGCCGCTGAGGCTCGCAGGACCGTTCGCGTTGGTGATGCCGGCGCGACATCTCCCGCCGTCCAGGTCATGCTGACCGGAGATGTTTACCGTGTCGGTGCCACCCAGTAGGCCGCCCGACTGCATCAGGTCTGTGATGGCCACCGGCTCGCCGCTGTTGAAGATCAGGCCGCCGCCCGAGATGGTGACGGGGTTCCCCAGCCCCAGGATTGTGCTGGGGGCGGTGAAGTGGCGGTGCCGCCGTCGGCGGTGGTGGACGTGGAGGCGGTGTATGTGTCTGCCAGGCTGACGCTGCCGCCGCTGAAGCGCACCGTGGCTGCGCTCACACTCGCCCCGGCATTCAGCACATGGTTGCCCCCGCCGAATCCCAGCACGGTGCCCGCCGACCGGTGTAGTCACCCGTGGAGGTGCCGCCGCCCGAGAAGAACATCGTTCCGGTCTGTGCGTCAGCCAGCCCGGTGTTGTCGAAAGGATATTGACGCTGGTGGTTCCGGTGCCGGTGGATTTTCGGAACGGCCGGGAGGTGTTGATGAACAGCGCGGAGCCGCCAAACACATTGTTGATTGGCTGGTTGTTTGTGATTGTCCAGGTGCCGGAGTTTCCGATCTGGCCGCCGTTGTCCACACGGATCTCGTTGGCCGCCGACCATGTGGTGGCGGCGTTGGTGTTGAAGCGGCGGTTGCCGGCGACCCGCTGGAGGCCGCCCGCTCAGGCTCACCGGCCCGTTGGCGTTGGTGGTGCCGCTGCCGGTCATCGTGCCGACAGTCCAGTTGAGCTGGCCCGAGATGTTCACCTGGTCGGTGCCGGCCAGCGTGCCGGTGAGATCCAGTGTGGTCATCGCGACGGCGGCGCCGGTTGAAAAGCTCAGCGTGCCGCCCACATTGGTGTTGCCGGTGAGGCTCCAGGAGCTGCCCGGCATTGAAGTTGTACGTGCCGGCACCTGTACCACGCCTGTGCCGGAGACGGAGGCTCCTATGTTCGTCGCATAGGTGGAGTTGAACATTCAGGTCCGCCGGCGTGGTGACGGTGAAGTCTCCCGTGCCGGCGCCCGCGCCGGCGATGTCACGGTGCCGCTCTGGGAGTCAACCAGTCCGTCGTTGGTCAGGCCGATGGAGATGCTGCTGGTGCCGGTGCCGGCGGTCTTGCGGAAGATGCCCGTGGCCGTGTTGGTGAAGGAGGCCCCCCCCCCGAAGACGTTATTGATTCCCTGGTTATTGGAGACGCTCCAGGTGCCGGCGTTGACGATCTGGCCGCCGTTGTCCACGCGGATCTCGTTTGCCGAAGACCATGCCGTGGCGCCATTGGTGTTGAAGCGGCGGTTGCTGAACAGGCGCTGCAAGCCGTTGCCGGCCAGGTTGACCTGGCCATTGGCGGTGGTGATCCCGTTGCCGGACATGTCCCCGGCGTCCCAGTTGAACTGCCCGTTCATCGTGAAATTGCCGGCGCCTGCGATGGCCGATCCCGTGAGCGACACGAGCGTGTTGGCCCCCGCGGTGCTCGCGGCAGCCAGCGTGAGGGAGTTTGAGGAGATGGAAAGCGTCTGCGTGCCGGTGGTGCCGCCGAAGGTGAGGCTGTTCACGCTCGCGTTGACATTGACGATGACCGTGTAGGTGCCGTCCAGAGCGATGACGGCGTCATCGCCGGCGCCGGGCACCTGGTTGGGTGTCCAGTTGGCGGAGGCTCCCCAGTTGCCCCCCGAGGCATTGTTCCAGGTGATGGTCGCCGCCCCGGCCACGAACCGGCCAGGACGACAAGCGCCGCGCAGAGGATGGCTCTGCCGAGAGCGGAGAGGAGTGCGCTGTGTGAAATCATGGGAGCGGCCTTCGAGGAATCCATCTCAAGTCTCCAGTGTCGGGGCATGTCTCGGCGAGCCTCCCGTCCCCGGGGGGAGGTGCCGCGATGGCGCTGAGGTGGTCGCACCGCGCGCCCACGGACTGGAGCGCCGCGCGGAGTGGCGGATGCCACGCGCACGCCCGTCTACCGAGTCAAACGTGAGATGAGTCAGAATCACTCACGTCATGCCGCGGTTTCTTGATCCTACGCGAAAATTGCCCGCGGGTAGCCCGTTTTCTTGCCGGGGGCGCCATTCAGGCGTGTCCGGCCAGGGCGTTTGGTCTGATTTTCCTCCCGCGCAGGTATGCGGCGCAATACGCCGACGGCGACGGGATCCCCTGCGGATTCAGCTGCTGGAATCTCCGGCGGCTGATTCCAGCCGCTTCAGGATCTCCGGCATCCACTCGCGGTGCTCGGGCTTCATCACGCAGGCCCGCAGGCAGGTGATCTCGTCGGCGTCCCAGGTCTGCACCGCGCCGCAGGCTTCGAGCCATCCGGCGCGGAAATGTCGCCAGCGCCAGATGCAGGTCGTGCCGCGCCGCGGCTTCGAAGATCTGCCGCGCCTGCGCCGATGCCTCAGTCGCCGATGCCGCGCGCACCGCCCAGACCACGATGTCCAGCTCCGGCGCGCAGCAGCGGCGACGAACCGCTGCGATCGCCGCGAGCGCCGCGTGCAGCGCCAGCGCCGCCTCGCGGCAGCTCTCCAGCCCGCGCGCGAACGCGCCGCCGCGCTCCAGCGGCAGCATGCCGCATGCGTCGTCCAGAGCGCCACCGCCGCCGCGCCCGGCGCGCGAGCACTCCAGCGAGATCTCCCCCAGGTGCAGTTCGGCGCGAGCTGAAATAGGTGTAAGGCGAGTCGTGCTGGTAGAACCGCCCGACCGCCGGATCGCGGAACAGCACGCAGCCGCAGCCGTAGGGCTGCAGGCCGTGCTTGTGCGGATCGATCACGATCGAGTCGGCCTCGGCGATCGCGTCGAAGGCGCGCCGCGCGTCGCGCGTCGAGATTGTCCGGCCAGCGTGAAGTAGCCGCCATAGGCCGCGTCGACGTGGACGCGGAAGTCGATGCCGCTGCGCGCAGCGCCAGGATCTCCGGCAGCGGATCGACCGTGCCGGCGGCCGTCGTGCCGAGCGTGGCGACGACCGTGCCGATGCGCGCCTGCCGGCCAGCTCCCGCTCCAGCGCGGCCGACATCCATCCGGCCGCAGCGCGTCGACGGCGATCGCCTCGAAGGGCACGCCCAGCACCGCCGACAGCCGCGAGTGCGTGTAGTGCGCCTGCGCCGACGCGGCGACCGCCTTGCCGGGCGCCGAGCTCGCGCGCCGACCCAGAGCGCCTCGAAGTTGGCCATCGTGCCGCCGCCGCAGAGATGGCCCAGGTGCCGGCTCCCAGCCGAACATCCGCGGCGATCTCGCGCGACCGCCTCCTTCTCCATCGCCGAGCTGGCGCGCCCGCCGTCGAGCGCGTGGTTGTTGGGGTTGAGCCACATCGCCAGGCGCGTAGGCCAGCCGCGCGACCGGGTGCGGCGGCTTGAGCATCTGGCCGACGTAGAGCGGATGATGGTAGGGGAAGTTGTCGCGCCATCCGCGCCGAGGCCGCCATCAGCGCCTCGCGCAGCGGGCCGGTTTCCAGCGCCGCGGCAAGCTCCGGCAAATGGCCGAACTGCTGCTCGAGCGCTCCGAGAGCTTCAGCCAGCAAATCGAGGGATCCGCGATCGGATGCCATGGATGGCGATGGTAGCGGCTTCCTGCCCAGACGTACAGATGAGCCGTGGGCGTCTTTCAAGGGTTGGGCCGGCGTCAAATCTGCCCGGCTCACGACAACTGCTGCTGCGTTGTCAGGCGCTGCAGGCAGCGGGAAATGCCGCACTTCCGCGCCATCGTTTCGCCCCATCCCGCCATCCTCGCAGACGCGGCCTCCCGCCGTGCATCCATCAGCACGCCACGGAATTTGCGTGGCACATCTGTTGCAACTCTGGCTGGTAGTGGATCTCTATCAAAGTCAGGAGGTGTGGCATGAAAATCAGTGATGTCATGAACCGGGATGTCGCCAGCTGCTGGATCAACGACAGTTGCCTGCAGGCGGCGCACGCGATGGGCGACCGCAAGGTCGGATTCGTGGTGGTGAAGGAACTGACCGGCGGCAAGGTTGCCGGCGTGGTGACCGATCGCGACATCTGCATGGCGGCGGCGGCGAAGTCGAAGGCCCTGTCCGAGATACCCGTCAAGTCGGCGATGTCGAAGAGAGTCCATTCGTGCACCGTGGGCGCCGAGTTGACGACGGCGCATCTGGTGATGCGCAAGCATCATGTGCGCCGGCTTCCGGTGTTGGAGGCCGATGGGTCGCTCGCCGGCGTGGTCTCGTTGAGCGACCTGGCGCGGGAGGCCAATGAGCTGGCCCTCTTCACCGCGTCGCCCGATGTGGCCATGACGCTGGCGGAGCTTTCAGGGCCGCGGGTGGCGTCGGCCGGACTGCGCAGCCGCCTGTGAGACGGCCGGCGGCCGGGGGCCGCGAAGATGACCGCGCCGCGCAATGCCATCGGGGACGAGGTCCATGCAGCCGTCCGCTGCGGCTGGCGGCAAGCGCGCGATCCTGGTCAAGGACGTGATGCAGACCGGTGTCAGCACGCTCAACCTGAATGACTCGCTCGATATGGCGGAGGCGCTCATGATCATCGGGCGGCTCCGCCACGTGCCGATCCTGGACGACGACGGCCAGGTTGTTGGCCTGATCAGCAACCGGGATATCTTCCGATCCGTGCTGGCCTTCGCCATCGGCTACGGGGAGACGGGCAGACGCAAGCTGCTGCGCACGATCCGCATCAAGGAGATCATGAGCGCGCCGGTCATCACCGTGGGCCCGGAGGCGACCCTCGCCGAGGCGGCCGGCCTGATGCTCCAGCACAGGGTCGGCTGCCTGCCGGTGCTCCAGGAAGGGAAGTTGCGCGGAATCGTGACCGGAACCGACATCCTGCGCAGCCTGGTTGCCTCGATGAAATAGAAATGCCGCGCCGGCACGCCGCGCGGCTCCTCGCCCGGTCTCCGCGGCGCGCGCGCATTGGGCGCCCCCGCAGGCTGAACGATACGTGATCGTGTGCCACGGGCCGCCGCCGATGTCACTCGGATCGAGTGGATAGGCACAGGAGCGCGCCGGGACTGAATGGGCGACCGTGCTTCTCAGCTCGGTTATCATAGTGAGAGCGGTCGATAACACCCTCACTCCCGGACTGCCCGCCCGGGTCCGGCAGGGCTCGATGATCGAATCCGGGCGCATGATCTCGCATTACAAACTGGTCGACCAGATTGGCGTCGGCGGCATGGGCGTCGTCTGGAAAGCCGAGGACGCCATCCTGCAGCGCCCGGTGGCGATCAAGTTCCTGCGGCCTGATGCTGCCCGAAGCTCTTCCCGGCGCGAGATGTTCCTGACCGAAGCCCGCCTGGTTCCTCGCTCACCGACCCACACATTGTTCAGGTGCACGAGCTGGGCCGCGACGCCGACATCGACTTCATCGTGATGGAGCACATCGAGGGCCCCGATCTGCGGCGCGCGCTGGCCGGCCGCCCCATGACCCCGGAGTCGGTGGCGAAGCTGGGCGAGCAGGTGGCCCGCGCGCTGGCGCGCGCGCATCGCAAGGGACTGGTGCACCGCGACTTGAAGCCGGGCAACATCCTGATGACGCCGGAGGGGGACGCAAAGGTTGTGGACTTTGGCCTGGCGACTCTTTGCAAACCTCACGGGATGCTCGATTCGGCGCTCACGGCGCATTGGCCACCCGCCTTCGGCGACGCAGAGCACACCGAGGCTCTCAATGAGGCGAGCCGCGTGGCGATCATGGGCACGCTGGCCTACATGAGCCCAGAGCAAGTCCGCGGCGAAAGTGTGGACGCGCGGAGCGACATCTTTTCACTGGGCGTCGTGCTGTACGAGATGGCCACCGGGCGCCGTCCTTTTTCTGGGGCCACCCAAGAAGCGCTCGCCCAGTCTCTGCTGGAGTGCCGGCCCGCGCCGCCGAGCTCACTGACGCCGGCTATCCCCCAGAATTGGATCGCGTCATCCAGAAACTGCTCGCCCGGGAACGGGCCGAGCGCTACCAGTCTATGGATGATCTGGCCTGGATCTCAAACAGCTCCGTTCGCAGGCTGCACTGGTGCGCTCATTCCCCAGCGGATCGATTCCCGTCTGGCTGCCTCCGTCCCTGGCACGCTCGCGCGCAGCGCGGTACGCCTTATTGGTTCTGGCGGCTGCGGCTGTGATCGGCGTCTCTGGCGTGGCTCGCAATGCGTCCGAACAATCCGGCATCAGGAAGCGCAATCGACCCCAATGACACGCTCATGATCTTCCCCTTCGAGGTCGAGGGGCAGCCCGAGGGTGGGGAGCGGGCGGGGCGCGCCTTCGCCGAGGCGGTGGCGATCAATCTCGCCACGGCGCGCAATCTCAGGATTCTCTCCATTCCGGAAGACATGCACGCGATGCGGGAGGGGCTGGTTGAGCAAGCCAATGCGGCATCCCGGCGCGGCGCCGGACGCCTGGTGAGAGGATCGGTGAGGCGCGGACTCGCGCGGCCGAGGCGACAGTGATGCTCATCGAGGTGGGGAGCGACCAGATTCTGTGGGGCGGGAATGAAGTGTCCGAAAGCGGGGATCTCACTGAGCTGGCATCCGCGTTGCGTCGGATGTCGGCAACCGGATGGGCGCTGTCTATCCCAGACTTTACGCCACGTGGCAGGAGGGTGCAGGGAGCCCGGCGTTTCTCGCATCGCCACTGCGGAACGAGGCAATTGTTCTCACGCGTGCGGGCAACTGGGAGCGGCTGGAGGACGCGACGCTACGACTTGTTCAGGGATTTCCCGACGAACTCATGTCTCACGCATTGCGCGCCAATTTCTGCATCATCAAGCTTGGGCTCTCGGGCTGGAATCCGGATGTGCTCCGTGAGTACGGGCGGAGTTGGAAGCGATGTTACGGATCGACCCGGGCTGCCCATACGCGGATCGGTTCGAAGCGCGCCGGAACATGCTCGAGGGACGCCCAGGGGACGCGCTGCCATTCTGGAACAAGGTGCTCTCGCGGGGAGATCTCACGACGGCCGCTCGGGGGGAAGCGTTGGGCTTTCGGGCAACGACCCGTGCCGGGCTGGGAATGGTGCGCGAGGCGTTCCTGGATCTGGATGAGCGGCTTCGATTGCTCCCTGCCGATTCCGGCAGCTTCGGCGCCTACGCGGGCCTCCTGGCAAGATTAGGCAGGCATCAGGAGTCACTGGAAAGAGCAAGAATGGCGGTCGACCTCGATCCCGGCGAGCCCGTTTGCCCGCCTGGGACTGGCCACCCGGCTGTGGATGGCTGGTAATCTGGCAGCGGCAACTGCGGCCTACCGAGTCCAGTGCGAGATTGCAAACTACGACGACTTGCAGTGCACCGACTATGCGCTGGCGCTCTGCGGAACGGGACACTCGAAAGACGGACTCCCGATTCTCGAGCGAGCCTGTGCCAAGGGCATCACATTCTGCTCTTACTATGCACTCGGCCTCGCGCGGGCCGGGCATTTGGAGGAAGCAGAGAGGGCCGCCGCCCGCGTGCCGCAGCCTCCACGCAACGATGAGATTGCCTACTTGTTGAGCGGCGCCTACGCCCTGATTGGCCGGGGTGGATGAAGGCTCTGGACTTGCTTCGGTTGAGTGTGGAAATGGGGGGGCCGGACATGGAAATCGTCGACGACGTCGATCTCATGCC